>CAYYIS010000018.1:0-514 GCA_964470965.1 uncultured Gemmatimonadota bacterium | reverse complement strand
AATGAATCACCCAATATCAGAATACGTCGAGATGCGTTGGATTCGAGAGTCACGTCTTTTTGTGACCTATCCCTGTACCCTAAGGAATTGGTGTGATACATTACCTTTTCGTCACCCCAGGTCGTCATAACGCTCACTTTTTTTCTCATTTTATGATGTAGGTATCCATCCGGGGCTCTGAGGTCACCTACATCATCACTTATGGTTTCATCCTGCGCCAACAGAACCGCGTTGTGGATATATTTATAGTTTAAATAAAACTCTGCCACGCCCCATGACAATAGAGATGAGATAGTTAACAAATTGATGTTGATTGTAAGAGACAGATGAGGAAAATAAATCGTAGCTATCCCCAGTCCGATAAGAATGAGCTCAAAGCCTAATATCAATAGACGAGTTAGTGATGGGATTTCCCCGTCAGAGCTGAAAAGCGGAATCAGGATCCACTCATTGGCGAGCAATCCGACAAGAATATAAAAGCTTCCTAATGTTATGGTGAGTTTATTGATAATCG
>CAYYIS010000017.1:73017-89618 GCA_964470965.1 uncultured Gemmatimonadota bacterium | reverse complement strand
AGGGGCTCTTCAAGCGCCATAGCTGCCGGAGAATGGCATCGGATGCAGAAATCACCGGTGGTACCGTTTGTTAATTTAGTGATCGTTGCATGCATAGCGTTGAACACGGGACTCATCTGAGAATAAGCGTGCGGGGAGACCGACCATTCCCGGTAATGCTTCGGATGGCATTCCTTGCATGTCGCTGCAGAAGGGAACCGATGTCCCGCTTCCAGTAAGACGGCCTCGTGCACCTCATCAGCATTCTGCCGTGGCGATGCTATCGCCGACGTGGTTAAACAGAATGCCCATACACTGCCTGCCGCCCAAACACATGTCAGAAAATGTATCATGTTACCTGATTTGAAATTGGCCTTTCCTCGGCCTTTACGCAAACACCGGGATTCCTGTGTTTGCCGCTTATATATGACGTAAGACAGCATAACCGTATGACCGTGAAACATGTAGTGTTTAGGCATTTACGATACTTCTATATATTAATATATCACACTTCCTTCAAGTAATTATGTTTAAATTGGGTATTATTAACAGGAACTCCAAACCAACACGCGGAAGATGGTGTAACACCAGAAGTCGCCCCTTTCAATCGTTTACGTCGGGATCATCATGACTCTAAAACAACTTATCCCCGTCGCTTTGCTCCTATCCGCAATACTCTGGTATTTGTATCCGGTTCGCCAGAGTGACGCCGATACAGACGCCAATGTGGTTGAGATAATTTACATGGCACCGGGAGGGCCGGTAGAAGGGGCCATGGACGATGCGGTCCGTGAATTTGAACGGCGAAGCCTGGAGGCCCATGAGGCGGATCCCGCGAAGCCGGTTTACCGGGTCATCTCAGGCCAGAACGCTGCCAGAGACCAGGTGGCGGACCCCACCCGGTTTCTGGTCAGTGTTGCCGGCGGGGTTCCGCCTGATGTCATTTATTTTGACAGGTATGCCGTCGCGGAATGGGCCGCCAGGGGCGGTTTTGTCCCGCTGGATCCCTATATCGAAAGAGACCTCTCGAAGGGCAGGGAGCACACGCCGGATCTCAATCGATTTTACAAATCCTGCCTGGATGAGGCGGTGTACAACGGACAGGTCTACGCCATCCCTAATTCGGTGGATGACCGCGCTTTATTCTACAACAAGGATCTTCTTAAACGAGCCGGGTTCGTTGATGAAAATGGCGTGGCGAAACCGCCCCGCGACTGGGACGAACTGAAAGCATACGCCGTAAAACTGACCGAGCGTGATGAATTCGGAAAACTCAAGACGGTCGGTTTTATCCCACAGTTCGGAAACGTGTTCCTGTACATGTACGGATGGATGAACGGCGCGACGTTCATGAATGAAGACGGCACTGTCTGCCGGTTAAATGCGCCTGAAGTGGTGGATGCCCTGTCATACATGGTGGAAATCTATGACGCTCTTGGAGGATATGAAGCAGTAAATGCATTCCAGTCGGGATTTCAGGGGAACGAGCTCGATCCGTTCATACAGGGCAAGGTAGCCATGGAGATACACGGTGCCTGGCGCATGCCTTTTCTCGGTAATTTCGGACGCGATATCGATTTCGGCGTGGCGAAACCGCCGATTCCGAGGAAAGAGATCGAGAAGGGACGCGAAACCGCCACTATGAACGGTGGATGGTCCTACGCCATTCCAACCACGGCAAGGAACAAAGACGCCGCCTGGGAGTTTATCCGGTTCATGGCCAGCGACCGGGCCTTTGAGATTTGGATCGAAAGCGAGCGGGAGATCGCAGAAGCACAGGGACACATGTACATTCCGCGGCAGGTACCGGTAATCGATCTGAACGAACGCTTTCACGAAAAATATGTCTTCGGCAATCCGAGAATGCCCGAAAACTTCAAGTCCGGTGCACGCCTTCTCATGGATATGCTCCCCGATGCACATTACCGGCCGGTCACCCCCGTAGGCCAGTTGATGTGGAACGAACACATGAACGCTGCTGAGAACGCATACTATCATCGCTTGACACCCCGGGAAGCACTCGATCAGGGTGCGGCGAATGTGCAGAGAGAGCTCGACAGGGTCCTCCACCCGGTTGAAGGCCGCGCAATCGAATGGGACTGGTTCTATGTTTCTTATGGAATGCTCCTAATCGCCGCAGGCGCACTGGCATATGTTTGGGACACCCGAAACAGTTTCCGGACAAGCCTGACCCGCAAATTCCGACTAAAAACTATACCTGGTGACGGTGTGGTGCCGGGCGCCGGGGGCGGCTATTTCAGAAGCCAGTGGCGCGAAGGGTGGATCGCTTCTTCGCCGTGGGTTCTGGGTTTTATCATCTTCGGCGGCGGTCCGATGCTGTTTTCGCTCATCATGAGTTTCTGCAACTATGACATCCTGAATCCCCCACAATTCATAGGCCTCTTTAATTTTAAGTGGATGTTTACCCAGGACCACCTGTTTCCGACCGCCTTGTGGAACACCGTCTTCATGGTCCTGGGTGTTCCCATTGGTCTCGTTGTCGGGCTAGGCATTGCCCTGCTGTTAAACATCGAGATCCGGGGAGTCGCAATATGGCGTACCTGCTTTTACCTTCCGGCCATCGTACCGCTTGTGGCCTCCAGTATCCTGTGGATCTGGGTATTCAACCCTCAAGGCGGCTTCCTGAACCTGTTTATCGACCTGTTCGGCATCGAGGGCCCCAATTGGCTTCAGGATGCAGGCTGGAGTAAGCCGGCCCTTATCCTGATGGGGCTGTGGGGTGCGGGCAGCAGCATGATCATCTGGCTGGCCGGATTAAAGGGCATCAGTCGGGAGTTGTATGAAGCTGCCGGTTTGGACGGCTGCAGCGCATGGCGTAAATTCCTGCACATCACCATACCACAGCTTACCCCCTACATATTTTTCAACCTGGTCATGGGGCTTATCGGCACCTTCCAGATATTTTCCCAGGCGTTTGTCATGACGCAGGGCGGTCCGGCCAACTCGACCCTATTCTACGTATACCACCTGTTCAACCATGCGTTCCGCTATGGAAACATGGGGTATGCTTCCGCAATGGCCTGGGTCCTGTTCATCATCGTACTGACACTCACGGTCTGGCAGTTGAAGTTGTCACGACGGTGGGTACACTACGAAGGCGATTGACGCCACACCGTAGAGAATGAATCACATGCCGCGCAAACTGCTCATATATTTGCTTCTCGTAACCGGAACCGCCGTCTTCTCTATACCATTTATATGGATGGCCACAACGAGTGTAAAGGTGGACCGAGAATTATACTCGGGAGATTTGAGACTGTTACCAATCTCACCCGAACCGAAGAAAAACAGCCCCTTCGTTGATCCTGCGTATTATGAAACTCTGGAGGGTCCCGAACAGGAGCTATTGATCGCTGCTTTTTCTGATATGGCAAAAAATACAGGATTCTCGCTCTCGCCGGATATCGACAACACTGAAACATGGTATCACATCGGTCGAGGCTTGTATGACAAATTCTGGCGCAGTTTGCCATTGGAAGTCTGGCAGCTTGACCACAGAGCGATCATCAACGCGGCGCAAATTGCGATCGATCGACAAGGTGTCAAGATGGTAGCGGAAAATGTTATTCGAAGACTCAGTTTCGGGATGATCCGAATCCGGAGCGAGTCACTGGATGTACAGGAACTGGCGGCAGGTGTCCCCCATGACGAACGGTTGGAAACCCAAACGCCCCATATCATATCTCTTCACATCGAAGAAGAGGAGTATTTTAGCTATGCCTCCATCAATTACGACTTCAGCGAGGGCAAAACAGGCGTGCTATCTCAAACGTTCGATCTCGATTTCGATGCGGATGAATTACAGAGAATTCAACTTCATTTGAAGCCTGACGACAGCTGGCATGAATTGTGGCTGACAGTTGAAAAATCAGGGGCCCGCTACGTGGCAGAACGTCCGCTGGTTCTGGCCAATTTCACCTGGGCTACCGCAACCTGGCAGGAACCGGGGCCGGACGATACCTCAAACAAAATAAAAACCTGGATATTGCTCAAGGAAGAGGCCAAATCACCAGATTACATCAGTCACCCACGCAAACTGAAACTTACTTTTGAGCTGCGCCAGTCAGGATTGTCAAGGGCGTGGTGGAACAAGCTCAGCCTGAATTACTACAGGGTGTGGGATCATATTCCATTCTGGCGCTACGTAAAAACAAGTCTGTTTCTGGTGACGATCAGTATCATCCTCACGTTGCTCTCCTGTTCTTTCATCGCTTACGCTTTTGCGCGCCTCTACTGGCCGGGGCGGGAGTTCTGTTTCGTGCTCATGCTGGCCACGATGATGATTCCACCGCAGGTAACCATGATACCCCATTTCCTCATCTGGAAAACTTTGGGCGCATACGACACACTGTATCCTCTGTGGGCAGGTCATATATTCGGAAACGCATTCTTCATCTTTTTGCTGCGGCAATTCATGAAGGGAATACCACGAGATCTGGAAGATTCCGCACGCATGGACGGGTGCGGTTTCCTGAGGATCTACTGGCATATCATCCTGCCGCTGATAAAACCGAGTTTGGCCACCATAGCCATATTCACATTTATGGGCTCCTGGAACGATTTCATGGGACCCTTGATATACATCGCCGACCAGCGTCTGTATCCCCTGGCGTTTGGCCTGTATGCTTTCGCGGTTCAGGTGAATAACAATCCGGCACTGACTATGGCCGCCAGTCTGCTAATGACACTGCCCGTAATCGTTCTGTTTTTCTTTACCCAACGGTACTTTATACAAGGTACCACACTCACCGGTTTAAAGGGCTAATCACTCATTTTCCGACTTAACGCTTGACTCCGGCGGTGAATTCAATTACTTGACACGCATCTTTTTTTTGAATGTGCGAATACCAGATAGACAGAGATCGACAGCCCATGTTTAGGAGGAAGCCATGTCCAACCAAAACGCTATGTCTCGGAGAGACCTGTTGAAGGCGGGCAGTGTCACCGCGGCGGGATTGGCCCTCTGGCCCTCGGAAGTCATGGCCAGACTTTTCCAGATCAGCGAAGGTGAACGGGCGATTGCGTGGATAGACAATCCCGATCCATTCACCGCGATTACTCAGCTGGACTGGGACAACCTGAGTTCATGGCTGACACCGACTGATCAATTCTTCGTTGCCAGCCACTACCAGGCTCCTGATGTGGATAGTGACACCTATAATCTGACGGTTACCGGAAACGTCAAGAAGACATTGAAATTATCCCTTGAAAATCTGAAATCCCGTCCACAGCAAGAGGTGGACTTCGCCATCGAATGCTCAGGCAACGGAGCCAGGCCCTCGGTCAGAGGACTGGTGTACAATGCACGCTGGACCGGGACCTCGCTGGCATCCATACTCAAAGAAGCAGGGCTGCGCGACGGTGCGGTCGACGTGGTATTTTTCGGACACGATCAGGGTGAGGAACAGATTCAACCGGCAGCAGGCAAACAAATCACCATGAAGCAACACTTTGCGCGGAGCCTGACGGTCGATCAGGCGCAGGATCCCAACATCATGGTGTGTTATGAAGTCAACGGCGTTCCTTTGCCCAAACCAAATGGTTATCCGGTCCGGCTGATCATCCCCGGATGGTATGGGATAGCCAACGTAAAATGGCTAAAACGTATCGAAGTGCGGTCCACGCGGTTCATTGGACGATTCATATCGAGGGATTACGTGACCATTCGTGAGGAAGAACATAACGACGAGTCGTTGTGGACACAAATGTCGGTTGGCAAAGGCCGACTCAATTCCATCCCTGCAAGGGTCACCCGCGTAGGAGACACATACAAGGTCTACGGGGCCGCCTGGGGAGGACGTGTCACACAGGTGCAGGTCAGGCTCGGCGAAGACACCTGGCAGTCAGCTGACATAATCGATGGCGAAAGTTCTGAATTCGGATGGAAATTCTGGCGGACCGAATGGATTAATCCTCCCCGGGGCGACCATGAAGTTGTCTCACGCGCCATATCCGATCGGGGCGCGGTGCAACCGGCGGCCAACGATCCGTATTTGGAACGTAAACACACCTACTGGGAGACCAATGCACAGGTGACCCGGACGTTTAGAGTCTGAACAAGTTACACAGTCATTTAGGAGATCGTCATGGCCGAAAGAAAAACTATATCCCGCAGAGATCTGTTGATCCAGGGAGGGGCGGCAGCGGCTGGACTGGCGCTGTTTCCATATGACGCTCTTGCAGAATTATTCCAGACCGGCGAGGGAGAACGTCCAATCGATTGGCTGGATCAAGGCGAAAAACCGCCGATGAGTGGCATGAACCTCCTTAACTGGTCGGATGTGGAATCATGGATAACACCGGTAGACAAATTTTTCAAGGCCAGTCATTACAATGTGCCCGATGTAGACGGAACCGGCTATTCACTGGAAATCACCGGTGCCGTGATCCAATCGCTCAATCTCTCTCTGGACGACATCAAACGTCGTCCCAGTCAGAGCGTCGACTTCGCCCTGGAATGTTCGGGTAACCGGGGGTTTGACTGGTTTAAGGGCGGTGTGTACAACGCCACATGGACCGGTACCCCGCTTGCCTCGATCCTGGAAGAGGCAGGCGTCCATCGGAGTGGCATCGAAGTGGTCTTCTTCGGCCACGACGAGGGAGAGGAGCAGATTCAACCCCGCCGCGGTAAAAAACTGACCATGAAACAGAATTTCGCAAGAACACTGGACATCAAACAGGCGTTGGATCCTGGTATACTTCTCTGTTATGAAGTCAATGGTCAGACCATCCCCAAGGACCATGGTTATCCGCTCAGGCTCATTACACCGGGTTGGTACGGAATTCAGAACGTCAAGTGGCTGAAACGCATTGAGGTAAGGACTACCCGGTTTATGGGGCGGTTTATTTCTAGGGACTATGTCACCATACGTGAGGAAATCCAGGACGGAGAGACAATTTTCACGCAGACCCAAGTGGGGAAGAGCCGGATAAATTCCACTCCGGCGAAAGTAACCCGGGTGGGAGATACCTACAAAATCTATGGCGCTGCCTGGGGCGCTCCGATCGGTGAGGTGCAGGTTAAATTCGGCGATAGCAGCTGGCAGACCGCGGAAATAATAGATGGCGCCGACTCCGAGTTCGGTTGGAAATTCTGGAGACTCGAGATCAACAATCCTGCCCGGGGCGACTACAATGTCACTTCCAGGGCCATCTCCACCAGCGGTGCCGTCCAGCCTATGCCGAACGACCCCTTCCTGTCAGCCAAACATACTTACTGGGAAAGCAACGGACAGGTAACCCGCCGAATCCGCGTTTGATCTGCCCCCAGAGCCCGTATCGGAGGAAGTATTTTTGCCCACGTACGATACACTGATACATGGCGGTCGAATCATCGACGGTACAGGTAATCCCTGGTTCTACGGTGACGTTGCGATCAAAGGGCAACGGATCGCCGCCGTTACCCCCGGAGGTGTGATACCGATAGATCAGGTCGCACATTCCATCCAGGCCAACGGCCTGGTGGTCTCTCCCGGCTTCATAGATATTCAGAGTCACTCCATAGCCCCTTTAATGAGGGATGGAAGATCTCTGTCCAAGATTACCCAGGGTGTCACCACCGAAATCATGGGTGAATTATGGACACCCGCCCCCTTCGGCGGTAGGATAAAAAACCCGATCGGATTTAAAGTTTATGCCGACATGCTACCTGACTGGGTGAAAAAGGCGATGTCATGGAATCGCTTTGGGCAGTGGCTTGATGCGATGATGGATCACGGGGTTTCCCCTAATGTCGGCTCATTTTTAGGCGGCGGCACGCTGCGGAATTTCGTCAAAGGTCTCGACATGGGAACTCCTTCGGCAGAAGAGATGAAAACGATGCGGCGGCTTATGGCGGAGGCTATGGAGGATGGCGCTTTTGGCGTGTCTTCAGCGCTCATCTATCCACCTGATGCTTATACGGATACGGATGCATGGGTCGATATCTGCGATGTGGTCGGTCGGTATAACGGCCTGTACATTACCCATGTCCGATCCGAAGCGGATGGAATCTTTTCAGCGTTTGAGGAGGCGTTCGAAATTGGACGTCGTGCAAACGTCCCGGTTGAAATTTATCACTTGAAGGCTGCGGGCCGTCGTAACTGGCCGAAAATGCCACAAGCCATCGCATTAATCGAACAGGCACGTGCGTCAGGACTTGATGTGACGGCCGATATGTATCCTTACGAAGCGTCCGGAACCGGCTTAACATCCGTTCTGCCGCCGTGGGCCGAGGCCAATGGCGCACTTTTTGACAATCTGATGAATCCACGGACACGTGAGGAGATACGGGAGGCTGCCCTCAACCCCGTTGGTGGTTGGGAGGCGATGGCGGACCTTAACGGTGTAGACGGTGTCATGCCCATCGGCTTTCAGCAACCTGAAAACAAGCAATATGCGGGTATGCGGCTCAATGAAATCGCGGACGATATGGGAATGGACTGGATCGAGGCTGTTTTTCAGCTGCTCCTGTCGGAACGGCAGCGAATTTCAACCATCTACTTCTCCATGTCCGAAGAAAATATACGCGATCAGTTACGATTGGACTGGATCAAAATTTCCACGGACGCCGGTGGACTGGATCCGGAGTGGGCTGAAACACTTGGCCCTGTCCATCCCCGCGCGTACGGAACGTATCCGCGGGTTCTCAACAAGTACGTGAGAGAAGAACAGGTGATCACACTCGAAGACTGTGTCCGTAAAATGAGTTCCGCCGTTGCAGACCGCCTCGGACTCCGTAACCGCGGCCTACTTAAGGAAGGAATGCAGGCGGATGTGGTCGTCTTCAATCCGAAGACAATCGGTGACAATGCCACTTTTAAGGATCCCCATAGACTTTCGCAGGGAGTCCGGGATGTCTGGGTAAACGGTGTTCGGGTGGTAGACAACGCCGTTCACACCGGAAACAAACCCGGACAGATAGTGAGAGGTTCAGGATAGAGGCTGGAGAACATATGACTACTGTTGATATCCCCGAAAAACCAGATACGTTTCCATCCGCTGGAAATGCGCCAGTGCCCCCACCTGCGTTTCATGTGATGATGAAACCCCGTGGCGCCATCTGCAACCTCGATTGTGAATACTGTTATTTTCTTGCTAAAGAAAACCTGTATCCGGGTAGTGACTTCCGCATGTCGGATGACCTTCTGGAAGAATACATCAAACAGTATATAGACGCGCAACAGGTGCCCGAGGTGACCTTCGCCTGGCAGGGCGGTGAGCCCACCTTGATGGGACTCGATTTCTTTAAAAAAGCCATAGAAATACAGGAAAAATTAAAAAAACCGGGAACGAGGATCTACAATACCCTCCAGACCAACGGAACGACCCTGGATGACCAATGGTGCGAATTTTTCCACGAGCATGAGTTCCTGATAGGTTTGAGCATGGACGGCCCTGCAGATCTTCACGATTTTTATCGAGTGGATAAGGGAGGCAAACCCACGCACGAGACCGTAATGCGTGGGTTGAAAATGATGAAGCGCCATAAGGTGGAGTTCAATATCCTCACCACGGTTCACGCGGCCAACGCCCCACACCCACTGAAGGTTTACAGATATTTTCGTGATGTAATCGGAACAAAATTCCTACAGTTCATTCCAATCGTCGAACGGGACAATGAGACTGGATTCCAGGAGGGGAGTGACCTGACGGATCGTTCGGTTTCAGCGAAGCAATACGGGCGCTTCCTTATTTCCATTTTCGACGAGTGGGTGCGCCATGACGTGGGTGACATGTACATTCAACTTTTCGATGTCTCTCTCGCCGCATGGACCGGGCAGAGCCCCGGACTGTGCATTTTCATGGAAACCTGCGGCGATGCGCTGGCCATGGAACATAACGGCGATTTGTATGCCTGTGACCACTATGTGGAACCGGAATACCGGCTAGGAAACATCACAGAAATCCCGATGATGGAAATGGTCCTCTCAGAACAGCAGCGTGCGTTTGGAGAAGCCAAGCGCAGCACCCTCCCCAAGTACTGCCTCGACTGCGACGTCCGTTTTATCTGTAATGGCGGCTGTCCGAAAAACCGGACCATTAATACACCCGACGGCGAAGCCGGCCTTAACTATCTTTGCGAGGGATACAAAGCGTTCTTTACTCACATAGACGGCCCGATGCGCTTTATGGCCAACGAGCTGCACCATCGGCGCGCACCGGCCAATATCATGGGACACATTGCGGACGGTGAAGCCCGGATGCGGCAGCAACAGCAAATGGCCGCCGTGGGACGTAACGATCCCTGTCCGTGCGGCAGCGGAAAGAAATATAAGAAATGCTGCGGTAAATAATATTTGGAGTCGCCATGTCCAACCCCGCCTGGTCCCTGTCGGGTCTTCTATTTGAAAATTGCAGCTGCCAGCTGGTCTGCCCCGCACATATTTCCTTCAAACAGAATTGTACCCATGAGCGTTGCATCGGCCATTGGTCCATACATGTCGACCGGGGATCCTATGGAGATGTGGATCTTTCCGGATGTAATATCCTGATTCTATACGATGCTCCTCAACGTATGTACGAAGGAGGATGGAACCAGGTGTTCTTCTTCGATGAAGCTATTCTGCCTGACCAGCGTGCGGCGCTCGATATCATTCTCACCGGTAAAGCCGGTGGTCCCTGGCAGGTGTTATCGCGTTTTGTCTCCAACCATTTGAAAAGTCGTGTGGTATGTCTACATTTCGAAGATCAGGGCAGAGAGAAACGCATGTGGATCGATGGGGTGTTCGAAACCGAGATATCCTCCATCAGAGCGAAAGACGACCGAGGAGAGGCGTTACTGGTGAATCTTTTCAACCAGATTCATTCGGAGCGGCAGGTGCTGGCACGGGGGAGCACAAGGTCCTTCGATTCGGAATTTGCGTTTGAAATAGAAAATACGCATGCGCTGTACTCGGAGTTCTCGTGGTCCGGTATCCTTCCCCCCAGATGACTATCCCCCCAGCCAGATTCAATCGGAATTATATATATATCCTCGTTTTGATCGGTTCTCTCCTGGTTCTGTCGTGGACCTATACCATCCATATGGCGGCATCGATGGACAGGGCGTCCAAGGCTTCACAGCTTCTCTTTCATAATTGGTCTTTTTACGACTATCTGATGGCAGCATCCATGTGGGCGATTATGATGATCGGCATGATGCTCCCCGGTGTCACCCCCTGGGTGCTCACCCTTTCCGGAATCAGGCAAACTTTAACCCGGGCTACCATCAAGTCGGCAGCAATGTTTCTTACCGGTTATATCATAGTTTGGAGCCTCTTCAGCGTGATTGCCGCCATTGTTCAGGGCGCGCTTCACGACCGGGTTCTACTTGATCGGTCATTTGCAATTTCAGATGATTTAATTACGGGCGGAATCTTGATTGCGGCAGGTGTGTACCAATGGACGCCTGTTAAAGAGTCATGTCTTAAACACTGCCGCACACCGCTCGGTTTTTTTATGACTTCCTGGAAAGATGGCGATATGGGCACCGTTTATATGGGGTTCACACACGGGCTCTTCTGTGTGGGCTGCTGCTGGGCATTGATGTCCTTATCCTTCGTTGCAGGAATCATGAACCTGCTCTGGATGGCAGGAGTCACCATATATATCCTAATCGACCACACGCTGACAGGCGGAAACTGGCCGGGTAGGCTACTGGGGTTCGCTTTGGTTGGCTGGGGCGTATGGCATATGCTGAAAGATGTATAATCATCCCGTAACGCCACCCAATGCCCCGCTCCGGCAGCGTTCCCCGACGGCAACCTTGAAATGTGTTTTTGCGCACAGGAAGCGATACCGAAAAACCGGCAGACATCAAACGCTCCAGTGTTCTGTCGTGTTCGCTTGGACCACTTCTTCGTTCACATCCACGCCCAGGCCAGGACCATCCGGTACTATCAATTGCCCATCCTTCTCCTCCAAAGAGGTATACAGCAACTGGGTCACGCCGTCCATTAATTTAATCTGATGTTCCTGTATGAGGAGATTGGGGATCGTTAGAGCGAACTGCCACGTAGCAGCCATTCCTATGCCAGTGCACACACCTATATGAGGCGCCACGGGGATCCGAAATGCCTCCGCCATACCCGCGATTTTTTTGGCCGCGGTTAAACCGGTCCGCACGATGTCAGGTTGTGCGATTTCCAGGGCCCGCTGCTCAAACCAGGGGAGGAATTCATACACCGTCCTCAACGGTTCACCGACCGCCAAGGCCACATCCAGTGTGTCGGCCAGAATGCGATGGCCCGGTATATCTTCAGGTGCCAATGGGGCTTCGAGCCATTCGTACCCCTCCTCGTCCAAGACGCGCCCGATTCGAACCGCCTCATCGCGTCTGTAGCGCCACAACAAATCACAGTAAAGAGTGACATCCGGACCGACAGCTTCTCTGATGGTTCTGATGGCATGGATATCCTCTTTAATTCCATGTCCGAGAAAGATTTTAATAGCTCCGAAACCCCGTTCGACATATCCTCTCGCTGCCTCGCCCTGCTCTTCAAGAGTAGGCTCCCTGAGCCCGGATACATAAGAAGGCAATGTCTTCCGACACGCGCCGCCCATGAGTTCGTATATCGGAACACCGTAATGCCTCCCGGCAATATCCCATAGTGCAATATCAAGAGCCGCGATCGCATCCACGGCAAATCCCGAGCCGTGACCCCTCACATTGTTGATATGATACAGTTGGTCGTACACCCATTCTCTTCCAAGCGGGTCGCGGCCTATGAGAATTGGTCCGAATAGCCTTTGAATGATCGTTCCGGCCATTTCAGGCATGATCGGTGCCTGGGCTTCTCCCCAGCCTTCAAGTCCATCGTCGGTGGTAACTTTTACCAGGCAAGACTCCACCTGGCGACTGTATGACTGCCTCCAGTGTGGCTCGAAAAAATAGTCGGTGCCCTTTATTCTACCCGGTGTCTCCTCGACGCCCCTGAGCATGTAATGTTGTGGGTGCTTGTAGATAAAGACATCTACGCCTGTGATTTTCATTAGGATATACTCCTGCTGGTGATCATTGATACCACTGGGCCTGTAAGGCAAACAAACGACCGTATTCCCCTTTTTGTGCTACGAGATCTTCATGCGGTCCCTGCTCTATCAATACCCCGTCCTTTAAAACCAGGATACGATCCGCTATTCTTGCGGACCCTAGTCTATGGGAAATCAAAAGCGCGGTTTTTTCCCGAGTCATTTCAGAAAAATTCCGATAGACCTCGGCTTCGGCCTTGGGATCGAGAGCGGCGGTCGGCTCATCAAGAATGATGACCCTTGCATCGCGTATAAGGGCCCGCGCCGTGGCCAGTTTCTGCCATTGCCCAACCGACAAGTCCTCACCTCCCAGGGGTTTACCCAGCATTGTCTCGTATTTTTCAGGCAGAGATTCTATGAATTTCGCGGCACCTGCCATTTCTGCGGCTTTGCCTATAGTATGAACATTACGACCCTCGAGCGCACCGAACCCTATGTTATCATTTACCGGGAACTGGTATTTGACAAAATCCTGAAAAACTGCTGAGAACAAGCCGCGGAGCACATCCTTCGGCCAGGCATCAAGGTGTTTGCCTCCCAGTGTGATCCGTCCCTCTGTCGGCTGGTACAATCCCATCATCAACTTTACGAGTGTGGTCTTTCCGGCACCATTTTCTCCAACAAGGGCGAGTCTTTCACCTGGTTGAATCGTTAATGATATTTCCCTTAGCACATCGTGGTCCGCCCCCGGGTATCTGAAGCTGACATCTTCAAATACAAGCGTCAGATCAACAGCATCCCCGGTTGATTCAGGATCCGTTCCGCCTGGCCTCTCCGCAGGTGCTTCCAACTCCAGAAATTCGAATAAATCGCCGAGATACAGGGATTGCTCGTGGACTCTGGCGAGGGACTGCATGATGCCTTCGACACGCCAGTAAAACAATTGGACACCTCGAGTGAGCATTCCGAACGTTCCGATTGTCAATCCTCCCCCTGCGACAATCCAGCCCAGGATCGCCAGGCACAGACTATAGGCCCAACCACCGAGTATTCCCGAAAGGCCACCGAGCCAACCCGCTTTCACCTCCAGTCGGCGGCGTTCCACGGCAAGATCGATACTCCTGGTCCGCCAGTCAGATAGAAGATGGTCAAGCAGACTAAATAATCTCACTTCCTTCGCCTCATCCCTGTTCGTGAGCAACTGACGCAGGTACATGACCTGTCGATATTCCGGCGTTCTTATCCTGTAGACCCAGTGTGTCTTTCGGTTCATGACCATGACCATCCAAACGCCGGGAACCGCACCGATTATGACGATCGGCATGAGGGACCAATGGCCGGTCGAAAGTATGGCGGCTATGGAACTCAGGGCAATGGCCGAATACATCATATCGAGCGCAAGCCTTTGAAGCGTGAGTAGTCGTCCGCTCATATCCTCGTTGGCCCGTTGCAGTTTGTCGTAGAACTCGGGATGTTCGAACCAGGCCAGTTCCACCGACTTTACTTTTTCAACGACTTCATGCTGCAGTCGAATGCTCAGCCGCTCCTGAATGTCGGTCTGAAGCACATTTCTCACCATATCGATCAGGGTGGAAGCCAGTAGCAACCCGGCCAATCCCCAGACCCACGGCAAGACCTGGAAGAACCCTTCACTGCCCTGGCCCGTCACAGTGACTAGTTCATCCAGCAATTGTTCAAGAATCCATAGTTCAGCGGCAGGGATCCCGCCAGCGACCAGGGTCAAGGCGATCAGGCCTACCATGATGTCAGCACGTGTTGATATCAGAAGCCACAACAGGGCCGGCAGTTTTTTCAGGCCTGAAATCTTATCCTGCGAAAGAGCGTGCATACGCTAAAAATCCTCTGAACGATACCATTTCGCCTGGAGCGTGAACATTCTGGCGTATTCCCCTGCAAGATTTAACAGTTCGTCGTGCGTTCCATGTTCGACAAGGTGGCCGCCCTTTAGCACCATTATCCGGTCGGCGACTCTCGCTGACGCCATACGGTGCGAAACAAAGATGGCCGATTTTCCCTCCGCAAGAGCCCGGAATTGTTTAAACACTTCGACCTCAGCCCTCGGATCCAGCGCCGCCGTAGGTTCGTCGAAGATAAGAAACTGTGCCTCTCGGAAGTAGGCCCGGGAGAGGGCCAATTTTTGCCACTGCCCCCTCGATAAATCCTGTCCGCCGGTAAAATACCGCCCTAACGTTGTCTCATATCGATCGGGCAGATGATCGATGAATTCTGAAGCGCCGCTTGCGATTGCGGCAGCCTGAATCCGGGGGACATCCACCATGGCTTCAACCCGCCCGTAACCCACATTTTCCGCGGCCGAGCGTTGATATTGAAGGAAATCCTGGAATACCGCTGCACATTTGCTTCTCATCGCCTCCGGATCGATCGTGGTAATGTCAATGCCACCGATCAGGATGCGCCCCGAAGTGGGAGGATATAGCCCGAGCAACAGCTTAATAAGCGTGGTTTTCCCGGAACCATTTTCACCAACGAGCGCGATCTTTTCGTTGGCGTCTATGGTAACATTCAGTTTATCCAGAACAGTAGGACCGTCGGGATAAGCAAAACAGAGGTCTTCACACACGATCTTGAACGGTCTGTCTGGGATTGAAACCATTTGGGGTTGTCTCTCTTCAGGTGTCGCGACAAAGTCCTGCAGATCTGTGATATAAAGCATTTCCTCAAAGACAGAACTGATGGTCCGAAGCAGGGTGCTGAGTTGCTCCTGGAATCGATTCACGGCATTTGCCAGTGCAAAAAAGGCACCGAAGGTTATCAGCCCTGCTACAGCCTGCCAGAGAAGAATAAGTAATGCCGCGAAAAACGTGACGATGGTGGTAAGACTCGCATATCCGAGGTGTTTTTGCTGGTGCATGGTCAAACGCAGTCGTTCACTGCGCAGTGACTCAGCCAGTTCTTTCCAGGCACGGGTCAGGTAATCCCCCAGATGGTACAGCCGGATTTCTTTCGCAGCATCTCTGTCCGTCAACAATTGGATATAATAATCTGTGTGCCTTTTGTCAGCGGTCTGCCTTCGATGAAGGTGGTAGGTCTCCTTACCTCTTCGAAGGTGTGAAAGCAGGATGGGGTAAGCGCCAATAATAAGCACAAAAGGAAGGGAGAGATGGCCCGTCACCAGCAGGCCGAGATACGACAACAGGGTAATGGTCAGTTCGATGGAAAGGAGTGCAGAGTGAAAAACACTGAAAGACCGCCAGATAGATGCCCATAACGCCCTTTGCTGACGGTCAAAGAACACAGGTTGCTCGTAATGATGCAACGCCACATCGGCCGCTTTCTGTATTACAAGTTCCTGCAGACGCCAGCCTGTTTTTTCGCGGACAATAGCTCGCGCGCGGGCCCTGACAGCGTTGATACCCGCTAGAAGAAGCTGAAGCCCTGCTAGTAGTAGAATCCATATGAGTATCTGTCGAAATCCCGCTTCCCCCTGACCTATGACGGTATTCACCGAATCAAGCAGGCGTTCCAGAATCAGGAGGCGAACGGCAGGCAGTAAAGCCGCTGGGATCATCGCACCGGCATCCGTACCGAGTCCTGCGGGCGAAGCCCGCCACCGGCGGTTAGCAAACCACCACAGGGTGGGGGGAGGGGCGCGGGCGCGCACGATGCCCTTGTCCTTCCTGAAGCTGCCG
>CAYYIS010000017.1:0-73007 GCA_964470965.1 uncultured Gemmatimonadota bacterium | reverse complement strand
GAGATGCGATCTGAGGGATGGGTTGGAAGAAGCGTTTTCATGGGAGGAAGTTGGGACGGACGATTGGGTCATGAAAGATATGATGCATGAACCGGGTTCATCTCACATCTGCATCAGCGGCGTGAGGCGCCCTGAGCCCGTGATGCATGCGCAGAAGTTCTCTCTGTCTGGTATTGAGTCTGTCGAACCATTCAACGGGAAACTTGTCGTGCGGATCTAGCTGAAACATCAGCATGGACTTCCGATAATGCGCGAACAAGGCGCAGCGGTTTGCATCGCTCGAGTTGGTGCCGCTCCCATGCCAGCATTGCCCATTGAAGATCAACACACTACCGGCTTTTGCCTCGGGTTGAAAGTACCGGGTGACAGCCATCCCGGCGGGAGGCCCGTCCATACCACTTTTGTGTGATCCGGGAACCACTCTTGTTCCACCGTTTTGGGGACTGAAATCGTCCAGTATCCAGACCGTATTCATCATCACCGGAGATTTGATGTTGAGCATATGGCCGGGGATATCACTATGGAAATCCTGGGTGCCGTCACCGGGACGCACGATTCGAGAACTAAGGCTTCCGAGGATAAGCGACCTGTCCAGGAAATGTTCGAGAACCGGCAGAATCACGGGATGATCCATCACCGGAAAGAACACCGGATCAAGAACGGGAAGATTAAATACGGCCAGTGCAGTCGCGTTACGATTGGCATATCCCGCTTCGCCGGCATTTTCAGCACACCGAATCAAAGACTCTTTATATTTGCCTATCTCGTCATTACACAATACATCAGGAATCAGGGTAAAACCATATATCTCTAATTCGGCAACTGCTTGCTCGAATAGTGTCACGTCTTCTCCAAAGGGGTTTAGGGGATTTTTTCCAAGTCCTTCAGCCAGGATGCAGCAGAGGCATCCGACGGCATTCGCCAGTCTCCCCGCGGAGAAATGGATGTCATACCGACCTTGGGACCATCAGGAAGACAACTTCGTTTTAACTGTGTCTTGAAGAACCTGGTCAGAAATTCGCGCATCCATGATTTAATGGCGGCAAGATCGTATTTTCCTTCGAATGCGTGGAAACAGAGCCGGGCGATGCGAGTCGGGGCGAAACCAAATCGTAAGAAATAATAAGTAAAGAAATCGTGCAGCTCATAAGGACCGATTTTTTCCTCGGTTTTTTGGAGGATTTCCCCCTGAAAAGGAGGCAGCAATTCCGGAGATATGGGCGTGTCGAGAATATCATGCAACACATGCCTTACATCCGGTTCTTCCTTGAACTCTACGTCCGCGGTCCAGCGTATCAGATATGATATCAGAGTTTTCGGAACCCCGGCGTTGATGCCATAGTGACTGGCGTGGTCGCCGAACATAGTACACCAGCCCAGAACCAGTTCGGACAGGTCGCCCGTACCGAGCACGATGCCGTTTATTTTTGCAGCGGTCGTCATTTCCTCGATCTTACGAAGCCATGCCTGAGTATTTTCGTACACGATATTATGATTGTCTTCGGAATGACCGATATCAGAAAAGACTTGTCGTACAGCGGGTTTGATATCAATCTCCTGAAATGTTGCGCCCGTTGCCCGTATCAGCGCGCAGGCATTAGCATAGGTTCGATCTGTGGTACCGAATCCGGGCATTGTCATGGCATGGATGTTTTCCCGCGACATCCCTAACAGATCCATCGTACGCACCGCTACATTCAGGGCGTGAGCTGAATCCTGGCCACCTGACACGGCTACGACGAGCTTCCGCATTTCCGGGGGCAATGACATAAGGCGCTGCGCCAGACTGGTAGATTGAATCGAAAACACTTCGCGGCATCGATCGTCTCGCGCTTCCTCGTCATCCGGGACAAACGGGTGTGCGGTTATATACCTGTCGAATGACTGAAATACCTCCGCATCATCTCGCGCTATGCTATCCGCTTCATGGCAATTCACCCGGCGCCATTCCGTCTCATATTCGGCAGCATTCTGCCGGAACGAACTCTGATGTCCGCGCTCGTACACAAGTGCATCCAGATCGATATCGGCGATGGCATGATCGCCTTCCATCTGGAACCGCTCTGTGCGGGCCAGGAGGTAACCCCTGTCGGCAATAAACGCATGGCCATCCCAGGCCAGGTCCGTTGTCGATTCCCCAAATCCTGCTGCTGCATACAGATGGGCGGCCTGGTTACGGGCGGAAGAACCTACGATCAGGCTCTCTCTGTAACTCGCTTTCCCGATCACTATGTTGGAGGCGGAGAGATTGGCCAGGATGGTTGCACCTGCCAGCGCGGCTCTGGCACTCGGTGGGACCGGCGCCCAATCGTCCTCGCAAATGGTGGGAAAGATCACGGCATTGGCGTCACGCCCCTGGAGTAATATATCGGTTCCGAACGGGGCATCCTGACCGCAAATCGTGATCCTTTCACATTTGGCTTCAGCTGCCTGGGCGAAGTAACGCATCTCGTAGAATTCCCGATACTCAGGAAGATACGTTTTGGGTGTCACCGCGAGGATGCGCCCGCCGGATATGCTCACGCCAACGTTAAATACTGACTGGTCCACAACGACCGGCATACCCACGCTGATGACCATATCCCAGTCCCCGGTGGCGTCGAGAAGCCCCTGCAACGCTTCTTCGGCGCCGATCTGAAGGGCCTTTGAATGGAAAAGGTCTCCGCACGTATAACCGGTAAGGCCCAGCTCGGGGCAAACCGCATAGTAGGCGCCTTTTTCATAGACCGTGCGAAGCTGGTGGAGGTGATTGGCAAGGTTTTCCACCGGATCAGCTATCCGCACCAGCGGCACCACAACCCCAACCCGTACGAATCCGTGGTTGCGGATGTCCATGAAAGTTTGGTTCGTCATTTCGTTACTCCGTAACAAAAACCAAGGCCGTTGTTATCCCGGATGATATCGCAGTCTCTGAAGAGGATGAACACAACACAGAACGGCACCAAAATTAATTTCGTTGACAGCCACCGGCACAGGAAATCCAACGGATAGTGATCAGGATTTCAGGTCGTATTGACCGCTTATCAGTAATCCAATAATGGTGATATAACGACCGCATTGCATTACAAAATAACCGTTGGATAGTTGACGGGCAAGAGAAAACAAGGATCTCGACGGCATCCATTTCATGCTTGTTATCTATACGGTAATACATTACTATACCTTGAGATTCCATCTACAACGTTTACCATCCCTGATTATGTAGAGTGAAACTATATGACACATAAAACCCGGCGTTGCAATCCCACCGTTCAATGAACGACCTACGGTTTGTATCGGTGATTTTCCCCACTCGTGACCCGGATTCAACCCAAATCGTGATAAAGAGCCATTCGAAAAATTCGTCCGCCTCTTTTTTAACAACACGATGGGCGTCTGCATGCCCCAGACCCTGAAGCACAATTTCAGACAAGCCGATTCGATTCTGGATGAACCACGCGCCCCCGAAGGCCAGGCCTCTATGATGTTGTTGACCAGACAACCGGGATTGGGGATATCCGACGGAAGGGTAATATCAACTGACTCCGTCTTGCGACTGACTGACTTCGAGTTCGATATGTTGAAGCTAAAGGTTCAAAACCGAATTTTCTCCCGGATTTCAGCCATCCCTTCATGGCCGAAATCAGCGCCGACACCAAACTCTGCGGGTCCCTTCCCTAAAGCCCCGAGCTCTTTCACAGGGATGGGGCCGAGGTCGGCATGGCATTAACCAGATGGCCATGTAATCAGGTAGGGCGCGCAGCTAAGGTATTAGGGAAGGGAGCAACCATGGATGGTATGGGGGAAACACCGGTGGAGAGAGATTTAGCATCAATATTTACAACGGCGATTTCAATTCCTGCACCCATGGGGCGGGATATCGCAAAATATACGGGTGCCCAAGTCTATTCCGAAGAAAACGATATCGTACTCGCTGACAGTTGTGTGGCGGCGTTGCACTCGATGAGGTCTCGAGAGAAAAGGACCATACTTCACGCCCGGTTCGAAGTGCATGATATTGCCTCGGATCAGTTTTTCGAATGCAACACATAACAAATTACATGTTCACTGAATGCAACGGAAACACGATCGTTCAACATCGTGAGGTTAAATTTATGATGGAACTGATATGACACCAGATCTGATTTTCAGCATATGTACCTTTATGGTGATACCCGGCTGGAGTTTGCTCCTCCTCGCTCCCCGCTGGAAGTGGACTACAAGATTGATATCATCTGTCATCATTCCGGTGCTGCTCAGTATGGTGTACACCTATCTCACCGTCACCTATATGAATCAAACCGACGGTAGTTTTGACTCCCTTGACGGCATAGCCCGGTTATTCCAGAATCCGAACCTGCTTCTGGCGGGTTGGGTACATTACCTCGCATTTGATCTCTTCGTCGGTGTATGGGAGGTTCAGGACGCCCGCCGACTGGGGTTGTTGCACTGGCATGTAGCGCCCTGCCTTCTGCTCACATTTATCCTGGGGCCGATCGGACTACTCATGTACTTCTTGATTCGTTTTATCATGAAAAGGGCCGTCTTCGTGGAAGATCCTACGTACGGTGACCTGGACTAGAGTCTATGATTCTGGTGAAGGATTGTTTAAACCGGCCTTGCTACAGGTTGTAAAACTTGACGGCGTTACCGCCGAACACCTTTGCCTTTGAATCCTCATCCATATCGGAGGTCAACGTCTCGGCAGCCCCGATTACCCTTTCATACGATCCTGCAAGCAGGCACACGGGCCAATCACTCCCGTACATCAACCGATCGGGACCGAAACATTCAAGGACGTGGTCCACATAGGGACGGAGATCGTCCACGGTCCAGTGTTCGTGATCAGCCTCGGTGATCATGCCGGACATCTTACAATATGCATTCGGATGAGCCGCCACCTCTTTCAGAAGGTCCTGCCAGGGCTGCATGTTTCCATCTTTGATTTCCGGCTTGGAGATATGATCCATCACAGCCCTGAGGCCCGGGACGTTCTCAAGAACCTGGAGGACAAAAGGCAGGTGCCGGCTAAACGTTAAAAATTCAAAAGGAAAATCCAGATCCGCAAGGTGTTTAAAACTTTCAAGCACTTTTGGGCGAATCATCCACGCGTCATCGGAAATGTCATGGATGACCGGCCTGATCCCGACAAATTTGGATTTCGATCTGTATTCGGTCAACTTGTCTTCAAAGTCATCAGCCTCCATATCAAGCCAACCGACGACCCCTCCGACCCGGTCGTTCCCCTCAGCTAGTACAAGGATAAAATCGGTTTCAGCGATCGTGTCAGCGGCCTGCACGATTACCGTTTTGTCGATTTTATGCCTATCAAGGTGCGGCAGCAGATCCCCCGGCAGGTAATCTCTATTTAATACTTTTAAATCAGGGGACATCCAGCCGTAATCCCCACGATCAATTTTCCAGTAATGCTGATGGCTGTCGATACGCAAGGGGGCTCCTTTTCATCCACTTGGAAGTGAATAGTTACCGGTCACACTCTCGGTTGGCGTTTCCTGTGGCTTGAATCCAGAATTTTTTTTCGCAGGCGAATACTTTTAGGAGTAATCTCGACCAGTTCATCCGATCCGATGTATTCAAGTGCGTATTCCAGTGTCACGGGTTTGGGCGGGGTCAGGTTTATAGCTGCATCAGCACCCGCAGCACGCATATTAGTGAGGTTTTTTGCTTTGCACACGTTGATGTCAAGATCCTGGTCGCGGGCGCTTTGCCCGATAACCATTCCCATGTATACGGCCAGTCCCGGACCTATGAACAGTGAGCCCCGTTCCTGGGCATTGTCCAATGCATACGCCGTGCTGGAACCAGGTACTGCCGCGATCAGGGAACCATGCGGAGTACCCAGTGTGACTGGTCCGTCGACCGGCTTATATTGATCGAAAACATGGTGCATGATCACATGCCCCCGCGTTGACGTCATCAATTCAGTTTTGAGGCCTATCACGCCTCGTGTAGGAATGGAATACTCCATGTGTATCTCGGCGGTGCCCATAGGAATCACTACGAGCAGTTCCGCACCGCGAGCTCCCAACTCTTCCATGATCACCCCTTGATAATCAGAAGGTATGTCAATGGAGAGGTGCTCGTACGGCTCGAGAGTTGCACCGTTCTCCCGTTTTAGAATCACCTCGGGCTGGGATACCTGCATCTCGTATCCCTCCCGTCGCATAGTTTCAATCAATATGGCTAGATGCAACTCTCCACGGCCTGACACGAGAAATGTGTCCCGGCTGGCAGTTTCCTGCACTCTTAGAGCGACATTGGTCTCCGTTTCTTTCCAAAGCCGCTCTTTTAACCGCTGGGATGTGACGTGGGTTCCATCCAGGCCGCTGAATGGACTGGTATTCACACCGAAAGTCATCCGGACGGTAGGCTCATCGATCTTTACAGCGGGTAATCCAATCGGATTGGCTGGATCCGCGATCGTATCTCCAATCTTAACATCAGACATTCCGGCGACAGCCACGATTTCACCGGCTTCGGCACGGTCCACTTCCTTTCTCTGAAGCCCCTCAAATTCCAGCAGTCCGGTCACTTTTCCGGGAATCTGGCTCCCGTCCGGCTTGATCTGAACGATCGGGTCACCCTTCCCAATGGATCCGGCCAGGACTTTACCGATGCCCATCTGCCCCTTGTACTGGTCGTATTGCAATGCCAATACCAACAGCTGTAACGGGTGGTCATGAATAATTTCAGGGGATGGAATAGACTCGATGATAGTATCTAAAAGTGGGACCAGGTTGCCTGACGCTTGAGTGGGGTCAAGCGTAGCCGTACCCGCCAGGGCAGAGGTATACACGACCGGGAAATCAAGTTGGTCATCGCCTGCTTCCAATTCCACAAACAGGTCGAATGTACGGTTGACCACATCATCGAAATCCGCATTGGGCCGATCGATTTTATTCACAACAACAATCGCGGGGATCCCCAGCTGGATCGCTTTACGCAGCACGAAGCGCGTCTGTGGCATCGGACCTTCTTTGGCATCGATCAGCAGAAGGGCTCCGTCTACCATCTGGAGAATGCGTTCTACTTCACCGCCAAAATCTGCATGGCCTGGTGTATCCACTATGTTGATTTTAACATCTTTATATTCGATGCTGGCGTTCTTTGATTTTATGGTGATCCCACGTTCCCGTTCCAGATCCATGGAATCCATGATCCGCTCACCAAGGGCATCGATGTTCCGATGCACGAGGGATTGCCGAAGCATGGCATCCACCAGCGTTGTCTTACCATGATCTACGTGAGCGATAATGGCTATGTTTCGAAGATTTTCACGTCTGTCCATTCTGATCCGATCTCGCTGTCTATTTATCAATGGAAACGGGATTTGTTACTCCGTTCAAACGACAAAGGGGGCAGAATATAGGGAATAAAAATTATAAAGTCAAACGGTATTAAGAACGGCTTGACATATAATTCCAGTCGGAGCATAATAGTCAGCATATATTAGTCAAAATTCCGCGCTCCACACTCCGCACCAAAAAGGTCTCTCATGAGTCTGCACCTCACCAAGGCATTCGACGCACCCGGTCCTCATCCCAACGGTATGCAGGGATCTACCGAAGGTTTATGGATTCTGGATCAGGGAAACAATAAGGTAACCTGTCAATCATACCACGACGGCACCGTACTGAAATCCTTCGATACAAAATCCGATCGCGGCAGTGGTATCACGCACAGTGGCACCCATCTCTGGATTTCCTCCACCTACACAAGCGAGGTTTTGAAATGCGATCCGACATCCGGTGATACCATCGCACGTTATCCGGCGCCAGGCGCAGGAAAAACTGGTTCCCACGGGCTAGAATGGGTGGACGGAGAGCTCTGGGTCACAACACCGCCCTCGGCCACGATTTACAGGGTGAATCCGGAAACCTGGAATATTATTCAATCGTTTCCGGCGCCGGGAGACAGACCGCATGGCCTTGCGTGGGAGAATGGCAGATTATGGTGTGTGGATACTAATGAAAACGCTGTTTTCCTCTATGACCCTCAATCCGGGAAACAGGTGGAACGGGTCGATGTCGTTGGCACGGAACCACACGGATTCACCCTGTGGCAAGGCGAGTTCTGGATCTGTGATGCCACCACGCGTGAAGTCTACCGGGGGATTAGAGATTGACACCATCAACATCCATTCCCAGGCTTGAGTTCGAAAAACACACCCTCGACAACGGCCTGGAGCTTATCCTTCACATTGACCGAAAATTGCCTATCGTACACGTGAATCAATGGTTTCATGTGGGGTCGAAGAACGAAAAACCCGGTCGAACAGGGTTTGCGCACCTTTTTGAACACCTGATGTTTGAGGGGTCCCAAAACGCTCCGGAGGGATATTTTAAATATGTGGAAAACGCAGGCGCAAACCTCAGAGAAGGCGGGGTAAACGGCACCACAAGCCACGATCGAACCAACTATTTTGCCACCGTACCGTCCGGGAACCTGGAACATGTGTTATGGTTGGAATCGGATCGTGCGGCCACGCTGGCGGAGGCATTGACGGAGGAGAATTTTGAAAACCAGCGTGATGTGGTCCGAAATGAACGCCGACAGGGGTTGGAGAACCAACCCTACGGTCAGTGGGTGCAACTGGTATGCGAGAATCTGTATCCTGCCGGACATCCGTACTCGTGGCCCGTAATCGGCAGCCATGAAGATCTGGAAGCGGCAACCACCGATGACGTACGTAATTTTTTCAAGACATTTTACACGCCTAACAACCTCTCGCTGGTCATCGCCGGAGATTTCGATGCCGATCAGGCCAGGTCTCTTGTGGAAACATACTACGGCGATATCCCCCCGGGGCCGTTGATCAATCGACCGACACGCTGGATTCCTTCTCTTGATGGCGAAAAAACCCTCGATATCGATGACCGCGTACCCCAGGCACGGACATACATCATGTGGCCCGGTCCAGCACGGTTTGAACCCGATGAAGCGAAACTGGACATAACATCCACGATTCTTCGGGACGGCTTATCTTCACGATTGAAAAAATCGCTCGTGTACGATTCACAGTTATGTACCGATGTGACAGCTTTCGATGTGTCGCAGGAAATATCCGGGATGTTTGTAGCGATTGCATCCGTTCGACCCGGCGCTTCCGTCACAGCGGTAGAACTGGAAATATCCAGTCAGATTCACAAGTTGGCTTCCGAAGGACCAACCGAGGATGAAATGAACCGTGCGAAGACCTCATGGGAGTACAGGTTCGTATCCGAATTAGAGCGGATAGGGGGTTTCGGCGGAAAAGCAGACCGACTGAATGAATCGAATGTCTACAAGGGTGACCCCGGACACTTCCAGAACGAATATGATCAATTCCTCCGCGTAACCCGCGACCAGATCACCGATGCGGCGCGTCGATGGCTGGATACGGAAGACCGCTTGATAATCCGATTTCATCCTGAACCGCAATATCGTGCGTCCGCCAACAGCCTCGATCGTTCTGATCGGCCCTCTCTAGGAAAGGACACACCGTTCCGGGTTCCGGATATTCAGTCGGGAGCGCTGGATAATGGCCTCGAAGTTTATGTAGTAGAACGTCCTGATTTACCGAAAGTAACGGCAACCTTCGTGGTTCGGGCAGGAAGCGCATACGATCCACCGGACCGCACCGGCGCTTCCCATCTCATGATGATGACGATAGACAAAGGCACACAGAGCCGGTCAGCCCTGGAAATTGCTGACGAGTTGGGCAACACCGGCGTGGATATACAGGGTATGGTTTATCGGGAATCCTCCGCGATTTCCTTCGAGTCGCTGACACGCAATGTGGATTCTGCTATGGATATCTTTTCCGATATCGCCCTTAATCCCTTGTTCCCCGAAGAAGAAATCGATCGCGAAGTAAAACGAAACCTTGATTTCATAGCGCAGCGCAAAGCAGACCCGCAGTCCCTGGCCGCTCGCCTCGCCCCCATGTTGATGTACGGACCAGAACACGTGTACGGTCGCCCACTCCACGGAGATGAAGCCGCAATGGAACATATTTCGCGGCTTGAAATCATGCAGCCCCACGATGAATTCTGGGGACCTGCGCAGTCAGCGCTCATAATGACCGGTGACATCAAACTCGATACAGCCGTTAAACTCGCGAGCGACCACTTCGGAGCTTGGCAATCTAATGAGATCCAAGCGCGCTCGGTCGGGGATCCCAGGCCTGCAGGACCGAACAAAATATACGTTGTGGACCGACCCGGTTCTCCACAAACAGTTGTATATCAAGCTATTCCAGGACCTCGTCGCACAACACCGGATTACTACCCTCTCAGGCTAGCGGATATAATCTTGGGCGGTGGATTTGAATCGCGATTGAACCATAACCTTCGTGAGGACAAAGGGATTACCTACGGCATTTCCTCAGGCTTGTCTTTACATTCCTCCGCCGGAATCTGGTCAGTCCAGAGTGCTGTACAGGGTGATAAAACAGGCCTGGCCCTGAAGGAATTGATAGATGAATTGAACGGTATCGCGGGTGACAGACCGATTACCGAAGAAGAGTTGTCAGATGCGAGAACCAACCTTGTTCGTGGCTATGCGCAGCAGTTTGAGACCATACGCCGCCTCGGTGGTCAGACGGCCGGTCTCTGGAGCATGGGTTTACCTATGGGAGAATTACGGCGGGCAATGGCGGAAATAGAGCAGGCCACGCTCGAAGAGGTCAATGCGGCAGCCCGGAAATATGCCAGGCCTGACCTTGCGACCTATCTCCTTATCGGCGACCGGAGCCAGCTTGAGCCTCAGCTGGAAGGTATCATGGATGTCATTGACCTGACAGAGGATGGGATAATCTCACACCGGGATCATGACACTGTATAACGGGACATCATGGCAAAAGACCAGACATACAGTGAAAGCAAAGAAGAATGGTTTGCCCAGGAGACGGTCATGGAATTCGAAATGGCTGATTACTGGGGAAACTGGGGTGTCTCATCCGAGGTGAGCCCGCTGCAAGCGGTTCTGATGCGCCGACCGGGGCTTGAAATCGAAAAAATGGATGATCCGCATCCCTGGAGATGGCTCGACTTGATGGATCCGGTTAAAGCCCGGGAGCAGCACGACCGGCTCACTGATATATATCGGGAGCACGGCATTGATGTACATTACGTAGAGAACATGCGCGGGGACCGCCCCAACGGTTTGTTCATGCGCGATTCGGTGTTCATGACTCCGGAGGGCGCCATTCTTGCCAGGCATGCAATCGCCGCAAGGCGGGGTGAAGAGCGCTATGTAGCCGAGTCACTGGGTAAACTGGGAGTGCCTGTCGTCAAAACGATCCACGGGGCGGGTGTCTTCGAGGGAGCATGTGCCATGTGGGTAGACCGCGAGACTGTTGTCATAGGGACGGGCGTACGGGCGAACGCCGAGGGTGCTAGGCAGGTGGAGGAGACATTGCGGTCGATCGGAGTAAAGGAATTTGTCCGATTCCCTATCCCATACGGTCACGCTCATGTGGATGGCCTATTCAACATGCTGGACCACGATCTTGCGATTATGTTTCCATGGCAGACGCCTTACGACGTTTGGCAGCCATTAAACAGGAAAGGTATCGAAATCCTCGAAGTACCTTCAATCGATGAGTTACGGAACTGCCTCGCCTTAAACTTCGTTGCGCTCGCACCTCGTAAAATAGTAATCCCCCATGATGTGCCTGAAACAATTAAATTACTCGAGAAACACGACGTAGAAGTCATTCCTGTCGATGTATCAGAGCTACGCAAGGGCTGGGGTGCGATCCACTGTATGACCGCATTCCTGAAACGTCGTGAATCCGATCCGCCACTGCTGGCATGACAACACGGAGATCCCGATGAATCAGACGAACGGTCGCACCCTGATAAAAGGCATGGGCATGATTTCCGCCGTGGCTCTGATTGTCGGGAACATGGTAGGTACCGGGATCTATACCCTGCCGGCCTCACTTGCGAATGAGGCCGGTCCGCTATCCATCGTATCCTGGATTCTCACCGCAGTCGGCTATTTCTTCCTCGCCGTCATTTATGCTGATATGGGCAGCGCCTATCCCAAGAGCGGGGGCCCCTCCGTCTATGCGCGAAGGGCCTTCGGCGATTTTGTTGGATTTGAGATCGCATTCAGTTACTGGCTTAGTGTCATAATAGGCAATGCGGCGATCGTAATCGCCACGGTAGGTTACCTCAGTGTTTTTAATGAAACACTCGAAAACAGTCCCGCCCTGCAAGTTGTAATGTGCCTCTTTCTCATCTGGGTACTGGTAGGCATCAATATCACCGGTATAAAGCAAGGAGCGGCCGTTACGGTCGTCGCAACGGCCGCCAAGTTAATACCTTTGTTAACATTCAGCGTGGTGGCCATATGGTATTTTGAGCCGGGAAATTTCACACCCTTTGCGCCGCACAGCCCGGACACGGGATCTATCATTGCTGCGATATCCGCGGGTGCCGCATTAACCGTTTGGGCCTTCGCCGGCCTTGAATCCGCCACAGTACCTGCGGAAGAGGTTGATAATCCGAATTCCATCCGAAAAAGTACCTTGATAGGATTCGGTATAACGACCGTCGTGTACCTACTGATCAGTATCAGTGTCATGGGTATTCTGTCTAACGATGAAATTGCACAGTCTTCCAGCCCCGTTGCCCTGGCGGCTGCCAGGGTTCTCGGATCCTGGGGTGGTACGCTCATGGCCGTAGGGGCACTGGTATCAGGGATCGGCACGTTGAATGGATGGATATTGCTCTCAGGGCGGATACCGCTTGGGGTGGCTGCAGACGGGCTTTTCCCCACGGCCCTGGCGCAAATTCACCGGAAATACCACACACCGTACGTTAGCCTGATAATCGCCGGTGTAATAGCCAGCCTGCTTGTGGCCCTGAGACTTTCCCGCACTTTGCTCGATACTTTTGAATTTATAGTCCTTCTATCGGTCCTGATGACGCTTATACCTCATGTTACTACGACATATGGCGAATACGTGATGTCCAAACGGGATCCTTCAGCGTTTCCCCCGCGCCGCGCAGGACTCACGCCGGCTATCTCGGTCATTGGCCTGATATTTGTCATATGGATTATTTACGGCACCGGTTTGGAGTCTATTGTATTGGGGGGGATGCTCCTGATGGCAGGTATCCCACTATATTATTGGATGAAACGATCAGCCTGAGTCTATCTTTCAAGAAAGGAGTTAAATTCTGAGGGAGCGGGAAGGGACCTTTCACCCCGCCTCGTTCGTCCCTCTAACGAGCCATGGAACTTTATATCGTCCGACACGCAGAATCAGCCAATAACGCAGGGCCTCTTGAATCCCGCGTCGAAGATCCGCCCCTAAGTCCTACGGGATCTCAGCAGGCCGAATGTCTGGCAGGCAGGCTACGTCACATCAAACCCGAACGGATTCTCGTTAGTCCGTTCAGAAGAACGCTGGAGACGATCGCTCCTTACCTCGCAGAAACAGATGTCGTCCCCGAAGCATGGATTGACATACATGAAGTCGGCGGTGTTGTGAGCGGTCATGAAGCGGGCGCTTACGAAGGTTGTCCGGGCATGTCAAGATCGGGGATCCTCGCAGAATACCCCGCGATGATTCTTCCGGACGAGATCGATGAGTCCGGATGGTGGAAAAGCAAGCCTCTCGAATCGAAGGACTTGGCTGCTCAAAGGGCGGATCGAGTAGCGGATCAGATACATGGAAGTATCGCTGATACCGGCCTTTGTACCGTACTCATTTCCCACGGTATGTTCATGCGGTTGATGATAAGTGCCGTTATGGGCTTTAGTTTTGACGGACACGATAGACTTGAAGAGATCGCCAACACCGGCGTGACCCGGTTTACAATCAAGGAGAAGCGTGCGAAACTGGGACTTCACAATTGTGTAAGACACATTCCGGAAGACCTGATTACCGGCATGGATATTACGCATCTACGCTGTGGAATACGAACTTAAGGCATAATCATGACTGACCGAAGGCGATGTGCCTGGGCTTCCGCGCATCCGTTATTGACGATATACCATGATGAAGAATACGGGTATCCGCTATATCACGATAACGATTTATTCGAGCGACTCGTGCTCGAGATTAACCAGGCCGGGTTGAGCTGGCTGACGATTCTTAAAAAGCGGGAAGGATTCCGTAAGGCGTTCCAAGGTTTTGACGTGGACAAGGTGGCAGCCTATAAGGACAGGGACCGAGAACGCCTGCTCCAGGATGCAGCTGTCATAAGGAATCGCATGAAGATCGACGCGGCTATTCACAACGCCGGGGTCATACAACAATTGCGAGACGAAAACGGTTCGTTCAGGTCATGGCTTGATGTTCAGTCGTGCGGTTCGCTGGACGAATGGGTAGGCCTGTTTCGGAATACATTTCGATTCATGGGACCGGAAATCGTCAACGAGTTTCTGACGAGCACGGGGTATCTGCCGATCATTCATGAAACCGGATGCTGGCTGGATCGAAAGCAGCATGTTGAAGAGCGAGTCAGTGACCCAAGCCGATTGCCTTGAGATATTCGAGCGTTCTTTTCGCAATTGGCAGCGGCCGATCGAACGACACGGGATACATGTCCTGTTCGACAATAGCAAAACCCTCAAAATCCAGTTCAGTCAATAAATCATTCAATGCCTGGAAATCTACCGCGCCGACCGAGGGTTCACAGAACATATTCATGGATACTGCCGTAGCAAAAGGTATGTTTTCATTTTCCACTTTTTTCTGCATTTCGGGATCCACGCTCTTTATGTGAAGGTAGGGTATTCTGGCATGGTGTTTTCTCATAAACGCGACCGGATCTCCGCCCCTGTAGGCGTGGTGTCCGACATCGAAACAGAGGGAGACCCGAGACGGATCCGTATCGTCCAGAAACTGCTCGATCTGGTCTTCAAATTCCACATGCGTTTCTGCGTGTGGATGGAAAACCAGCTTGAGATTAAAACGGTCTGATACGATGTCGGCTATCTTGTGGGTGGTCGCGATCAAATGTTGCCAATGGTCATGATCCAATGCTTTGGGTTCAACCTGTTCGCCGGTGAAAAGATTGGAGTATGTTCCATCTATCACCACGAGGTATTCCGCATTCAGCGCCTCCAGGATTTTCCCCGCACCGATAACCTGGGATTCCAGTTCCCGCCATAACTCAGGTTCCTCGAGGTTTCCCATGGCAAAACCGGCGCAGACCTTTAAATCCCGCTTCGCCAATTCCGCTTCAATAATCTCAATTTCAGTGGGTAGATAGCCATAGGGGCCAAGTTCCGTCCATTTATATCCTGCGGCAGAGATTTCATCCATGAATCGCGGCCAGGGAGTCTGCAAAGAATCTTCAGGGAACCACACTCCCCAGGAGTCCGGAGCGCTGCCGATACGTATGTTCATGTCCATGTCTCCACGTTTAATAATGAAACCGCTGCAGCGTTCTTCGTTCCGCTTCCCAGCCTTCCCGTAATTTCCTTGTCATCGGATCGTTGCTGGCCTCAGCCGAGGCGATATCCCACCATACTCCGGACGGAGGAAGGAACCGGTGTTTCTCGGTTTCGCAAACTATGACACAGGCCCGGGGTTCTTCCCGGGCCTGCTTCAAAGCCGCCCGCAAACCTTCCGGGGTGTTAACATGCCAGGTGCGTGCACCGAAGCTCTCCGCGTTCTTTGCGAAGTCGATTGGTAGATACTCTCCCTCAAGTTTGTTGGCGCCTTCGTCCCTGGCACGAAATTCATTACCAAACTCCCGTCCGGCACGTGCCATCTGTAATGACCATATAATCTGATAACCGTGGTTCTCGGAAATCACGATGGTGACTTTTAATCCTTCCTGCATGGCGGTCATCAGCTCCGTAGGATTCATCAAATAAGTACCATCGCCGATGTATACAAAAACTTCGTCGTGTTTACCCGACATTCGAATACCCAGGGCGGCAGGGATTTCCCACCCCATACAGGAATACCCAAATTCAAGGTAACACGATGCCCCCGCCGTTACGTTCCACAACCTGTGCAGGTCCCCCGGAGGACTCCCGGCCGCGGCGACGACACAATCTTCTGCTCCAGCCTCTTCATTGAGGATTTGAACCAGGCGGGCGGGGTTCACAGACTCACCTGGATGATCGACATAAATTTCATCGGCCACGGTTTTCTCCCAGGCCGCCTTAGCCGTTTTAATCTCCTCTACATAAGATTCGTCAGGGCCGATAGCCGCCTTAAGGGCTCCCGCCGTCAAGGCCTTCAGTGCCTCTCTGGCATCGGCCACTATAGGCAATGCCCCCTGCTTGTACGCATCGTGGCCATTGACGTTGACACAGATAAACTTGACATCGGGGTTGGCGAAAGCTCCCTGTGACCCGGTCGAAAAATCGGTAAGCCGTGTACCTACAGCTAAGATCAGGTCAGCCTCAGCGGCCAGTTTAGCCGCAGCCGGGGTGCCCGTCACACCAACCCCTCCGAGACCCATATCCGATGACTGCTTAATGGCCCCTTTTCCACCGAACGTCTCACCTACCGGAATGCCGCACTGACCGGCAAAGGCTTGAAGCTCGATCCAAGCTTCTGAATAATGGATTCCGCCACCGGCGATAATTAACGGCCTTTTCGCAGATCTGAGCATGCCAATGGCTTCCTTGACTCTTTCTTCGGTAGGGGGACGACGTTCGATTCGCCAAATACGTTTTTCAAACAGATGGACCGGGTAGTCGCAGGCATGGGCTTGAACATCCTGAGGGACGGCAATGGTCACGGCACCGGTCTCAGCCGGATCGGTGAGTACACGCATGGCTTCAGGTAATGCCGTCAACAACTGTTCAGGCCGGGAGATCCGGTCGAAGAAACGGCTCACGGGCCGAAAGCAATCATTCACGCTGACATCCGCTGAGACAGGGTGTTCCAGCTCTTGAAGCACCGGCCCTTGGTGCCGGGTCGCATAATAATCGGAAGGGAAAAGCAACACGGGCAGGCGATTGATGGTCGCGGTGGCTGCACCGCTTATCATATTCGTGGCCCCCGGTCCGATCGAAGACGTGCAGGCGATAGTTGACAGCCTGCAACTGGCTTTTGCGTACCCGGACGCAGTATGAACCATCGACTGCTCATTACAGGGTTGGAAGTATGGTAAGTCTTCACCATATTCAAAAAGCGCCTGGCCCAGCCCGGCAACATTACCATGACCAAAAATGCCGAACATAGCGGGTATAAAACGGCGTTCATTACCATCGCGTTCACTGAACTGTACGGACAGATATTTTACGATCGCCTGTGCCATTGTTAAGCGGATCTGTTCCTGGCTGGAAGGCATGGGGCTCTCCTTTGAAGACTTAGTTTAAGGGCCATCTGGGTTTAACCTCCGGATTCACACACGACCGCGGCCAGCGGCCGTTTGACATATCGATGACCATTTCAACTGACAGGGACCAGAAATTATGATGTGTCTGATCCGAATAACCTGCAATATGTGGCGTCAGAACAACATTGTCGAGACCTAAAATCGGATGGTCGGGTGGAATGGGTTCCTGTTCAAAAACATCGAGTCCGGCCCCCGAAATCCAACCTTCCTGTAAAGCGGTGATGAGTGCGGCCTCGTCGACTATCGGACCCCTTGCCGTGTTGATGAGAAAGGCGTGGTTCTTCATGAGCCGCAGTTCACGTTCCCCAATGAGATTTCGGGTTTGGGGTAATAGGGGGCAATGTACACTTACCCAGTCGGAATTCATGAGCATTTCATCCAGCGATGCCGTTTTCGCTCCGAGGTCTTCGATTACCTGATCTTGAACATAGGGATCATACACACAAATAGTTTGATCAAATCCGCTCATTTTCCGTACGAGACAGCGTGCGATATGGCCAAAACCAATAACTCCGAGTGTCCGACCGGTCACCCGCTGATATGGGTGCCCACGGGTGAGATCCCATATGCCATCCCTCATCAGCCTGTTTTGCGTACCGATTCGGCGTATGAGAGCAAAGTATAAACCTATGGCGTGATCCGAGACCTCTTCCGCCGTGGCATCCGGCGTATTGCATACCAGAATACCGCGTTTGGTGGCTTGCTCCACTGCAACATTGTCGGTCCCGCTGCCCGACCTGATAACAGCGCCACATGCCCGGAGCACATCAAGGTACCCGACATGCTCCCCACTCAATATATCCCACCCGCCGAATACCCACACTACGTCTGCGTGTCCTCCGGCCTCAGCCAGATCTTCCTTGGTACGGCATGCCTTGCAGCTAATTTCGACCCCAGCCTCTTCCACCTGTTCAATCACCCAGGACGGGACATCCTCTGAGTCGTGAGAGACAATCGCCACACGAAAGTGAGACGTATTCCGTTTATTGCTCATTGTGGGAACTCCGGGGGTTATTGTTGGCCCTGGTCCAGCGCTCCTGTCCCATCACCAAAAATATACCGCTGAGGACCAGCAAGCTTCCAGCAATTTTTCCGGTGGTGATCCCCTCACCCAGTATTAAGGCAGCAAGCACTGTAGAGACCACCGGTTCAGCGAGGGTGCTGATGCTGACAAAAACCGCGGACAGGTATTTTAAAGCCCAGTTAAGCGATGAGTGCCCCAGCAGCTGGGGCCCGACGGCGAGTAAAAGAATGAATGCATAGGTAGTCCATGAATACCCGCTCATGAAATTGCCGGTGCCAAATGCAAGGATTAACAGCACAATCGCGGCAGTCGTATACACCACTGTAATGTACGAAAGGAGTGTTACATGCGCTCTCAATCGTCGTCCGATTAAAAAATAACCTGCACCGGAGATCGAGCCCAAAAGCGCCAGTCCGTCTCCAAACAGGGCATTACCACCGGTGGAGAAGTCTCCGTATCCGATAACGGTGCCACCTGAAAAAGCGACCAGGATGCCAGCCATCATTGAAGTTGTGACTTTTTCCCGGAGAAACACGTGAGAGATTATACCGACGAAAATGGGATAGGTCGTAACGATTACAACAGAGCTCGACACCGACGTATAGGACAGGGACGAGACCCAACCCGCAAAATGTATTGACAGAAAGATCCCGGACAGAACGGCCCATCCCCAGGTTCTGCCATCAAGGGTTTTTAACTCCTCGCGTGATCTCAGGAATGCGAACGGTAAAAGGATCACGACCGCCATCGACAGACGATATCCTGCTACTACCAGTGGCGGGGCGTCTGCAAGCCGAATTAATATGGCCGCCCATGACATGCAGACGACTCCGAATCCGATGCAGAGATATGGTGATATTCGCATGGGGAGCAACCATATTTTAAGTAGGCTGACGCTGGACGAAAAGAGAAGGAAATATATACAGGACCAAGTATCTGAGAAACAATATTTCAGGCTTGACACCAAAATATCCGCATTATATACTAAACGTGTTATTAGGATTCCAACCGAAACCTCCCCGATTAGAAGTCAAATCCCATGTCTCTCAAAGTCCTACATCTCGCCGATATTCACATGGGAATAGAGAATTACGGTCGTCTGGAGCCGGACACAGGATTGCACACACGCCTCCAGGATTTTGTGGGATGTCTGAGTTTTGCCGTCGACACCGCATTGAAGGAGGATGTGGGACTGGTTCTTTTCTCCGGTGACGCTTACCGTACCTGCGATCCGAATCCCACCCACCAACGGGAATTTGCAGCCCAATTCCGGCGTTTCAGTGATGAAGGTATACCCGTTGTAATGGTCGTGGGGAACCACGACAACCCAGTATCCTTCGGTAAAGCATCATCGATCGATATTTTCGGAACCCTGGGACTGCGGAATATCCACGTGATCTCCCGGCCGGAATGTGTTGTGGTGGAAACGGCGCAAGGCCCCGTTCAGGTAGCCTGTTTACCCTGGCCCATGAAGAGTACACTACTAACCCGAGATGTGTACAAAGACCTTCCAGAGGTCGAAGTCCGCCAGCGTATAGAGGAAATCTGCACCGATATCATCCGATCTTTCGCTGACCAGGCAGATCAATCCATCCCCTGTTTTCTCATGGCTCATATAGCGGCAACGGATGCAAAACTGGCCGGGACAGAACGGGCAGCCGTAATCGGCCATGACCCCACCATTTTAACGAGCGTCCTGGCGAATCCGGCCTTCGATTACGTCGCCCTCGGACATGTCCATCGATTTCAAGATCTGAACCCTTCCGGAAATCCACATGTCATTTATCCTGGCAGCATCGAACGCGTGGATTTTGGTGAGGAGTTTGAGGACCGCGGTTTTTGTCTGGTGAAATACGTTAAAAAGGGGGATACGTCGTATCAATTCGTCCAGACACCCGCCAGGCCATTTGTAACAGTTGAGGTGGATATAAAACTTGAGGAAGAACCTACTTCAGCCGTGGTAACAGCAATTAAAAGGCGAAAACTGGCGGATGCGATTGTCAGAGTCATCTATTCGGTCCAGGAAGACAGACAGCATCTTGTAGACCTCAAGGCCATACGGAACGAGCTGAAGGACGCGTTTTATGTAGCTTCGATTGTCCGTAAAACCACCGCGCCGGAACGGGTGCGTCGTGCATCCGTGTCCGAAGACCTGGGTGTATTGGATGCATTAGATCGCTATTTTGAAAACAACCCGGACCTGGAACCGTTCAAAGACGATATGAAAACCTATGCGCAAGAACTAGAAAACGAGCTGATCTCTGAACATCGGGAGCAGGCGGAAGGCTTAGATAATAGACAGAAATCAGGAGGTAAACTGTAATGGACACAGTGCTCGTAACAGGAGCCACAGGCATGGTGGGCAGCACTATAATTGACTATATCCTATCGGACGAACCGGACTACGATGTTGTGGCCATACGGCGGCGGCGGTCCGACATGAAAAACGTGAATCATCTGGTTCACAACCCCAAAGTCCACTGGGAAATCGGTGACCTTTCCGATACCCACAGCCTTTATGCTATCCTGAGAAAATACAAGCCTGTGCGGTGCTTCCACGCAGCCGCCATGTCCCATGTGCCTACATCCTGGCTTGCTCCTGCTGAGTGTATGCAGACAAACGTGGTCGGGCAAATCAATCTGTTTGAAGCCATCAGGGAAGTCTGTCCCGACTGCCGGATTCAGATATGCGGCAGCAGTGAAGAATATGGCCTGGTCCATCCGGCAGAAATACCGATCGGGGAAGATAACCCATTGCGCCCCCTTTCACCATACGCCTGCAGTAAGGTAGCTCAAGATACTCTAGGCTATCAATACACCAAAAGTTATGGTATGGAAATCATCCGAACCAGGGCCTTTAATCATAGCGGTGCCAGACGGCACGAAGGCTTTGCGGAAGCATCCTTCAGTCTGCAGATCGCACAAATCGAAAAGGGCCTGCGGGAACCGGTCATCTACCATGGCAACCTGGATGCAATCCGTGACATGACTAATGTTAAAGATATTGTAAGAGCTTACTGGATTTGTCTTGACGGGGCGTGTGAATGGGGAGAGGTATACAATGTATGCTCTGGAAACGACCCCTCGGTTCAGCAGATATTGGATCATCTGCTCAGCCTCTCGGATTGTGAGATCTCTACACGGACTGAACCGGATCGCATTCGCCCCTCCGATGTTCCTGTCCTTATCGGCGATGCCAGCAAGTTTCGTGAGGCAACCGGCTGGGCTCCTACCTACACCTGGCAGGAGACCATCGCGGAATGCCTCAATTACTGGCGCACCCAGGTATAACCAATGATCCCGGTAAGTTTGAATCTGAAGAATTTCCTCAGCTACGGCGACCAGGTTCCCACACTGGACTTCACCCCTTTACATGTGGTCTGCCTGTCGGGCGATAACGGCCACGGAAAATCCGCCTTGCTCGATGCTATGACATGGGCGGTCTGGGGGGAAGCCCGTAAAGCCTCTGGAGACCGAAAACCCGACGATCGCCTGCTCAGGATGGGAACCACAGACATGGCGGTCGAGTTTGTGTTCCAACTTGAAGGCGATAGGTACAGAATCCTGCGCCAGTACAGGTCGGGACGCAGTGGAAAGAGCAACCTGGAATTCCAGATCTACAGCCAGGAATCGGAAGCATATTTCCCCCTCACAAAACCCAGCATCACGGCGACTCAAGCAACAATCATAGACGTGCTGAGGATGGATTACAAGACGTTCACAAACTCAGTGTTCGTTCTTCAAGGCCGGGCGGACGAATTTACCAATCGCAGCGCACGGGAACGCAAGGAGATCCTTGCTGACATCCTCGGCCTATGGCGTTACGAAGACCTGAGGGATAGATCCCGGCTGCACATGCAACGGGCAGAACAGGTGAGGAATGAATGCGATCGGCACCTTGCGGATATTGACGCAGCCTTGACCGATCAGAAAGACTGTCTTAATTCAATTGAATCACTTGAATCCGGTATCCGGCAGATTGAAAAACAGCAAGCTGACATCGATCAAAAATTAGGTGAACTCGGTATCCGACAGGCCCGGTTTAAAGATGCCGCAATCCAGATAATCGAACAGCAGACCCGACACAAAACCCTCAACGATGAACACCTTGAATTTTCAAAGCAAATGACCGCTTTGAATGCGCGGGTGGATTCTCACAGAAAAGCACTGTCCGAGCGGGATCAAATCGAACATGCCTATCGGGATTTTCAAACGATTTCCAAGGAATACGAACAACTGAATAAGAAAGCCCAGACAGACCGACAGCTTGAACAAAGAAAAACAGAATTGGTGCGTTCGATCGAGGCTGAGCGGCATGAGATTGAAAGACAAAAACAGCTTTACGTGGCGAGACGCGAATCGGCAGAACGTGCAGTCGAAGAAACCATGAACATCCTCGCAAAAGGTGAAAATATCGAGAACGGGGTTAAAGATCTGTTCGATGCCCGCAGGGACGACGACAAGTTGGAAAGAAATCGAATTGAACATGATGCGCTTCAACAACGGTTACGGGCACTCCGGGATCAGGCCGCTACGCTTCAGACTGCATTGCAGGGCGAAATCGGGGGATTCAAACTGCGATTGACTGAGTTAAATCGAAAATCGAAAATTTTATCTAAATACAAACAGGATGTATCGGAAAACACAGTTAAGCTTGCAGAGCTCCGCATCGTCGAAGAGGAACAGGTTAAGATAAGCGAGAAGGGGCAGGAATTAAACGGACAGGTTGAACTGTTAAAAAATAAGATCAGGATGTATGAGCATGAAGATGCTGATGTGGATACAAAGCTCAACATGCTGAGAAGAGGGGTTAGCACTAACTGTCCGCTCTGCGACGCACAGCTAGATGATCATCGCCGGGACAGTATTGAAGTCAACCTCGGAGAATCGATCAAAAATCACGCGGAGGAGATACAAAAACACCAAGAACGTATCAGATTGTATCAGGAAGAACGCGAGAGACTTGTCGTTTTATTTAAAAAAACACAACCGCGGCTTAAAGCGCTGCCTGAGTTGCAGCAGGCGCTTGCGGCAGCTGATGCCGGGGTGCGGGAGTCATCTGAGGCCGCCAATGAAATTATTGCCGTAAAGAAACAGGTAAGAGCTTTGGAAGATAAATTGAATAACGGCGCATTCGCTCCCGATCTGCATAGGAACATAAGGGATATAGAGGAACAAATAGTCGATATAGGGTATTCCTCGGAACTCCACGTTGCCGCAAAGAATAAACTAAGGGATCTGCAACACTTTGAAAGCGACAAATCCCGGTTGGATGATGCATCTTCAAGATATAAAACTGCGAATGACACACTCGCCCCGACAAAGGAAAAACTCGAGGAACTCGACCGGCAGCTCAACGAGGAAGCATACGCACTGGAATCGCGTCAGCACCTGAAAACTTTACTTGGTGAAATCAGCGCCCTTGGATATGCTGAAGCACACCATAAAAATGTAGAAAACCGTATAAATTCCTTGAAGGATGTCGTTTCAAAAAAGACGGAGCTGGAACTGGCGGTCCGTCAGTTTGACGAATCGAAAGAATCTCTCGCAGATTTTGAAAAGCGTACCGCAAAACTCAAAGAAGAGATTCATCAGGTCAGTAAACGTATTGAAGAATTGAAAGAGGGCACGACCGAGGCAGAACAGATCGAGAGCGAATTAGTTTTTCTCAGGAACCGCCGATCTGTTTTACAGCGGGAGCAGGATGAAGCCAATCGGCAGTTGGGTGGTGAGCAGCAGAGGGCGTTACGCTTCAAGAAAATGGCCACGGAACGGCCGGAAATAAAGGAATGCCGGGATAAAGCCTCACAGGACGTCCAGGTCTATGAGAAACTGGCCACAGCGTTTGGAAAGGACGGCATTCAAGCCCTGATAATTGAAACTGCCATACCGGAAATTGAAGAGGAAACCAATCGAATACTGAGTCGTCTCACCGGTAACCGAACTCAAATTACGATCGAACCGCTGCGCAATCTCAAAACCGGCGGAACAAGGGAAACTCTTGATATTCATATCAGTGATGAGATGGGTACGAGGCCCTATGAGATGTACTCTGGCGGAGAAGCTTTCCGGACCAATTTTGCACTGCGTATAGCCCTGTCGAAACTCCTGGCCCATAGAGCGGGAACACGGCTGCTGACACTTGTGATAGACGAGGGGTTCGGCACACAGGATGCGGAGGGTTTGGAGTTCCTTATCGAAGCACTTCAGGGAATAAAGGATGATTTCGAAAAAATAATCGTGGTAACACATCTGGAGCGACTAAAAGACGCGTTTCCTGCCCGGATTGAAGTGGTAAAACAACCCGATACTGGTTCGGTTTTCGAAGTTTTTGTGTGAATTTACGTTTTAAACCTTTTCAGGGAGGTAAACCCATGAAACACTATTTGATATTTTCACTCATGATGGTATTTGTCCTCTTCGGGATTGCGCGCGCCCAGGAGGAACCGGTTGACCATCACACGATAGCGCGTATCAAGATTGAAGGATTTCAGAAGTCTCAGGTCATGGAGACCCTTCGGTACCTGACGGATGTGGCCGGTCCCCGTCTGACAGGATCTCCCAACCTGAAACATGCCGGCGAATGGGCTCGGGATTCGATGGCTGAGTGGGGACTCCAGAACGCGAAACTGGAACCATGGGGAGAATTTGGCCGGGGCTGGACGGTGGAAAGGTTCTCTGTGGAAATGCTCGAACCGCACTATCAGAATTTGCTGGCTTATCCCAAGGCGTGGACGCCGGGGACACGGGGAACCGTCAAAGGGACACCGGTATTCACAGACATATCTACAACGGAAGATTTTGAAAAATACCGTGGGAAACTCAAGGGTAAGATCGTGATGAACCGCAAACCGATCGAACCAGATCCTCATTTCACACCGGATGCCACGCGAAACACACCCGAAGGATTGGCCGAACAGGCTCGCGCGATCGAATCGGGCGAGCAGAGCAGCTATGCGGAACGCCAGAATCGAAGATCCCGATTCCGGAAAACAGCAAGGGCCATGAGGTATTTTTTCAAGGATGAGGGGGTGGCCGCCTACATCGAGCCGAGCAGCAGAGACCATGGCGTCTTACGGGTCGGCTCACATGGTCCCTATCAAGTGGATGAAGAAGATACATATCCGGCGTTCGTTATGGCCAAAGAACACTATGGCAGAATCCTGAGATTGATGGACAGAAACATCCAGGTGAAGCTAGAATTAAACCTCAAAACTAAGTTTCACGATGATGACACCAAAGCCTACAATGTCATCGCGGAAATACCGGGTACAGACCCGCAGTTAAAGGACCAAATCGTCATGTTGGGCGGCCACCTGGATTCCTGGCATTCCGGTACCGGCGCCACGGATAACGCCTCCGGCTGCGCTGCCATGATGGAAGCCGTAAGAATACTGCAATCGATTGGAGTGAAGCCACGCCGGACCATAAGGATCGCCCTCTGGTCCGGTGAAGAGCAGGGCTTACTCGGATCGGTTAATTATGTTAAAAACCATTTTGCCGACCTGATGACTATGCAGCTGAAAGAGGAACACGAGAACTTTTCAGGCTACTTCAACATGGACAACGGCACCGGTAAGATCAGGGGAATTTACCTCCAGGGAAACGAAGCGGTGCGGCCAATATTCGAGGCATATTTGAAACCTTTTCATTACCTCGATGCCACCACCGTGACCACCCGTAACACGGGGGGCACGGATCACCTCTCATTCCACTCGGCGGGGCTACCGGGATTCCAGTTCATTCAGGACCCCATCGAATATCGCACTCGAACCCATCACACCAATGTAGATGTTTCGGAATATGTGGTAGAAGACGACCTGAAACAGGCGGCCGTGATCATCGCCACATTCGTATATCACACGGCTATGCGTGACGATAAACTCCCGAGGATGCAGCTGCCAATTGTTCCTCCTGCACAGTAATTGTACATCATCGGTTCATGGATTCATAGAGAGACGGAAACATAAGAGTCGGCGCTTAATCTCCGTGAATCAACAGGTCAATGATTCGATGCTTGATTCCTCCGCACGTTCCTGGTCGTAGGCCTAAAGGGGTGTGTGACTTCACCGTTTTGCTTTTTCACAAAGAGTGACTGGGCACCATTCGTGCCCGATTCCGGAGCAGGCGTCTACTATTCTGACCACGGATTGAACCGACGGCAGATCCTAAACATGTGACCGGTCTTCCCGCCCGGCAGGCATATCGAAACCTACACGGAATGAGGAAGGCAGCGTCTTCACCGGCCTGAACGTTGGTCGTTTTAGTCCGCCGCGCCCGACCGGGTTTGGCGGGGGGCTGAAGCCATGGGCTCCCACCTGAACCCCATCGCTCCCTGGAACCGTATCACGGGGCCTTTTATGGGTGTTCGTGATGAGAAACCGTCCGTACCGATGTCAGTCCCCTGAGAGATACTCCAGGGAGAAACACGACAGGGACCCAAGAGGCTCCGATTGAGATATGGCACGAGAAAACAAGTACATCTTGTGTTTTTGCGACATTCCGTTTATCATGGAATCGGAAACGTATGTATCATGATGTTCCTTTCCGATAGCAATCCCCTAGGGGGGGTGGTAATCGGATCAGATGGTACACCTATGAAAGGAAAAGAAGTATGTCTGGAGACCCCATCATACAACTGCCAGACACCTCCTCCTGGGGCACACCCGACTGGGGGGTAAAGGTAGATCCCCAGACCGGTAAAGGTGTGCTCATGCGCGATTGTTTCGTCGGTCAGGCGGGGAATGTGCCCGAAGTGGCTTTACCCAATAAAGGGCTGGCGCAGCGGGGATCAGTCGTCGATCCGAATACACCCGATTTCGGGTTTTCTATACGCGAGAGGTCTGAAGTATGGGCGGACAATATCGCGGATCTTTACGAACGGGGAAAAGCCGGCCAGTGGGATGCCACCACGGATATACCATGGAACGATCTTCCGGAGCTTCCTGATGATCTCGAGCAGGCTGTGTGCCAGGTCTGCACGTTTCTTATTCAGAATGAATACCTGGCCATGTACCTGCCCGCAAAATTCATAAGCCGCATAGATCCCCAGTACACGGAAGTCGTCCTGTTCCTGGCCACACAAGTGATGGACGAGGCGCGACACGCCGAAGTATTCACGAAACGGGCACTGGCTAACGGGGGAGGACTACAATACGTTTCAGCGGCCACGGAATGGTCCCTCCGCAGTCTATTGTCGCAGGACAACTATTCTAATGGCTCGTTCCTTATGCACGTGCTTGGGGAGGGTACCTTTATGGAATTGCTGATGTTTCTCGAAGAGATAGCCCCGGACCCTGTAACCGCTCTGACTTTCAAACTGGCACGGCAGGACGAAGGGCGGCACGTGGGATATGGCATTTCCCATTTCAGCTACCATATCGAACAGGATCCATCGATAAAGGAGCAGCTTTTAAATGCGGCGGAAGAACGAACCGCTTTCCTTCAGCAGGCGTCCGGGACCAGTCCTTTCGTTCTCAAAGCCATGATGACGCTGGCCGGTGGCGGTACTCATCCGGAACAGTTGTCCAGGGGGCGGGACCGGTTGAGGGATTTATACCATGAGATGCACAATAAACGGGTGAGAGAACTGGTTGCAATAGGTTTTGAACAAGAGGCCGCAGAACGCATTTCAGAGTTACATGGGAGCGGCGTTAGAAATTTCATGTAGCGGCCTCACCGGGCCTACGGACGTACGAAAGGATCCAAAGATGGGCGTGGTACACAGATACAAGGGAGACGGCCAAAGCGCGCACGAGTGGGAAAATGTGGAGATGGAGCCGTACACGGCCGGGGGCGCCGTAGGAGGATCGGTGCGGGTGGTTATTGGACCGGATGATGGGGCTCACAACTTCGCAATGCGTTACTTTGAGATCGAACCGGGGGGGCAGTCGTCCTTTGATCGCCACGATCATGATCACGGGGTATACATCCTGAAAGGCAGAGCAAGGGTACTCATGGGTTGGGAGGTACATGAGGTAGGTCCCGGAGATGTGGTCTATATTGAGCCGAACGAGCAGCATCAATTTGAGAGTATCGGCGAGGGATCCCTTGGGTTTCTGTGTGTGGTACCGCCCAAAGAGGAAGGATAACCGTGGCCCATATCCAGGATAAAAACTTCGTTGAGGACCAGGCAGTCCGGGCCGCGGTGTCCAGTCATCCCAGATTATGGGAGGACAACAGGTACGTGTATCCCGTGTTGTCCCGCAGATCGAAGGGCATATCTATCGGTGTCAACCTGAATCCCGACAAGATCTGCAATTTCGATTGCATATATTGTCAGGTAGACCGCTCCATTGCCCCCTTGTACCGTGACGTTGACCTTGATGTTTTAACCTCGGAATTACAACAGTTACTAACATGGGTTCGCGATGACACACTCTTTCAGCGCCCCCCATTCACAAGCGTACCCTCGGAACTTAAGCGCGTGAACGACATCGCATTTTCCGGAGATGGTGAACCCACCTCCTATCCCGGATTCCGTGATGTTGTCAGGGTCTCCGCCGAAACCCGCGATAGCTTCGGCCTTCGGGACGTCAAACTCGTGGTTATAACTAATGGCACACTGTTTCATCGCCCTGCCGTCCGTGAGGCGCTCACGTTCCTGGACGAAAATAATGGCGAAATATGGGCAAAACTTGATGCAGGCACGCCCGCCTATTACCACAAGATCGAACGCACCAAGGTGGCGTTCGCACAAATTGTGGCGAATATACAAAGTGCCGCAAAATTACGTCCCATCGTAATTCAAAGCCTGTTCATGAAGGTAGACGGCCGGCCACCCCCGATTACGGAAATCGATGCTTACTGCCATGTACTGAGCGACGTGCTTCAACAGGGCGGAAAATTGAAGCTGATCCAATTATACACCGTCGCACGTAATCCGGCTGAGGCGATAGTGACCCCCCTTTCGGATGACTCGATGGATTTATTGGGAAATTATGTGAGGGAGCATATCCCTGCACCGGTCGAAGTGTACTACGGCGTAATCAATTAACCTTGGAAGACGTCTCATGAAAGTCAGTTGTTCGATTCTATGCAAGATCTCAATACTCTCTTTCCAATTGCTCGGATGTGGAAATGGGAATTCAGCTAACACGGTGTTATCAATCTTTCCGGATGGATCGGGTAATCCTGTGTCTTTTCAGATACATGGCAACAGAGCGGTTATGGTAGGCACCCTCGATGAGACAACCCCGAGTTTAGTGGCTGATATGATCGCAGCCAATCCCCAGGTAGACACAATTATCTTAAAAGCCGTGCCCGGAACCGTCAATAGTGCGGTATCGATGAATGCCGGCAGGCTGGTGCGGTCGAACGGCCTAAATACCCTGGTCCCCTCGGACGGGGCCATCGCATCCGGGGGAACAGATTTCTTCCTGGCCGGGGTAGACCGGGTCGTTGAAGCGGGTGGGCTTGTCGGCGTTCACTCCTGGACTACGGAAGGCCTCGACGGAAAAACGATTCACGGTTCTGATTTATCTCGGGATGATCCGTTACATCTACCATTCAAAGCCTATTACCGGGAGATGGGAATACCGGAGGAATTTTACTGGTTTTCCATAAACGTAGGTCCAACCTCTGCCATATATTTCATGAACGATGAAGAACTCCAGACATATAATGTGGAGTTCATCTCATCATCGAAAGTCAATCAGGAAAACCATCAAATTACGAAGACCGCAGGAGATTGAAATCAAATGATTTTTTCAGATAATGAAGTGGCGTCCTATTCAGAAACGGGGTTTGTGGAAAAGATCGGTCTCTTCAATGATCGTGAAACCGCTGCCATACAGGCAGAGGTATCCAGGCTTAAAGAAATAGGTAAACTCAGGAACGTTGCGACCGACGGTGATGGCAAAACACCTGCCTCGAAGCTGCGAAATCTGCAGTTGTGCCCCATGTACAGCCACAGTACGTTTTTTCGGGCGCTGCCGTTTCATCCCAAGGTTGTGTCAGCCGTCTCCGAACTGATCGGTGACCCGCACATTCTGCACCTCGACCAGGTGTTCCTGAAACCGGGTGGGGACGGTATGGGTACCAGCTGGCATCAGGACAATGCCTATTTCAAGATTTCGGACCCGATGAAAGGAACGGCCATGTGGATCGCCGTCCATGACGCTACGATAGCAAACGGCACCTTGCGTGTGGTTCCGGGGAGCTATCACGAATTATACGAACACGGACGGGATCCCTACAGTGACCACCACATAAGGTGCAATCCGCCCGAAGAAAATGCGGTAGCCATTGAACTTCCTGCCGGCAGCGTTATATTCTTCTGCTATGGCACGGCCCATTGTACAGGTCCCAACAGAACTCAAAAAGAGCGGGCCGGTGTGGCCTTTCATTTTCTGCATGCGGACTATGCAGAAAAAGACTTAGTCGCTGAAGGTAGAGATTATCGTCCGTACCTGACCGGTCCCCGCGCATCAGGTGGTGTTCAGGAGTATGGAACTCTCGTCACCGGAACCTGGGACCGGGAGGTCGATGCGGCACTCAAACTCGCAGGATGATCAAACTGCGAGTTCCCTGCCGGCTATACGTTTGAATAGCACATACAGGAATATCACTGTCAGGACGCATCCGATCGAGACTGCATAAAACGGCAGGCCTGGGTGCCATTCAACCGCCCGCCCACCCCATAGCGAGCCCGTCAACATAGCGAGACTCCATCCAAGATGGGCCATTCCCACCACCCGCCCTCTTTCACCCGGGCTTGTAATTAAATCGATTATCCGGGGCATCATGGTAGAGACGGACCAGGCCGCGGCCGTTCCCGTAATGCCAAAAAAGTAAAGCCCGGTCACGGACTCGGCGCACAAGCCCGTACCGATTGCACTCAGCGCGACACAGGTGCTGGCTGTAAGGGTCGGGACCCTCGGACCGAATGTATCTGCGAGGCGCCCTACCAGAAGTTGGCACCCGGTAGCGATAACGAGACTTACAGCCAGGTAATTCGCTGCCGCAGAAACCTGTCCGGTCGCCCGGAAAATCAGAAGAGGGATCAGTAACGTTGCCGCCCCCCAGTAACAGGTAGGCAAAAACCGGACGGAAACAAGAAGACGCACGTCCCGCCTTTTGAGCAGCACGAGATACTCTCCCCAGGCAGATCCTTTCTCTTTAGATGGATTCACATCTTCCCTGATTTCCGGCATCAACAAGGCCGTACCCAAGAGCACTAAGGAAGTTAGAATCACCATCGCACCTCCCATCGTCTCGAATCCCCACGTATCCACCACCATTCCTGCAAGACGACTTCCAGTCGCGGAACCGAGTGTCATCCCCATAAAAAATGCCGCGGAACCAAGGCCCAGACTCGATCTCGGTGCGGCATGAATCAGGTAGGTCTGTCCCGCCGTGGTGCTGAAACCCGTCGCGACACCGATATACAGGCACAGAAGAAACAGCAGGTCGGGCCTGTGAACGAGAAACACGAAACCGGCGACTAGGGTTCCGGTAGAACCCAGAATAAAGGTAGTCTTGGTACCGATCTTATCACATAAGGTGCCTGCTGGAATTGCGAAGAGCCCACCCAGAAGTAAGAAAGTAGACCGCAGTCCGGCTGACAGCAAAGGCGTTCCTTCAATTTCGGCTTCCACATACACGGCGAGCAGCGCCTGCATCGGAGCATCCAGAACACCAATAAGAAAAGAGGAAATCCAGAGGATTTTAAAACGGCTGCTAAACAGCTCTTTCAGGGAATTTTGGAAGGTCAACATAGAAAATCGGCGTGCTGATAAATTGTGAAACGGCCTCAATCGGATTAGAGAAGATAGGAGGTCTGCCGATCAGTACAAGCAGTATTTGTTTCGTAGTTCCTTAAATATAAACGGCCAGTCGTTTTCGTTGACATGTCACCATGCCAATAATATCTTAATTGAAGCTCCTGCCGCTGGCCGTCCGATGGTTGATCCCGCTTGGCACACTTAAACGATCCGACCAGAACAAGACAGGGCGTTCCAGATGTTCGCGGAACGGAGTTCCCGTTTAATCTGCCGTATCCAGGCAATCAGACCAGTATCAATCACAGGGCTTCGCAACTTCACTTTGCGGATTCGCCCTGTCTGATTTTACCCCACATTCCACAAGGTGACTTTAAGATATGCCAATCCATCGCGACATGAAGGAATTCTTTACGGATAACGGCTACCTCGTGGTAGAGAACCTCATGACAAGTGGCGAAATGGAAGCGGTCAGCCAGCGGACCGATGAAGTGGTCGCCGATCCCTCGAAAGCCCCCCCGGGTGTATCGGTAGGCCGGGAGGGAGATACTTTTAAGGATAAAGCAGGAATAAATGCCAAAAACCGTACGGTACGGGGAACCGCGTTCATGGTCCGTTTCGATCCCGTATTCCGGGCGTTTGCCCAGCATCCCAAGATACTTGAAATCGTCCGAGGACTGCTGGGTGGTCGTGTAAAACTTTTCCGTGACCAGATGTTGCTGAAGCCGCCTGGAGGCCAGGAAAAACCTCTCCACCAGGATCAGAGTTATTTCAAGGTGCGCCCCGTGGATGCGCTTGTGACAGCCTGGTGCGCCCTGGACAATGCGACCGAAGAAAACGGGTGTATGTGTTATGTGCCGGGATCACATAAACACGGCATCTTCGATATCACATCCGATCCAAACCGCCCCGTCCACCATGAGCCAGTTGTAGACGGCATCCGGTTGGCCGATCCGGTCTATTGTCCGGTTCCTGCGGGTTCGGTCATATTTCACCACGGATGTACGCTCCACAAAAGCCAGGTCAACCTGACCGATACCTGGCGCCGTGCGGTGATTCTTCACTACACCACATCGGAGGCACTATCAGAAAATGAACGGTTGAACCAGGAAATATCGATAGAAATTGATTAATGCAGCAACTCACCGCGGAGTGCCAATATGCTTTCATACCGCTTCCTTGTTATCGCCACGCTGGTCTTTTTTCTCCTACCCGGATCTACATCCGCACAGTCGTTTCCTGCGGCCCGGACAGGAGGAAACTACATGCACAACTATTATCTGCCTCCGCCCTCACCGGAAAGTCCCCGCTGGCCGGCATGGTCACCGGACGGGGCGTGGCTGGCGTTTGCGATGCATGGATCCATATGGCGCTCAAAGGTAGGCACCGGTATTGCCGAGGCACTGACCGAAAATTCAACTTACGATTCCTCACCTGCCTGGTCACCCGATGGGAAATGGATCGCCTACACCGCAGAAACAGATGGACAGACGATCGACCTGATGATTCTAAATGTGGAAACCGGATTATCGGCACCTTTGAAAGCCGGGGAGCACCTGTTTCTCGATCCTGCATGGTCACCTGACGGTTCCCGCCTGGCATATGTTTCAACCGAACCCACGGGATACTACAACATCTATATCCAATCGGTGAAAGACGGCCGCGCAATAGGCGATGCCGTACCATTGACTCAGGATAACAACTTTGGAAAACGCCGTCTTTATTTTTCGGATCACGACCTGTATATCCAGCCGGCCTGGTCACCCGATGGCCAAGAGATCATGTTCCTCAGCAACCGGGGTATCCCGTTGGGATCTGGTGCTGTATGGCGGATGCCCGCGGAACAGAACGGTATCACCAGAGCCCGAATGATACATAACGAACAGACACTGTATCGAACACGTCCTGACTGGTCACCGGATGGGTCACGTTTCGTGTACAGTTCACATGCCGGCGGCCAATATAATCAACTCTACATGCTGCCAACAGAGGGCGGACACCCGTACAAAATCACGTTCGGAGAATGGGATCATTTTCATCCGCGGTGGTCACCGGATGGAAGCAGGATCGCTTTTCTTTCCAACGAACGCGGCGTTCCCCAGATTAAACTGTTCGATACGGTGGGAGGGCAGATCACCGATGTAGTCATCACAGAAAAAAACTGGCGGACCCCGCATGGCAGGATCGCAGTCACTATCATCGACGACGCAACCGGAAAGGCCACACCCGCGCGAGTGTACGCGGTAGCTTCCGACCATAAGTCCTATGCGCCTGATGGGCACTACCACCGGGTGGGGCGCCTGAATGAACATTTTTTTCATTCCAACGGTGAATTCACGATGGAAGTGCCTGTGGGACAGGTGTCTATAGAGGCTGTTAAAGGGTTTGAATACTGGCCTGATTCGGCGAAGGTTGAAATTCTGGAGGAAAAAACCACCTCATTGTCCCTGTCCCTGAGGCGTATGACCGATATGCCGGAGCAGGGTTGGTACAGCGGCAGCTCCCATGTGCATATGAATTATGCAGGCGACCTTCATAACACGCTTGAAAATCTGATGTTCATGTCCGAAGCAGAGGATCAGGCCGTGGTGAATGAGCTGGTGGCTAACAAAGACAACCGTATTCTCGATTATCAATTTTTTACGGGTGGCGTAGATCCGGTGTCAACCTCCGAACGGGTTCTTCATGTAGGTGAAGAATACCGGCCCGCTTTCCACGGACATGTTTTCTTACTCGATCTGAAAGAACATCTGCTGTCGCCCTTTGCTTCGGGATATGAGGGTACGGCCATCCACAGCCTGCATCCGACGAATACGGAGGTATTCCGTCTTGCCGGAAAACAGGGCGCCTTTCGTGGATATGTTCATCCGTTTTCCGGTGAAAACGATCCTAACAGCGGTGACAACCCTTCCCTCGGAGGCGCCAAGGCATTTCCGGTTGATGCGGCATTTGGGACAGTGGAAGCATTGGAAATGTCCACTGCCAACCATGCAGCTTACATCGTATGGCACCATATGTTGAATAACGACTTTCAGATTATACCCACCGGTGGAGAGGACTCCATCAGCAATCTCTATCGGACTGCGATCGTGGGACAGGTACGTACCTATGTATACCTGGGCGACAGGCCATTGAGTTGGGACAACTGGATGGCGGGACTTCGGAAAGGCCACACGATCGTTACGAATGGTCCATTGCCTACGTTCACCATAGACGGTAAGTTGCCCGGTGAGGTGGTTCGTTTACCCGAGGACGGCGGTAAAATAACGCTCAAAGGAAAGGTGCAGAGCATTGTGCCCCTGGACCGGGCAGTAATTTATAGAAACGGCCAGATAGTCGAAAGGATTCCACTGGACAGCGGTAATCGTGCAGCGGCGTTTACCCTGGGGCTGGATGTTACTTCAAGCGGGTGGTATACGTTGCAGGTAGAAGCCGACCAGCCCACACATCCCATAGACGACGGATATCCGCAGGCCACGACAAATGCCATTCGGGTATACGTCGGAGACCAGCCCATACGGGATAGGGGTTCGGCACACTATTTTGTACAATGGATCAATCGGTTAATTCAAATGGCAGAGGTACATCCCGGCTGGCGATCACAAGATGAACGCAACCATGTGATAGGTCAGTTCATAGATGCACGGGCAGTCTACGAGGAACTTGCAAAATAATTCTTTTATTAAACTCTGTACCGTACACACATCCTGACGGTGTATGTGGTGCAGAACACCCGCAATGCCTTTCACGCCTGGCATAAGCATCCGATAGGCGCCACGTAAAACCAGGGATAACCATTGAAGAGCAGGGAACAGACACAGGGGGCAGGATTGCGAAAGCTTTGAGCGAAATTTCCCATTCAGGTAAGAACAACAGACACCATGGCGTGCAGAAACGACCGATTATGTTTTGGCTGACCACTATACCTGCCAGGCCCCGGCTAACGCGTATCCGGAATTGAGAATAATAATGAAGGAATGGGCAACCGGAGCACCACCCTCTCCATTAGAACCCCACCAATTGCTTCCCACCGAAGGTCAATCGATACATCAACCGGACATGTCTTTCATCGTCAAATGGCGAGGGAGCATGCAAAGCAGCCCGATTGTCCCATACCACAACGTCTCCAGGCTTCCATTTATGCATATAAGCGAAATCTGGGCCCGTGGCATGCTCCAAAAGACCTCCCAGTAATTCCCTGCCCTCCTTCTCATCCACACCGACTAATTTTTCAATGTGGCACAGTGGAATATAGAGTGCCTTGCCTCCCGTCTCCGGATGCTGCGCGACAAGCGGACGTTTTATGGGGGGCATTTCACGCTTAAGCTCCTCGCTCAAAGGAGGACGGTGTGGGTTTTTATGTCGAAGCATCTCATTGAGATGGTTATACGAATGCACCGCTGTTAATGTTTCTAGCTTACTTTGCATTTCCCGGCTCAAAGACTCATACGCTGCCGTCATCCCTGCGAAGCCGGTTTCGCCACCGACGGGCGGGGTGTTTACACAGTAAAGGCAGGATCCAATTGGCTGAGGATGCCGGAAAGAGTCGTCCGTGTGCCAAAGCAACGGTGGAGGATCTGCCTGAACGAAGAGGGCTGCATATGCCCCTTTGTCTTTAACATTACCAATCTTAAGAATCTCCGGGTGCCCGGACAACAGGAAGTCCGGGTTATATTTTTCGTTCTGCTCAACGTGACCAAATATCGATACAAAATCCGACAAAGCAGCCGGCGGAAGGTGATTCTGGTTGCGTATCAGCAGCAATCCACCGGAATCGTGATACTGATCGAGAACCACTTTACGATCTATTTCTTCCAGTCCGTTGATATCTAAATCGATCAATTCTCTCCCGAAACCTGAAGTCGTAATCGGATGGTGCTTTATTTCGGAGGTCAAGATGAACTCCCGATCTTACTTATGGTAGGGATCGGCCGCATCACGCAATCCATCCCCCACCAGGTTAAAAGCCAAGACAACAATGATAACGAAAACGCCTGGAAGCAGCAGCCATGGCGCCATGGCCACGGCCTGATAATTTTGTGCCTTCTGTAATAACACGCCCCAGCTTACAATAGGCGGCCTTAGACCGATGCCCAGGAAACTGAGAGCGGTTTCCCCGAGAATCATTCCCGGAACGGCCATTGTCGCGGCTGTGATTATATGGCTCATAAAAGAAGGTAACATATGGCGAAAAATGATGCGTAATTTTCCAGCCCCTAATAATTTAGCTGCCGTTACAAAATCTTCTTCCCGTAGGGATAAAAACCTTCCGCGCACCACACGGGCCAATCCGGTCCAACCGAGAAAGGACAGAATGACCGTTATACCAAAATACACACTCAATCCGGACCAGTCCGGAGGAAGCGCCGCACTCAGCGCCATCCACAGAGGCAACTGGGGAATACTCTGAATCACTTCTATGAAACGTTGAATGGCCCCATCAACCCAACCCGAATAGAAACCGGCAAATCCTCCCAGGATGATACCGAACACAAAGGTGAGAAGAACCCCAATCAATCCGATAGTAAGAGAGATTCGCCCCCCATACATGATACGGCTGAACATGTCCCTTCCGAGCTTGTCCGTGCCCAGAAGGTGGATGTAACCCTCACCGGATGTACCGAATAAATGGATATCCCCGCCGAATGTATCCCATAACCGGTATTCGACCCCGCGGACAAGAAAGAAGACAGGAAGGATCTGTTCCGGATCAGGCTGGTAAATGCGCTGCCATGCGTTCTTGTCGATCGTGATGTCATACCCATATACAAAGGGTCTCAGATGAAATTGCCCCCTGTGATCTATAAACCGTAACCGTTGAGGCGGTGATTGAATGTACCGTGCGTTCCGGTCATTCGCCCCGTATGGGGCCACGAATTCACAAAAAAGAGTGGCTGCGTAGAAGAAAACAAGGATGATCGCTGCCGCCACAGCAAGCCTATGTTTACGAAACCGGATCCACATCAGACGCCATTGAGATGCGGACCCGACGGTGTGGGACGCCGTTTGGCCGATGGGATTACTCATATCTGATCCGGGGATCCACCACGGCCAGCATCAAATCTGATATCAGCGTACCGATTACCGTCAGTGTACTTAAAATCATAATGAAACTACCTGCCAGATACATGTCCTGACTCATCAAAGCATCCAGAAGAAGTGGTCCTGTTGTGGGCAGATCGAGAACCACTGAGATTATCGCCGATCCGGAAAATATGGCAGGGAGCATCCAGCCAATGGTGCTGATAAAAGGATTTATCGCCAACCTGACCGGGTATTTGACTATCACACGGATCGGATGTACTCCCTTCGCCCGTGCGGTGATAACATATGGCTTGTTCATCTCGTCCAGCAAATTGGCCCTCAATACCCGTATAGTGCCAGCGGTTCCGCTCATTCCGAGGATGACCATCGGTACCCAAATATGCTGGAGCATGTCCCAAAATCGCCCCGTGCTCCAAGGAGCACCTATGAATTCCGGCGAAAACAATCCGCCCACGGAGATACCGAACCATTCATAGCCCAGATACATCATAACCAGGGCAATCATGAAACTTGGAGTCGCCATGCCCAGAAAAGCAAGTACTGTAAGGGTATAATCTGTAATGGAGTACTGTCGGACAGCGGAATAAATCCCTGCGGGCACAGCCAGCACCCAGGTAAACAAAATGCTGGCGATGGCGATAAGGACCGTCAACGCCAACCGCTCCCAAATCAGCCGATTTACGGGTTGCTGGTACCGGATCGAGTATCCCAGGTTTCCCCGTAAGAATCCACCGATCCAGCGCAGGTATTGCACTGGCATGGGATCATCCAGATGGTACATGGCCCGCAGAGCCGCAATCCGTTCTTCCGATGCAGGCTGCCCCTGTTGTTCCAGATCTTTGAGAGTGGAAGTAACGATATCGCCGGGTGGCAATTGTATGAGTATAAAACTGATGATCGAGATGATCAACAGTGTGGGGAACATCCCGAGGACACGGATAACAATGTATTTAAACATAAAATTAACCGTCCAAAAACCATGTTTCCGGATGGTAGGGTATGGTCCAGCGGTTGTCCCAGCCCCAGTAACCGAATGGGGGTACATTATGCAGTTTGTTGCTGACAACCACTGGCTGCGGTGCAAGACCAAGAGTTCCGATGGTCCAGAGATTTTCAGCCTGGGACCGCAGGATAAGCTTACCGAGTTCGACTCTCCGGTCAACCTCCATGGTGGTCCCAAGGTCTTCCCACCAAGATATCAACTGTTTGATTTGCCCCGGTGGTTCCTCGCCCTTTTCACCTCCGGTGAGATACCAATTGGACCACGGGGTCCAGTGACATTCTTCCCAACCGATGTGCATGGGGACGAACCAGAACGGTTCCGACGGAAAAAGGATATCAGATGTTCTGTCCGCGTGCCAGAGAGTCATCTGCATTAGGTTGGCACGGGCCCTGGAGGCTTGCAGGCCGTTGTCGACCAGCTTCAAATTCAGATCGATCCCAATATCACGCCAGTATTCCGTGATCAGTTCCATCATCATGCCTTTAGGCGTTTCCAGATCGGCCCATTCGAGAGTAATGCTCAGGGGATCACCGTTGGGATAGTCTCGTATCCCGTCACCGTTACTATCGACCAGTCCGATCTCTTCGAGCAGGGATTCGGATAAACCTGGATTGTATTCTATATAGGCATTGGCGAACGCTTCTTCATAGAAGATACTTGAAGGGATAACCGTAGTCTGGCGTGGTGTCGCGCGGTCGAAGTAAACAATAGTGTTGATTTCATTTCGGTCGATGGCCAGTGATAAAGCCTTCCTGAAGCGAAATTCATTGAAAATTGCTCTTAGCCTTGGATCTTCAACGGTCAGATTGGGTTGTATTACCACATCCACCCCCTGGAGACGGTCCCAAATGTGGGTTGTAAACCCGTGCATTTTTTCACCCATTTTAAAGAGGGGTATATCTGCCGTCTTCAATCCGTTGCCCGAAAAATGAGACTGACCGGTGGAAGTCTTGGCGGTCACCACCTCTGGGTTTTTCACGATTAACACCATGATCTCATCGAGATAAGGCAGCTGATTACCGTCAGGATCCACCTTGGGATAGTATGGATTTCGTTCAAATATCTGTAGGGTGGGAGACTTCCGATTCAAGAAATAGGCATTCATGGTCGGTGTGAAGGTAGGGTCCGACAAGTTGTTTCCTCGGATCGCATTAAAATAGGCAGCCCAACCGATAAATCCTTCCCGTTCCGCCCTTGCTTCCAACGATTCCCTATCCACAAAATCAGGATGGTAATTCTTCATAAAGTGCGCAGGGGCAAAGAAATTGGCGCCGTGATGGGCCAGTTCATCTATTAGAAATGGGTACGGTTTAGGCATCGAAAAGACAACCGTGGTAGAATCCGGAGTACTGAGCTTTATATCCCGTAGGCGCGGTCGAATGACTGGTGTCAACTCATCGTTCAACAAGACATGGCGATACCAGAAAAGAAAGTCAAATGAAGTGAAGGGGTGTCCGTCAGACCATCGTAATCCCGGCCGGATTTTGAGTGTGAAAACCTCACCATTTTCGGAAAATGTCCATCCGGAGGCCAGGTTGGGAAGGGGCGTTCGGACCTTTGGGTCCATTCCAAGAGGGTTCTCCAATCCGGTTACCAGGGGCCCATCCTGTCCGAAAACACGCATTGTCCCTCCGTATCGGCCAATCTTTTCGTAGGGGACTACGACAATTGGATCCCCCGGTAGTCGTTCCTTCAGAGGCGGAAGTACTCCCTGCTCTACGCGATAGCTAAGCAATGGGGATTCCTGAAAGCGATCGATACCTAAAGTCGACGCAGTTTTGGGGGCTGAAAACCATTCTGCAGGCCAACTGCCCGGCGCGCTGACATCGGATGCACGGAGGATATTTGCTTCATAAACGATGTATACGATGCACAGGACCAACACTCGGAAAAGCCGATGGGAAAAATACATGGAGCCGCTCGCGTGGATTATTCGAGAAATACGTGTTAAGGATTCCCGTTAGAATACCTGTGCCCGCAGGCACTGTCAACGTAAAATGTAACCCGATCGCTTCCAACGATTGTGCAGAACAGACGCCAAACAACTCCGATTATACAAGCCATATGCGGCTATAACGGGGTGTTCATTCACAATCCTTTAAAAGGTCAATTATGACCTTCCATCTCGGTAACAAGGTTGGAAAGAACGACCGGAAAATTGCCGCGGCCATGGTGCTAAATCTGTCTGGAATCCGCAGGGGTGTATTTCAACGGATGTATGGCATGGACCGGATATGCAGATTCATGGGGTGGAAAACAAAGGAATGGCGAACCAAGGGAAAGTCTTGCTCGAAACGGAGAGACAGGGGATTTATGAAACACAGCGTTGAGGAGTGTCATGGCTGTTAAGGCAGGGAATAGGAATCTTTCTACGGAGGTCAGGATTAACCTTTCTCGAGCTCATCCCCACCATCAGCATCTGTCCGTACCAGTTCCATCCCGCTGTGTTCCTCGGCATATTTGTGGGGACGGTAATTTTCAGTCGGGATATTGGATTTAATCGATTCGTGATATTCAGGGAGTTTGCTCCAGTGAAGGTCCGGTTTAATGTGATGAGCTACGTGATATCCGATGTGGAATCCGAGCCAACGGTAGGGAACAGTCACAAAGACATTCGAGGAGTCATATTCATTAGTCATCTTACAACCATGATGATGATTATAATTGTTGTCGCCTAACCCGAAGCTGACCACTATCCAAGGAAGCACAAAGAAATAGACAAATCCCATCGGGTTGATAGCTATCAAGGCCGCGCAGCAGATCGAAAACACAACCATGGTACGGACGAACCGTTTAAAAATAGGCGAGTCTGGCCTTCTCAGAATATAGATAAGCGAGTGACAAATGGTGATTATCGGGAAACTAAGGAAATAATACAGCTGCCCTACCGGTTGATCCGGATACCTGGAGGTTGAGAAACCGAACATACTGGACCAGTCCTGTTCCGTATCGTCAAACCGCTGATTGTAGGCATGGTGGTTCTGGACGTGGTGAACTGTGTAAAACTGATAGGGTGTGCCGTTGGATAGAAAACAAATGAATCCGAGCGTCTCGTTTAAAAATTTATTGTAAAAAATGTTGAGGTGGGCATGGTTATGTTCCACCAAGTTTACCTGACGAACGAGCAGAAGAATGAGAAAAACTGTGTACCAGGGCAGGGCCATCCAGATGGCGGTAAGTTGCACGCCGAGTGCGAGAAGGACAGCAACTATGGAGAAAATATCAATCCGGTATCTCAATACGCGGAATTCTTTCACTATGCTATCTCCTTTAAAAAATAAGGAGTGCCGCATTAGAGCGGGTTATGGATACAACCTGTTGATTATCGTATGACCCCAACGGGATTCGAACCCGTGTTGTCGCCGTGAAAGGGCGATGTCCTAGGCCTGGCTAGACGATGGGGTCATCTTGCTAACTCCTCCGGCATCTGAAGGCGCCGTAATCTACAACATGATTCCTTGGAACGCAAGCGGTTTTTTAAGGTGCCCGTTTAAGTCATCAGGGGAGTTAAAATCGACGTTGTTGTCACGTGTCGATGACGTTTCAAATTCTATTGCGTTAACGGGTTGAAAATGCTATGAATCCACCGCCTCCATCTACCGACGGCAATACCCGATTAGGGTATAACGCGGATTCAGGCAACACCCCGACCAGCTTGGTGACGGTAAATAGCCACCGGGAACCGACAGCGGCTATCCATTGATATTGTACGCCTGGACGTATGGGTAGATCACATTTTTAAAGAGATAACCAGGGCACCAGGCAGGTGTTCAACCCCGAACAAGCGTTATGGTCGGGCCACCGTGCTCCGTTTCTTTTGCAGAAGGCACAGGAACGGAAGCCTCAACGTCACGGAACCAATTAAAGTGCGCGTTGTAACTCCGCTTAAGCCCCCACATAGTCATTTACTTCCGTCAGGGACTTTATGGTAGGTAGACGGTGCCGCTGGTGGTGGTCATGCCTGTCAAGCAGGAGCGCGTCTATACCTGCTTTTCGGGCAGCCAGGACATCGTCTTCCGGATGGTCACCCACAAACAGAATCCGACTGTGCGGTACACCGGCGCGTTCAACCGTCAAGTCAAAAATTCTGCCATCAGGTTTTTCAACGCCGACTATGGCGGAAACGACTACAAATTCGAAATAAGGTCGGATCCCGAGTCTCTCGAACAGATTTTCAAGATGTTCGGACCAGTTGGACAGGACCCCCATCCGGATCCCACTCTCCAACAGACCCCGGAGTGTTGGCAGTACATCACTGTAAACCTCCAGGTAGTGGCCTTCCTGAAACTTATCGTAGAATCGACCTATTCCTTCTCTGATATCGCCTTCCACACCCACTGCCCGGAGTACCTCTTCATACAACTTCACCCAAAATTGCCGTGCTTCATCAGGCCCTGTCATCCTGGCACCGCCAAGCCTTTTCTGGGTATCTTCGTATATTTCGGCCACCTTGTCCCGGACTTGATCGACTGTGATCACGTACCCTACTTCACGGGCGGCAATCACGAAATATTCTTCGAAATGATCCGGAGAATCCCGTCCGACCAGAGTGCCCGCGGCATCGAAAACAACCACATCATAGGAAGCCATGGATCACATCTCTCCTGTCCGCTTCTTCATAAAATAGTCCATGTCCCACTCCGCGCCCCAGCCAGACGCGTCGGGCGGGGCGATGTACCCATCCTGAGGCACAGGCGGATTCACCAATCCGATTTCCTTGCCGATTTCGTCCCGCGTGCCACCGGGGAAATATTCGTAGTAGCTTGTATTGCGGATGGCACAGACCAGATGAGCGTGCACAAGGCCAAACAATCCTCCAGGCCCATTGAGTTCAATATTTGTGTTGTGCAGTTCCGCTAGATGGGCAAGTTTGAGAAGAGAGGTGGTGCCCAGGCGGGCGTTCCCACGCAGCAGGTCCGTTGCCCCCCTGATCAGCCATTGAGCGGATAAATCACGGTCGTGCATCAGGGTCTCCGGTGTTACGATGGGTATTTCGAGTAATGCGCCTAACTTGATCAGGGAGGTCATGTCACGATCTTCCAGCGGTTCTTCGAACCAGCGAAAATTCAAATCGTGCAGGGCCCGCCCTACGCGAACCGCCTCATCAAATGTGTACTGGCACCATGCCGCATCGTGCAGCAGATCTATCTCATCACCCACCGCTTCACGAACAGCCTGGCACCATGCGATGTTCTCCCGCGCGGTTTCGTTGAAGTGGTCCTTTATTGCCGTAAAACCGTTCAAAATAGCTGATCCGCCATCTTCGATCGCCTCGGCAATGGTTTTCCCACCGTAGTTATAATACGCGGGGCAACGGTTACGTGCCCGGCCGATCAGGGCGTGAACTGGGAGCCCGGCGGCCTTCCCGGCTATATCCCAAAGACAATTGTCGAAGGCGCCGGCCCAACCCGGCCGTGTGAAAATGCTTCGTGTGGCCATGCGAAGTTTTGCATCGAGATATTCCCGGTCCAGGGGATTTTCGCCGACGGTCATGATACGAAGTTGTTCAAGATCCTCGCCGCGCATGGTGGTATAACGGGCGTCGCCCACCGTGCACATGCCCTCAAAACCATCGGATGTGCGGACATGCAGAACGTGGACCGTCTCTAATCCAATTGCTATCGACGTCCGCACCCAGTGGGGCTTACCCAGGTGTGTCGTTTCCCTGAGGTTGAACCGAGGTGTATTCGCAGCCAGTTCGAAAACTGAAATTGATATGGATTCTATGGTCATTTCGTGCCTACTCCGGCATACCCCATTTTTGTGCCGCCAACGGGATCACTTCAGGATTTACCAGTCCGTCCACCGGCCACCGGCCGTTCAGGATCGTTACGAGCTGACTGGCGGCTTTCTTTCTGCGTTCGATCGCACCGCGGTCAGAGGCTGAAGCCATGTGGGGCGTTGTGACAACATTATCCATTTCAAGAAGCGGGTTACCAGGTCTTGCCGGTTCCTCTTCCAGTACATCCAGTCCGGCGCCGGCTATCCTTCCTTCCCGTAGTGCCTGGACCAAGTATCTTTCATCAACCACTTTGCCTCGCCCCGTGTTGATGAAGTAAGCGGTTGGTTTCATGTTCCGAAAATCTTCATCCCCGATCAGGTGATATGTTCCGGGGGTATGCGGTGCGTGTGAGGATACGAAGTCCGACTCTTTAAACAGAGTCTCCTTGTCAACCATAGTCACACCGAATTGATCCGCCTCCTCCTGGCTGACGAACGGATCATAAGCCAATATGCGAAATTCGAATCCCGCTGAAATTCTGGCCATAGCCCGTGCGATGTTCCCAAATGACACGAGGCCGAGCGTCTGCCCGTAAAGATGTTGAATCGAACCTCTGTCGGGTTGGGGGTCGCCGCGTTTCATGGCATTGGTGATCGGAACCAGATTTCTGGCCAGGGCGAGCAACAGCATCATAGCCTGATGGGCGACCTCACGTTCGAAGACGCCGGGTAGGTTAAAGACGATGATCCCCCGACTGGTGGCCGCTTCAACATCAACAAAATCGACGCCTATGCCACCGGCGCCTATTACCCTGACCCGCTCCGGAAGCGCATTTACCAGATGGGCCGGCAGTCTGGCGCCGCCTTCAAGGATTCCATCTACATCCCTTGCGGCTTCCATTAATTCGTCTTCTGTCCGATACATCCGTTTTTTCAGTTCACAATCGATGCTCCTGAGGGCCTCATCGATAATATCCATGGGCGAGCCGACACTCTCCGGCGCGCCATACGACAGAATCGTAAATCGGGACATAACATCTCCTGATAGGAAGAAATTACTTGCCAAAAACCAGTATAATGAAACAATATATGCTTGCTCGCTGATTGTAACGTTTGTTCTGTCTGTTTGTCAAAACCTTTAATTGATTATGGATGAACATAAAATACGCAGCCTGCTGGAACAGCTAAATTCCGGCGAAGTATCGATTGAAGAAGCGGTAGATGCTCTTCGCGCATTACCGTTCGAGGACCTCGGTTTTGCAATGGTGGATCACCACAGAGCTATTCGCCAAGGCTTCCCGGAAGTGATCTACTGCGAGGGTAAAACGACCGATCAAATTCTGGGTATCGCCCGTCGGATTGTGGACACCGGTGCAGACTTGCTCGCCACGAGAGCCAACCCGGATGTCTATACAGCGGTTAAGAGCGAAATCCCTGGGGCCGAGTTCCACGAAGCTGCCAGAACCATAGTGATACATAAAAATCGAGAGATACGGGGAAGAGGCACCATCCTTGTCATATCCGCCGGGACCAGTGATATCCCGGTCGCCGAGGAGGCCGTTGTTACGGCGACGGTAATGGGCAATGAGGTTGAGCGGTTATTTGATGTAGGTGTTGCCGGCATTCACAGACTGTTCGCTCACAAAGAGATGATCGTAAATGCGTCTGTCATCATCGTTGTAGCCGGAATGGAAGGGGCGCTGGCCAGCGTTGTAGGCGGCATCGTGTCGAGACCGGTAATTGCCGTGCCCACCAGTGTCGGATATGGTGCCAGCTTCGGCGGCGTGGCGGCCTTGCTGGGTATGCTAACAAGTTGTGCATCTGGGATAACCGTTGTAAACATCGACAACGGCTTTGGCGCCGGTTACGCCGCCAGCCTGATCAACCGGAAAGAAGAAGGATGAACAGTACGGACACGGTCATGATGATCGAAACCAATGTTGATGATATGAATCCGCAGTATTATCAGCATATTATCGATCTCCTCTTTGAAGCAGGATCGCTCGATGCCTACCTGACCCCCATCATCATGAAAAAAGGGCGCCCGGGTGTTAAGCTGAGTGTGCTCTCCCCCCTCTCTCTCGCGGAGGTGATATCCGAGATCATCCTGAGAGAAACCACCACGATCGGCATTCGTATGTTTCCGGTGGATCGAATAAAGCTGGACCGCGTTATCACAGAAGTGCAAACCGGGTACGGCACCATCCGCATCAAAGTGGTCACACACGGGACCGAAATCCGTATCACCCCTGAATACGATGATTGCCTGAAAGCGGCCCGCAACCATAAGGTACCACTCTCCGTGGTTGATGAGGCCTCAAGGGAAGCCGCCCGGGCACTCGACCTGGAATCCCTGTTTTGATCGTTGTCGAGGACGTTCATTACCAATACGGTGATGCGCCGGACTCTGCCCGTGCTCTAAACGGTGTATTCCTCGCCGTCCCTGACGGCCAGTTCCTCGGAATTATCGGTCCAAACGGTTCCGGAAAAAGCACGTTGGGGCTCTGTCTTAGCTGCCTCCTCACACCGACCCGGGGTAAAATTGAGGTAGATGGGTTGGATACCTCCACACCGGAAAAATCATGGGAGATTCACAAAAATGTCGGGATGATATTTCAAAATCCTGATAATCAGCTGGTTTCAACTACTGTAGAACGAGAGTTGGCATTCGGACTGGAGAACCTGGGTTTGCCGTCCTCTGAAATACAGGACAGAGTAGATAAGGCACTGGTCCAGTTTGATCTCACCGAGTACCGGAAGCATGCCCCCCACCGCCTTTCAGGCGGGCAAAAACAACGTCTCGCGATCGCCTCAGTTATCACGATGCAACCCGGCCTTCTGATATGTGACGAGCCGACCGCACTCCTCGATCCCCGGAGCCGCACTGAGACGCTTGACTTACTCCACGAACTGCATCGGGACCACAAAATTACGGTTGTATATATTACTCAATTTCCATCCGAAGTATTACATATGGACCGTGTCGTCATCATGCGTCGCGGCGAGGTTGCAGAAGACTCAAACCCCAGGGAGGTACTGAGTGACATCGACCTACTCAGGCGATTTGCCCTGGACGCACCACCAACCGTAAAACTTGCCGATGCGCTTCGCCGCAGGAATGTGCCTTTACCGGGTGGGATCGTTGAACCGAAAGATCTTATACAGGAAATAAGAGCTATTCCCAGCGGGGCGCTTTCTGAGGATCATCCTGAATCGGAGAGCACCACGCCTGATCCTGCCGGGACCGTCATGGAGCTGATCGATGTAGATTTTACGTACAGTAAAGACCTGCCTGTCTCAACCCCCGCGTTGCATGATGTGTCATTGCAGATTAAACCAGGTTCTTTTATAGGGCTCGTGGGACCGAACGGTTCGGGAAAATCGACACTCATGCAGCACCTGAACGGACTGTTGACGCCTGATTCTGGACGGGTACTGATAGAGGGTGAGGATCTCGCTTCCAAAGAAACTGACCTTACCTCGGTCCGGCAGCGGGTCGGTCTGATTTTTCAATTCCCTGAAGCCCAGTTGTTTGAAGAAACGGTGTTCGACGATGTAGCTTTTGGCCCACGAAACCTGGGTATGGAGGGAGATGAGTTAACGGATAGGGTCCATGAGGCACTTCATCAGGTCCTCCTCGATCCGAAGTATTTCTCCCACCGCATCCCTTTTACTTTAAGCGCCGGCGAAAAGCGGCGTGCCGCATTCGCCGGCGTCCTGGCCATGAAACCCCGGTACCTGATCCTCGACGAACCGACGGCAGGCCTGGATGCAGAAGGGACCCGTCACATTGAGGACATCCTAACACGGTTTCGTGATTCAGGAGGCACCGTCCTCCTCGTCTCGCATGATATGGATCTTGTTGCCGCACTTGCAGACAGGATCCTCGTGCTCGATCAAGGTCGAATCATCACAGACGAAACCCCGGAAGCGTTTTTTATCAAGCAGGAATTACTGGAATCCATCCACCTTCAAATACCTGCCCTGATGCATATCATGTCCCGCCTCGCAGCCGCTGGTTACCCAGTGAGCAAAAGCCGATTCGAAATTGAATCCGCTGCGGATGAGATCTGTCGATGTCTGGTATTATAGTCCCGTGAGGAGCAGTCGATGCTGGTAGACATACATACCAACCTGATGTGGTATCCTGAGCACATGTCTAATGAATTCGTGGAATTCGCCTATGAAGCCAAACGGGCCAAGATGCGGTTAACCGGGGATGTGTATTTCGCCGGTAACGATGAGAAATACAAGAATGCCTTCGATTCCACGCCAGAGACGTTACTTGAGGCCACTCAAAACTGCGACAAGGCGGTCGTTTTCGGGTTAAAGGCACCGTACTGTGGTGTCGATGTGCCACAGGAGATCGTGGCTGATTTCGTCCGGAAACATCCGGGCAAGTTTATAGGTTGGTGTTCCGTGGACCCTAACGATGAGGATTGTATAGAACAGCTTGAATACAACGTGTCCGAACTGGGATTGCGAGGTTTGAAAGTAGCACCCATTTATCAGAATTTCGACCCTCAGGATCCAAAACACCTGCCGTTTTTCAAAAAGGCTGAAGAACTCGATATCCCAACCATCTGGCATCAAGGCACTTCTTTCGTTCGGCCGGGGCCCCTGAAATATGCAAACCCGATCCAGCTCGAGGATATCGCCGTAGCTTGTCCCGGCCTGCGCATGATGATTGCACATATGGGGCATCCGTGGGAGGACGAATGCGTGGTCCTCATCCGAAAGCATCCAAACCTGTATACCAATATATCGGCTCTTCATTATCGACCGCTCCGTCACTATCAGGCTTTCATCTCGGCAATGGAATACGGTGTGGAGCACAAGTTGATTTTCGGCTCTGATTTTCCGTCGGCAACACCGGCACAGGTGATCTCCGGTCAGTGGAAGGTGAACGACGTCGTTCACGGGACTCGCCTGCCCCGATTCCCGGACGAGGCCATCCACAATATCATTTATGAGAACTGGAAGCAGTTTCTCAGGAAAGATGAACTATAAAAAAAGGCAGCGGAGATTCAACTCCGCTGCCTTTTTAATTGATCAGAACCATTAATGCACGGCGTAACGTTTATTGCCGTTTCAATTCCGCACGTCTATTTTTTGACCAGGCGCCTTCGGTGTGTCCCGCATCCGCTGGCCGTTCCTCGCCGTAACTGACCGTAGAAACTCGACCTTCCACGACACCTGAATCGATCAGGTACTGTTTAACTGTGTTGGCGCGTTTTTCGCCAAGCGCCAGGTTATATTCTACGGTGCCTCGTTCATCAGCGTGGCCTTCGACAGAAACGTTATCTTCAGGCTGGAACTCACGCAGACGGCGGGCATTTTCAGCCAGAGCCGAGCCCTGATCGTCCCTCAAATCATATTTGTCATAATCGAAATAGATGGTGCTCAAAATCGCCATGCGGCGGGCTTCTTCTGCTGCGAGACGGCGGGCTTCTTCCTCTTCCCGAAGGCGTCGGGCTTCCTCTTCCGCGAGGCGACGGTCTTCAGCCTCCTGGCGCAGGCGCTCTGCTTCCTGGGCAGCAGCAACAGAATCCAGACGGGCCGCTTCAGCCATGGCTGCCAGTTCTTCGGGCGTCGGACCCGGTGGCGGTGGCGGAGTGCAGGCCATCCAAAATATGCCGCTGGCCACTATGGCAGGAACCACGAAGGACGAAAATCGAACACGCTTCATGACAAACTCCTTTCAAGAATGGATGAATAAATGACGATTGATTTCGATCGTATGGCCGTTATCTGACAGGCAACGTTTCCTGCCGGAGGCGGGCTAGCATTGCTTCCTCGGATTCAGGAAATTCTTTAATGACACGCTCCAGATATAAAAGTCCGTTTTTGGCGTCGTTCAGCGCAAGGTGTGTAAAACCGATCCGCAAGAGAGCCGCAGGCGCCTGCGTTCCTCCTGGAAATTTTGTAAGTACTTCCTCAAAAGCGCCCAATGCTTGTGTATACCTTTCCCCCGTATAGTAGCATTCACCAATCCAGTATTGTGCATTCTGGGCGAGTTGTGTATCCGGGAAATACTGAAGATACTGCATAAACTGACTTATGGCAAGTTCATAATTACCCCGTTGAAAATCTGCCTGTGCTGTATTGTATAATTCAGATGGGTCTGTGGGCCTACTTTGAACCGTGTCAGGCGTCGTCACTGTGGCTAACAAAGCCTGTACTCTGTCCATCTTAGCGGTCAGCACCGAAAACTGCCGGTCACCCTCTATTATTTTCGCATCAAGCGTCTGTAAAGTACTGTTTACGGCGGAGATTTTCGAATTCAAATCAGCCCTCATGCTCCACATCAGGCTGGTCTGCTCACGGACCAGGTCCCCGAGACGTCCAATATGCGCCTTTAACGAGTCAACATCACTGACGGAAGCGGTATCCTGCAAAAGCACCGCCATCTGTGCCTTGAGTTTAACCGTGTCGTCCTTGATGGTTGTCACGCCCGCGGACTGCGACGCACAACCGGTAAAGCCCATAACAAAAAGTAAAAATGCGGGAAATATATATCGAGTCATACCGGTTCCTACTCTGGGCAAAGGGTGTTCAATTAAACTGCCAGAACGCAGCGGAGATTTCAGTTAGGGCCTCGGTCCCCATGACGGGGTAATATTGTGCCCACTCGTAATGACGGCGCGAACGTCAGATCCGTCCCAGTTCATGATGTAGATTTTCTGGTCACCGTAAGCACGGTCGCGGTCTGAACCGAACAATATGTGCAAACCATCCGGCGACCAGGTGGGATTCATATTGTTACCCTGAATTCCCTCGATTCCTGTCAGCCGCATTAAATTTTCACCGTTTACATCGCTCGTGTATATATTGAAAATCCGCTCCAGCCCGCGATATGTCGTCAGAGTGTCACCAGCTACAAATGCGATTCTATCGCCCCTGGGGGACCATGCCGGTGATCCGTTATATTTCCCTTCGAACGTGATGCGGTGGTCGTCGGATCCGTCAATATTAACCACGTATACATGTGGATCATCGGTGCGGTCCGACATGTAGGCGATCTGATCTCCACGAGGCGACCAAGTCGGCTCTACATTGATACCGTGACTTACGAGCAGGGGCCGCATATCCGTACCGTCCGCGTTACACAGGAATAACTTGGCACTACCCTCCACCACGAGACCGAGGACTATGTATCGCCCATCGGGCGAATGCCGAGGTGAGAGTGTCGTTCTGCCGAACGATTCGATTTTCACTGTTTCCCCGGTCTGCATGTCCAGCACGTACAGCTCGTGGGGACCATCCCTGTAAGAGCTGTAAGCTATCCGCGCCCCGTCCGGGGACCAGTTCGGCGAGTATTTGCGTGCACCATCGTTTGTGAGCTGACGTACATTATATCCGTCATAATCGGCGATGTACAACTCACTGGCTCCGGTCAGATTTGATATGTATGCTATTCGCGTCTGGGCCACGCCGGGATCGCCGGTCATCTGTAGAACCACATCATCAGCCATACGATGAATCACGCGCCGCAATGTCAGATCAAAAGCCGCGTAGACCTTTGATGTGATGGTTCTGCGGGTGCTGACATCCTCCAGATGCAACGTCAGCTCAATCTGAGGATCCCGCACTTCAAACTCACCGGCAACCAGCGCCTGCGCCGACAGTTTTTTAAGAAGTTCGAAATCGGGCACGCCTGATTCATCAAGAAACGCCGATTTTTCCCGGCCGGCACTGTCTTCGACCGTCACGGATAGGTCCATGACATTGAATACGCCAGACATGACCAGGTCCCGCAAAAAAACGGTTCTGATGGTATCAGCGTATCCGGGATGATATACTCCTGAGGTCTTCTCGACAAACGGTTGCACGGCCAGATTAATGCGCGGTGCGACATTAGCGACCGCCCTCAGCCTGACTTCTTCCTGCGCCCCAGCCGGCGCGACCCGAAAAATGCACAGGAGGCAGACACCAACCAGGATACCTGTACAGACATGTTTGACTATATCCGGTATGTATCGGTTCTGAGCGCTATGGTTCATAGGTGAATTCAAAATGTACACCGAGATATTCTTGCCCAAATCCATCCGGTAGAGGCGGCAGCGGATCCGAACGTTCCAATGCCCTGCGTGCCGCCAGATCAAACACGGGATTTCCGGAAGGGTTTTCGCTCTCCATCCTTGTTATAAGGCCGTTGCGGCCGACCCGAAAAAAGATCACCGTCTTAAGGTTTCTTACACCCGGCAACCTTGGCGCGTGTAGATTCTGCTGTATTTTACGCTGGATCGCAGCAAGATAATACGGAAACTCAAACGAGTCAATATCCAGCCGAACCCCTTCGGTTCCAGTTTCAAAGGAGGGCGGCGACTCCGGTCCCGCATCGGGTTCTTCCTCCAGCAGCTTCGGTGTTCTTTTTAATGCCAGCGCTGCGTCCCGGTCCGGCACCGCAGCGTCCTTCTTGGGTACTACGCGGTACGGTTTGTCCGTTTGAACCCTGGCCCCTCTCGGTTGGATCGCTGTCGCCGGTAAGGAGACAAGGGCCACGTCGTAAATCCTCTCATTTGAGAAGTAGACCGGTTCCGAGCGGTTTTCACTTGCGATTATTAGGCCCGCAAGAAGCGTCACGTGAAAGATACCTGAGATGATGACCATGTGTTTTATCATTATCTTGACGGCTTTAAATTGGTCGCCAGTCCGACCGTGTTTACGCCCTGTGCCTTCAGTCGATCGATCACGGTGACCACAGAGTTCCATGTGGCATCCATGTCCGCCCTGATGAATACGGGCCGATTATCCGTAGCTGGGTAGACCGCTTTGAAAATGGCATCGAACTCATCGAGTGACAGCTCACGTTCTTCCAGATAAACACGGCGATCCTTGCCGATCGTCACGACCAGACCTTCTTCGAGGTCAGGTGCGGCAGCCTTGCTTTTCGGTAATTCGACCTGAATCCCGCTCTGGATCATGGGTGTAGTTATCATAAATATGATCAGTAACACGGTCATTACGTCAACCAGAGAAGTGACATTGATCTCCTTCATGGTCGTAGGCGCGTTCAAATCGTTGAAGTTAAACGCTCTCATTATGCCTCCGCAGTTGAACGCGGCTGAGGAAAGTCGTCCCCATATCCTCGAGATCGAGACCGATATTTCTCGTGCGGCTGATAAAGTAATTATACGCTACCATGGCGGGAATCGCAACCGCCAGGCCTGCGATGGTTGTTATGAGGGCCTCTGCAATACCCGGCGCTACAACTACGATGTTGGTCGATCCCTCTGCACTGATGTTGAGAAAAGAACTCATGATTCCCCAGACCGTACCGAACAGACCAAGGAACGGACAGACGCTTGCCGCAGTCGCCAGCAGCGTCAGGCGCTTTTGGAATCTGGCTAATTGAACCTGTCCGGCCTGGTTCAATTCCCTGAAAACCAACTCTGTTAAAGGGGACACATCACTGGGCGCCGCGCTATACAACAGTTTTCCGAACTTAGTGTAAACGGAGGCAAACACATTGGCCGCCGGACTATCTGGAAAATGGCGGGCGGCCTGGCTCAACTGATGCAGGTCGTCCTGTTCGTGAAACGCATTCAAAAACCGTTTGGACTGCTTCTGCGCTTTAGCGAACAATCGCCAGCGTTCGAGAATCACGGCCCAGGACACGATGGAGAACAACAATAAAATCGCCAACACGATCCTTGCAACCGGACCGGATCCGATAATTAAGTTCAGAAATCCCGTCGTGGTTGACGCGTCGGTCGGCACAATATTACCTCATGGAAAAATCGGTATCTAAAGTCGGGGATAGCACCACCAAATTGGACGTGAATTTAGAGGCTACACTTGCCTGTGTCAAGGAATAACAGGATGGTCCGCCAATAACTCTTAGATTAAACGAACACTAGAAAACCTGCAATAACACAGCCTTGAGATACTGCGTCTCACGTGCTGCAAGGAGTACCGGGTGGTCCTTCGCCTGCGTACGATTTTCAATGATACGAACAACGCGACCGGCATCCTGGGCAGCATCTGTCAGGACTTCTCTGAACATAGCCTCTGACATGTGATAGGAACAGGAGCAGGTCAGTAGGTAGCCACCCGGATTCAGTATCCGCATCGCCCGCAGGTTGATGTCCTTGTATCCCCGAACCGCACCGGGAATGGTCGATTTGCCCCTGGTAAATGCCGGTGGGTCCAACACGACAACGTCGAACGCTTCTCGCTTTTCTTGATATACGCGTAACGCATCGAAGACATTCCCTTCGAAAAAGTTACACCGGTCCGAGTATCCATTCTGGCCTGCATTCCGTTCCGCCAGCACGACTGCCGCTTCAGAGCTGTCTATGCCGATGATTTCCCTGGCGCCACCGGATGCGGCGGCCAGTGCGAAACCGCCCGTGTGGCAGAAACAGTCCAAGACCCTCGCCCCATCCGTGAAGGTGCTCAACAGCCTCCTGTTCTCACGCTGATCGAGAAAAAAACCGGTTTTCTGGCCATCGACGATGTCAACGATAAATGTAATGCCATCCTCTTGAATGATCACTTCGTTCGGGCACATGCCGCGGAGGAGTTGGCTGACTGCCGGCAGTCCTTCGTGGGCCCTGACTGGCACATCGCTGCGTTCAAATATACCTGCAGGCTGAAAAGAATCCGATAGTATATTGAGAATAGGCTCCTTCCAGCGCTCCATCCCCAGTGTCATAAACTGAACCACCAGTACCTTGTCATAACGGTCTACGATGATTCCGGGAAGTCGATCCGATTCGGAATATATCAATCGGCAGGCATTGGTATCACGTACCACCTGCTCACGGAAGCTTACTGCCTGGGTTATGCGTTCCCAGATCATGGCCTCATCTACCGGTGTTTCATCATACGTCAACACCCTGGATACGATCTGTGATTTTCGGTTCACATATCCACGACCGAGAAAACGCCCCCTGTGGTCCCTGATTTCGGCGGTGTCTCCATCCAGTATGCCCTGATCGATGTCCCCGATTTCAGCCTGATAAATCCAGGGATGGCCACTGAGCATTCGCTTTTCTTTACGGGGTCTAAATTTAATTGCCGGCATAATACATCCCTAGAAGTTGTCGGAACTTTTGGGTGGCATATGTTATGCCGGGTGTTACTGTTACACAAGGATATAATAGGTGTGCGTTTTAATTATCGTGGTCTGAGGGCTACCGTCATGGTTCGATCGGGATGGTCTTTGATGAGTTCAAATGCCTCTTCCGCCCTGTGAAAAGGAAACACGTGGGTGAGCAACGGCCGCAGCTTAATCGCTCCGAGAGCCGCCATCTGCAAACCTCTTCCTACCAAATTACGGGTCTCCTCCGGTTGTTCCTTTCCCATAATTAAGGTCAGCGACCGCCGGGCCCAGTCTTCAAGGTTTAGTGATATCGGTGCCGAATGATGCCCCAGAACCACGAGTCTTCCTCCGCAACGAAGGACTTTTTCACCGGTGCTGAAGGCAGAGGCCTCACCGGTGCATTCCAAACAGACATCGCGCCCCCTTCGTCCGAATCCTCCCTAATACGTCGCACAACATCCTCGGTCGATGCATTGACCCCGATATCTGCCGTGACATGCAGGGCTCGCTTAAGACGCTGGTTATAAAGGTCTGATAAATGATACGGTCTGCGCCGTACGCACGGCACACTTGGGCACACAACATCCCCACGGGTCCCGCACCGCTTATGAATACCACCTGCCGGCGGTGCGTCCCTGCGCAACTCCGCGAAATATTTCAGGGAAAAGATATACGTTGATGCCTTCTTCAAAACCGATCTCATCCGGTAGATGAAACAGCCGGTTCACCGGAACTTTGCAATAATCTGAAAACACCGGAATGTCACCCCAGAATGCAACGCGGTTCCCTACCTGAAAACCATCAACGCTGGATCCCGTTGTCTCGACAGACCCCGTTCCGGCCAGGCCAAACGTCCCGGCCGCTGAGCCATTGCGATGCCTGTCTCCCAGGTACTGTTTAAGGGAATATCTATCGACACAGCAAGCACGAACCAGTACCAGAACCTCACTTGCATCCGGTTCCGGTACCGGTATATCACGCATCTCTATAATTCCTGGGGCGTTGAGAACTAAACGATTCACTTCGGGGTGGTAAAGGTTGTACCTGCGCCGTTATTCGGTTTCAAATGGTAGATAACACTTGATATTGTATATTGCAAAATAAAATTCAACACATTTACTATTGTGGCTTTAAATCATACGCCATAGAATCAGTATTGACAGACATAACCTTCCTCCATACTTTTGTCAGGGACAACCCTATGGATTACCGTCGGAATCATCGTGGTGATTTTCGGACGACTTTTGCGACTCTTGAAGGCTAACACCTGTATGACACCCAGGGTGGTCCTCTTCAGCGTGTTGGTAAAGTGGTTACCGGGGAACCCGCAGACATACCCAGAGCTCCAGTTGAAACTGTAGCCCTTTGTATCGGCAATGAATCCGAGTACCCAGATTTCGTTTTGTTTTCCAGGGGAGACCCTGGCACGCCCGCATTCTACAATCTGCTTGGCCGTGAACACAGATGCCCGGTGGAGCGAAACCGGGCTCCTGGTCGCGATACGGTTGCCTGGACCGGGGTAACCTCAAACAGGTTCCGGATGGTTTAGGATATCGGCATGCATTCCTGTTTGCAGCCAACATAGATCTCGGGGCCGCGCAGAGTCTCCCTGCTGAAAATAGGCATTCATGGACATTTCCGGTTTCTTCCTGGAAGGAATCCAAGAGGCTATCATCCTGATGACCTCTTTGGATCCCGATATGCTGGGCATCGTCTCTGTCTCTGTCATCGTGGCCGCCGTGTCGACACTGCTGGCCGCGATACTGGGAATTCCAGGCGGATACCTGGTGGCATTCGGTCGATTTCCCGGTCGTCGCGCCGCCACGACCCTCCTGAATACGATGTTAGCACTTCCGACCGTGGTTGTGGGTCTCTTCGTGTATTCGCTTATCTCAAGGCGCGGTATCCTGGGCTTCCTCGATCTTCTGTACACCCCTGGCGCCATGATAATAGGGGAGACCATCCTCGCGCTGCCGATTGTTGCGGCATTCACACTGACAGCCCTGCGCAGTGTTGATCATCGTGTGCAGGACACGGTACTGTCGCTGGGCGCAACACGGGTGCAGGCCGCGTTCACCCTGGTACGGGAGGCACGGTTCGGTATCCTTGCGGCAGTAGTCGCCAGTTTCGGCAGGGTTATTGCCGAAGTAGGCGCGGCTATGATGCTCGGCGGAAACATCGAAGGTAGTACCCGTACCATGACTACCGCCATCGCGCTTGAAACCAACAGAGGCGAATTCGGACTTGCCCTGGCCCTTGGCATTATCCTTTTACTCGTCGCCCTGGGAGCCAATGTGATCTTTCATTGGCTACAGGGATTTAACGAATAGAAAATGGCATCCAACAGATCCCCCTTGCTATCCATTTCCAGCTTGAAATATAAAGGTGATAACGGATTTATCATGGAGATACCCCGGCTGACTCTCTGTGAAGGTCGTTCTTATGCGATAACAGGAGCTAACGGCGCCGGTAAAACGACATTACTCAGGATCCTGGCGTTACTGACCCCACCGAGCTCCGGGTCTGTACAATTCGAAGGTAATCAAGTTTTGGACCCAAGCGATACTGAATCGGCAAGACGACGTATCACCCTTGTAATGCAGGATGCCTATCTGTTTCGCACGAGTGTTTTTGACAACGTAGCCTGCGGTCTTCGCTTTCGCGGAATTTCACGGGACGAAATTGAACGAAAGACAGACGCGGCGTTGGCTGCCGTAGGGCTGTCCGACTTTGGCGGTCGAAAAGCGCAGCAGTTGTCACGGGGAGAAACACAGCGTGCGGCCATTGCGAGGGCATTGGTATTGGGACCTCGTCTTCTGCTCCTGGACGAGCCTACCGCGAGTGTGGACAGTGAGAACGCGGGGATGATCGAGGACATCATAAAAAATACCATAACACCGGAAGGCACGGCCGTTGTTTTTTCAACCCATCAGGTTGACCAGGCATATAAACTCGCTGATGAGGTCGTTACCCTCAAGGATGGTGTGATGCTGGAAACGGGACCGACCAATTTATTCGAGGGTGTCGTGGTAACGGATGGCGGTGGGACCTCTGTGAGGGTTGCGCCGGGGATGTATATCCAGGTGCTGACAGATCGTGAAGACACGGTCCACCTTCGAATCCCGCCGGAAGACATCATCATATCAAGATCGCCAATCGAATCAAGCGCCCGAAACTCGTTTCAGGGTACCATCACCAGTGCATCTGTCGAAGGGGATCACATCCGACTTCAGCTGGACATCGGCCTATCGCTCGTGGTCGCTATTACGATACAATCCTTCGCCGACATGCAACTTACAGTTCAGGACACCGTGTTTGCAACGTTTAAGACATCCGCGGTTAAAGTCTACTGACCCATATGTCCGATATCACGCCACAACTTATAGCCTGGGCGGATGAACTTCAGGCAATCGCAAGAAACGGTCTGATCTGGTCTCCAAGCGGTTACGACAGGGAACGGTACTCCCGACTCCTGGAAATCGCATCAACCATGTTCGCAGCGTTGAATAATAAAATTACGGTGGATGAGAAATTAGCCGGAGACATCCGTACGACCTTGGAAAATCTCATTGTCGACGGCGCGGCAGGTTATGCGACGCCGAAATCAAGTGTTGCGGCAGTCGTTTTCAACGCTGCATCTGAATTACTTCTCGTGCAACGATCCGATAACGGTTTCTGGACGCTGCCGACCGGCTGGTCTGACATCGGACTTTCGCCCGCGGAAGTGGCCGTGAAAGAAGTAAGGGAGGAAACAGGGCTCACTGTGGTTCCGAAATACCTGATGGGAGTGTATGACACGAGGCGCCACCAGTCCTTTGCACCGTTTCAAATATACGCGCTGCTTTTTTATTGCGAACTCAAGGGGGGAGACCTCTCCCGACATCCGCTCGAGACGCTCGATATCGGCTTTTTCTCTCAAGGCGCTCTGCCATCAATCGCACCCGGATTTCAGAGCGCTGTAGAACAAGCATTCTCATACCATAGTGGTGATGTCTCCGAACCGTTTTTTGATTATTCCGGTGACCATAATGAAAATCTGGAACCGGATGTTTCGTAGGATATCCCCATGTTTTACTGTTGTGCCTTCGGCGTACTACAACTGAAAATTCTTTAAACCCTGAAAATCAATGGGCAATGAGGGGGAGGAATCGTGAATTTGAGGATGGGTGAAGCAGAACTGAGGCTGGGTGGCAAATATCTGGGTTTACTAAGGGATGCCAATGATCTTCTTGACGATCCGGACGGGATGCATGCCCGGATGGGTGAAGACGGTTATCTGCTTATCAGGGGCCTGCAGGATTCCCCGAAGGTGAAAGAAGCCCGCCGCGTGGTTCTGGAGGAGCTCGCCAGGAACGATCAGATAGACCGAACCCGACCGCTCGATGATGGCGTTGTCGCAGAAGGAAAGCGAGGTCGTTTCCTCGGCGGATCAAAACAGGTGACGCATGCGGAAGAGTTTCTAAATCTTGTTGACTCACCTGAAATCATGAACTTTTTCGAGCATTTTTTAAAGGGACCGGTGCTGACCTTCGACTACAAGTGGCTTCGCGCAGTTGGGCCCGGTGATAGCACTTCTGCGCATTATGATGTGGTTTACATGGGCCGCGGCACTCGGAATTTGTACACCGTATGGACGCCTCTGGGTGATGTGCCATTCGAAATGGGTCCCTTGTCTCTTCTGGCAGGTTCCCACCGATTCGACAGACTCAAAGCCACCTATGGCGAAATGGATGTAGACCGTGATCGAGTCGCCGGTGAGTTCACCCACGATGTTCGGGAGATGGTGGATACATACGGTGGACGATGGCGTACTGGGGAATTCGAAATGGGAGACGTACTGGTTTTAGGGATGTACACCATGCATGGATCCATCGCCAATACGTCCAACCGATATCGCCTCAGCACGGATACCAGATACCAGCTCGCTACCGAACCGGTTGACGAAAGATGGATGGGAAAAGACCCCATTGCCCATTATGCCTGGATGCAGGGTGAGACCGTACCGATGGAAGAAATGCGAAAGAAATGGAACGTTTGATCCGCGCGGTCAAGAGATGTCAATAATCCGTCTGCCGGCCGCTGCCGACCGCTTCTTTTCCTATGTAAATATCGTAATAGGCATGGCCGTTCCGGTAGTTGGGATAGTTGCCCCATTTATCTTCCCGGAACCCTTTCAACCAGGGTTTCCTCAACTGATAGGTCTTCACATGCCACAGAAATACACCGCCCACATCAGTTGCAAGGATACGCTCCGCCTCATCGTATAGCTGCATCCGCTTTTCTCGATCCATCTCGCCTGCAGCCCGGTCTATCAGGCTGTCGAACGACGGGTTATTCCAGTCGTGTCGGGTATAGCCTCTGGGCTGAGACCGCCAGATAATGCCCAGCATACTATGTGGATCAGGGAAGTCATAATTAAATCCGGCCAGACTCATGGGAATCTCCCAGTTGTACATGCTCGTGCGGTACGCGCCACCTTCCGAGTTGCGGAGCCTGATGCTGACGCCCAGGTTCTCCTGAAGCATCTGTTGAATTGCCTGGGCCGCCTGGCCTGTGGGCGAACTGGATTGAGCATCCGGCAGCCACAGTTCTTTTACCGGAAACCCCTTCCCACCGGGATAGCCCGCTGCGGCCATCAGTTTTCGCGCCAGTTCAGGATCGTATTTCTGGATGTCTTTGTATTTCTCGCCTACATACCCTGGAAAATGTACCGGGAGCATCGTATGGGCGGGGATCATCATCCCTTTGAGGATCACGTCGGCAATGGTCTGTTTGTCTATAGCGTGGGCAAATGCCTGCCGTACTCTCAGATCGTCGAACGGCGGTTCCCGTGTTTTAAAATACACATAGAGCGTGGAGAACTCGTCATAAGTCCACATCTCGTCCAGCAAATTGGGATTATCCTGCACCTGGTCCACAATCATGGGTCTGACTTCGATGGCATCTATCTCGTTGTTTTCATAGGGTAGGATTCCTAAATCATTGGCAGAGCTGGCAGAACCGATCTGGGCCGTCGATATGAGTACGTGCTGGCGCACGTGACCTGGATTGGGACCGTCATAGTAAGGATTCAAATCAAATGTCAGATACTGGCCCGGAATCCATTTCTCCAGCTGATACGCCGAATTACTGATACAATATTCTGTGTCTGACCAACGATCGCCATATTTTTCCACCTGCCAGCGGGGAACCGGGGAAGACGTGTGATACGCGGTAATATAGGGTAAAAAGGCACATGGCTGTTCGGTCTCGATCACGAACGTGAGATCGTCCAACGCCCGAATGCCCAATGAACTCATTTCTGCGGTATCCCTCTGATTGTACGATCGGGCCCCCTTGATATCGTAGTAGAGAAACGCGTATACGTTACCGGCATCAGGATGAAGAAATCTACGAAAGGTATACTCGAAATCGTGTGCGGTGACCTGCCTTCCATCGCTCCAACGGGCATCCGGCCGCAGGTGAAAGGTCCAGATCCTGCCGTCGTCGGAGCTTTCCCAGCGTTCGGCCACCCCGGGAAGGAGTTCGCCGTCCAGGCCGAACATGGTAAGCCTTTCAAACAAAAATTCAGTGCCGCCGGTCGAGTAAAGCGACACGCCCATATCCATGCTCTTCGGTTCGGTGGCAAGGTACCGGAAAACCTGGTGTTCCAAGGGCGCCGCGTCACTTGGCAATCGAGCGGCCAGGTCGGCAAGCGCTTTCTCCTTAAGATCAACCGGCTGTTCCGTCTGCCTGGACAATCCTGGTTTGGATCCGGATTCACAACCCTGGGATAAAACCAGACTGGTCAAAATAACAAATATGCTTTTGATGAACCTCATTTAGAAACTCCGCAAGGTTATTCGTTCGGATCAGGCCACAGGTGGGTTGACAAACCTCGACGGGGTCGATCGGTGCTGTTGCCAGGTGAGTAATGGAGCGTTCGCCCATGGTGGAACGTCACATCTCCGGGGCCGTATTCCACCACGACGGCCTCATGCTTGTCGACCACGACCTCAAGAGCTGCGTTCACAGGGTTTTTATGCGTCGCGTCCACGTGTTCAGCTATGCCCGTTCTGTGGGATCCCGGGATAAATTGGAGGGCGCCCATGGCTTCGGTCACTTCGGTAAGCGCCAGCCAGCATGTCAACGCACGGTAATTAGCCTTTCCGGGCCAGCCATAGCCCGCATCCTGGTGCCAGAGCAACTCCACTGAATTACCCTCCGGTTTGTATATGAGCTGATCGTATTTGTATTCAATATCTTCTCCCAGCAACCGCTTCCCTGCCGTGACGATTCTCCGCAGGTACGGATTTTCCTGCCACCCTGGTATATGTTTGTTCGGCATACCGAGCTGCAGCAACTCATTCGGCCGCCAGCGGTCTTTCCAGAAATCGATCTCACCACCTACGGCCCTGTCGTATCCAACCATCAATTCATCGATCCACTCAATCGGTATGAACCCACGGCAAACGACAAACCCTTGGTCATGAAAGGTGTGCACCTGATCTTCGGTCAGCAGAGGACCTTTTACAGGTTCATGGCTCATTTCAGCTCCCGAACTGTAAGAATAAACTTGCAATTTAAAAGGTGAGACGCAGATTGGTGTCACGCTGTACCTTGAAAATCATTTTTATCAATGTAACGTGACCGCCATTCGTAAGAAAGGAGTAATTCAAAATGCGAACGCCACTGTCCGCTTTGTGCCTGTCCTCCTTGTTGATCCTGGGATGCACCGTGAATAATGAGGTGCCTGTTCCTCCGATGCCCGCGCCGCATAAGGCGGTTTCCACAGACGGGGCCCCTGCGGCGATCGGGCCTTACAGCCAGGCTGTTCAGGTAGGCGGGGTCGTATACCTGGCCGGACAGATCGGGATAGATCCTGCCTCAGGAGCGCTCGTGGAAGGCGGCATAGAAGCGCAGACTAAGCAGGCCCTGGATAACCTGGGAGCGGTGCTCGATGAAGCCGGGATGGATTACGACAATGTGGTCCGTGCAACCGTGTTTCTAGCGGACATCAATCATTTTCAGGCCATGAACGGTGCGTATGGCGAGTATTTCAAATCGGACCATCCACCTTCCCGTTCAACGATTCAGGTTGGGGCCATTCCGCGGGGCGCCCTGGTGGAAATAGATTTTATCGCAGTAGAATAGATCCGGGAAGGGGAACTGAAAAGTGTTGCAAATCTGCGGACATCGAATAGGTGACGCGTGGTATTATACCGAGGGCGCCATAGCCCACGCGTTTTTCTTATCGATGCCCTTGGATCGAACCACGGGATGGGATATAGGCCATGCGGTTTCCGCTAACTTGGTGGAATGGGAGATCTGCGGTCTGGCGCTTCAACCGGGAACGCCGGGAACTTGGGATGACAAAAGTCTTGCGACCGGCAGCGTTATCCGGCGCGGTGGTACATACTGGATGGCCTACACCGGTCACAAATGGGAGGATTTCTTCGTACAACGTGTTGGTTTGGCGGTCTCTGACGACCTGGATACCTGGGCAAAGTTGCCGGAGAACCCGACCAGCCAGGCGGACCCCGCCTTTTATGAAATTCAGTCTACCGGTCAGCGCTGCCTGACGCATTGGCGAGATCCATTTATATTCGACACCGGGGATCGCGTTTTGCAATACGTGTGCGCCAGACGTACGGTGGGTGATGAAACGCTCCGGGGATCGATCGGATTGGCGCAGTCGTCGGACATGGTCAACTGGGAAACACTTCCACCACCGCCCCATGACCGAATGACCGAAGAGATGGAAGTACCGCAGGTGTATCGCATTGGTGGCCGCTACTATCTCATGTTTTCCACCCACGATTTCTGGTTGGCGCCGTCGTTCAAAAACCGGTTTCCAAGCCATCCGTTCCGCAGCACAGATTACGCCATGGTCGGCGAATCGCCTACGGGGCCGTTTCACATTCACGGCACCGGTGAAATTATAGCCGATGCACCGCCCCACCGGTTTTATGGCAGTCAGCTGATCGAATTCAATGGCAGGTGGTTTTTGCTGGGAACAGCAGGACGTGACGAAGGAAGCGGTATATCAGACCCTTTGCCTGTGACCGCGAATGAGACAGGACTTCATGCGGCATGGGGGAGTTCAGTCTGAAATCATCGTCTCCGCCATGGCAAAACAGAACGAACTCATCGGTCGGCCAAGATTTTTTGTCCATGCGGACCGTAGATACGGTGTACCGGAAACCCTAATACCATTGACCTCTATATGTCCCTGGTCCGCGAAAACCAGTACGGTGAACACAATGTTGGGATTGACGGTCGGGGGACCCACAAGAGGGGTTTGCAAAGACTCCCAGGATATGTCTATCACATATCCGCCAGCACTAATCTGCCAGGTCGGATTCACCAAGGGATTCTCACTCCTCCGGAATTCGGCATCTGTGAGTGGCATATCCTCATCGAAAGGAGAAGCGGGAGACAGCTGGGTCTTTTTCACGAATTCCGCGAAAGGCCTATTGTCCGTGCACAGGGCTGTTAGGCCTCCTTTCCCCTGGATGTGCACAAAAGCAGCCGTGCCCCTGCCGACCGGACTGGTATACCCGTGGTACAGACTCACCAATCCCGTGTCATGTTGGTCCCCTGGCCGTTGCAAATATGCAATCCAATGTTCTCCGCACCACAGAAGGGTGCCCCTGGATAGACTATCCATCCTGGGCTCCGTTTGTCCCGATTCCGTCCCTTAAGACCCGCTCTATTCCCGAAAGCAATCTTTGGGCCTGCTCGTCCGTGTTAAATACATGGGTCGAAATCCGTATGCTTTCTTCATTGAATTCAAGGGGAGACCCGAGGACCTTTTCTCGATCACCCAGGCTTTTCAACACATCAGCACCATTCATTTCCGGTATGTGGAAGGTGACGATGCCTGAAGAATCACCATAGGCCAGCGGGGTATCGAGAACGGCTCCTTCGATCATATTGAGGGCGCACTTCAACTGATCGGTGTAGGATTCCAACCTTGCGAACACAGTATCCCAGCCGATTGCCGCCCATATATCGAGGGCCTTTGCAAATCCCGCCTGATCGGGCATGTTCCGGGTGCCAAATTCAAAACGTTTCGCCTCATCCAGCAATCTCATTTCGCCGGCTTCTCCGAATGATTCCTGGGAATGGGATCCGATCCAGCTCGGTTTCAGCCAATCAATACGATCTTTGCGGATATAGAGCGCACCGGTACCCTGTGGCGCCATGATGTATTTGTGGCCACAGAATGAATAGAAATCACAATTCAGGTCACGGACATCGATCGGAATGGCTCCGAACGACTGGGCGCCGTCCAACAGCACGGGGACATCCTTCGCATGGGCGATACGGCACATTTCCTTCGCCGGGACCCGCACACCGGTTCGCCTGGAAACGTGACTGATACTGATAAGCCTGGTAGTCTCGTCGATCAGCGTTTTCAGTTCGTCCAACATCTCTGACGGATCGTTACTGATCCGTAGATACTTGAGATTTACCCCGTACCTGTCCGCGATGTTGTACCATGTAAGTCGATTACCCGGGTGTTCGTGCGAACTTAGAATCACATTATCCCCAGGTTTCCAGTCTATGCCGTTGGCTACGATGTTGATGCCCACCGTTGTGTTTTCGCCTAACACGATTTCCCCCGGTTCGGCGTTGACCGAGCTTGCCACTTTTTTCCGAGCCTCCTCAAACACTTCCTGACTCTTTTCACTGACCGTCGGCAATGCCGGACCACGACTCTGAAAACGGAACCAGTGGATGACCTCGTCCACTACGGGCAAAAGCTTTGGCGAGAATCCACTGGTTTGAAAATATGCGAAGCCATCCATGTCAGGCAGCATGGCATGTATGTCGTCGAGTGATTTCATATTAGTAGCCCCAATTTCGAAGACGAATTACGAAAGGATGAATAGTATCTGTAGATACAATTCCAAACGGTGTCATGTCAATCCTGTTTTTAGATCAGTAGATTTTAGGTCAGTAAATAGTCTTGACACCTCATCAACCTGATCCATAATTGAGCTCTGACAGAATGGCACAAATCAAGATCGAAGAAACTGGACAACAAGAGACTGTTGATGGAAGCGCACAGCCACCATGCGTCTCCTGACGAAAATGACATCTGGTCTTGCCTGTATCCTGCACCGTCTTCCGATGTAATTAACGGTCTGTTTGCCACGATTGAACACCCCCGGGGTCGGCCCGATCGATAGTAACGGGGGCCTGCCGCGTCCCATTGCCGCCTACCTTCGAACGGGGGAACGCCACCAGCATGAATCGTTCGCTCCCGAGGATGCTATATCGGGTACAGCGGAATGTGGTGTTGCCCTAGTTTTAACATAAACCGGCAAGGGCCCAATTGCCGACGGGAGTGTACCCACCATGGGAGGGCAAGGTTTGTATTCCTGACTTGTTGGTACGATTGCAGGCCATGCGCCCTGTGCCAAGCCATAATTCTTTTGATTGGGGAGTGTCCATTCAAATGAATGGCATTAGGGTACCAAGTCAGCTCTGGTATTAATTGTCTTATGACCCTTGACAGGCGAGAACATCCACACAAAATTAGGTGTCAGACAACATCACTATCCGTCTCTGCCGTGGATGATACCATCCGTTTAAGCAATTTTCTGGTTTAACCGTTGGAGAAATTATGTCCGACCGATTACCCATTACGATCGACACACCGATGCCTCCGCCCGTGTGGGCGTTGCTCGAACGAGAACTTCTCCGGTTTCAATCGGAAGCTTTCAGGATTTTTTACAACAAATACTTCGATGAACGCGGGTATCTGGAATGCATACCCCGATGGGGAGCTCTCGACGGACCTGATGATGCGATTGAGAATCTCGCCAACTGGCCGGTTCTATACCTACTTGGCGGTGACGATGATATACTCGACATGTGCCGGCGGGCTTATGACGGCCATATAAAACAGTATACGGAAGCGAAAACTGTAGATGTTCCGTTCGCAAGGGACGGGATGTATTACAGGGAGTTTCCGGTGCACTCCGACTGGGCGCATCATGCGGAAGGACTGGTGGTATTTAACCTGGTGGCTCTATGTGACCCGGGGGACCGGAAGCACATCGAACGGGCCAGGCGATTTGCCGGATTTTACATGGGCGGGGACCCGCAGGCGCCGAACTATGACCCCGAACACAAGATCATACGCAGCATGTTTAATGGCAGCAGGGGGCCCATGTTGCGTAAAACCACACCGCTGGACTGGGTTGGGGACCCTCTCGAGGACGATCGCTTTCACCTGTTGCACGGCCAAAAGAATTACGCTGAGATGGTGGAACGGTTCCATATATACGTCGATGTTGCGGGCGATCACCCACTCAATCTGACATCTACCGGGCTTGCATTCAACGCCTATGCACTCACCGGAGATTGTAAATACAAAAACTGGATCCTCGAATACGCAGACGCCTGGGTGGAACGGACGTATCAAAATGACGGTGTTATACCATCAAATGTTGGCCTGGACGGGACAATCGGAGGTGCCTGCGAAGGCCGTTGGTGGGGTGGGACCTATGGTTGGAATCACAAAGTGTCAGCCCACCGGTACGGGCGTTTGGATACCTTTACACTCAATGCCGTACAACACGCCGTAGACGGATTCGGCAACGCCCTTCTGCTGACAGGGGACCAGAAATACGTAGATGTGTGGCGTACCGTGTTAGACACCGTCAAATCCAACAGCAAGATGATTGACGGCGTTGAGATGTACCCCCATTTGCACGGCGATGATGGCTGGTACGAATTCAAACCCGAACCCTATGCTCCGTTCGCGATGGAAATATACGACTGGTCAATGAACCCGGACGATCTTCAAAGGATCGGAGATCACGGGTGGCTGGATTTCCTCGCGGGTAAAAACCCGGCCTATCCGATCGAAACGTTCCAGTCCGATTTCAGCACCATACGAACGTGCTTACAGGAGGTGCGGGACGACCTTTCCACGCCTGACACGCGGCTTTCAGACAATCCCAATCCATTCAATCCAGCCACGGTAGAGGGGCTCGTCAATCTGATGACCGGAGGTACCCGGCCGGCCTATGCGCGGCCGCTGCATTGCCGTCTCTGGTACTTCGACCCTCAGAAACAGAGGGCGGGAATACCTGCCGACGTGGCCGCACTGGTAGATCACATAGAGAAAGATTATCTGAAGGTTCATCTTGTGAACACCAATCCAAACGAGGCCCGGAGCATTATTGTTCAGGGTGGAGCATATGCGGAGCACCAAATCAAGAACGTGTCGTTCAATGGAGAAAATTGGCCTGTTGATGATACCCACGTGAATATCGGCATAGCAGCAGGTTCAGGTGTCCATGCCACTATTGAATTGCAGCGATATATCAACCAGCCGACGGCGACATTTCCATGGGACAGATAATTCAAGGGGACAGGGTGTACCATGCCGCACCGTATCACCAACAAGCAATGGTCTGACTTTGAACGCCAAGGTTTTGTAAGACTGGGAAAGATCACCGGCAACGAGGAATTGGACGGGTTGCGGGATCGGATCGATGAGATTATGATGGGAACCGCCGCCGTTCCTTATGATCGCATGATGTTGCAACTGGATTCCACCACGGGTGAGTACGAGGACATGCCGGCCCAGACTACGGGTCACAAGGAACCGACCTTAAAGTATCGAAAAATGCAGCAACTTGAGTTTGATCCATTGTTTCTCTCCTATATGCAGCGACCTCTGTTCCAGGACATATGTCAAAGGCAGTACGGCAACGATAGGAAAATTTCGGTTTTTAGGGCGATGTTCATGAATAAACCGGCGGGACAGGGGACGAAACTGCCCTGGCATCAGGACAACTTTCAGGATATGGACAATCCGCCGGTAATCACGGTATGGATGGCCATGGATGATGCCACCATCGAAAATGGATGCATGGAGGTGCTCCCGGGATCTCATTTGCACTACGCACCCGATGATCCGACCGTTTTCTTGTCCCATGACCAGATCGTCGAAGTCCTGGGAAGATACAGGCCGGTCCACCTGGAATGCAAGGCAGGGGAAGGGCTATTGCTTCACAACCGACTGCTACACACCTCCGGCGTGAATCCTACAGACCAACCGCGGAGGGCAATCAGTGTATGCTATATGGACGGGATGGCAGTGTCGGACCAGGGACAGTCTTACTCTGTTGTTTTCGGGGATGGTGCGTTGCAAACGGATGAAGTCGGTATTGCCATGGCGAGGGAGTGAAGGGATTGTCCATTAAAATTGCAGCCGGTTTCACAACGGCAAACGATGGGGTCCGTCTGTATCATGAAGATGGTGGGCACGGCGAGACGATCATTTTGATTCACGGTGGCGGCTTGTCCTTGGAATGGTGGTGGAAACAAACTTCTGTTTTACGTAAGAATTTTCGAGTGATTGCGACAGACACCCGGGGCAACGGGCGATCTGACAAAACACCGTGGGGGCATCGTACCGCGCGCTATGCCATGGACATCAGGGAGATCATCGATGATCTCGGTCTTCATGACGTAACCGTCGTGGGGTGGTCTATAGGGGCGAGGACCGTGTTGTCTTACCTCGAGCTCTTCAGGGATTATCGTTTACGCGGTGCCGTGTTGGTTGATGAGGTACCCGCCATCGAGGTGCATGATCCGCCTCCTGAACAGCCTGGACCCGTTCCGGAAGATGAGACGGAAAGAAAACGTTTTGATCTCCGGCAGATGTTTGAAACGGCTATCGTTTCCGACGAAGAGCTGGATCGCCTGATAAAGGCTTCAGCCGGCAATTCCCAGGATCAGGGCGTAACACTCGGGGCTGATTACAGGGCCCAGGACTGGCGTTCCCTGTGTCCCGCCATCGATCTGCCGGTATTGATTGTCACTGGCGGAAAAAGCGGGGCCTATCCGGGGTGCCTGTATATGGCGGAGCAAATTCCCGGTGCCCGTCTTGTTACGTGCGAACGCAGCGGGCATGCGCCGTTCTACGAGGAACCGGGGAAATTCAATAATGCGATATCAAATTTCGTAACATCACTTTCCAGATAGACTTAGAGGGTTTGTTCCACTCGGGGCTATTATCAAAACCTTATAATCTTGCCGGACTGAAAATCAGCGGAAATGACATTTTTAAAGGACTGATACCAGTGGATACGATAGATTCGAGACGGAAGATATTTCTGCCGAGGCTGGAAGTGCTTCGGGAAGGGGAAACCGAGATTTATGTCCCAGGCTAATCGCCCCAATGTCGTACTCATATCTGCGGACCAGCACCGGGGAGACACGCTGGGCATCGCGGGGCATCCGACGGTGCATACGCCGGGAATCGATGCGATGGCCCAGACCGGTCATTATTTCCCCAGGGCCATCTCAGAGGTACCGTCCTGTGTCGGTGCCAGACGCACATTATTCAGCGGACAGTGGCCGGTAACGCATGGTATGGTTGGTTTTAATGATCTCAAGCCATGGGACGAACCGGATACGCTCTGCCAGGTGTTTCAGCGCAATGGCTACAAAACTTACAGCATAGGAAAACGCCATGTGTATCCCCAGGACGCTCCATACGGCTTCGACCGTCTTGTCACCCACGAAGAAGGCCGATTCCTTTCCCCTGGTTACCGGGATGACTACCTCTCCTGGCTGGCGGATCAAGGCTGGGGCGATTTTGGTTTGTTCAATGCCGGCATTACCAATAATGCATTTACGTCCCGGCCATGCGTGTTTCCTGAGGAATTTCACGTGACCACATGGACGGCGACCCAGGCGATCAGTGTCATGGAAGATCACGAGAGGCATTACGGCAGGGAAGTCCCATTTTTCCTGTACGTATCGTTCAGTAAACCTCATCCTCCCTGGGATCCACCGGCCTTCTTCTACAACAGATATGCTGACGATCCCGATATCCCGGCTCCCGCCATGGGAGATCCAGCCACATATTCTGAAGGATTGGTGCCGTTCGTCGATGTACATGGCCCCTTCCCTGACGCAGAATATCTGGCAAGGCCTGTCAAAGATGTTGCGAGAGCCAGAGCCGGCTACTATGGGTGCATCGATCACATGGATACACAGATAACGCGGTTTACATACCATATGTGGCGCATGCTGCAGATTCGTAATATCGTCTTCGCCTTCGTCGGGGATCATGGCGACATGATGGGTGACCATAACTACTGGGCCAAATCTTTCGGCTATGAGGGATCCGTGCGTGTACCCTTTATTCTTAACCTCCCGGCTCCCATGGCCTTACCCGCCAATAAGGCTTACCCGGAGGTCACGGTGGGACTGGCGGACCTGATGCCCACCCTGCTGGATGTCTGCGAACTGCCGGTTCCGGATCGGGTGGACGGCAGCTCGCTCATGCCTCTCATCCGGGGTGAAACAGACCGCCTGAATCGTGAATATCTGCACTCAGAACATCTGGAGTACGGGCATTACCTGGTGAATCATTTGGAGAAATTCATTTGGCATTATCGCACCGGTCGGTTGGAGTACTACGACCTCCAGGAGGACCCCCTGGAGACCAAAAACCTTTACGCCCCGGATCATCCCCGGGCTGGACTACTGAAGAGCCGGTTGGAGTCGCTATTGACAGACCAGGGACGTGAACCGGATTTCATGAAAAACGGGAGGTTGAGCAACGAGGTTGCCAGGAAGCACACGCACGCCATTCCGTCTTATGCCCAATAGCATACCGGCCGGATTCACTCCAGCCGTATGATTCCTTTCAGCTCATGCCATGAACAATATCGTACCTAGTGACATCAAGCCAGTTTTTCCCAAAACAGTTAACCCCGATGCCGTCAGGGAAAAACTGATGGAATTACTTGGCCTGGGACCCGTGCCGGAAAAAATAGAATGCGTCGCGGGCATTTCACATGATGAGGATGGCATCCGATTGACCCGTATTTCCTTCCAGAACAGCTTGGGAGAGCCAGTACCTACCATTCTGATGCACCCCACAGATTCCAAACCGAATGAATGCCCTGGGGTGGTCTGTGTCCCTGGAACGGGAGGGTCCGCTGAGCGTGTAGCCCACAACAGGTTTTACCGGGAGGCTCCGGATCGTGGACCGTTATACGGCTGGGGACGGGAACTCGCCAGACGGGGTTTCGCGGCCCTTGCTATTTCCCCCAAAGGATGTGTTGCCCGCTGTAATGACCCGGTCAAATGGCAGCTAGAAAATCAGAACCTT
>CAYYIS010000016.1:0-89811 GCA_964470965.1 uncultured Gemmatimonadota bacterium | reverse complement strand
AATGTCAAAATGGTTGCAATCTGTGACCTCAAAGGACCAAGCCGTTCCGCCGGCCGCTTCAAGGGCGGCGGAGAATTCCCGGCTCTGGCGTTTGAATTCGCTGGTCTCGTTTTCGCCCCAGCAGACTATGACCGGCGGCATACCTGAAAGATCCGCGAACATAGGACTGAGGTGCGCCGCCCGGGTTCCGTCCAGTTTCAGCGGGGCGTTCACGTAGGTCCGAAGTAGCGGTCTGAGATCGTAAACGCCGCTGATCAGAACACCGCATTTGACCAGACGGCAAGGAGAACCTTCCACCAGACGAATCATTACCATAGCCGCCAGGTGCGCGCCCGCGGAGTGGCCCGCAAGAATGATGTTGTCTTTCGCGCATCCATATGCCTCTGCATTCTCGTACAACCAGGTTATGCAGCGGGTACACTGGTCCACCATTTGTTCCAATGTGCCTGCAGGTGCGATGGTGTAGTTGGCGGCTGCGTAGGACACGCCCTGGCGGACAAATCCAGGGCCGGCGAAGGTAGATTCGTCCTTGCTCAGTTCCTGCCAGTATCCCCCATGTATAAACACAAACAGAGGTGCGTCTTCCCGCTCCGCGGGAAATAGATCCACCCGCTCATCGGGATGTTCGCCAAAGGCGATGTCCTTGATCACACGCCCTCGCGCCTCCGCTTCCTTGGACAGGTGGACGTATCCGTCGATATAGACCTGAATATCATCGATACAGGAACTGGGCGAATACTCCCGCTCAATCTCTTCTATGTTCATTTGTTCCCAGGACATGGATTGGATTCTCCTGTAACAGGTTGCGTGAAATCATTCTCGCACAGGCTCTCGGACGCGGTCCTGCGACTACCCCGATCAATACGTTGCCGGTCCGCATCATTCCTTCGCAGGTATCCGTCAGGATCTGTCGGGTCCCAGGGACATACACAGCCACGCCTGCTATATAAACACGGGATCGCTTGGGCCGACTGGAATTCAGGGGCATTAGTGCACGCGGTCGGTTTGGTCTTAACGACATGCAAATGGGTATATCCCCGAATTACGCTCGTGCGACCTGTGAAAAAATAGCGTTCTGGCCGAACTGGGATTTCCTGCCGTACTCTGGACAGTTATTTCGTAAGATACGATGGAGAATATTCCCGTATTTTACGAGCAGGCAACCGCAGTTTTGCCGGTGCCCAGACTGAGGTCGAAGACTGTGGTGTTCACGGCCGTCGTTTCAGATATTCTGGTGTGTTATTATCATTGATTTAATTCTGAATGTCACTTTCTTTAGAAGGAGATAGCCAAAGAATCGTTTTTTTACGTTTGAATTCCGCGGTATCTGACAGGTCGGTCATATCGGGGCGCCAATCGTCCCTTTCCATTGCTTTGTGTATGCGGTTTCTGCAAAGCGTGCACCTGCCAGAATGCTCAGCCCTATATCGGCTGGCGGGTTTTAACAAGCCCTCTCGCAGTGTAAAAATGCAGATAAGATATCGATGGATCAATGGGAAAAACCGTATAGCGTCGGTTGTTTTACCGTACGGTCCTTTGTTGCTTTTCTATGAAGAATAGAACAGGGTACCCAATGAACAAAGAACAACTCCTACAGCAATATCCTTCTGTTATCGATCTCCAGCGACGTGCCCAAAAGCGAATCCCGCATATTTCGTGGGAGTATCTCGATTGCGGAACCGGCGATGAAAAAGGTCTGGAACGGAATCTACAACGTATGTCGGAAATCACCCTGGTGCCCAAGTTTATGCTGGGTGAACTGAGTCCTGACATGTCGACGACCCTGTTCGGACAGGAATACAGCGCGCCGTTTGGTATGTCGCCGGTGGGCCTGTCCGGCTTGATGTGGCCCCGGGTTGAAAATATCCTAGCAGCGGCCGCAGCAAAATACCGGATTCCATTCGGGCTCAGCACGGTAGCCACACAGACGCCCGAGACCATTGGACCGATCGCCGGCGATATGGGCTGGTTCCAGCTCTACCCACCGCGGGGACGGAGGCTGATGGAAGACCTGCTGCAACGCGCCAAGGACTCCGGTTTTAAAACTCTGGTGCTCACGGCGGATGTACCGCTGTCCAGCCGCCGTGAGCGCACCAGCCGCGCCGGTCTTCGCATGCCACCTGAAATCACGCCACGTTTTGTTTACGAAGCGTTGAAACATCCCGGCTGGATGTACCATACTCTGAAAGCGGGACTTCCCAGATTGCGTTCCATCGAAAAATACGCCAACTCAAAAGACCTGGGCGAACTGGCAACGTTTGTCGGCCAGAATATGGGAGGTACCCTGTCATGGGACTACCTTGAAGAGGTACGCGATCGATGGGACGGCCCCTTGATCCTCAAAGGGATCCTCCATCCGGATGATGCGGACAAAGCTATAGAAAGGGGCGTCGACGGTATCCAGGTTTCGAACCACGGCGCACGCCAGTTTGATGGCGCTCCTGCGGCCATCGATTCATTGCCGGTAGTCGTGGAACGCGTGAAGGGGAGAGTGAGTGTCCTGTTCGACAGCGGTGTTCGTACGGGACTCGACATCACACGGGCCCTGGCGCTCGGTGCGGATTTTGTGCTGCTCGGCCGTGCTTTCATATTCGGTGTGGCGGCCCTGGGCAACGCCGGAGGAGACCATACAGTGGAAATCCTGATGGCGGATCTGAGGGTCAATATGGCCAACCTGGGATGTGAGACGATTGATGAGGTGAAGGACAATGGTACGGTGTCTATGGGCCGGTAGCGGTAGCCGCCTGTTCGATTCTGATGAACAATTTCCCAAATCCAATCCATGGGTGACGCTTTCTTCCAGTCCAAGAACCTAGAGACTGTATTAAGGGTTATCTCGTGTTGAAGTGTACGTCTCATTCATCCGGGGCATTACGTAGGTATCAATTTTTTTAGGATGGCATTCAGGTCCATGACTGATCAACCCTCTGAATAAAAACAGGATGTCCATTCACTATCTTGTTGTTTCTCGTCATCCACTCGGGATCTATGGACCGAACAATTCCACCCAGGCCGGATCCAAAGGGTGGACTGTACGCACCAGGTAACCAACATGACTGTCTCTCGACAGAAACGAAATCAACAGAGCTTTCCGGGCGGCCGAATCATTTTTTCTTGACAGTTTCACCTCTTCCTGTTATTTATGCTATCCGGAAGTAACTGACACATCTACATTATGATAGAACCAATGGCACAAAGTGTTTTGTCATGAGAGGAGGTCTGCATGACCACCACCAAGAAAGATCTGGTGGAGCTGGTATGTGATCGGCTTGATCTTAAAAGGGAAGAAATCTTTCCAGTGATCGATCAAACGTTTGTGACGATGCGTGAATCGTTGATTCGTGGAGACCGTATCGAAATTCGCGGGTTTGGGGTGTTTGAAGTCAAAGATACGAAAGCACGCACATCAGCTCGTAACCCGCGGACAAGCAAGCTTGTTTATGTTCCCCCCGGCAAGAAGACACGTTTTAAACCAGGCAAATTACTGAAAGAAGCGCTTCGAGATCCTGCTTCATGATTGCAGTCCTGACCCGTTTTTTACGCACGATCCCCTGTCTGACCTGGATGGTGCGATGCATTTGCAGCCCCGGCACTGTCTGTCGGGGCTCTTTGTTTATGTGTTTTTTTCTGGTATTGTCCCTCAGCGCCCAGGATATTACCGAGGAACGTGCGCTGGCCTTGTTCAATGCAGGCGAACGCGACAGGGCACGAGAAGCATTTGAGGAAATCCTCGCTGCAGATCCTGAAAATCCGGTGGCTCTGTACCACCTTGGACAGTTGTCGGCCGATAAGGATGCAGAACAGCATTACCTGAGGTTGCTGTACAACACTCCGAAACATGTATATGCGGACGATGCGCTGCTGGGCATTGTGCAGATCTATTGTAGGCTGAGTCGCCACAGCGATGCCGTAAAAGCCGGCAACCGCCTGATGGCATCCTACCCGGATACCGATAGGAACGACCAGGCGCGATACTGGCTCGGCCGGGCCCTGCTCGGCAACAATCAGCCGAAGCTCGCCCGTCTCACATTTCTTCAACTCCTGACGGTTAACCCTCAGACCGAATATGCCCTGCGAGCCCGTCTGGGCATTGCCGAAACGTACATGGCCGAAGCATCGTTTGTATTAGCCGCCAGAGCCTACCTCAAGATGGAGCCGGAACTTCGGGAAAGTGACACCCTCCGCATCGTACTTTACAGAGCCGGCCAATGCCTGGAGGCGGCTGGAAAGGCCCGAGAAGCTGGACAGGTCTATCAGAGGTTGATGGACCGCTTTCCGGGTAGCGATGAAGCGAGGAGGCTCAGGGACGGTGAGGGTAATTAAGATTCCGTCTCGCAATACACCGCATAATCGGGGGCTGCTTCTATACTTCTTACATCATCGGTGACGATCATCTCGAATGTGCGGGTCCTGCTGTCGTTCCATATCACCTTATCTATCTGTTCTCCGTTGTTTAGTTTCAGGCGGATAGGGACCGGCATACTGAAAACACTGCCTTTCTGGGTCTGTGATAGAGTTCCTTGAACCAGGAATCGACCGTCCGGCTCCTTTACACTCGAATACGAAACACGGTATTTCGGATGGCCTACGTCATAGATCCACTGGTCGAAGAACCACGCCATATTCTGCCGAGTGACTTCTTCTACGACCTTCCTGAAATCATCGGTACCCACCGCACGGTTGGATGCATCCTGATAAAATCGTTTGATGATCGTAAAAAACTGCTCATCTCCGCACACCTGCCGCAGCATGTGCAGCACCATCGCACTCTTTTCATACACGATCGGTTGGTAGAATTCCTTCAGCCGGGCCCCTAGAGAAATGGCCCCATGCTTATCCGCATACAATGCCTGTTCCATGTGGTTTTTCAGCATTACATGAAACGCTTCTCTCCCATCGGTATGCGCCACAAACAGATCCGCCGCATACGTCGCCATGCCCTCCGACAGCCAGGTATCCCGATAAGTCCGTGGTATTACCACATTACCCCACCACTGGTGGGCCAACTCATGAGCCAGAAACCCCCGGAAAAATTGCTGCACATTGAAATAACGGCTCACCGGCAAATCCCGATCGAGAATAAAGTCTTTGCGAAAGTACATTCCCCACAGCATCAGCATCGATGGAAGTCCCTGGCCGAACTCGTATGAATCCGGCATCTGAACAATCTCCAGTTTGGGATAAGGATACTCCCCGAACACCGCGGTATAGAACGGCAGGGATTCATCCACAAGGTCGACGATCGCATTTTCCCTGGAAGCTGACGGCAGAAGGTTTTTATCCGTGTATATGGTGAGATTCACGCCACCCGCCTGCTTCGTGATGACGCGATGATCCGTGAACGTGAGGCCTACAAGGTTGACCGGCCTGGGAGAATGCCAGGTCGTGATGATATCACCGTCTTCTTCCCTTTCCGATAGTTTGACACCGGTGGTGACTGCGGTCAGTCTGTCAGGGTTTCGTATCTCCAGGTCGAACGTAAACGTACCCTGATTGGAGTGCATGGGCAGCCATTGTTCGTTTTTCTGAGGTTCGAAGAACGGCGTGGAACCGTGGCGGATATCCCCTTCGTACTGGAATGTGAGTGAGGTGCGTTCTCCTTTTCGAAGGGGGCGCATGAGCGGTACGGAGAGAAACGTGCCCTGATGTATGGCCAGCCCGGCCTCTCTGTCCGCATAGTCCACCCTCCTCACCTTCAGATTGCCGCTCAAGACAAACGTGACGACGGAAACGGAGTCCATCACGGAGGTGAAGTCGACGGTGGTCCTGAGACTCAGTTTTTTTCTGTTGCCGTCGAGAACGCCCCGGATCGTGTACTGTTCCACCTGAATCAATGTGGGACTATCGTTTGTTAGGGATCCAGCAGTTTGTTCCGCCGGGAAATGGCACCACATGATCGGCGCCTTAAGTCTGGCATTACGCGGAAACCCGGTCTTTTGCACCAGGCTGATCTGCTCCCTTTCGTACGGGTTGTACGAATAGACAAGCCAGTTGCGAGACGAAGACATGTCGAACTCCGCTCTCAGATAGTCAGGCGATGTGGGCAGAAACGACCATCTGCCTTCCGTGGGTCTGACGTCCATGGCGTAGTCTTTTTCAATCCGTTTCAACAAATCCCTGGCGCGATTATGAATACGGCCATTGTCTACCGGTACGAGCGTGGTGTTTTTTATCAGGTTGTGGTAACCGGAGGGAGAAATGAGAATCGCCAGCCGGCTGAATGTATCGGAAAACGTATCGGATTCCGTTCGAGCATATTTGTTCATTTGTTGCCGCTCGACGGCGTTGGCGGGGGTAAACGTAAACGTGCCGTTGCCGAAAATAATAACCCGGCCAACAGCGTCGCCCGCGATCCCCGGTACCAGGTGCCCCTCCGTTATTACCATTTCCATGGCATCCCGCTGGATACGTAGTTCGTCGAATCGGTACACCATGTCCTTGCGCGGAGAAAACCGGTCACCGATATCCGCACTGAGCAACGCCTTGAAACGTGCCGGTTCCCAGCGCCCATCGGTCCACTCGAAATAGATCTTCCAGAGTTCCGCGGCCAGCGATTCTTCACCGGCGAAATACACGCTGATATTAATATCCGGTGTCGCCAGCGTGCTGTCCACCGGCATGTCTGTCATGATATGAATCTTTGTATCAGGATACCGCTCCGCGACCGGTCGGTCTCCGTCCCCTAGGATTTCGGGCAGCGTTACCTTCGCCGTCTTTTCATCATCCAGCATATCATAAACCAGGTCTAGCGCATCGAGGATTTCAGCTCCGTCGAGTTGAGGCGCCTGACGGGTAAGAGACCGCCCATCCACAAAGCTGAGGAGGATCATGAGGAACGGAAGCCATAGCATGTGTTTGGGGAGGGAAGACATAATGGATACTACAACGCTCCGATCCGTTTCAGGTAGGCTACACTGTCCTCGAACTCACGGGTTTCGTAAGCCGCGAGCAGTTCATCGGCTTCCTCTTTCTCATGCGGGCTTCGCCAGTCCTCGTCCCTGGGACGGACATTCTCCCAGAATAGGCGTTGGTGAGGCAGCATGTCCGCAAAAACCCGGTCCGGAAACTCGGCCCAGTAATCGTCCATCAGCATCCGTACATGGCGGGCGTGAACGGCTCCCAGTTCAATGGTCTTAGTTATATTCGGATGGTGCTTTTCGATCAGCGGTAGCAGATTTGGGAAATCCACCACACCCCTGCCAAGGGCGCAGCGGGCGATACGGTACCCTTCGTCGGTCGGGTGTATCGTGTAATCCTTTAGGTGCACGTTCTTCAGAAACGGCATCAACCGGGTGGCGTATCCGATCGGCTCCTCCAGAACCGACAACACGTTGCCGGTATCCAGTGTGATACCGATTAGCGGGCTGTCCAGCGTCTCGCACAGCATCAACAGGTCCCGGGATGTGGCGTCGGAATGGTTTTCCACGGCGATGGATACGCCGTATTCTTCGGCCACGGGCAGCACTTCACCGAGAATCCGGATACAGTTCTGAAGATACTCATCCCACTTCCCCGCAAGAGGCCGCCGATCACCTCCGAGAATACCGCTGAGAATCACTCGCAACGTGGGCGTTCCTAGACGGTGGGCCGCCGGAATAAGTCGCCGCAGCATCCCTACTTCGACGATGCCCCCGTCGGCCACGATATACTGCCCTTTGTCTATCGCATATTGTCGGGCTTTCCGAAGTGAATCTTCACTCAGGTCCGGCAAACATCCTTCCGGCGGAAATTCCGCTCCTGCCAACCCATGCTTTTCCACCAGGTCCATAAGGTCATAAGCGTCATACTGAGCACCGAGGTGTGTGAATGTGTAATAACAGAGACCTATTGACATAGATTACTCCCTAGGAGTTACTTTGTTGTAAGTTACCTGAACCACCTTCCGGTGACGGAGTGTTGGATTATTGGAATTTGCTGTAAAATCATCCCAAACCTTTCAACTTCCTCACGCGGCTATACGCTTCCTCTATCCTTTCCACCCGTATTCTACCATCCTCTACCATACCCATTATCAGCGTGAAGGCACGCCCTATCAGGCCTTCTTCGAATAGCTGGTTGTTACCGAGGGTAATAAGATCCGTACCCGCGTTTATGGCGTTTCGGAGGGCGGATTCAAACCCGTAGTGTTTGCTGATGGCGCCCATCTGCAGGTCGTCGGAGATCACCACACCCTCGTATCCCATCTCCTGGCGCAGCATCCCGGTGATGATCCGGCGCGATAGCGTGGCTGGGTATTCGGGTTCCAGTCTTTCATGAAACACGTGGGAGATCATTACGGAGTCGGCATGGCGGGATTTGATGAGACTGGTGTACGGAATCAATTCGTTGGGAGTCCAGGAATCGGTCACTTCCGTGAAGCCCAGGTGGCTGTCGGCGGCGGAACTGCCGTGCCCTGGAAAATGCTTGAGACAGCAGAGCACCTTGTGTTCGTGGTGCGCTTCGATGAAGGCTTCGGCGTGGGCGGTAACAATCGTCGGGTCGTCCGAAAAACTTCGCTTGCGCTGTCCTATGATCGGGTTGTTAGGATTGACATTCAGGTCGACCACCGGCGCCAGATTCAGATTGACACCGATCTGCGCCAGGCTCGATGCCATAGCACCGGCATGACGACGCGTCAAGTTCAGGTCATTCTTGCCGCCGAGATAGGATGCCGAGAGGCTTGGCGGGAAGCCGCGGTCCGGTTTGAGTCGATCCACAAGCCCGCCTTCCTGATCGATGGTGACCAGAAGCGGAATCTCCGACGCCGCCTGGAGCCCCGCAATCAGATCGGTCACCTGCTGTGGTGACTTTATATTGCGTACTGGAGATCCGGTCATCACGTCGCGGTCGTAGAGGATAACACCACCCAGGTGGAACGCCTGTATGTCTTCGATGATGGGCATGGCTGGTTTCGCTTCGAGTCCGCGGAAACCGGCGATCAACATCTGTCCGATCTTCTTTTCTATGGTAACACGGTCACCCTGCATGTCTGAAGCCGAACCGGCGGTCGCTGCCATACCCGCCATACTCCCTCCAATTGCTTTGAGAAACGCTCTCCTGGAAAACGGCTGGTTCATTATTCTCTCCACCTGTTCCTATTGCCAGCATATACACACGATCAGACGTGTGTGTCAACTGCTTTCTATACAATCGGCACAACCATTATTGTATATATCACTGTAACCTATAGATACGCGTTTTTGATTCCGCTTGACATGCATTTTTTGATCCATTTAAGTTATCGTTCGAACGGGAGTTAATCATACATCGTTTCACCCACCTCATTAAGATGGGCCCCCACCGCAAGCCGGTCGAAGGTAAGGCGTCTACGAAATCAGGGATTATATAAGTGACAGGGAAGGAGGAATGAATGGGATGTCCCATTCAACCCCATGCTTAACATAGCCCACCGCGGTGCTTCAGGCGAAGGTCTGGCGCCGGAGAACACGCTGGCGGCGTTTAGGCTTGCCACGGAAATTGGCGCGGATCTGGTGGAACTGGATGTCCACCGTACCAAAGACGGCAAAATCGTAGTTATCCACGACGAGAGCATGGACCGGACGACAGACCGGTCCGGCCTAATCAGGGACCTGGAAGTCAGCGATATTATCGGCGCGGATGCCGGCGGTGGAGAACGGGTTCCGCTGCTCGTGGAAGCATTGGATATGATGCGCGGCCGGACCATCGTCCTGGTGGAGGTAAAACCGAACGACATCACGGCAGACGTGATCCATCAGATCCGTGAGGCGGAAGCCGAAAATTATGTAGTCATCCAGTCATTCCACCCCGAGGTGGTGGTGGAATCGTTCGCACTGGCGCCGGGTATCCCACGCGGCATGCTGATCGGGGGAGGAGAAGACCTGCCCGGTCGGACGGTCTCCGTAGGCGCCGGAGTCGTCGTGCCATCCTACCGGCTCCTGACCGAACAGACGGTCCATAGCATCCGCCTACACGGTCTGGGCCTCTGGACCTACACCGTAGACGATGAAGCTGATATGTGGGGCCTGATGGATCTCGGTGTCGATGCCATTATCACAAATTACCCTGACAGACTGAAAGCATTGATGGATTGATGGTCCCCAGCGCAGACACATCAAGGGATTTGGGCGTAACAGATTGTCCAGTCTAACTTTTGTCAATTGGGTATTGCGTCAATGCGTGTATAGGAGGTCCCATGCTTTCCCCCCAGCGATGCCGTAAACGTATGAGACGGTTTGCGGAGCATATTGCAAACCAAGGGCTCGATTTGGCGGTGGTTGCCGACACGAAGAGTATCGCCTACCTAACCGGTTTTCTGCGTTCCGATCTGGGCGTATCGACCATGAAAAACGTGCTCCTTCTGGTCTACCCGGACGATGGTCCGGTATTGCTCAACAGCCGGATGTTCGCCGCTCAGGCGGAGAAGACATACCAAGAAGAGATGCTGGTGTACGCGGACTACGACATCCATCATAAGATGGTGACCCACCTGGAAGACGCGCTCCCCGTACTGAGAGAACGTCTCATCTCAAAACCCAAATCCCTCAATAAGATAGGGATCGAAGGGCGTCACCTGTTTTCAGGATACCTGATGCTGCTCACTGAGCTGTATCCATCTGCGGAATTCCCAGACATTTCCAATGTCCTGCCACATATGCGACGTATCAAGGAAGAGGACGAGGTGGCGTTGATTTGTAAGAGCGAGGCACAGATAGCGCTGGCCTACCGTACCATTAAAGAAGCGGTCGTCGCAGGCAGCACGGAGATGGATGCATTCCTGGCAGGCACCGTGGCGCTGTCCAAAGAAATCGGTGAGCCGACCTTTTTCAATGGAGACTTTGTCTCGGGTGAGCGTGCGGTTGATGTCGGCGGTCCGCCGACGGGCAGGGTGCTCAAGAGCGGGGATATGTTCATCTTTGACCTGTGGACCACGACCCACGGTTACTGGGCCGATACCTGCCGCACGTTCGTGGTAGGCGGCAAGCCGACGACGGAACAGATTCGGATGCACGACGCGGTGTGTAAAGCGGTTGATGCCGGTGAGGCACTCCTCAGGCCCGGGGTCCCGGCTCGGAACGTCTACCGGGCCATGTACGACACCATAGCCGAGGAGGGCTACGGAAACCATTTTCCGCATCATGGCGGCCATGGTTTTGGTCTTTACGCCCATGAAGCGCCCTTTTTTATCCCTGCTGGCGATGAAATTCTCGAAGAGGGCATGACGTGTACCCTGGAGCCAGGCGTCTATGTAGAGGGAATCGGAGGAGTCCGCTCCGAGGATAACTACCTGATTACGAGTACAGGGATAGAGAATTTGACTCCGTATCCAAGGGGTCTTTGAAAAAAAGGATCGAGTCAAGACATCAGGTTCACTCCAATACTCAAACTCCGTATAGAGACACAGTTGGTTGGTTCTGCGCTTCATCGTCTACGACGGAACAAGGAATCAAACAGCGTTGATGTCCTTTCGGCGCTTTTAAACGGGGTCTTTCCGATCAACGGACCTTTAAGAAAATTTCGCCTTATGACTACACAAGGATCCGTTAGAGTCCCCCGGAAACTGGACACACCGGACGGGAACAATTTTGTCGGTACAAAAAACCGATCCGTCCCCGGAAAGGCGATATTCAGTCATTTTCCGTTCAAAACTCTACAAAACGTAGGGGCGATCCCTTGTGACCGCCAACCTGCTTTTATTCTCCGCTACCTTCTATCCACATCCAGACTACCGTCCTCACACCGCATCGGTTCTTCCTCCCCGCTTACCCTATCAGGATCAAGTAAGTATCCCCGTCTTCTTCTAGAGAGAACATAGTAGTGATATGGTCGTGCAGGCGACAGGCAACCGCCTTTGCTGCGCGGCGGTACCGTGCCAGATGATCGGGATCTTTAGGGAGCGTCTCCGGCAGCACTCTGATAGCCATGTGGCGGTCGAGTTGAGTGTCCCGGGGGCAGACATGTTAGCGCACATGCCGCCTTTGCCGAGGGATGGCGGATATGACAACGGCTAATGGTTGTGTTGTCGTCTATAAGATCCTTGCCGGCGTATGCCTGGTTCGCCAGGGGCGATTTACTCTTCCAGGGCTTGACGTTCCTGGCGGGGTGTAAGACGCCTCTGCCTGTCAATCATGGCGCGTCATGAAAACAATGCATTGAAAAAATTGGGGGGGCCTAAGTGTAAGCCATGGCATCAAATATATACTTGTTTCTGTAAAAATCGATTCACGCTGCAAATTCATGGTTTCTTTTTTTTAAAATAATTTATAGAGAGAAAAATAAATCTTTACATTTCGTTTAGTAGCATATATAATACAAAATGTATTGCAGCTAATAGTAAGTGTGCTTGTCAAAGAAAGGAGAAGATTCACGATGCGAGAGTCCGATACATATCTCAAGCAACTCGATACTCGCTTCCTGAACAGCCGACTGGCAGACAGTCTGAAAAGGCAGGGCACCAGGCGACTGGTCGTGTTCGCGTGTATTCTGGGTCTGTTGGCGATGGGATATCTGGTTGGGTTTATTGTCTGGTCGGTTTTGGCCCCTAATCCCGCCACGCCGACAGAAAAATTGTTAAGCGCATTGTTCTGGGTGGCGCTTTTCATGGTGATTCATATTCCGCCACTGCTCATTATGTCGATCCGGTCCGCTATTGAATGGCCCGATAAACCTTACGACGAACGCCAGCAGCAGCTGAACATTAAAGCCCGCAGCGATGCACGCCCTTTTGAAATGGCCCTTTTAGGGATATCCATAATCACCGGGGTGGTTTTGTTGAGTGCGATGTCGGCCGGATATCTCCCGTTTTCGCATCCACTTTATGGAGGATTACCTCTCTACATAGGTATCGGCACAGCGCTGCTCGTGCTTGCCCAGAACATTCCCCGCCTCCTCCTTGCCTGGCGACTGCCCGATGAACTCGTTGACGACAATGAGCTTAAGAATGACCGATAAAAAAGTAGAATTCTTTAATAGATTGAAGATGTTGCGGGTCGAGCGTAATATGTCGCGTAAAGAACTGGCCGACCGGACGGAAATTCACCCACAGACCATCGGCTACATAGAGCGCCAGCAATTCAACCCGACCATCGGGCTTGCACTGAGGCTCTCCAATGCGCTCGGTGTGGGTTTAGACGCTATATTCTCCTCCGAGCCGTTTGATCTGCTTGATGACACCGTGCTTCGCCGGGATTTGGAGTAACAATCGTGCTATTTCAGAGGTTGGGGTCAGTACGGTATGTCGCCTTTTATCTGAGTGCGGTGCATCAGTCGGATGTCGGCGGGGTCGAATGCAGAGCGGCTGTGCATGACGCAGCGGTTGTCCCACATCACCACATCGCCCTTGCGCCAGGCATGCTCCCATGTGAATTCAGGACGGGTTGCTTCGGACCATAGCAGGTCGAGCAGAGCTTCGCTTTCCGGTACGGGGAGGTCGAGGATATAGCCGTTGATGCGGCGTCCGAGGAACAGGCATTTGCGCCCTGTCGCTGGATGGGTCCGTACCAGGGGATGCCGGGCTCCGGGCGTGTCGCGTACATCGGTTACTTCTTCATGGCCTACGCGCACCACGCCGGCGCTGGTATAGGTAAAATCATGGATGGCCCGCCGTTCGGAAATCCTCGCTTTTATGTCTGCATCAAGTGCTTCATACCCGGCGTACATGTTGCAGAATCCGGTGTTGCCCCCTGATGTCGGCACCTGCAGGGCATACAGAACACTACCGGCCGGTGGCGTCTCGATAAAAGACATGTCTGTGTGCCAGCTCGCCTCGGCATGCCCCAATGAACCGATCTGTTTGCCGTTTTTCTCGATGTTGGATATAATAGTAATGGCCGGCGGCACATCGGAGTAAGAACCGAATCCACCGGTCACATCACTGTCCGGCGCCTCCTGGATTTCTCCGATCCTGTCGGTAAAGGCGATCAGCGCCTCATCGTCCAGGTCCTGATCCCGGAACAGAAGCACTTGGTGGCGATGCCATGCAGCCAAAACCTCGTCCCGCGTTTCCAAGTCAAATGGCCTGGACAAGTCAAGGCTGCGCACCTCGGCGCCCAGGCTGGCACCTGTTGGGATTATGTTGATCATGGTTATCTCCGGTGCGGTTTGGTATTAGAAATCAATACAATAAGTAATTGTTGTGAATTGAAAAATCAAGCGTATTCTCTTGCAAGTCATGGTGCCTCCATGGACCACATGCGCGAAGTGTCTTTCGCCGAATCCAGCTGCACATCCGCTCCAGCCAAGTCTGCCCCTGTAAAACTCATGGAGGCCATGTTCGCCAAAATCGGTCGGTGTGAGTCTTGGCGCCATGCGCTTATATACCTGTTCCGATACGGTGATTTCGAAGCCGCGAGTCTGGCGGAACTGGAAGTCCAGAATGATCGGGCCCGCGGGCCTTTACCCGGAATTCCTATCGAGTTCAGGGACCTATTCGACGTGACGATAACGCCCCCCATCTGCGGCTTTTAGTAGTATGGCCCCGGAGAACTTCTCTCAATTGATGCAACCGTCACCGACAGGTTGAAGCAGGCTGGGGCGATTATTGGCGGCATGACTTACGCACATGAATTTGCCTTCGGCGTGAACACGGAAAATCTGCACACCTGGGCCATCGGCCATCCGTGGCATTCTGTGCCGGCGTGGATGGCCCGCACCGGGGAGCCTCGGTGTACATACCTCTTGAGATAATGTTTGCATATATTGCCAAAGGGTATCGGGTATAACCTATTAAATACAATTGGGTTATTATTAAAAATGTATGTTTTGGCGTTCATGGATTTTGGTTGTTTAAGCACCTGCACGGGTTGGCGACGTATGGATATGGAAGTTGAAAAATGTCTTGACAATCACCAAACGTTCTGTTACGCTAAAGACATTAACAAACAATTAGAAGGCGTCACAAACATTCCCCGGTCCTTTCTGTTCCATCTGTTCAGAAATTGAGATGTCTCCAGAGTATTGTCAGTGCTGTTAATTGCAATGAAGTGAATGATTTGGCTCATCTGCCTGCGCATCCTTAACTGGCGCGCGTCTGTGCTTAAGACTAACCCCGCACGGCGCAGATAAAAAGGAGTCCAGCCGTGAAGATCACGTTCACCGACCTCAATGAGATGGTGAGAGAGCTAAAGGAAAAAGGGGTTCATGAAATTCGTGTGAATGATATGATTCGTGATGTTCAGGCTATGATTCCGGATGACTATCCGTTGCCTATTAAGACTTTTTCTGTCTACGTGACCGCTAATATGGGAAGCGATTGGGAGGATGAACTCATCGCGGAATACATCGAACGGGTAGGCTGCGTAGACGAAATGGCCAGCGAAGAAGCGCTGAACGATCTGTATATGAGAACCCAAGATAAGATAGCGGTGCTCAAAGAACTGATGGCATCGGAATTCCTTGCGGTCGGTTCAGGACGGTTTCAAGAATAACAATTATCAATATGCACAAAGTCCAATATTTCAATTCCAACGGCTCTGCCAGCACACCGGCAGAGCTTTTTTTTCAGGTACCAAGGAGGTAAGTTTTGAACAATGAGGGAGTAGGATTCGGTGTTGTCGGCCTCGGGATGGGCGCTGCCCGTGCTAAACTGATCCACGCTACGGACGGCGCCCGGCTTGTGGCGGTGGCCGATATCGATGAAGAGCGGGGACAGAAAGCGGCAGGGGAGTATGGTATAGACTGGTACGAAGACTACCGGCGTATGCTCGAACGGGCCGATATCGACGTGGTTATGGTGATGACCCCCAGCGGTACCCACGCGGATTTCGGTGAAGTGGTGGCGCAGGCGGGTAAGCATGTGGTGTCCACCAAGCCTATAGATGTAACTTTAGAGAGTGCCGACCGGTTGATAAAAGCCTGTGACGATGCAGGTGTGACCCTAGCCGTCGATTTTGAGTCGCGGTATATGGACGATAACGTCCGGATGGGTGATGCGATTCGTGAGGGACGCCTCGGAAAGCCGATCCTGGGAGAAGTACGGCTGAAGTGGTTCCGCGCCGACGCCTATTACGACGGATGGCATGGTACTTGGAAATACGACGGCGGCGGATCCCTCATTAACCAGACGGTTCACCAGATAGATCAGCTCATCTGGTATATGGGACAACCCAAAACAGTGTGTGGACAGATCGGCGTGTTTACCCACGAAATCGAGACCGAAGATCTCGGTATGGCCATGATAAAATTCGAGAACGGTGCCGTGGGGACCATCCTTGGTACCACTACCTTCCCGACCAGTCTACCGCCGCGGGTGGAAGTCCATGGTGACAAGGGTGCAGCCATCGTCTCGGGGCATAAAGTGGAATTATGGGAAATACCGGGTGAGTCGGCGGACGATGCGTATGAGAATACGGGGCCGAAAAATATCATCGAAGATATGATTCGGGTGGTACGTGACGGAGGCACTCCGCGCGTAGACGGTGCGGAGGCGAAGCGGTCGCTGAGCCTCATTCTCGGCGTGTACGAATCTGCTAAGAACGGCAGCGCACCGGTGCAATTGCGTTGAGACTGTTGACGGCTTGACAAGCAGCGGAATATCCCGACAAATGAATTGATTTTTCAGTCCTGAAATCGCTGCGATACACGCATGCGGACCCGTCCAGGTACGTTAATCGATCACTCCACAACATGGCTAATCACGAACCCACACGGCAGATCGCCACAGTAGGCGATGCAGCACGGTCCAAGCTCCCACTATCCCGACGGCTCGGTTTCTGGAACAACTGGCTGATCCTTACCGGCTGGGTGCTGGTGCTTTCCAGTTTCCTGGTAGGTGGTCTTGTGGGGCAGGAATTTCCCCTACGCCTGTCGATGCCGATTATTTTTTTCGGAACGCTCTGCAACGGTATGGTTGGCGTGCTTATCGGTGTTGCGGCGGCCCGCACGGGGTATTCCAGCGCTCTACTGTACCGTTACAGTTATGGCCGTTCGGGGGTGGTGCTGCCCAATGTGATCATGGGTGTCGTCAATATGGGCTGGTTCGCGGTGATCCTGAACCTGACGCGAGACGGATTCGCCGACCAGGTGAACGCCGCGCCATGGTCACCGATCTGGATAACCGCAACGGTCGTCATTGGCGGTCTCTTCATGCTGCCAGGTATCGTAAAGATTCGCTGGATGGCGTACATTGACTGGTTCGCAGTACCAGGTTTTTTGGCGATCTTGGGCGTGGTTCTGGTTATGACGTTGCAGAACGCTGGCGGTTTTCTGACGTTGTGGGATAAGAACTGGACGCCAAAGATGAGTGTCATGGCCGGCTTCGATATGGCCGCCGGAGGGTGGTTGGTGGGTGTGACCATCATCGGTGACCTGGCCCGGTTCTGGAAAAACGGCAAGCATGCGGCCCTGGGAATCATGACCGCCTACGCCGGTTTCGTGACGATCCAGTACTGGGGGGGCGCCATAGGCGCAGCGCATACGGGCGACTTCAATATATTCCTTATCACCAATGCGCTCGGTCTGGGTATGCTCGCATGGGTGGCCCTCTGGTTCGGGGCTCAGTCCACAATGCAGGGTGGTGTATACGCGTCCGGTCTGGCGTTTTCCGCGCCGCCGTTCCCGATCGTGAGGAACCAGGAATTCATGCGCCGACTTGCAACCACACTGGCCGGTGTTTTCGGGTTTCTGGGCAGTTTTCTGGGTCTGGATCAGCTGGCTAACTGGTGGGTCGGTTTCCTGGCATGGATCGTCAGTCCGATCGCGATTACCGTCATACTCGACTACTGGGCGTTTCCGGAACGCCGCAGCCGCTACGAAGACGTCCGCGGCGCCGACATGCGCCTGAATCCTGCTGCGTTCGTCGCCTGGATAGCGGGCTTTGCCGCCGGGTACTTCACCGGTACCTACCAGTTATTCAGCGGTCTGATTACTAGTATGGTAACTGCTGGAATCATCTACTATGTCTGGATGCGTCTGGCCCTGGCACAAGGCACGACACCGGAGCGTCAGTTGGGTTTGAAGGAGTTGTAATGGGTGCACTGGCCTGGGTGATTGTCATTGGGGAGATTTTACTGGCGGTTTTTGTAATGCGGCTGGTTTGGCAGGTGGAGTCGGATCGACCGACCGAAACGATCGTGCCCGAAACCGATGATGACACCGAATTGGTGGGGTAGCATCCCCATTTGGCAATGGGACTGCGGTATGCTTGACAAACGGTAGGTAGATCCATATTATCCGTTTAAGTATTCCGCCTGAGACATTGAAGTGAAAGATTTACCTATGAAATAAGGAAGCAAGCAATGACCAACGCATTCGACGTACTGAAAGAACGGGGATTTGTTTCGCAGGTGACCGATGAGGAGGCGGTCCGCCGCGCGTTCGATGAAGGGCCTGTGACCTGTTACATCGGATTCGATCCGACCGCCGACACGCTCCATGCAGGCAACCTGGTGTCCATCATGATACTTGCTCACCTCCAGCGGTGCGGCCATCTTCCGATCGCGCTGCTGGGTGTCGGTACCGCCAGCATCGGTGATCCCAGTGGTAAGACGGAGCTGCGCCAGATGCTCACCAGGACAGAATTGGAGACAAATGCCGACGGCATCAAAGCTACACTCAGCAGATACCTCGATTTCAACGATGGTAAGGCGCTATTGGTGAACAATGCGGACTGGCTGATGAGCCTTCAGTACATCGATTTTCTTCGGGAAGTGGGCCGGCACTTCAGTGTCAACAGAATGCTGGCGGCCGAAGCGTACAAGATCCGGATGGAGACCGGTCTCACTTTTCTGGAATTCAATTACCAGATACTCCAGTCCTACGACTTCCTGATGCTGTCAAGGGAATACAATTGTATGATGCAGATGGGTGGTGACGACCAGTGGGGCAACATCCTGGCCGGTGTGGAACTGATTCGTCGAATGGATGGGAAAAGCGCCGAGGCGGTGACCACGCCGCTTGTAACCACCGCGACCGGCGAAAAGATGGGTAAAACCGCTTCCGGCGCTCTGTGGCTGGATGCCTCCAAGGTATCTCCGTACGATTATTACCAGTACTGGGTCAATACTGATGACAGGGACATCGAGAAGTGGCTGGCGACGTTTACATTCCTGCCCATGGAAGAGGTCCGGCGTCTGGGTGCTCTGGAGGGGGCGGACCTGCGTGAGGCCAAGTCTGTTCTGGCGTTCGAGGCCACGAAGATCACCCATGGCGAGGAAGAAGCACATAAAGCCCGAGAAGCCGCCCGTTCCGTATTCGGCGGCGGCGACAGCATTGACCTGCCTACCTCTGAAATTCCATTGGCCCAGTTAAGCGGAGGCATGGGTGTGATCGATCTGTTCGTCGAAGCCGGACTCGGCAAAAGCAAAGGCGAAATCCGCCGTCTCATCCAGCAGGGCGGTGCCTACGTCAACGGCGACAGGATCGATGACATCCATACCTCCATCTCGCCCGCACACATAGACGAAGGTTCGCTGCTGTTGCGGGCGGGCAAGAAGCGGTACCACAGGGTAATTGTTAAATAGGCCAGGGCAATTTCTGAGATGTATCGATGGATTTGTTAACCGGGCAAATCCCGTAGGACTGTATCGCCATGTGTCCTAAAACGGACGGATACCGTTGATCAGAGTACAAGAGATTAATTTCCGGTCCGTTTACATGAACAGCTTGCGGTCCAATCTCAGCCACTCCACCGCCGTACCGCTTAACAGCTGATCCTTCGTCGTTTCATCAAGATCTTCCATAGACGCTATCATCTCCCCCGGGGCCGATTCCCCGAGGGGGAACGGGTAGTCGGAACCCATGGCGATACGATCGGCACCGATCAGGTTGACAAGGTACCTGAGTACATCCGGTTCGTGGACCAGGGCGTCTACGTAAAAACGTCCCAGATAGTTTCGGGGATTGACGTCGTTATCAATGGCGCACAGGTCGGGGCGGACGTTGAACCCGTGTTCGACACGGCCGACGGTCATGGGGAACGAACCGCCGCCGTGGGCGAATCCCACGCGCAGATCGGGCAGGCGTTCGAATATGCCGCCGAAAATCATGGAACAGATTGCACGGGACGTTTCCGCAGGCATGCCAACCAGCCAGGCCAGCCAGTACTGGGCGGTATGTTTCCGCCCCATGATATCCCAGGGATGCACGAAAACCGCGGCGTCCAGTTCGGCAGCGGCTTCGAAGATTGGAAACAGGGCGGGGTCGTTCAGGTTTTTATCGTTGATGTTGGAACCGATCTGGATTCCGGCCAGACCGAGCGTCTTAACACACCGTTCCAGCTCTTTGATCGCCAGGTTCGGCGCCTGCATGGGCACGGTGCCTAAGCCCGCGAACCGCTCGGGATATGACGATATCACTTCCGCGATGTGGTCGTTCAAAAGTTCGGAGAAATCCAGTGCATCTTCTGATTTTGCCCAGTAATTGAACAGGGCAGGCACAGTGGACAGCACCTGCATCTGTACCCCGGCCGCATCACATTCCCGCTTTCTGATCTCAGGATCCCAGCAGTTGGCCCCGATCTCACGAAATATATTGTCGCCTTGCATCAACCGCGCACATCCCGGACCGTGGTGTTCGAGCTGAAGAAATCCGTCGTAGCCGTACTTCTTCTGCAGATCCGGCCAGTTTTTTGGTACTATATGGGTATGTACATCGATTTTCAATGGCGTCATAAACATAGGATATACTATGTTTACCTAATCGTCAATGAATGAATTTCGAATGAATTTCACCGTTTTATTCTGGAGAAACACATGTCCCGACTCGTAAAATTCCTGTGTCTCTGTGTGCTTTTAATATTCCCTTCGGTGTCACATACCCAGCCGCCTGAACCCCCACGATTGACAGTGGTGGTTGTAGTCGATCAGTTTCGGCATGATTTCCTCAGGCGTTTTAACGACCTGTTCATCGAAGGGGGCTACCTGCGGGTTATGAACGGGGGTGCCTGGTTCACGGACGCTACGTATGGCCATATGCATGCGTCAACCTCACCTGGCCACAGCGTGCTCACTTCTGGTACCTATGGATACCGGTCCGGATTGATCGCAAACTCCTGGTTCGACCGGGAATGGGGCGCCAGGCGGAAGTCGATGGTCGATCCGAAGCACCGGATCCTCGGTAAAGCTCCGGATCCGACGGGACGGTCGTCGCCGCGTGAAATACAGGGCTCGACGCTGGCGGATGAGTTGCGTATGGCAACCAATTTCCAGGGCAAGTATTTTGCCACCTCGCTGAAGGATTACAGCGCCATGGTTTCTGCCGGTAAACTGGGCTCACCACTTTGGTACGAAGCGTCGCTCGGACGGTTCACCTCGAGCGATTTTTATATGGATGACATTCCCGGCTGGGTTAAAGCGTTCAATGCGCGTGGGCTGCCGGATTCCTACTTTGGTAAGCAATGGAAACGTCTCTTGCCCGCAGAGGTCTACGAAACGCGCCTGGGCCGTGACGACCGGCCCAACGAGGAAAACAATCGCACGGCAGGTATCACGTTCCCGCACACCATCACTGGAGGCGAAAAGGAACCAGGCGTCGAATTTTGGAATTCGCTCAAACATACGCCGTGGGCGGATGAGATTCTGCTTGAATTCGCGAGGGAACTGATAGTCAATGAACAGCTGGGCCAGGATGAGATCCCGGATATTCTTGTCGTCAGTCTTGGCAGTGTCGACTATACTGGGCATGATTACGGGCCCTTAAGCCACGAGGCTCTTGATGCCTTTCTGCGAATCGATCGACAACTCAAGACTTTCTTCGATTTTCTGGATGAACGTGTGGGTTTTGACCGGATGCTCTTTGTTATGACCGGCGATCACGGTGCCGTCCCTCTGCCTGAAGAGGTGGCGAAGCATGGTATTTCGGCAGGACGAGTGAGTTCCGCGGAATTGACGGCCCATGTGGACGGAGTTCTGGATGATGTTTTCGGTCCGGACGACTGGGTATTGCATCTGTACGAAACCGGACTGTACCTCAATTATGAAGCGGTCGACCGCCATGGGATTACCAGGGACGAGGCGTCGCAGGTCAGCGCGGACGCCATGGTTGCCCACCCTGGTATTTCCGCGGCCATTCCTCGAAGTCGAATCATCAGCGGAGAATTACCGGACACGCCGCTATTCAACCGGGTGGTCCGCAGTTTCTTTCCAGACAAAAGCGGCGATGTGATACCGGTTGCTTCACCATTTTACCTGATCCTTGACGAGTATAGTGAGAAACCCTTCGGATCCACTCATGGTCAACCGCACGAATACGACGTGCACGTGCCCCTGATCTTCTACGGTCCCTGGGTCAAACCGGGCAAATACTATCAGCCGGTCGACATGGCCGATGTCACACCGACCATCTGCGAAATCCTTGGCATCACCATGCCTTCGAGCCGCGAGGGCAAAGTTTTAGGCGAAATATTAAGATGATGGACTCCGTCGCCCGCATAGCCTCAGGTTCACCAAGATCAGGAGATGGTGTGGGGAATACCCGCTTAAAATCACCCGGATCGGCAGCCATGTGATTTCCTAAGTTCCACTGGAAAACATCGTTTACGACACGACTCTTTTAATGAAAGACAGTAGACTGGTAAATAAATAGATCGAGAATCATTATGGATATTATGTTGAAACATTGGGGTTTACTGAGGTCCGATGAACCAGTAAACCAAACTTCGTTTCCCCATCACACAGGCAGCCATCGCGCAAATAAACGCTGTCGAGAGGAAAATAGCTCCCAGTCCGAACCAGTCTCCCAGGACGCCGCCTATGGCCGGTCCGCTAAACATGCCGATGGCGTAAATCGCTTGGAATACGCCCATGGCCGTGCCGCGATCTTCCTGCGGGATAGCCTGAACGGCCAACGCCATCAGGATGGGCTGCATAAGACCGCGTCCGACGCCGCTTATGGCCTGGGCGGAGTAGAGTAGAGTCATTGTTCCGGTGTAGGGAATCATGGCGGTACCCAGGCCCGATATGACGAAGCCCAGAATGATAGTCTGCCGATTACCGAGCCGGAAGGAACACCAGGCGCCCCCTATATATGAAAACACCATCTGGCAGGCCATACCTACCAGGATGAGTGTGCCTTGCTGCACGCTGGAGGCGCCTATCTGGTTGGCGTAGATCGGTGTGAAGCCGTAAATGGTAATAAAGTTGATATACTGACTGATCGCGGCAATCACCGAAACAAACAACAGCGTCCGAGTTAATCCGATGGACTTGATTCGCCGCATGGTCATGGCGCCGGAGCGAGTGATGGCGCCGTCCGGTAACGGCAGCAGGAAGACCAGGCTGAGGAACGACAGAACGGTACCGATGTAGAACGGCATCTGCCATCCATATCCGTCGGCGATCCAACCTCCCGTATAGGTACTAAGCATCTGCCCCAGTGCGGAAATCACTGCAAGATGACTCATGGCCACTGGGGTCCGGGACGGATCAAAATAACCTGCGTACATCACGGACCAGGTCACCCAGCTGCAAGCAGCCAGACCACCCAGAGAACGGGCTATGATCATCCATTCAGGCGACGGTGAAAGGCCCAGAGCCAGGCCACTGGCGGCCAGCAGCAGAAGACCTGCCACGATAAAGGGTTTACGCCTGCCGATCCGATCCGACCATACGCCGAGCGGTATTCGGAACATCAGCTGCATCATTCCGTAGGACGAGACAACTAGCCCGATGGCCGTCATGGAACCGCCGAGATGCCGTGCGTAGGGCGCAAGGATCGGCACGTACACGTAGAGTGCGGTCCAGAACAGAAACGTGCTGGTTATGAATAGAACGATGTGTATTCGAGGGGGGGCGGCTGTCAAATCAACTCCCGAGGGATCTAAAGAGACGGAACGAATGCCTCAATAAAATGTCATACCTGTAAACTATTTGAAAGATGATACAGATGGATTTATATTTCTATCAGAATTTTTTGAAAAATGTGCTTTAGCTCACAGCGCCTATGGCGCAATGGGTGTATTATTAGAAGCAGGTTACACACTTAAGTATAAATGGTGGACGTGTCCAACGGATGGCGCATCACCGCTACGCTTCCACAGAGGAACGAAAATTGATCCGTCCTCAGTCGTTTTTCGCTCTCCTTGCTGTCTGTAATATCCTTCTTGATAACGCTCCTTCCCATGCACAGAGCGGGAGTCTGTCGCTGGGGAGTGGAGGCGGATCACCGAATCAGACCTTCACCGTATCGGTCGATATGACCAACGACACCGGGGTTGCAGGATTCCAACTGGCCATATTCGATAGTATTAATGCGGTAGATATCGATACCATTATCGCTACCAGCCGTGTTACAGGGTCGGGGCTGACATTGAGTTTCAACCGGGTGAGTGAGGTCACCACGCGGGTGCTCGCATTCTCGTTAAGTGGTCAGACAATTCCTTCCGGCTCCGGTTCGGTGGCGGAAATCACGTTCAGGGTGCGGTCAGATGTTATTTCCGGTACCTATGCCATACATCTTAGGGAGGTGGTCCTCTCCGATTTAAACTCCAACGATATTACCACTACGATCACCGATGGTTCCGTCGCGGTAACCGGCGGGCCTGAACCTGAAATTTCCACGTCGTCCCTGCTAACCTTCAGAGATGTAATCCTGGGCAATTCGGTTACCGATTCAGTCAAGGTCAAGAATACGGGAATGGCGGACCTGTCCGTGACCGCTGTTACCGTGACAGGCTTAAATGCAGAATCCTTTGTCGCCGTACCAGTGACGCTTTCGGTAGCTCCCGCCGACAGCGATTATGTGCATGTGACGTTTAGGCCTTCGTCGGCAGGTGCCAAGAGCGCCTCTCTTGAGTTGACCCACAACGCTGACGGCAGTCCAGGCTCTATCCCTCTTTCGGGTACGGGCTTGTCTCCGGATGTGACACCACCGGCCATACCCACTGGTCTGACCGCCACGTCGGGACATAGGGAGGTGGCGCTACACTGGAACGCGAGTACCGAAGAAGATCTATCCCATTACGTGCTGTTCCGCTCGAGAGGCGTCGTACTGGCCCCTTCGGCGTCTGATTCGATCGCCCGAATCAGCCCACCGAGATCGGATTATGTGGATCCCAACCTGATCAACTACACCACATATACGTATCATCTCGTCGCTGTGGATAGCAACGGTAACAAAAGCAACCCGACCGGCGGCGTAACCGCCTCACCCTTAGATTTGATGCCGCCGAAGCCGCCTGACGGCCTGAGCACGGTCGCCGGTGACCGGCGTGTGGATCTGAGCTGGCTGCCCAACACAGAAGTGGATTTGGCTTCCTATATCATCTACCGCGGCCTCACGTCAGTCAGCGGTGATTCCATCTCCGAGGTCGCGGGTGCCGTTACCACGTACGCAGATACTGGCCTGACCAACGGCACCCGATATTTTTACAGTCTATTGGCGCTCGATGAAAGTGGCAACCGCAGCCTGTCCGGTGCTGTAGAGGATGCCACTCCGCAAGCGGTTTCGGACACGACCGCGCCGGCAGCACCTCAGAACCTGACCGCGCGCGGAGGTGATGGGCGGGTCGAACTCATGTGGCAGCCGGCGATGGAGCAGGACCGCTCCCACTATATTCTCTATCGGAGCACCCGGGACGGCTTTAGCCCGGACGTTCAGGACTCCGTTGCAAGACTGGAGCATTTTCAGTATAAGTACGTGGACCTCGGTCTGACCAACGGCACGAGGTATTATTACAGGCTGGTAGCTGTTGATTTCCCAGGTAACCGCAGCGATCCCTCCGATCAGGCGAGCGCTGTACCGGATGTAGCCCCACTGGTGAAGAGCGTGATTCCCGGAATTGGACCGACGATCGGCGGCACGACCGTGCTTATTTACGGAGATAACTTCCAGGAGGGCGCAACGGTCGAATTCGGTAACGAGGCGGCGGATAGTGTCCGGTTTCTCAGTATGCGCCATATCACGGCGCGTACTCCCCCTAACGCCCAGGGACGTAAAGACGTGACGGTCACCAATCCCAGCGGCCGCCGCAGCACGCTGCGGCGCGGCTTTCTTTATGCCAAAGTGGATTCCTTTACTGTAATCGTAAAGGTAACATCCGAAGTGGATGGTCAGGCACGAGAGGATACGGTGGATACAGCCACGCTGCCGGAAACGATGCCTTACATCCTCCCGCCGCAGATCAACGCCCCGGTCGCTGGGCTGCAACCGCTCTACGATGCGCTGGCCGGCATGGCCCTGGAAATTCCGCCCGCCGCCGTGATGGACGATTTGACCATCTGTCTTGATATCCGCAATGTGGTTGTGCGCAACGACAGCACCATCTTCACACCCGTACACGGCAGACCATCGTTCTTCTTCGTAAATCCAGTCGTATCCGTCAACAGTATCGAACGCCCCGGCGCGACATTCTCCAGTTTGGCGGCGTTGCACTTGACTCTGAGGCTGTCGGCCTTCAACCGGATCCTACAGGAATCCGGCGTCGATTCCACGGTAGCCGATTCGCTAGCGTTCGCGTATGTCACCAGCCAAGGACTGACGCAGGAAGGTATGATTTCGCGTGTGCGCTTCAATGAACGGCTTCTGATAGGTAGCCTAACCCGTCTTGGACCTATGGCGGGTGTGCGTCAGCGGGATATCCGGATGAATGACACACCGGCCGTCATCATTAGCGGCCCGTTCGCGACGCCCGGTGACACCGCTGCCATGATTACATGGCGGACGGACAAGCTGAGTACGAGTCGGGTAGAATACGGTACGGATGCGCTTAGGCTGTCCATGTCGGAAGAGGACTCTACCTTTGTAATAGGCCATACCCTCACCCTGAAGGATCTCACTCCCAGAACCCAATATAATTTCAGAGTAATATCCGTCGATGTGCTGGGACAGACTACCAGCAGTCGGCTCCGATCCTTCACCACAGGCAACCGACCTGACGTCACACCTCCATCCTTCGTTGTAGAGCCGCAGGTGCTGGCAGTCTCCCGTAATGGCGCTGTATTGGGATGGACGACCGATGAGAAGAGTGTGAGTACCGTTGAATATGGTGATACTGTGGATCTCGGACGGGTAAAATCGGACGGGCGTTTTGTGCACCGCCAGGTGATGGCGTTGTCTGGACTGGCGCAGGATACAGAATATTACGCACTCGTCAGCTCCCAAGATCAGCATGGTAACATTACCGCCTTTCCTGATACTATCACTTTCACCACTATGGCCAAGGTGGACGGCCTTCCTCCCCGTTTCGTCCGGCGACCGGCAGTGACCGGTCTGGCACCGACCACCGCTATCATCCAGTGGCGAACAGACGAGCCGGCAAACAGCACGGTTTACTATCTTGAGGCCGGCACGGAAGACACGCTTCAGACTACCAATGCAGATGAAGAATTGACCCTGGAGCATACCATCAACCTGACCGGGCTGACCCCGGATACCCGGTACCGATATACCGCCGTCTCGACCGATGGAAGCGGCAACAAGGGTAGATCCCTGACAAGGCGGTTTAGGACACCAGTGGTAGAGGATACGGTGGCACCGGTGATCATCCGGGGACCGGCTGTGCTGTACAGGTCCGACCGTGTTATCGCCATCGGATGGGTCACCAACGAGGTCAGCGACGGATTCGTGTATTATCAGGGCGGTCCGGACAGTACGTTTCTGCCGCGTGGATCCGAACGATTAGCACGCAGACATCTAGTTATCGTCGGCGGTCTCGAGACCGATACGCAATACACGTTCGCGGTCACGTCGACCGATCCGAGCGGCAACACGGTGGTATTCCCTGAAGGCACACCCGTCTCAAAGCCTACGGTCAAGACCATCCGTCCGCGTATCCTGGCGCTGGCCAACGGCGGATTGACGGTGACTACTGCCGATTTTCCGGACATCGATCCACCGGTTATTATAAACGGTCCGGACGTCATCGCGCAGACCTCCGCTTCGCTGACATTGGCGTGGGAAACAGACGAACCGAGCGACAGCAAGGTGCTGTACGGTGCGAACATGGGGCAGTCAGCCACGGACGAAGATGTGGTCACATCGCATCAGGTGACGCTCACCAATCTGGACGCTGGCACCACATACGAGTTCCAGGTTGGATCCACCGATCCCGGCGGTAACGGCCGAACATTCAGCGCCACCGGCACGGCGACGACTGCCAGTACACCAGATACGGATGCGCCGGTGATCGTCTCGGCGACGGCGCAGACTGTGGCCTCGCATGATCGGATCACCGTGCATTGGGAAACGAATGAGCCGTCGGATAGTTTTGTGGACTACGGCGTTTCACCGGGAGCGCTGGACCACATGGAGGAGGAATCGGACCTGGTCACTTCTCACAATGTCGTCCTTACGAACCTGACACCGAGTACTACCTACTACCTGCACGGCGGATCCACTGATTTGGCCGGCAACGGACCGACGGCCACAGCTACGCTTGCGGTGACCACTACGGCAGATGCGGACACCGCACGCCCGGTTCTCAGTTCCGTATCACGCCAAGCCATGGCGACCACAGACACCACGTCACAGTTGGCGGTAATGTGGAATACCGATATCCTGTCCTCTCGTCTGATTGAATACGGCACCACTGCGGATCTGGGTTCGACCATCAGAGACGAAACTTCAGGCACGAACCATGCCATAACCGCAACGCGTCTTGCGCTCAATACCAAATATTACTTCCGAATCGGATCGGCCAGTGCCAACGATCCACAGAACGAACGCATCGCATTCAGTGCACTGGATAGCTTTATCACACCTGCTGTCCTGGACACAGCAGCACCCCTGGCACCGGACAACCTGGCCAGTGTACCGGGTAACGGTGCGGTACGGATTCGTTGGTCGGCATCCACCAGTGACAACGTGACCGGCTACTCAATACTGCGTGACGGTACTGCCATTGCAACCGTCGGCACGGAAACGGAATACCTCGACGTTAGCGCGGTCAACGGCCAATCGCATACTTATACGGTGCAGTCCATCAGTGCCGTCGGCAACAAGAGCGTACTGCCCACGGGCGTCTCGGCAGTCCCGAATATCGACCAGGTGCCGACGATACCCTTGAGCGGATCGCCTGCGACAGGCGATACCGTGTCCCTGGCTCCGACTTTGATCATCAACAACGCATCACCGGTTTCCGGTGATGCCAATCGTCTGCTCCTAACCTATGAATTCCAGGTATCTACCGATATTGATTTCACGACGCTTACCGTCTCTACCACAGATATAGCCGGTGGCACGCCCGGCAACCCTACCCACTGGCAGATCCGCGATTCCGCGCGTCCGGCCACCGACCTTCTGGAGAATGAGGTTACTTACTGGTGGCGGGCTCGGGCAAACGATTCGGAATTTACAGGTGACTGGTCCATACCTGCGGCGTTTATCACCAGTGTGGCTATACCTACCGGTGTCTCCCTCGCTGCATTCGCAGCCGGGGAAGACCGGGGCGCGGTATCGCTGGACTGGTCCATCGCCGCGGGCATGGAACCGGAGGGGTTCCATGTCCTGCGAAGCCGCCACAAGGACCACGGGTTCCAGCGGATTACGGGCGCAGTGGTGTCGGGGACAGAAGCCGGGTACACGTACACTGACTATGATGTACGCGTCAATATAGCCTACTACTATATGCTGGAGGCGGTAACCGCTTCCGACACGTTCGGACCGGTCACAATAAAAGTATCGCCGCCGAATGACTTTACCCTCGGCCAGAATTTCCCGAACCCGTTTAATCCGTCCACTACTATCCGTTACGAACTACCTAAGCAGACAAAGGTCACTCTAAAGATCTACAACCTGCTCGGCCAGGAAGTGAAGACACTGGTCAACACAACGCAGCAGGCCGGCTTCCATACCATCAAGTGGACAGGGCGTAATGGCGCAGGATATGCTGTTTCCAGCGGGCTGTATTTCTACAGGCTGGTGGCAGGGGAGTTCTCCAAGGCGAAGAAGATGCTGTTGTTAAAGTGAGTTACCTGTCCCCCTTTCCATGGAGGGGGGATGCCGAGGTATATACTACGGGAACGTCTCATCCCCAGGGATCGAGCACTACTTTGCCGCATTCCCCTGTCATTTGTAATTCCCACGCCTGCTGAACGTTTTTCATCGGAAATGTATGGGTAGTCAACCGGTCCAGTAGGTATCCGGTCTGAGCGATCACCTTCATTATCTTTGGCATGTCGGACAGGTTGTAGTGCCAAGCCCCGCGTAGGGTTAACCCTTTACCAATCATGTCGCGGCTCACGCCGATGGTTAGATCGCCGGCTTGGCCGACAAAGGATGCCTGGCCTTTGCGACGGACCGCATCGATCATCAGACGCTGGGCCTGGCCTACGCCGGAGCAGTCGATGGCTTTGTCCACACCCAGACCCTCCGTCAGTTCCAGGATGTGCTCTACCGCCTGATCGTCCCGAGGATCAATCACCTCGGCCGCACCCAAGTCTCGAGCCAACTGCGCCCGGTACGGGTTTATCTCGGCTACCAGGACCCGGGATCCCCTGTGGACCGCGTTAATCACGCCGCCCAGGCCGACAGGCCCCATACCCGTAATAAGCACCGTGTCGAGTGCACCCACCTCCATGAGCTGCATGGCTCCGAAGGTAGGGCCAAGGCCACAGCAGGCCATGGCGGCGTGGTTATATGACATATTATCCGGAATGGGAATCAGAAGCCAGTCCTGTTTGAGCAGGTGTTCGGCGTAGGTATGGGTCCCGGTGGTGTTCCCGGTAGTTTCGTGAACATCGATGACATGCTGGCAATGAATATATTCACCGTCCAGGCAGAGAGCACATGTTCCGCACGGATACTGTGGCATCACCACTACTCGGTCTCCTACCCGTACCTTGCCCGGCTGTGCCACTTCCACCACCTGCCCCGCTGCTTCATGCCCGAAACCCTCCCCGCGATGCCCCTCCTTGAACGCTTTGTATTCCGTACACATGGGGGCAGAATGGACTTTGATTAGGACCAAATCATTTTTCGGAACGGGCGTGGGACATGTGACAAGCCCGGCTTTTCCATCGCCGAACATAGCTGCTCTCTGCATGGGATTAATCCTTTGACAAGGGTTATTGTTGTCACTTTCTTGAGAATAAATACGGAACCAAGAGGATTCATGATGAAAATTAAAACCATCGGTACACCGGTACGCAGCGTCAACTGGGTACGTCTGTTCCCCACTCGAGGTGCTGATGGCAGCGATTGCCTGGTGGCGCCCATGGGCCAGCAGGCCGATAACTTGTTCGTCCTGAAGATCAACCCGCAGACGGGCGTGTTAAAGCAGTTCAAGGCTGATGTGGAAGAATCGCACTATCCGACGGCGGCCATTCTAAGCCGGGATGGCCGTATCTACATCGGCGCCGCATATTCCGGCCACCTATTCGTATTTGACCCCAAACAGGAAACGCTTGAAAACCTGGGCGCCATCAACCTGCCTGAAGACACTTTCCCCTGTCGAATCGACGAAGACGCAGACGGCGTGCTGTGGATCGGTTGTTACGGCTCTGCTGGGCTCACCAGTTATGACCCTGCAACGGCAACGTTCACCCGCCATGGTCATATGGACGATGTGGACATGTACTGTTATCCACTGGCTGCGCCGGACGGAACCATCGCCTGCGAGATCAAGATGACCGTACCGCATGTGGTGGTGTTCGATCCGGCTACCGGTATCCGCCGCGCAGTAGGCCCCATGGTACCGAAAGAAGACGGCGGTAATGCCGTGCTTGTCCGGACCGCCGATGGGACGCTGCACATACAATCATCGGAAGGCAACTACCGCCTTGACGGGTTCAATGTCACACCGGTGAATGAAATCCCGGAACCGGAATCACTTCCTACCCTTTCTGACGGCTCTTCTGCTTTTTTTACCGATGCTGCGAGTCAACATTACCGCACTATAGCAATTAGGCAGCCGGCAACCGACGATACGCGTACTCTGACCATCGACTACAACGCAGCCGGCAGCTCCCTGTTTCTTCTACACAAGGGGCCGGACGACAGCCTGTACGGGTCGAGCATTCTGCCCCTGCATCTCTTTCGCCACGAGCCTGAGACCGGAGCTATGGCCGATCTTGGACAATGTTCCACCGCTACCGGCGAAGTCTATTCCATGGGCAACCTGGACGGCAAGCTCTATATGTGCTCCTATCCGGCAGCCAAACTCTCGGCCTTTGATCCCTCGCAGCCCTACAATTTCGGAACCGAACCCGATAGCAATCCCCGGGATGTAGGTCGTATGGACGGAGCTTCCTACCGGCCACGCGCCATGGTTACCGGACCATTGGGTCGCGTCTGGACCGCAGCAGTGCCGGATTATGGTATCTGGGGCGGCCCCCTGTCATGGTTTGATCCCGCGACGGAACAGTTCGGCACGTATCGCGACATCGCCGGTGCGGCAAGCTGCTGGTCGCTCGCCTGGTTGGAAGCGCAGGAGTCCATAGCCGTGGGAACCACTACCATGGGCGGTTCCGGAACCCAACCCAGGGTAGAAAAGGCATCACTGTTTCTATGGGATTACAAGGATGAGCAGAAGCTCTGGGAAGGTACGCCGGACAGTCTGGTAACCAGCATCAATGCCCTACTCTGCGGTCCTGATGGACGTCTGTACGGCACGGCGTACGGTGAGGGCACTTCGCCGAAACTGTTCGTCTTCGATCCGGAGGCGTGGACATTCGGTACCCTCATCTCTTTGCCGCCCGGATTCCCTCTGGACGGCGGCCTGCAAACGGGTCCCGACGGTATGGTTTACGGATTCACCCGATCCTGCCTGTACCGCCTGAACCCCGATGATTTAACCATTGCCGAGATCATAAGAAAACCCGATGCATTTCAGATTCCGGGACCCATCATCGGCCGGACCATATACTTTGCAAAAGTCCAGGAAGTGTTCGGCGTGGACCTTTTTTAAAAGCGTACCATCCTGGCACCTAAAGATTCTCAGTCCTTTACGATATCTTTCACATGATTATAATGCGCTGTCTCGATCAGTTCCAGTGTTTCCGATGAAAGCCGTTCGCGGATTTCATCCGGATAGGACATGGGCAGGCCGGCGTGCTGTGGCTTATAGCGTAGAACAAGGATTCGCCGCATCCTGTTTTTCGGCTGCCATTCCAGGATACCATGCGTCATCAATTCAGAGGTGATAACGATGTCGCCCGCCTTCGGTGTGATGTTGACTACACCAGGTGTAAGATCGTTTACGGTATGCATGACGCCGTCATTGAACAGGCTCTCAGGCCGGGAAAAGGCGGCTTTGTGTGAACCCGGCAGCACGATCAATCCACCGTCCCCCGGATTCACGTCGTCTAAGTAGGGAAATACGATAATGTCGTCGCAGTAGATGCTTCCGTGGTGGGTCTCGTAACGGGTGCTTTCCCAGCCGAACCCTTCCCGCGCGCAATGCAGGCCGCCGACGGCCGATTCCTCGGGGCGGTTCACCTGGAGCGTGCCACTGATCAGCCGGGGCCGATCGTTGGTGAGCTCCCGTACGATGGGCCACGTAGATCGGTGGCGAGTCAACGCTTCCAGGCATTTATCGAAGGCGAATCCGTGCAGATATCGCTGGCCGTCCACGCCGAAGCCGGGCGGAAGCTTGTCCTCCGGCGTGTTCATATACCGCTCCGTCGCCTTCTGGCACGATGCCAATTCATCCGGCGAAAGCGCGTTTTCAAGGTGTAGGTATCCGAACACGTCGAAGAGATACCGTTGTTCCGGAGTCATCATGGATTAATATTCCTTTCAATCGTAACAGCGGGTTTGAGGTAAAAAAAAGTAGACAGATTTCAATAACAAGGACTTTATTTCTTTTGAACCGGCTTTGTCGTTTCAAATTCCATCAATCGGAGTGCCCGTGAAGACCTTAACCGCCAGTGTCCACTACGACATCGCCCCGGCCTGGGCGTTGTTGGAGCGCAAACTGATCGACCTCATGAATGAGGCAGTCTATCCCTATGCGGAAAAATACACGAACCCGGACGGATCACTGATCTGGACCGACACCTGGACCGGCAGCCGAGACGGAATGGACGATTTTTATGAGGCTTTTCATAACTTCGCCCAGTTCTATTCACTGGGTGGCGGGGATCACCTCCTCGATATGGCGGATCATCACTGGGACGGCATCACAAAACAGCTCGCGAAGTTCGGGCGCATTTATAAGGAATACGAACGGGGTTACGATCAATTTCATCAGAGTGAAAGCTACATCTATTTCTATCACCTCTGCCTGGCCGGCTCGGGAAACCAGAAGCATCTCGATCGGGCGCGGCGATTTGCTGGATTCTATCTTAACGAAGATCCCGAAGCCCTGAATTACGATCCGGAACACCGCATAATTCGTGCACCCCACAACGGTAGCGGCGGTCCCGCCTGGGGTATGGCCGACGACGACGGCAACATGTCCTACAACCCGGGGCCTGGTATGACCGTCTACGGTCTCCCTCTGACGGATGTACCGGGTATTGCCCGGATAGAGGACCTCAAAAACTCCGACAAGGCACGCACCATGGGGAAAGCTATGGCTGAGCGGTTCCGGGAAGGAGATGTGGGCAACAACCTGAACGTTAACGGTCTCATTATGAACGCCTATCTGATGACCGGTGACGACAAGTACCGGAACTGGCTCCTGGAATACGTCGGTGCCTGGCTGGAGCGTGCCCGGGCCAATGACGGCATCATGCCCGACAATGTAGGTCTGGATGGACGTGTAGGAACATTGCACAACGGAAAATGGTACGGTGGATTGTATGGCTGGACTTGGCCCCACGGCTTTTACAACCTGGGCTACGCCGCGATCACAGCGGCTAACAACGCCTACCTGCTAACCGGTGACAGTACCTACTTCCAACTGCCCCGCGGCATGATGGACCGGGTATTAGAACAAGGGGTCGAAGCGGATTTTGATGAGATGGGCAGTCAGATGAGCCTCCTGCCTCATTATATCGGTGTTGATCGGGCCTTGGGGCCGGATCGCACGTCTTTTCTCGTTCCCTACCGTTACGGCGACCAGGGATGGATGGACTACCAACCCATGGATCCCTCGTTCCCGATGAACATCTGGAACGTTTCAGAGGCGGATGAGGATAGAGCACGCCTGGATTTTATTCGGGAGAAAAGCGGATATGATTGGGGGAAAGTGGTACCGTTCCGGGACAAAGGAGATATGGGGCACGATGCGCCATGGTTGCTCTACCTCAACGGCGAAAACCCAAATTATCCGGAACAGATACTGGGTGCTGCCTATGCCCAGACGTGTCACAGGCTGGCTCAGATCCGTGCGGATGACACCGACCTGCCTGCAGGTGGCGCACACATTCATCTCTGGCAGCAGATTCAACCGGTGACAACGGAGGCACTGGTGCAGCTTACTATGGGCTGTCCCCAGGTCGTCTATTACGGCGGAATGCTCAACGCCCGGTTTCGGTACCACGACGCCGTACGCAACCGGCCCGGTCTGCCTGCTGATACGGCTGCGCTGGTGGACACGGTCGCCCCTTCCCGTGCTGCCGTGACGTTGGTCAATCTGCATCCCATGGAATCCCGCGAAGTGATCATCCAGGCCGGGGGCCTGTCGGAGCACCGTTTTACGACTGTGGCGTTCGATACATCGGAATCGATCTACCCCGGTGTCCCTGGCGCCTACGCCCCGGATCCGACCATTGTAAAGACGGCCACTACCGACATTAACGACACCTTTTTCCGGGTCGTCCTGCCTCCTGCCACCAGAATCCGGCTGGACTGTGAAACGGCCCGTTATGTGAACAGGCCCCGGTACGGTTCTCCGCCGGGGAAATAGGTGTCAGAGATCCTCTTTCCGCAGCCGGTATCTGGGCTTAATTCTATACCTGCGGGGGAGGTATAGGTCATCAGGAGTATAGCCGGGAAGAAGATCAGTTATCATTCGGCTGTCGACCTCGGTAACAGGTAATCAAAAGGAGACAGATGACGGCTTTTCCAATAGACACGGCCGTCGGAAGGATCGCCTGCATCGGCTCGTGACCAGAGACCGTGTCGATGTCGACGATTGCCGTGGAGGCGGAAAGTCGCTCGGTGAGACCTGCAAGAGTCCATCCACCCGTGGAACCTTGACCTGTTCCACGGGGAGTTGCGATACTTAGCCTACATTCGCGTCCAGCCCATTCTGTTCTTACGCCATTCAAGCGAATCCAGATGGGAGGCGCGGATGCGTTCTATATGTTCCGTATGGACCGTGGCCTTTTCCTCTGTCCACCGATATTTTTCGAGTAAGTCAGGATCTAGTTCCACGCCCAGACCCGGGCCTTCCGGTACTTTCAGACATCCCTTCTCATACATCATTTTTCCACCCCGGATCACATCCCCTTCCCACTGATTGTAATGAGCGTCCAACGCGTGCAGCGCAAACGGTGCGGTGTTGTTGCCCCATATGATGTGATAGGGAATCGTATACGGGAAAGCGAACGCGGCGATATGCAACCGGATCGCAGTGCCCGGACCGAGTTCGTAGGCGCTGTGCATGGCGATGTCCATACCCATAAAGCGGGCCGTGTCGTAGTAACGTTTTAGCGCCAGGGGACCCGCATAAGCATCCGGCGCTGAGATATCGGCCGCCACGAACCGGCGCAGGGCGTGCAGGTCGAGCGGCTGATCGAGCGTTTCGTCACCGTAGCGGCCCGACGGGTATTTGCCATACCGTAGCGACTGCATATCACGGCGTAGAGGCGGCAGCCACACATGGGAGGAGATCGGGACGGTACTCATCTGCCGCAACCGGTGCCCCGCCCGGAAAATGTTTTCGAAATGTCCACCCACGGGCTCCTCGATCCATTCCAGTCGGCAGTCTTCCACCTCTTTCATGAACCGCAGCGCTTCTGATTCGCTCCAGGACGCATGGGGGTCGACTCGGATATCGACATCAAAGCCGATGACATCCCGAATGTTATGAATGAGCTCTACATACCGCATCGGCTCAAAATCACACATGGACAGCTTCAGCGCCTGGAAACCGTAGTCCGCGATCAGCTGCTGGAGGTGTTGCGGATAGGTATCGAACGTGACTGCGTGGTTTCCGTGGATATCCGGAAACCGGTACCAGGTATAGGCTGCTGTGGGTACGTGCGTCACTTCTGGTGTATCCAGATCGAAGACATCACGAAAATACCGGTAGAGGGGTTTACCCGCGATTTTACCGGCGAAATCCCAGTAGGCCAGGCCAAGATCGCCGCGGATGGACGCATCGAATACGTTTTTTCCTGAGACCCGATCCGAGAGCTCTGCCTCCTCTCCGGAAATACCTTCCGCGATACCCACCAGACCCTGGTTCGTCTCGAATTCGGCGAACGAAAAGCCCTCGGCCGAACCGTCCCATCGCTTGGTCCCGGTCCATGGCATCAGCACTCGGTAGCACCGGACATTTCGGATCACGTGATCCGCAGCCCGACCGGTTTCGTTAATATATCCCTGCCGTTCCTTGATGTCTGCCACTAGCTGATGATCAAACGCTTCGATAGCATCTACGTCGTACACGGTGCCCGCCCTTTCTAATGTCGTCCTGTTCTTATATTATTCTGTTGATGTACAGTAGAGCCGGTAATTAGTCAATATTTTATCGTTACTGCAACTCTTCAAAAAACCTTTTTGTGATTAAATTACAGGAGACTATATTTTTCGTATACTCCTATTTTTCACATTCCCAACCAAATAATGAGTCGATCATATTTATTGGGTCGAATGCGATGCGATGCCTTGTACTGCCTGTCTTTAAGTTAGCAGAATCCGTGCAGGCAGGTGCACACCTTCATCGGAGGTAAAAGTTGCTCCCCTACTGGCCGGGCCGTCGCATAGTATGATGGATAAAATGGATCTGAAAAATGAGCCCTTCAGGATGAGAATCTTTGGGCGGATCATCGCCAGGTTGCCGCCGCATTAAAAAATCAGATCTCTACGGAGAGGGGAAATGCGTCGTTTCTGGGCGTGCCCGCGACCACGCCGCAATAGCAGGTGTATGAAGTCGAAAAACGGCTAAAAAAGGAAGTTCAAATTGCATCGGGATGATCTCCAGGGTAACGATCCGTCGAAGGACGATTCCTTCATGCGAAAGCTGGAAAATGCGATCCAGGAAAGCGACCTTGAAAAACTCAAAGCACTCATAGCAAAAGACCCCGGCGTGGTGAATCGAGAATGTGACTGGCTTTCCAGACAGTACAACAACCATCCCCTGGCTTACGCCGCAAATTTCGGTAAGGTAGAGGTTATGAAAGTGCTGATCCAATCCGGGGCGGACGTAAACGTGAACACTCCCTACGGCAATCCCATGAGCCGTGCCATGGGGCGGGGTGATATAGCCGCGATGGACCTGTTGTATGAACACGGTGCCGCATTCGATATGGACGGAGCTCTTATGCTGGCCTGCGAAGCTCAGGCGCCGGACACGATACGCTGGTTGCTCGGCAGAGGCGCGAACCCGAATTACTACCACGAAGGATGGGGATGCTCCGTCCTCATGGCGAATATGCAGACCTATGCCCGGTCGTTCCGCCTCCCTGAATGCGTGAGTTTGTTTATCGACGCCGGCGCCGAATACGAAGATGGACCCATCATGGACATTCTACGAGGCAGGCCGGACCTACTGGCTGCACGCCTTGCGGAGGATCCGGCTCTTGCCAAAAGGCACTATGATTTCGACTACGGCGACTTTCTTACGCTCAGGGGCAGCACCCTGTTGCATATCGCCGTCGAGTACTATGTGCGTCCGTGCATAGATGTCCTGCTTGAACATGGCGCGGATATCAATGCTAAGGCTCTTATCGGCAAAAACGGGGTGGGTGGGCAGTCCCCCATTTTTCACATTATCGGGAGAAGCACCTGGGGTGGTTACGGGATATTCGAATATCTGCTGGGAAAGAGTCCCGACCTGACAATAAAGGCCCATATACAGGAAGATCCACCCGATGGTAAAATCATGGACTGCATGCACAAAGGCCAGGATCACTATTTCCGGGAAGTGCGGGAATTCACACCGCTGGGCTACGCGATGCGTTACAAGCATGAACCAGAATGGCGAAGCGCGGCGCAGGAGGCGGAGAAACTGTGGGCCATGAACGCACCGGAAGCCTGATTACCATAAGCCGACCATGATATCCGTGCCGTCTCTGAATTCCGCCGTGAACCTCAGTACCTGGGGGCGCACCGGCTCCACTGGGAAGGTAACACCGTCCACCTGTACATGCGGGTCGCGGCAAAAAGCCACCGGAACCGGTGCCTCCAGCGTAAGTGTACGATAAGGAACGGCGTCCGGCAATCCATGGAGGTGGAGCCGGTAATGATGGACGCGGTCCGATATCTCGATAGACTCAATCTGAGCATGGCGTCGCATCAGGTGATAACTCAGCGCTTCTTCGGGTGTTGTACACCAGAGGGCGTCACCTCCCTCCGACAGCACCGTCTCAAACCGCTCCCGCAGCTGGGCCTCCGAGCAGTCCTTGTTCGGATGGAGCGGTGCTTCGAGTGGGCAGTGGCAGTAGTCGATCAGCCAGCCGTTTACCGCCTGGGCTCGGCGAATGTTGCGGTAGGGATCGTAGGCACTGAAGAACGGTGCGTAGTACTGGTCGTGTAACGGTGTCCGATTGATCCAGAAGAGCTCGTCTTCGGGCCGATTCAGCGCGTCCGTGATGCTCATGGCGCCCAGGTAACCATATGATCGGCACGCTGCCAGCACATGATCGGCCATGTTGTTGTTGTCGCCCGGTGAACAGAACAGCAGTACCGGCATGTCAATCGTTTCCTCCAACTCCTCTTTCGCACGTCCAACCTCCTGCTCCGTCATTTCCGGAGTAATCACCTGGTGAGTCCAGGAATGGTTTCCCACGCCCCACCCGAAGTGGATGAGCTCTCTTAGTTCCTCACCGTTCATATGACGGTATCCGTTGAAGCTCGAGTTTCCGATTTGCCGGATCTGCCCCATCTGCCCTACAACCACCTCCACATGTCCTGGGATACCGTATGCTTCGTGCATAGGCACCGCGTACCGGTGTAGATCCGCCAGCGCTTCGTCGTAGGTGATGGAGTAGACCCATTGTTTACCGTACTTCCACGGTGTGATGGCAAGTGACATACCTGGTCCTTTTCATAAATTCGAAGCATTGAATTTCATTGCATTTGACGGACATCTGTCGCCGCCGGATTCATAATATAAGTCACCAAAGTCCTAACTTCGGGCGACTATGTATGATCTTAACCGAATTGCCGCCCAGGGGACGTCTACAAAATGATGATCGACTTCCGGCCCACCGGATCTCCATTTGTTGAACCTGCAACCCGGGCACCGGTACTTTCGGTACATGGTAATCTCAAACACATAGGCATCCGTTTAACATCAATTCCCATTGTGACGCTGTTGTGGCCACCGGATTATGTTGCAGACAGGCCTCGTAATTGTCAAAGGAAATTGAAGGTGCTTCCTACGTAACTTGTAGTTGAACACATCTGGTCACTTCATGACGACCCTATGGAAAAATTCCGCTGATTTACCAGCCATGACGAGCCATTCTACACAGGAGACACAGTGTATGATTGTACAATGGCATCGAATACATCGAAGAAGATGAATTTGCCGTGGTGAGGCGGGGTTCCCTTCAAGCGGTAGGCGCCACTAAAGAATTTGCGGGGCCTCTTCACGGCGAGTCGATGGGCGGCCTCCGGATATTCCCGAATCAGTACACTACCCCTGGAGAGCCGGATGCGTTCTAAGGTGTGATGGACGACGTCGCTCGGAACGGCCTTCCGGATCCGCAGGGGCGCATGACTTGCCTGCACGATGTCAGGTTGAAGGGTGCCATACCAAAACAAAACGAGATGGTATCGGGCATGAGGTTATTAGCCCCCTTGTTTTTTTTGCCCAAGCAGGATATATTCTGAAAATATAAACCTTAAAATCCGCATATGGGACAGGACCTTCTGCCATGCTGCACGAATTCACTCCACAACAGCTCCACGGCATCAAGCCTGCTTACGAAGGGGACGGAGTCGTAGTGGTGCGCGGTGTACTGGACACGGAATTGGTGATGGAGCTGGGCCGGCACATCGACTGGCTGATGAAAAAGCATCCGTCTCTGCGACCGGAGTCGCTGGGACACTGGCTTATTGCGGAAGATCCATTCTGGGTCCGATTCGTGAGTGATAAAAACCTGCTTGATGTCGCCGAATCGTTGGTGGGGCCGAGCATCGCTTTCTTCGCCGCTGATTACATCGCCAAACCGCCCCGCCAGGGCAAGGGAGTCCTGTGGCATCAGGACGGAAATTACTGGCCGCTCGCTCCGATGGATGTTATTACCATTTGGTTTGCGGTTTCGGCTACGACCCGTGAAAACGGATGCGTACGCTTCATTCCCGGCTCCCACAGGATGGGCTTGCAGAGACATCTGATTAACAAAGATGAAAACTACATACTCAATTCGGTAGATCCTGTAGCGCTGGACGAAACCAGCGCGCTGGACGTATGTCTCAACCCCGGCGATATCTCTATTCACCACCCACTCATCCTTCACGGATCCGAGCCCAACCGGAGCGATTTCTGGCGGCGCGGCGGCTCCATACAATACATGCCCGCCACCACACGCATCACCGCAGAAAAATGGCCCAGTGCTTTCCTGTTCCGGGGCGAGCCGGCGGATGGGATCAACGCCCAGCATTACCTGCCATTTCCCAGGTATGTGGAAGGTCAACACATGCCGTTTGAAGGCTGCGAAGCCTGGGTATAACCAAGAAGTTCTCATGAGCATGGTCAACCGTCGTGATTTTCCGAAGCTGGCAGGGGCCGGGGACTGGGGCTGGCAATACCCCGGCACCGCCACGCCAATCAGAACGTTGACAAGCGGCCCAACATCATCGGGGTCGTGGTGGACGATCTCCGCTGGGACGACATTGGGATCGCCGGACATCCGTTCGTGTACACGCCGAATATCGACCGGATCGGCTACGAGAGTGCTCGGTTCCTGAACGCCTTCTGCTCCGCTCCGCTCTCCGAGCTGAACAACATAATGGCCGCATCAGAAGCACGCCCCGTCCTCGGCGAGATGCAGGCGGAGTTAACACGTTTATGGGAAGGATAAAACCATGAAAAAACATCTGTTCTCTTTGATTCTGACACTCCTCCTGACTGCTCCGACAATTGCCCAGGATCTGCTCGATCCTGCGGTACGCGATCTACTGCATGAGGCGCTCAGCGGTGAGATAGCCAAGGACCATGTCATCGCGATCACGCGTAACCATCGGATTCAGGGTTCGCGCGGGTATCGGGATGCGGCGAATTATGTGGTTGAAGAGCTGAGAAACTACGGTTTTTCCGAACAGGACGCGTATGTGGAGTCGTTTCCGTCGGACGGCAGAGTTACATATCAGACCTGGCAGTCTCCCTCCGGCTGGGCAATAGAATGGGGCGAACTGCGCATGCTCGCGCCGTATGAAGAGCGTATCACCGGCTATCCGGAAATTGGTATGAGCGTCATCACCTACTCCAATGCGGGTGATGCGACCGCCGAACTGGTGTGGGTCGGTCGCGGGACCAGCGATGCGGATTATGTGGATAAGGACGTTAGGGAAAAGATTGTACTTGCCACAGGCAACGGCGGCGCCGTGCACCGGCTGGCGGTGCTGAAATACGGTGCAAAGGCTGTGGTTTGTTACCTGGACGACAACCGGGCGAAAGAATACCCCGATATGCTCGCTTACACCGGCATGTGGCCGCGGACCGAAGAACTGGATGAGGTGACGTTTGGATTCAATCTCACGAACCGGCAGGGAGAAAAACTGCGGGAGATCCTAAAATCCGGCCGGAAGGTGGTGGTACGCGGACAGGTGAAAGGCATCGGACTGGAACCCTACTACATGGACGTGGTAGTCGCTCACATACGAGGTTCTGAAATGCCGGATGAAGAGCTGGTGTTCAGCGCCCATCTGGACCATCCCAAGGAATCCGCTAATGACAATGCCAGCGGTTCGGCCGCTCTCCTTGACATCGCTCGATCCTTGAAGCAGCTCATCGACTCGGGCCGAATGGCAGCGCCCAAACGGTCCCTGCGATTCATCTGGATTCCGGAGTGGTACGGGACCATGGCTTATATAGACAGGCATCCTGAATTGATCGGTCCCACGGCAGGTGGCAAGTTTCTTGCGAACATGAACATGGATATGGTTGGAGAACACCTGGAGTTGCTCCATTCCCGCCTAATCCTCACCCGCACGCCGGATTCGCTGCCCTCCGTCGTCAACGACGTTGTCGAGAATATGGCGGCCATGGTGGACGGTATGGACGTGCGCACGCCCCGCGGCAGCCTGTCCGCCATGAACTACCGGGTGACGCCCTACTCCGGCGGCAGCGATCATACCATGTTCATCGATCTCAAAATCCCCGGCGTCATGTTTACCCACGGTCCCGATTACACCCACCACACGTCGGAAGATACTCCCGACAAGGTGGATCCGGTCGAGTTGGAACGCTGTGAGCTTATTGCCACCGGCGCCCTGCTCTATCTGGCTAACCTCTCATCGGACGAGGCCCAGGAACTGGTGTACCTTGCTACAGCCAACAGCGCGGCAAGGCTGGTACTCGAACTGAAGCGTGCCCGTTCTCTGCTCATTGCCGCTTCGGACCCGTCAACAGGCTGGGCGGAAGCGCAGAATATCCTGGATCATGCTGTGGCCAGGGAAACAGGCGCTATTTCTTCGGTTTTGTACTACCACAACGATAGGTCGATTCGGAAGACAGTGGAACTGCTTCGACGAGAGTTACGGCGCCAGCATCTCGCTTACGGAAACACCCTCAAACTCATCGCTCACGAGAGAGGTGCTGACGGGGACATGCCCCGGAATTTACCTGCAACACCGGATACGCGTGTCCCGATCCGCAACACCCGGGGACCGCTCAATTTCGGATTGCCCGCCAGTAAGCTGCCCGCAGCGGATGCCGCCTGGTATCGATCACCGGAGTTCACACTCAACGGTAATGCGCGATTCGAACTGGTGAATTTCATTGACGGCCGGCTGACGGTGACCGACATCCGTCATGCCGTCAGCGCGGAATTCGGGCCCGTGCCGCAGGACGTAATAGCCCGATACCTGGATGATCTGGTGAAGGTTGGCGTGATCGCGTGGAAATAGGATTTCCTCGAGCCGGTTTTTGCCCGGTAAACACACTTATCGAGTACAGACTGCTCTGAAATTTACCCGGTCCGCGTCATTCTAATGCGGCAGCCTCGGCCGTAAATAGCTGTATGCCCAGGTCCCTGCCAGTGCACTCGCCAGAGCCACGATCATCACTGAGGTGCCCGCACCAATGTGTGTGAACAGTGGGCCGGGACAGGCGCCGGTCAGGGCCCAGCCCATGCCGAAGAGGATACCACCAATCCAGTTGCCGTGGTGGAACGTTCTGTTGGGTATATCTACGGTCTCGCCGTTGAAGGCAGTGGCCTGCAGGCGTTGGATCAGCATCACAGAAAACACTCCGGTTACCACGGCGATTCCGATAATACCGTACATATGAATCGATTCGAATCGGAACATTTCCTGAATCCGGAACCAGGAAATTACCTCGCTTTTGTACAGGAGTACTCCGAACAGTGTACCTGGAACTATGTATCCTGTCTGTTTCATTGAAAGCTCCCTAAAATATAATCGGATACACCACATGGGTAATGAACAGACCGCCCACAAAAAATGAGAGCATGGCGACCAGAGAAGCCGGTTGCAGAGTCGAAAGACCCATGATGGCATGGCCGGACGTACAACCGCCGGCGTAACGGGAACCGAAACCCACCAGGAAGCCGCCGAGGACCATCAGCAGCAATCCGTTTAACGTCCCCAATGATTCCCATGAAAAAAGCTGAACTGGCACCAGTCCGCTGAGGTCGGTGATGCCCTGGGCCTGAAGCGCTGCCTTCGTATTCTCTGATATGGCTAGATCCATCTGGTTCGGCATGAATGTGGCAGCCAGAAATCCGCCAAGCGCGATGCCCAACACGAAATACAGGTTCCATGTATCGGCTTTCCAGTCGTACTGCAGAAACGGCACCTTAGCCGGCACACACGCCGCACATACCTGCCGTAGCGCTGATGACACACCGAACTTTTTATTACCCAGCAGCAGAAGTAACGGCACCATCAAGCCGATCAATGGGCCGGCCACATACCAGGGCCAGGGTTGAGTTAGAAGATCCATATGTTTACCCCTTCATCGTTTTTCGTCTCTTTGTAAACCTCAAAGTCCGCGGCTCGCCAGTCGTTTGTGCCACCAGCCGGCGTCATAAGATTATCGCGTCCCTGCCGTGCCGGGAGCCCGTATGCGATCAGCGCACGGTCGCGTCCGGCAAAGGGCGGCGACTTGAAACCGCCTCGACCTATAGCCCCCCCAATTACTGGTCAAATCAGTTTCAGTTTTCTCAGTGCCGCCTGATATCCCCCCAGCGCCGCTGCGTATTGAACATGGTACCCACCTTCAACAATCTTTTTATCTCCCAAAACAACTTTATTAACTGCCCGCGGCGTCGCGCCGAACAGGATGGCGTCGGGTGCGTGGGGGGCGTCTATGGCCGCGATTGATGGATCATGGCCATTGAGATGAACCCGGTCTTCATGCCAGGCGTTTGGAAGACCGCAGGCTTCATAGCCGAGGCGGGTTGCGGCGTCCAGCAGCGCCGGAGCTTCGGCGGCGGTATGACGGGCTTCCACGCGGGAGCGCTCGTCCAGTTCGACGGCGCGCACCTCCTCGAAGGCGTTCTCACTGGCGTGACTGTCCACGCCCACACACAGGCGAGTGCCTGCCTGAAGCAGATCGGAGATTTCCGGGAGACCATCGCCGAGATCACGCTCGGTCGTTCGGCAGAGGCAAATAAACGCTTTGACGGCGCCCAGGACTGCGATCTCCTCATTCGATAGATGGGTAGCATGGACGCCTACGAAGCGGGAAGAGAGTATGCCCTTGTCGGCAAGCAACGCGATCGGTGTGGTGCCGTACTCGGCCATGCATTCATCCAATTCTCTACGCTGTTCGCAAACATGCATGTGGAATGGTAATTCATATCGGTCTGCATATTCCGTCAACTCAACGATATGAGGCAATGGTACCGCTCGGATGCTGTGGGCGGCGATTGCAACAGCCACCATCGGGTCGCCGGCATAACGGTACCGCAGAGTATCTACGTCGTGTAGAATGTTATCGACAGATGGATCAGAAAAGCGATTTTGTGCCAATTCGAGCGTTTTGTTGTGGCCGCCCCTCATGTAGGCCGTGCGGATTAGGCATATACGTATGCCCACGTCGCGGGCAGCCCGGATGACGGCGTCGGCCAACTCGGTACGGTTGGCATAGGGGCGGCCGTCCACACCATGATGCACGTAGTGAAACTCACCGACGGCGGTTACGCCGGACATGGACAGTTCGGTGTACGCGAATCGGGCGATAGCGTACATATCATCGGGATCGAGCCGTTCCGCCAGGCTGTACATGAGCCCGCGCCACGACCAGAACGACCGGGCCTCGGTCGCCCGCCGTTGGGTGCGGCCGCGCAGCGCTCTCTGGAATGCGTGTGAGTGGGCTGTGGCCATACCGGGCATGACCCAGCCATCGTCCTCCTGCAGAATAGCAGGTGCCTGATTCATACGCGGACCACCTGCCCTCGCTTGATCACCGTATCCACTGGATTACCACCGAAAAAATAGGGAATATGACGGTAATCGCTTTCCTTCAATATCAACAGGTCCGCCTGCTTGCCCACTTCGATAGAACCGACCATATCGCCCATCCCGACCGCATTGGCCGCATTGATCGTAGCCGCATGCAACGCTTCCGAAGGCAGCAACTTCTGGAATCGGCACGCAATGGCCATAACGAGCGGCATTGAAGGACAGGGCGCGGAACCGGGGTTGATGTCTGTAGCGAGTGCAAGGGCCGCGCCGGCATCGATCATAGCCCGCGCATCGGCATAGTGATCGAGCCCTAGATTCAGGTTGACCGCGGGTAGCGGCGTGGCGATCGTGTTTGAAGCGGCCAGCATCTCGATGCCGGCGGGGCCGGTCACATCCAGATGGTCAGCAGAAACAGCACCTAGTCCTACCGCCATCGGAACACCACCGAAATCGTTGAATTGATCCACGTGGATCTTCGCCTGCAAGCCAGCTTCGATCCCAGCCTGGAGGACACGGCGCGACTGGTCGACATCGAACGCATGGTCTTCGCAGAACACATCAATGTAAAAGGGAACATCGTTAGCCGAAAAACGAGAGGATTGGTACCAGCTGGAAACAGCCGGCAGCATTTCTTCAACAACGAGGCGGGTGTAACTTTCGGTATCTTCGCCAAATTCCGCAGGGACCGTGTGGGCCCCGAGAAATGTAGGAACGATATCGCATGGATGGTCCAGATCAAGCTGTTCGATGACTTGTAGCATCTTCAACTCACTCTCCGTATCAAGCCCGTAACCGGATTTGATCTCCACGGTAGTCGTTCCCAGCGCCAGCATCCCGTTAAGCCGTCGAATCGCCGATGCGGTAAGCTCTTCCGCCAACGCCTCACGTGTGTGGCGCACGGTATTGACGATTCCGCCGCCGGCCGCCATGATGTCCAGATAAGACGCCCCTTTGATCCGCAGCTCGAACTCACCGGCCCGATCACCCCCATAGACCACATGGGTATGCGGATCCACGAACCCGGGACAAATAGCCTTGCCGCTGCAATCAATGGGCCGTGTGGCGGTATAGTTTGATTCCATCTCTATAGACGTGCCGACACCAACGATTCGCCCCTCGAGTACGGCCACTCCACCATCCTCGACAATTTCGATCTCCTGCATACGCTTCCCCCTCTTCGGCCCATCCGAAGCTGCGCAGGTGATGACCTGTGACGCGTTGTAGAGTAGAAGATCTACAGTTTTCATTTTCAATCCGTCAATTTCCTAAATGGGCTTTTACCCATGATCTTTTTCGCAATCATCTGCAGGTTCAATTCCCAGGGGCTGTCCTTGTCTCCTCCCCTCCCGACGCTTAATTCACCGTAGGATACGATTCGCCCCTCCGTGTTGTCCCAGATTGCGTAGTTCAACTGGTGGATGACTTTAGGAAAGCGCACGCCGGTTTGCCGGATGTCATGTTCCGGCAACTGCACTTTCTCCGGATCTCTCGTGGAGCGCGGGCGGCGGTCCCCCGGTAAATCGCCCGGCTCATCCGGAATTTCCGGACGCAGCACCGGACGACCGTGATCGCGTACTCTTCTGAAGATACTGAACTCTTTCATAAATAGGATGAAGTCCGGCAACCGACCGCCCGTCACCAGTGTCCGACCGTCCCGCGGCAGGTCTATCAGCAGCAGCGCATCGGATTGCAGCGCCAGAGTGCGGGATTCAAAATTGGTTTGCGGTGACATCTCCGGAACCCAAACATCCGCAAATGTCGAATTCTGATTTACGTAATTGGGAAAATGCTCGGTGAAAAACGCCCAGTACTTTTCTTTTGGTATCCCCAGACCCATATGGCGCACCACATCCCGCAAGTTGTGGATCATGATATCTTCGGGCGAAACTTGAATGGCCAGGCCCTTATCCGACAGTTTTGTTTCTCGTTATTCCGGCATCACGGTGCGTTCGCTGTACTCGCCGCTGACTAATGGCAAGCAGGAAACGCAGAGCAAAACACACGGGATTATGAGCAGCGGAATTCTGTGCATGGAAACCCAATCCGGACCGGGTGTCTGTTGTCTGTGTTACGATATTATAATAAGGAATTCCATCGGGAAAAAGGAGAAAGTTTCGTGTTATTAACGCCGCCACCCGATAATCAATCCTCATCCCCATACATTCTTCTCAACCGTCCCAGCTCCTCCTCCATTTCGGCCGTCACGTCCGAGTACGACGGATCACCGTATACGTTACATAGTTCGTGGGGATCGATTTGCAGGTCGAACAGTTCCCGATAATCCCCTTCGCTGTAATAATCGATCAGCTTGTACCGATCGGTACGGACGCCACGATGGGGGCCGATACGGTGCGGAGTGAAGTATTTGTACGGCTCGGCCATGGCCTCGTATCCTTTGCCGTGCAGTTCCCAGGAGTTTTCATAGTAGGCATAATAGATGGACGACCTCCAACCTTTCGGAGCCGATCCCTCCATCAATGGACGCAGACTGGACCCCTGCATTTTCTCCGGGATAGGCACGTCCGAAAAATCAAGGATCGTAGGCGCAAAGTCAATGTTCATGACCATGGCGTGGGTGACGTTGCCCGAGGTACCGAGACGGGGGTACCGGGTCACGAGCGGAATACGGATCGACGGTTCGTACATGAATCGCTTGTCATACCATCCGTGGTCACCGAGAAAGTAACCGTGATCCGAGGTGTACAGGATCAAAGTATCCTCTGCCAGGTCCTGTTCGTCCAGGTAGTCGAGTACGCGTCCCAGATTCTCGTCCACGCCGTAGATAGTGCGAAATCGATCCTTGATGAACCGTTGATAGATCCAGTGTTTTCGTCCCTCTTTATCAAGTTCCTGCGGCAGATCTTCATAATCCCGGGCAAGACTGAAATCGAACTGCATATCCTTCGCCAATCCGGCTATATGGCGCGTTGCATAATCATCGTTGAACGTCGCGGGCACTGGGATTTCTATATCGTTGAACATATCTTTGTGCCGGGGTGCCGGACTGAACGGCCGGTGTGGGGCTTTGAATTGATAGACCAGGCAAAACGGTTGCGAACGATCTGTTGATTCCAGGAAATTCAACGCCAGATCGGTGGTGATGTCGGTAGCGTATCCCGGGATCTTCACCTCAACGCCGTTCTCAATAAACACCGGATTAAAATAGTCCCCCTGGCCCGGATGAATCGCCCGGTAGTCGAATCCTCGGGGATCCTGGCGAATATGGTACTTACCCACCAGTCCAGTCTGATATCCCGCCTTTTGAAGCAGCTCTGGAAACGTGGGAATATCAGGATTCAGCACTTCGATGGAATCCGCCTGCTCCGAGTTGCCGAAAATGCCGTGGATATGCGAATAACAGCCGGTCAGCACCGTAGCCCGGGCCGGGGCACACAGTGCATTGGTAGCAAAGCAGTAGTTGAACCGTGTACCGCCGTTGGCAATTCGATCCATATTGGGCGTCTGTAATATCTCACTGCCGTAACAGCTCATCTCGCGAATCGTCTGATCATCAGTCATGACAAACAGCACATTAGGACGAGGAATAGACATAACGTCTCCGCAAATTGGTATTTCAACTTGGTTTTAAAAATAAGATTTAGTATAATATAATCCCTTACCGATCAATTCGGTACACATTACATACCGTTTGTTTTCTATTGTCAATTGTATCATCTGCTGGAGGTATTTCATGAAATCCTACCGCGTCGGGATCATCGGACTCGGGCGCATGGGCAGTACCATTGATGACGAAGGGCACACGCCTCTGCCGTACTCAGTTGCGGCGTCCTGCCGGGCCAGCAGCAGGCTTGAAATAGCAGCCGGATGCGACCTGCTTGCGGAGCGCCGGAAAGCGTTCGCGCAGCGTTGGGGCGTGGATGCGCTTTATGCAGACTACATGGAAATGGTAAAGCAAGAGCAACCGGACATAGTCGCGATCTGTACCACCGCCTCCGGTCTCCAGAAACCGGCCGGTGAAGCACCGGACGCCTCATTCCGGGGTGATTCCCACGCCGAGCTGTCGGTAGCGCTTGCCAACGCGAAGGTACCGATGCTGTACGTGGAAAAGGCCATGGCCAGTTCTATGGGTGCGGCCGATGCGGTCCGTGATGCGGTACAGCGAAATGGCACCTTGTTCAATACCGGGGTCCTGAGGCGGTTTGACGTACGCTACGATCCGGTAAGGCAAGCAGTCCTCAGGGGGGATATCGGAGAGCCGAAGGCCGTGGTGCATTATGCCAGGTCGAGTTTGATGCACGGACATATTCATTCGATCGATACGGTTTCCTGGCTGGTGGGAGATCCCGCAATCATGTCTGTGCGGGGAGAGATAGATCCCAATGACTACGTTATCGAAGGTAATCATGTCCCATACGATCCTATCGCTACCTATCAGCTGATGTTCGAGAACGGAATCCAGGCCTGGTCGGTGCCTGCCGCCGGCTGGGAGTTTGAGATTGTAGGTGATGAAGGCACGGTGCGCTCCCTGAATAATGGTGGAGGCATCTCTCTACGCGCGCCACACGGCAACAAGCAGGGGCGCCGTGATCTCTGGGAAGATCATCCCCTCGACCCGGTTACACCTACCAGCACTGTAGTCTCATGTCTGGAAGACCTGGTTAAGGCTTATGAATCCGGTGAACCCACGCGGGGCCACATAGACGTGACACATCACATCACCGAGGCCTGTATCGCCGTAGCCGAAAGTCATCGCAATGGCGGCGCGTGGGTGGACCTTCCCATGGAAAATCGAGACCTGTACATTTGGCACGTGTGATGGTTAGTCGCCGCCCAACACCTCTGGCAGATCGATGGCAATTGCACTGCAGACCTGGTCGGCAGCGGTCAAAAAAGGCGAGGGGGACTCCAGTATTTAGACGGAGGGGAAGAATATCCCGCCCGGATCCGATCTCTTTAGGCTGCCGAGGATAGCGCAACAGCCTAAATCAACCAAATGGAGCTGTATCGGGCCCGGCAGGCTACCCTTCGACCTGGGCCTAACGCTATTTGCTTCTGTAAATCGACACCGTTTGAATGGACCTCTCTTTGATGAAGGGCCGGCACAAAGGCAACCTGTTATGCAGTATCACAATGTTGAATCTGCATGGCCGAATCTCTAAAGGTGAAAGACACGGTCGCAGATCAATCCTGTTTGGTGGTGCTAACCTTCCAGCTTCGGATGCCGGAGATGAAACTCCGTGGCGTCCTGGTAGGCTTTCGCAACCGCCAGAGTGTCGGCTTCACCGAAGAGTTTACCAACAAAACTGATGCTGGTCGGTGTGCCGTTATCGTTGAACCCGTTAGGCAGGCAGACTGCGGGATGGCCGGTCAGGTTGGTCAGAAGCAGATTGTTACCGCCGAATGACGGGGTTACATACACATCCACCCGCTTCATGACCTCGGCCATCTGCTGCATAACCATGGTTCTAACACGGTTGGCCTGGACATATTCGACCGCCGGCACCATCCTGGCCATGCGGAACGTGTTGGGCCACGAACGGCCGGTTTGGCGGACCAGAAGGTCGTCCCGGCCGCTGCGGGTAAGATCCTCAAACGCGGCGGCGGATTCCACGCTAAGAATAAACCGAATAGCGCTCAGGTCGATTTCGTTCGGCAGTTCGATAGGGATCAGGTCCACGCCCAGCTCTTTGAGTTTGGCAACTACAGCCTTGTCGTTGGCCCTGCCGGTCGGATTGTTTTCCCGCTCCGCTTCAAAGGCGCTCCTGTAATACCCGATACGCAGGGATGAAATGTCCCGCTCAGCGTTCCAGTTGAAGGGTAGATCCTCCAGTGTCGCGTCCCGCCCGTCTGGACCTCGGATAGCGTCGAACACCAGGGCACAGTCTTCGACACTGCGGCACATGGGCCCGATCTTGTCCATGCTCCAACTCAGAGCCATTGCACCGAAACGGCTAACCCGGCCATAGGTAGGGCGCAGTCCAGCCACTCCGTTACGGCTGGAGGGCGACACGATCGATCCCAGTGTCTCGGTCCCGATACTGAAACCCACCAGCCCGGCGGCGGTGGCTGCGCCCGGTCCGGCGGAGGAACCGCTGGACCCCTGCTCGAGGGTTTCGTCCCAAGGATTGCGGGTCTTGCCGCCGTACCATACATCCCCCATGGCCAGAGCGCCCATTGTAAGTTTGCCGATCAGTACCGCACCGGCTTCATCCAGCTTCTCAACCACCGTAGCGTCCACATCAAGCATCTGGTCTCTGTAGGGCATGGCACCCCAGGTGGTTTTGTAGCCCTTCGTCGCAAAAAGATCCTTGGCGCCCCAGGGGATGCCGTGTAATGGACCCCGATAAATACCGGCAGCGACCTCTTCATCCGCGCGAAGGGCCTGCCGCATGGCTAGCTCTTCCGTGAGGGTGATGGTGCATTCCAATCGCGGCCCGTATTTTTTCAGGCGGTTCATATACATGGTCGTCAGATCCGCCGAACTGACACGCCGCGATTTTATGAGTTGGCTGAGTTTCGTCACCGGCCAGAACGCAACGTCTTCAAGTGTCGCGGGCGTCTCCACCGCCTCCACCGCCTCGGTGGTCATCCGCATGGGTACTTCTTTCGTATCGAAGGTCATACCAGGCAGAATCGGACTGAAATGCAGGGCTGGGGGTATGCTGTTGTCCACATCGATTTTACGTAATTTGTCGAAACTCTCCAACTGTCTGTTTAGGTTATCCACCATCAGTTCCCGTTCCTGATCGGTGAACTCCAGCCCGGCCAACTTCTCCGCCTCCCTGAGGACGGTTTTTGTGACCTTCGACGTCTCTGTTTCCTGTATCTTCGCCCAAAGAATACCGGGTAGTAGCATACCTGCAAAACCTGCACCCGTAAAATACGCCGCAAAACGCCGCCGCGACATTTCCTTTTCCGGTAAACCTGTCAATTCGACCGAATGTTGCATTATGGTATCCCCCATTGACACTTCAGAAATATACGTCTTTACTCTTTACCTGCACGATCCGGTCATCTTCGAGTATATAGGCACTAAGGAGTCCGCCGTAAACACAACCCGAATCCAGACCCATCAGATAAGGACTTCCGTCCCCGCGGCGTTTAACCACCAAGCCATTCGGCGCGTCATGGCCGAAGATGATAGTTCGGTGATCCGGTGTCAGGGCATCATGCCAGCGGGGTCCCGTGATTCCATTCACTGCCGGCCAGGTCCGAATTGCTAAGAATTCGTCCCGTATCGTACCTTCAAAGCCTTTCGCCGGGTTAATCCCAGCGTGTACCAGCAGGAAGGCCTCCTCCAGGATGTACAGCGGCAACCGGGTCAGCCACTCTAAGACTAATTCAGATACCGGGCCCAGGCGATCCAGCGTGTCCTGCTGGTCAGGTTTGTTAATGAGCACCGGTTGGCCTGTGAGCCTACACTGCAGTTTCTCCAAGAGTTTGGCGTCATGGTTCCCCATTACCATCTCTGCGCCGGTCTCCTGTAAAATCTCCCAGACGCCCAATGGGTCCGGCCCTCGTGCGAAGGCATCGCCGGTCAAAAGAAGACGGTCGCTACCCGCGCGGTAGCTTACGGCATTGAGCAAGTTTCGGAATTCTACGGAACAGCCGTGTACGTCGCCGATAAAGATATTCCGCATAATATGGCCGTGAGTCGGGGGGGAGGGGGTTGGCATGGAAATGTTACTTGCCCATCAAATGACTTGTATTTAGTCTGATATACAGACCGCTGCATCCTTCGTCAATGTGTTTGTATGCTTTTGGAAGTTGTGGATAAACATTTCCCTTGATACCTTGTACATAGGGCGACTATATTGCAGAGTAATTTGAATCTTATATAGGGTTATCACTCAGGAGTTACCTTTGCGCAGAGTCGGCATATTCGGGTGGGGGGTCGTAGCCCCCCGCTCTCCTAACATAGATGCTTTTTATACCAATCTCGATAAAGGAACCAGCTGGCTTTCTTCGTTTAACGGCTTCGGCCCAGACAATTTTCTGGTGGGCACGCCTGATTTTGATTTTGAACGGTACAAGTCCTGGATTGACGCCCGGTTTCCGCCCAACCGGTACCGCCAGCTTGCGGAGAAGATGGATCCAACCACGTTGCACGCGGTTGGCGCGTTTATACAATCCCTGGAACAGAATCCCGGTATAGAACAAGAGCTCCAGAGACTGGGCACAAAAGCACATATATACATTGGATGCGGTGTGGGCAACATTCCGACTATTCAGAAATGCTCGCTCGACCTGTATCGGGCGCAACGGGCATGGAATCGGTTCTGGGGTGATCCGATACGCAACAGCGCGCTAAAGGCATTTCAGGCGTCTAATGAAGAAGCGCTGAGGAACGCGGACGGAATACCGTCTGATCCGGAGTCGGTAGTCGCGGCAGAACGGGACGAGGCGGAAGAGAAATGGTATGAATACTGGACGGAACAGTCTCCGGAGTTGCAGGATTTTCTTAAGGCCCTGGCGGAAATCGATGGAATGAATGTGCAGGGCGATGTGGAAACCGGGAAGCGGCGGCTTATCAAAGAAAAACAGAGGCGTAAATCCCGTCTTCTGAACAACTGGGGTGCGCCCGCACCACCCTGGGAAAGGGTCTCACCCAACATCATTTGGAACATCGCCAACACGCCGGCCAGCCAAGTTTCAATGCTGGGAAAGATAACCGGCCTTTCGTTCGCTTCCATCGCCGCCTGTTCCACGTTCGGTGTATGTCTTAAGCTGGCAATCGATACCATACGGCGGGGTGAGGCAAAAGCCGTGGTGATAGGGGCAACCGATCCACCGCCGCATCCGCTGATCGTCGGCGCGTTTTATGGTGCCCGTGTTCTTTCAGCGGATCGGGATGTGTCCAAACCGCTCACCGGTCTGCGGGGCACCCATGTTTCCGGCGGATCGGTGCTCTGGATCGTCGGCGATTATGAACACATGACTGAGCAGGGATACCGGCCTGTGGGCATGGAGCCCCTTACCGTAGGCGTCAGCTCGGATGCAGACCATATCATCACTCCGTCCAAAGAAGGACCGTTGACAGCCATCCACCAGGCGATTGACGATGCGGAGATCGCACCGGATGCTATTGCGACCTGGGACCTGCACGCAACCGCCACTCCCGGAGATTTTCTCGAGATGGAAAATCTTCTGGAAATAGTTCCTGAATCCGTCCTGATCACCGCACGAAAAGGAATCTTTGGCCACGGTATGAGTGCCGGTGGCGGTTGGGAGTTAACCGCGCAGTATCTGGGCTATGAACACGGTAAAATGCTTCCGATTCCGTTGCAAAAAGTGGAACTGAACGAAGAGATTGCCCGGTTGCATTCCCATTTTGTGTTCGACAATCATTGCGAGCCGACCACCGGCATCGCCGGCAAAATGTCCATGGGGGTTGGCGGTGTGAACGCCTGCGTTTTGTCCCGGCCATTGCAGAAAAAATAGCACGCTCTGAGAAAGCAATACCCAGGCAAGAACAAGTCGCGCACTAGACATACCTGAAGAAAATCCTTGACAAACGATCGGCAACACGATATTTTCAGAATTGTTACACTTTGTGGTTTCTGTACTCCTGGCATTCGCATCAAAGACGATACAGCAAGGATCAGAACATGCGATCCTTGCTTTTTTATTTTATATCATATGCCGCGAGGCATAAAAAAAAAGCTCGAAAGGTGGTGAAAAGTTTTGGCAGAAGGAAAAGTAAAATGGTTCAGCGATTCGAAGGGCTTCGGTTTCATCGAACAGGAAACCGGCGAAGATATTTTCGTGCATTATTCGGCAATCGGGGGCGATGGATTCAAAACCCTGAGCGAAGGCGATGATGTCGAGTTCGACGTCGCCGAGGGCCCCAAAGGTCTCCAGGCAGCAAACGTTACTAAGAAGTAATTCAGTTCAAGTTTTTAAATTAAACGGGCGTTGCCTTTTTAAGGCAACGCCCGTTTTTTATTTGTTGAAGGGCCCCATCGACAACGCCTTTTTGTACCTGTTAGAAGAGGCACTAACGGATTCTCGGTCTGATGGTGCAGGCCGGACATTCCCCGGTCAAATGCTCGCGACGCACTCTCCACAGATCGATGGCCTTTACCAACGACGTATTGGCCTGTGCCACTTTGCCGAAGCGCTCCAACCCACGTTCCCGTAGCGGTCCATGCAGTGTTTCCGGATTCACCGGACATAGGCCGGACCGGAACGCCAGTCCGCGCACCTCTCGCACTTCGCCCCTATCAACGATCCGATCCGTGTTTCCAAATGGATCAATGCATCCGCATGGGATCGATGTCTCCGCTACGTGGTAGGCAGTCGTAAAGTTATGCGTCACACCGAGCGTCAGGATGTACCCGCCGCGATGGATGAGGCGTCCGATGGGGCTCTCCGGCGCCCAGATGCCTACGTTCACATGCTCCGTGTTACAGTATATCGCCGCTTTCGGACCGATACCCGCCACAGGATGCGTGGCATGCAGACTGCGGACCGCATCGGGCCGCCGCCAAAGCGCATCTGGGATGGCACCATTGGTCGTGGGAGTGGTCATCTGATTGTACACCTCTGCTGCACGGTGATTGAACGAAGGCATCAGCAGCGTACCCCCCGGACCGATTACCTCCAACAACGCATCCACCACGGCATCTGCGCCACCCGCAACATAACCGATGCTGGACAGTGAGCTGTGTACCATTATATCCATGTCTGCCTTCACTCCGAGTGCCAGGAGATCCTCCACTAACCGGCATTTTGGTATGAGATCTTCCGGATCGATTAGTTTGACGTACCCCAGCGACTCCAGGCCTTTGAAATACGGGATAACCTGCGTCGGCTCGATATCCTTTTGGTGCTCACACGATAGGAGAGACGCTATTTCAGAGACGGTCCGATGCCCGTCCGCCCAGAACAACGCCCAGTCCGGCAGTCCTGCCGATCCGATTTGTTCCGCGATTTCAGTCGGCACGTTGGCTAAAGACGGGGAAAGGAAGGCTGTGCGATACGGGATCCTATCAGCCCCAGGCACGGAGGGATTTCTGGTTCTGTCAAAAGAGTCGGCAGCCGCGGCTACCCATTTTTTATTCTGCGCTATTCCCGTGAGAACAGCGTAGCGGTCGCCACCCCACAGCCATCGTCTCAAGCGGTCGACCGATGTGCGGTGGGCCTCACGCAGGAAAACGGCATCGGTGGGGGTCAAACGCTCGATACGGGTGCCTTGCGCTCCGGATGTGCCTCTCACGTGCCCGGTAGATGCCCCAAGACCGGAATTCGGGCTTTTGACGCCCGCTTGGAGAAGGGCAACCGTTCTTTCCGTCTCCATTTCGGCGATTTCGGTGACTTCCGCGCTGCCCATATCTGCCAGATAATAGAGGTACCCGGCGACAGCGGCCGCGCAGGTAGACAGACCGTCCGGGCTCAAAAGCTCCGTTGTGTCGGCAGAACTGTGGTAGGCATGATACACGCCTGTTTCGCGATAGTGCGTGTTGAGCCAGGGGCAGGGGAACCCGTATTTGGGATCTCCTGCCAGCGTGTCAGAAGTGGAAACGAATCCACCGGTGTGCAGCGTGTATCCTGGGTTCTTGATATCGAGAGACGCCTGCAGCATTTTTTCACCGACCCGGTCCACGAAGCCAGCCGACATGGGGATGGTCGCCCGCCATGACAAACGGCCGTCGCAGTATTCTGGTTTGGTGCCCAGGGTGTCAAGGCACACGCCCGCCAGTGGTGCCTGGAGGCGAGGGACATGTTCCATGTAATGGAAAAACCCGTAGCATTCATAGGCATTCAGAAACCGTATCGATCGGCGTGGCCGTTTTATTTTACCGTCTGCGATCAGCCGCTCCAGTACCCGGGCGATTTCCAGGCAGACAGACACGCCTGATGCGTTGTCCACGGCACCCGGTTCCGCACTGTGTGCCAGGACCCATACTTCATCCTGGGGATCGTCTCGTCCGGTCACGATTCCGCTAACCACATCGTGTGTGCCCAAGTACCTGCGTACATTTACTCGCACATGCAGCTTCAACACCCCACACTGCATGGCCAAACAACGTAGTTTCTGGCCCTCATTCTCCGACAAAACCAGTCCCACAAGCCGTGCCGGATCCTCCGAGCGGTCCACCTGGCCCCAGCCGAACTTGACCCAGGGCGTCGCATCCGGCATATGGGGCTGGGGAGAATCTGTGATGACGCCCACAGCGCCCGTGTCATCAAGTTTACGGAGTAGGCCGCGCGGTACCAGCTTCGTAAGTATCATTTTGCCGGTGAGGCTTCCCCGTGGTATACGGTCCAGTTCCACCATGGTATCCACGATCACGAGTTCGCACGTAACTCCGTCCCGCGACGTGCCGCCCGTCCACTGAATCGCATGCCAGGGATTTTTCTGATAGTCCAGTAACTGTTGTTTAATCGGCGAGACGATATCCACTGTGGCGTTCAGTATGTCCGAGGCCTCCTGGATGATCCACCGGCCGGTGTCGATTGCTCCACCGGTTTGGACTTCGTACACTTCCGTTTGGGCACCGCTTGATTCATATCGCTCTACAAGTGTTCTGGTGGTATCGTGGAATCGGTCAAATGAATTCCATCGATCTGTCTCGACGATCGTGGCTGCGTCTTCCAGGATCCGGTTGCCATCGGTTTCCTGATGGATCAGCGGTAGCACCGTTTTGCAGAAGGATTGTATGGAGAGTGGGACCATGAGGCTATACTTCACCTTGATGCGTTCGTGCAAGCGCTTCTTCCAATTCCTCCACTGTAGTCACCGGACGCTGGCACACGAAATTACGGCAGACATACACAGTCGGTTTACCGTCCACCTGCGGCCGGTCTGCCAATAGAGGAATTAGGTCGGCAGGTGCCTGGGTGGCGGAGAGAGGGTCATACAGAGCCACCACCATGTAGGGCCGAAATTTCTGACGGATAACCGAGAGCATCGCAATGGTGTTCTCGTCGTCGGGAGAACCGATGACCGCGATTTCCTGTCCGCCATGCTGCAGCCAAGCCAGGCCGCACAGCAACTGACCAAATCCGCCGGGAGACGCTTTTATCATATCATGGAACACGATCAGCGTGCGCTCCGCCTTGTCCCTTAGATCGGAACGGCCGGTGTAGGCCGACAGGCGGAGAAGGTTGTGCACCGCGACTGAGTTACCGGAGGGGACCGCGTTATCGTACGGATTCTTCGAGCGGACGATAAGCCGTTCGTGGTCCGCACTGGCGAAAAAGTATGCGCCGTCCTTGTCATCCCAGAACTGTTCGTTCATCGTATCATTGAGCGACAGGGCGGTTTCCAGCCAGGAGGGCTCAAACGTGGCTTCATAGAGGTCGATCAGCGCACCGATGGTGAAGGCGTAGTCGTCCAGATATCCGTTTAGCTTGGCGATGCCGTCTTTATAGACGTGGAGCAGGCGGCCGTCTTTGTACAAGGTATCCAGAATGAACCGCATTGACCCTTCAGCCGCCCGCAGGTAGGCTCTGTTTCCCAGCACCATGTACGCCTGGGCCAGACTGCCGATCATCAGCGCGTTCCAGTCGGTCAGGATTTTGTCGTCCCGGTCTGGTTTCACTCGTTGTTCCCTAAGAGCGAACAGCTTGCCCCGACCTTCGGTCAACACCTTGCGAAAATGATCCGAATCCACGTTGAGGTGGGCGGCGAGCGGGTCGATGGCTACGTTAACATGCAGGACACTCTTGCCGTGCTCAAAGTTCCCCCCTTCATCCACCCCGTAATACCGGCAGAACAGCTTGCCATCCTCTTCCCCGAGCGCCTCGAGGATTTCCTCGGGGGACCATGCGAAGAACTTACCTTCCTCGCCTTCACTGTCCGCATCCTGAGTCGCATAGAAGCCGCCACCCGGTTGCAGCATCTCACGGATGATATACTGGGCAGTCTCTTCTATTATCCTGTGGAACATCGGGTTCTTGTTGAACTGATAGGCCTCGATATAAGTCCGCATCAGCAGGGCGTTGTCATACAGCATTTTTTCAAAGTGTGGGATCAGCCATTCCGCATCCACCGAATATCGGTGGAAACCGCCGCCTAACTGGTCATAAATACCGCCGTGGCCCATCTTTCTCAGACTGGTAGTCACCACATCCAGTAATGTCTGTTTGCCGGTACGCACATGTTCCCGGAGACAAAACGCCAGACTCATGGAACCGGGAAATTTGGGCTGTGTACCGAAACCGCCGTTTACCCGGTCAAAATTACCTTCGATCTCGTCTTGGGCTTCATCGAGCAGGGGGGTGTTTATCTTGTCGACTGTTGACGTAAACTGCGCGAATTCTGCCAAGCGCTCCTGGAGTTTGTTGCCCTGCTCCTCCGCATCCGCCCGCCTATCCCTATAGAATTGGGAGACCGCCATCAGGATCCGTGGAAACCCGGGGCGTCCATACCTGTCGTCGGGAGGAAAATACGTGCCGCCGTAGAACGGCTTCAGCGCAGGTGTAAGGAACACCGTCATGGGCCACCCGCCGCTGCCCGTCATGGTGGTCACCGCGTTCATGTAGATGTCATCTAGATCGGGCCGCTCTTCACGGTCCACCTTGATATTGATAAAATGTTCGTTCATTTCCCCCGCTATCTGGGGATTCTCGAACGACTCATGCTCCATCACATGACACCAGTGACATGCGGAATAACCGATTGACAGCATAATCGGCCGGTCCTCAGTCCGTGCCTTGTCCAGAGCTTCCTCCCCCCACGGATACCAGTCAACCGGATTGTGGGCATGCTGCTGGAGATAGGGACTCGTTTCGTGGATCAATCTATTGGTAAATTCAGGTTCTGACACGTAAACCTCTTTATATTTTAACGGATCGGCGGATTATCCAAAAACCACAACTGAATTGCAGAATGTTCTGTCTATACCATGCCTTCCCTTATCATACGTTCGAGGGGAAAATCCCTTACGTCAATTGGTAACTCCACCAGGCCATGCCGGGCGGAAGATTCAAAGATGGCCATGATTATTTCAAGTGTAGCTCGGCCTTTAGGGCCCGAACACCGATGTTCTTTTCGGCCTTCGACCGATTCGATTAGCTCTTCGAGTTCTGCTCTAAACGAGAATACCTCCGGCAGTTCCGGCGCGTGCCAGCCTCCACTGCGTGAGCCTGACAATATCCTCAACGGCGGTCCATCGGGCGTATTTACATTGATGACACCGTCCGAGCCGACGATATGAAACTGATACGCCTGGTGCGCCCGATCGCCCAGTTCGATCAGGCCAACCACGCCGTTTTTGTAACCGACCCGTCCCACCGCCATGTCCTCGATCACCATGTCCGGATGGTTCCCGCGTCCCTCTCGCCTCCTGCTGCGGTCAATCTGCCCCATGACCCATTCGGCTGCCACATCGCCGTTCAGGTAGTTGACCAGGTCAATCACGTGTGTTCCGTTGTTCATCAAGTCCAGCGAGCAGTGGCCCCAGATCATAGAAACCGTGCCGATTTCGCCCTTCTGAATCAGCTCCCGGGCCAGTTCCGCTTGGGGACTGAACCGATGAGCGTGTCCTATTGCCAGCACGGTGCCCGACGCGTCGGCGGCCGCCAGCATTCGGTCCGCCTCCTCCAGATTCACCGCCATAGGCTTCTCACACATAATCCCCTTTGCGCCGTAATCCGCCGCCGCGATCGTGGCTTCACAGTGCCCTCTGGGCCACGTGCAAATGCTAATCAGGTCAAGCTGCTCGCTATCCAGCATATCCTGATGGTCGGCATACAGCCTTATACCGTACTCATCCGCCAGTCGCTGTGCTTTCTCGCCCTCCGGATTGATGTCCGACCCGGCAACCAATTCGATCCGTGCGTTCTGCACCGCCTGATACCCTAATGCATGCGCCCGCGCGATGCCGCCACAGCCCAAAAATCCGACACGATAGGTATTCATGAGGAGATCCTGAGATCCTTGTTAAAGCTTACATTCGATACCTCTTTGAGACATTGGTGGACTATACAGGTATCGCAGGAGCGAAGCAACAAAAAAAGCGGCGATCGGTTGAACGTTTGGCATTTATAAAAACTTGTGGAAATCGGGGCAAAATGCTATTATTCCCGCATGTCATCCTCGTTTTGGGTATGACAGTCCCTCTAATCAGCGAAATACCCTAAGAATATCATCTCAAGGAGCTCTGTCAGATGCCTGTAAAAAACATAGGATCACGGCTTGAACTGTTCACAGATCATTACCTGATCGATGACCTGCGCGGCACCTCACTCCGTCTCCACCAGCCACATAAAATGCCCATGGCCAATGGGCCATTTGTGGGCGGCTATGCGACTGTGATCAAAGATGGTGCCTTGTACCGCGCGTACTACCGGGATATGCTGCCCGATTACGAAGGAGAAGGCGAAGACGGCAATCCCGGTGAAATCTACCGGTATGCGGAAAGTCGGGACGGCCATGAATGGACCTATCCGGACCTGGACCTCTACAGGTTCGACGACGAAGGTAAGAACAACATCTGCCTCTTCGGAGACACACGCTGTACACACAACCTGTCCCCATTTCTGGATACACGTCCGGGCGTAGATGCAAGCGAACGTTTCAAGGCACTCGCCGGGGTATACTGGACTGGTCTTTACATGTTCGCGTCATCGGACGGACGGCAATGGCGACAGATCCGGGCCGAGCCTGTTATTCCGACCCAATACCAGGAAGGCAACGGCGTCTATATGTTCGATTCCCAGAACGTATCGTTCTGGTCGGAGGCTGAGGGCTGTTATGTCTGCTACTTCCGGACTCTGGTGACCGCCCACGGTGACCTCCGTAGCGTCAGCCGGATGACCTCACGTGATTTCGTCCATTGGGAAAACCGTCGGGATTTACAGCCCAATGCTCCCGGCGAACACCTCTACACGAGCCAGACCCATCCCTACTTCCGCGCCCCACACATCTACATCGCCACGCCGACCCGCTTCGTTGCCGAACGGGGCTCCTCTACCGAGATTCTGTTCATGACCACGCGCGCCGGAGCGAATGCCTACCAGCGTCCTTTCAATGAAGCCTGGATACGGCCTGGAACCGATCCCGAGCGCTGGGGCAACCGGTCCAATTACGCCGCCCTGAATGTGGTGCCTACCGGTCCGGAAGAGATGTCGGTCTACCACGCGTCCAGCGGCTACCGGTACGTGTTGCGAACGGACGGTTTCGCATCCGTCAACGCTCCCTATAAAGGTGGAGAAATGACCAGTAAGCCGTTGATTTTTGAGGGTAGCGAACTCGTCATGAATTACAGCACGGCCGCCACCGGAAACATCCGGATAGAAATCCAAGACGAAGAGGGAAAACCGATATCGGGCTTCGGAATAGGGGACTGCCCAGAAATTGTCGGAGATTCTATCGGGCAGACAATCTCTTGGGCCAAAGGTTGCGAAATCGGCCGCCTTTCCGGACGACCAGTTAGACTGCGGTTCGTGATGCGTGATGCGGATTTGTTCTCCATACAGTTCAGGTGAGAGTCCGGTGTGCCCGACTGGGGTTACCCCCGTTCAACCGGTCTTGTCAGGCATGTAGGGCCGCCAGCACCTTTGTAGCAGATCTCGTCGCCATCGAACGGTTCCACGTGACAGCCGGCTTCACGCATCAGGCGCTCCGTGGTATCATTGCCTGAACGGATCAGGCAATGCCGAGGCGCTACCGCCAGAACGTTGCAGCCCAGGGACTGGTATTCGTCTTCGGGAAGCGACAGCAGCCTGACGCCTCTGTCGATCAGTAGTTGGCGAAACGGGACGGGCAGCAATCGGTCATACACGAGGCCCAGGTCGTCGTCCAGAATGCTTATGATCGACATCAGGTGCAGCACCGCGCCCGGTCCGTCCCAGTGAACAAGCGGGACCTCAATCACCTTCACCTCGGCAGGTGAGACCAGACTTCGGAATTGCTGAATTCCTTCTATGTTGGTTCGATATGAAATCCCGATTGCGACCGTCTCACGATCCAGCCATAGCACATCGCCTCCTTCCACCATTCCGGGTGCCTCGATACGTCCAAGGATCGGGATTCCGAAAGAATCAAAGGCATCCGCCATGGCGTCCGGTTCGCCCACACGGGCTTCTTTGCCCATTCTGCCGAGGATAGCCCCCCGGTCAGTTACTGATGCTACGGGATCGTGAGTGTATATGGAATCCATACCGGTGCGGCTGTCTTCGGAGAGATATTCAATCGAGGCGCCTGCGGCACCGAGCAAGGCTGCGAACCGGCGGTGTTCATCGATTGCCCGCCCCAAATCGGGACGCCCCAGGTAGCCCAGGGATTCCCATTGAGCATCAATCCGACTTTCATCGAAGAAGGCTGCCTTCGGACATTTGACTATGACCCGTCTGAGCGGTGCGATCATAGATTGGGAGCTGTGGCTATTCGTCATGGTTAGAGTAAAGGACCCTCCGGGAAATTGGTTAATGAGCATCTTCCCTTCGTCTACCGGATTTTGCCAAGGTGCCAAGATCCGGCTGTTCGAAGGATTAAATTGGACCTATTGTATTAGAGATAAGCAGGATCAGGGACGCCGAAAGAACCACATACACCGCGTAGGTGTAATACCGCTCGTCCACACGGCTCCCCAGCTTGTCGCCAAACCACAGGGCCAGAACGAAGAACGGGAGTGTGTAAAGGCAGATTCCGAGAACTTTGTCAGTAAACAGCCCTGCCGGAATCGAAATTCCGATTCGGAGTGTGTTGCTGGCAGCGAGTAACATGAGCATTCCGGCACGAAACACCTCCCTACTGACGCCGATTTCGTTGTAATAAATGACGACCGGCGGTCCTCCGGTCCCTATAAGTCCCTGCAACGCCCCACCCACAAATCCGGTGACGGCGCCCCAGAGACGGTTCCTGAGACCTGGGAGCGATGCATTCGGGAATGCAATCGATTTAACAAGGTACAAAAAAATGAAAATGGCAAGGACGATGCGGAGATAGGATTCATTCAGCATCGACAGCAGCAGGATACCACCGAGTGTTCCCGGCAGCATACCGGCAAGCACGGCTCCGGTGATGTGCCAGTTCACGTGGCGGATAGTCCGGCTGAGCAGGGTCACGGTGACCATCTGCTGAACCAACGACAGCGTTACCGCATCGCGTACGCCTATCAGAATGCTCAAGACCGGTATCGCAATCAGGCCACCGCCGAACCCAAAGATCGCGTGGCCGAATGTGGCGAGTGTGAGAACCGCTACCACAATTAGGAGTGTGATTGTCTCCATTCATCATCCGTCAACTAAGGTGCATGCCAGCATCGTCAATATGATACCGGGTTCCATGCAGAACGAGCACCGCCAAAGCGTCCGTGTCGATGTCCTCGAATTGAATACGGTCCGATTGGTTAACGAGTATCAGGTCATCACCGATTCGCGCGACTTCGGTTGCATAGACGTGTTCGGAACAGACGGCCGCAGAAGCGAGCGCACGATGGCCGGGGCATAGGAGGACACCCAGATTGCGACACGGTTCCAGGCCGGAGGGTGTGTATCGGAGATGGTACTGTTGTCGCCATTCCTGATTTTCTTTGGCGCTGGTTGGCGGCGGCTCCCAACCTTCTGATGCGACGAAGTAACCGTTGAGATGATGCAGGATGTACCCTTCCAGGATGCTGTCTTCCCGACGGATTGTGAAGCGTTTTTGTTCATCGTCGATATCGAATCGGTTCCAGGAATGGATGTTCCATTGCAGCGCTGATGAAACATCCTCCCTGGCCACAAACTCATCCACCATGAGAAAGCACTGATGCGTTTTTAAAAAGCATACATGCCGGCGGTACCTCTCCGCCCGATCCTGATAACTCGGGTCTGCGAATCCTCTGAAATAGATGGTATGGTCGTCTTCATATACGTTGTCGACCATACCCCTCGATTGGTGGGACCGCATGAGCTGTGAGGCGTCAGAGAGGGTCGCGCAGTTATGGGACTTGGTGTGCCAGACCCAGTGGGCATGGTGGTCCGATCCGTATCCGGCGTAATAGCCGCTGGGCATGGCCATCACTTTGCCGCCCACATGTAGAATGAAGTCGTTGTTGTTAGCATGGGAATGACTTACCGAACCGTAAGGAGAAGATCTGAAAATGAAGGCGATATCCTGGCCCGGATCATCCAGGTCGGTGCGGATGGCAGCCCATCCGACGTCGGGAAAAATCCGCAGGATGGGATTGTCCTGTCTTGGAGAATGCGTGTCTGCCTCAATTTCCGGTGTCAGGTATATTTGGGCCGAAACGCCGGGCGCGCCACGTTCCGACGGTGAAAATATAGTTTCTGCTTCTCGTCGAAAATCTGTCACGTAGTCCCGCAGAGCGTTAGTGCCGGTTTCCCGGTCGACCAGTTCCACTAGGTTTGCGTTGTTCAACCAGGTGTAACCCCATCGCTCGGAATGATCGCCAAAGCCCATCCATTCTGCATAGGGCGGTAGACAGTATCTCCTCCAGGAGGTGTAGTTTTGCCAGAACGGACGACGGTACAGGTCGATATGGACGTTGTGCTTCAGCGTGGTGGCGAACATGGTCATGATTTCCACGTAGGCAGTGCTGTAGGACAGTCCTTCAGCCCATCCTCCGTCGTCACCCGCCCAGATCGGCCAGACGCCGCACAGGATGGGCCGCAGCCAGGTCAGCCACTCGGTCGCATCGGGGATGTGGTCGTGGAATACAAAAGCGATGTTAGCCAGAAAAACGATTTCTCGGCCGGCGTGGGAGTCGAAACGGGTGATGCCGTAATAGCCCCGGTTTCGCATATGTTCGAATGTGATCCGGCCGCGCTGCCGGTATTGTTCGATTACCCGACTCCGTTCCTCATCTGTAAAGTGGTCCCAGACCCAGTCACAGGCGGATGGGCCGTGCCAGATGACTGACATATGGGCTTCGTCATTGCGGCCGAGGTAGCTGGAGCCTTCCGGGTCCCAGCAGGCTACGGAGGCCATGCGGGTGCAGGCGGCCCGGGCATAAACAGTATCTCCGCCGGCGAGGTAAGCCAATGCCAGGGTAGCGGCTCCTTTGACGAACCCTCGCGTGCCCCACATGATATGGTACCAGATTTTGAACCAGGCTTGATAGTCTTCCTCCCTATTCGGTAGAATGGGCGGTTCGTCGATCTCGTGTGGTTCCGCAAGCACTCCATTCGCATCCTTCTTAAGCTTCTTCCATAGATGCGCTTTTTGGCCGTGGCGTGCATCCCGCAGTTCCGGTATTTGTTCTGAACGGGTATAAATCCTGGGATGATCGTGCGGCAATCTCCGCAGCCATTCTTCTACTGACGGTACCTCCACCGTGACGGCATCGTTCGTTATCTCGAATGAATACACCTCTGCTTTGTGGAACTTTCCGGACCAGGTCCAGTAATAAATTCCCGGGGCGAAGGCTGTTTCCGGCAGAAACACCGGATCCGTGTGGTCATCAAGACGGAGAACGATGTCCTCTAACGCCGGATCCAGGGCTACCGTAAGGTTCACCGGTTCATCCGTATGTTCCGGCTTCCAGGCGAACACGGGGGGATTGGTCCGGGGTGCCGTGCCGTCGCGGGGATGGCGGGGATCAAGATGTGGGTGCGGCCGGGACAGGGGCGTCATGTGGCTACGCCCCTGCAATTCGGGGCATCCGCGTGGACTCCCTTTGCATTTCCGCCTGCAGGAACCGGTGCATCATATCCGTCCTGACGCCCTGGTATGCCGGGTTGTTCCAATGATTGTGAACCTCACCGGGATCGTTCCGGAGATCGAACAGTTCGCCGTATTCCGCGTTGCGGTATACCGTCATTTTGTAACGGTCTTCTATGAGTGTCCTCAGATGTACCGTGGTGGGATTGTGCCGGTTCTCTACGAGTACATGCTCTCGGACTGAGTCTTCACGGCCGCACCAGACGTCGAGCTGATTAACGCCTTGCATCAGACCGGGCGGTTTGATACCGGCGGCGGTAAGGAATGTTGAAGGATAATCGATCAGAGCCTGAAGCGCATCGGATGTTGTATCTGCAGGAATGTGTCCAGGATATCGGGCGATCATCGGCAGGCGCAACAGATCTTCATAGTGGAACGCACCTTTGGCGATCAGGCCGTGCTGACCGAGAAAATGGCCGTGGTCTGTGGTAAACACAACGAGTGTGTTGTCCGTGATGCCCAGGGTATCGAGGGATTCCAGAATACGGCCGATGGCCTGGTCCATCAGGCTGATCATCCCGTAGTAACAGGCGATGGAATTGCGCAGATCATCGTCGGAATGCAGATGGGAGTTGAAACCGTGGAGCGCTTTGCCGCCTTCTTCCTGATACATGGAAAAATCCGGGTTTTCCTCTCGCGTTTTGGCAAACTGTGGGGGCATATCATCGAACTCACCTTCAGTAAACTGTCCCGGTACCATATCACTGGGTTCGTACATACTTGCCCACGGATCAGGAACCACGTAGGGCGGATGCGGGTCGAAGAAACTGGCCCAGGCGAAAAACGGTTTGCCGCCTTTCACTGACTGCTCGATGTTGGCGACCGTACGGTCCGCTATCCAATGGGAGTGGTGCAGATGCTCCGGCAGGTCCCATTTGAGCATACCGCGTTCATACTGCGGACCGCTGTATTTATCGTCTTTGGACGGTGGATACTGCTGAAAATAGTCCTGCCAGTCGGCAAGCCCGTGCTCTTCCATCCAGATGGCATAATGCTGGCCCGCATGAGATTCATGGGCGTGCATTCGTGCGGTTTCCACATGGCTGAAGCCATACCAGGGGCCATGGAAATCCCGCCAAAAATCCAGGTCCCGAAGGATCGGCTGGCATTCGATGGACGTACTGCCGGGTTGGGACGCCAACGGTTGAAAATGAGCCTTGCCGATCAGGGAGGTGTCGTATCCGTTTTCCTGGAATACTTCCCCGACAGTGGGCACATCCTCAGGAAGCTTCACCCCGATCGTCCAGCAGTGGTGGGACGATGGATACAGGCCTGTTATCAGTGTGGAGCGTGACGGCGAGCAGACCGGGTTGTTACAGTATGCCCGGTCGAACCGCATACCCTCTCGGGACAGGCGGTCGAGCGCCGGCGTCCTGATACGGGGGTTAGTGACCCCCAGTGTATCGTAATGCTGCTGGTCGCTTGTGATAAGCAGTATGTTAGGTTGAGACACCCTTATCCCCTTCCCCATGGCTTGAACACATTTTTAATTCCCCTGTGAACCGATGTTTCATAAGATGATGACAGTCCTACCGAGGCGCAAGGGTTTCATACCGCAAGGGATGAGCGATGAAACAACACAGATCGTCACCATTTGAAGTGAATCGTACGGGGAATTGAATCTGGTTCCTGTTTGTGTTTCTGGCGGATGAAAATTGAATACTCAAACCGCATAAAGGTCCTTAATGTCATCAAGAATGATATCCAACTCCGCATGATCATACTTGTCCAGCGGCTTTGTGTCCGAGACGCGCACATTGGCTGACTTGATGATGCCGCGCCGTTTCAGAACTTCTTTGTACAGATTTATGTGATGCAGTGATTCGAAGTTGATCAATGGAAGGAGACGGTTGAATATCTCTCTCGCCTTTTTCTCATCGCCTGCCTCATACGCCTTCCAGACCGCCACATGCACGTCGGTCACTTCACAGGCCGGCATAGTGCCTGATGCGCCCCGCCGCAGTTCATCGAGCATATGCTTGCCCGCGGCGCCTCCGAATATGCCTTCGATAGCATCACCGCACGATTCGATATCGGCGGTAACGGAATGAGTGAACGGTGGGATCTCCTCCTTGATATACAGAACAGTGGGAATATCCCGAGCAAGGTCCCCGAGCAGGTTAGGGGACATGGGCACACCGATCGGGTGGTTCTGGATAAAAACCGGAAGATCTGTAGCGGATCCCAGCGATTCGAAATACCGACGGACGTCGCCTGGGTGGGCCTTCTTGACATAGGGTGGCATAGCGATCAACGCATCGGCGCCCTGATCCGCCGCATGCCGCGCAAAAAGCAGTGCCACCTCCGCGCTGACACCGGTGGCACTGGCCACGTAAGGCAGTCGGCCATCGTTTGTCCGCGCAATCGTCTCCACCACCTGCATACGTTCCGCATCCGACAGTGAGCTGAACTCGCTCGCGTTCACCGGTGCTACAATTCCCTGCGCCCCTGCGGCGATACAGAACTCAACCACCGCCTTTACTCCATCGAGATCCAGCGCGTTTTCATCAGTAAACGGTGTTGCCGGGATTGTGAACACCCCACGGTACGGACGTTGTGACATGGGTTTCCCTTACTTTGCGGTTTAATTGTAATCAAACGAAATCACACCCTGTAATCCTGCCCACCGGACCGGGATCTGCCCGGTCCGACAACTCGATATTTTGCGGGTGCGGTAATGTCATACCCCGGCCACGGCTGCAGTCCATTCCGAAATTTCCGCCGCCAGTTCTTCGATGGTTTGCTCGTGTGTCTTTCCCGATCGTTTAAGCACCTTGAACCCGTGGTCTGCGGTGTCTATGATATGCAGCGTTGCCCGGTCGCCCAGGTTCTTACAGACGGATTGAACGGCATCGATGTCGGCCAGTCTGTCTTTGGTGCCTTGCAGGAACAGCATGGGCGTGTTCACATCGGAAAAATGAGCTGCCCGTTCCGTCGGCCCTTTACCTCCGTTCAGCGGAAATGCCACGAACACGATACCGTGCACCGGCAGAGGCTCCTCCGCGAACGCCAGTGAAGTCATGCGGCCGCTCATGGAATGGCCGCCGGCAAACAGCGGCAGGCCGGGTGCTTCTTCTGCCGCGGTGGCGACAGCTTCACGGACGGTGGCCAGGAGCACCTTACGCCCATCCAGTCCGCCGCCACCCTTTTCGGAATACGGGTACTGATACCGGAATGTGGCCACCCCCGCCTCCACCAGCGCCGCACTCAGTCCGGCGATAAAGGCATGCCGCATATTGGTGCCGGAACCGTGCCCCAGCACGAGAAGCGTACGGGCATCATCGGGCCGATCAAGTATCGCAGAGACCGCTCCTTTTTCTTTGGTGGCGATAAACCGTAGTTCGCGTGCAGCCATGGCTGGATCCTTCAGGTTCATGTTATGAATGGGAGATGGTGGCTAGCGGTGTCAAGTATATCAAGGTGTGTTGGTTGATGCAACAGGAATCGCCTGAAAGGCCCGTCATCTCCGGCCGATGGCGTCGAAGCGGCCGGAGATATATGCCCCCTGATTCCTGTATCTCTGCTAATGCAATCACCTACAGAATAGCACAATAGAAAGGTAGTGCCTTGTGGCACAAAAAATTGCCGCTTGTTGCGGTGTCAATTGTCACTGAAAACCAAATGACAATATTCGGTGGGCGTGCCTGTTAGTGTTAAGCAAAAAAAACGCCCGGACAGTCTTCCGGGCACTATAAATATCGTTATTTTATCATATAAAATAAAGCGTTTGCATTCTGCGACATTTAAACTTAACGGAACGGTGTTTGTATATAACGGTTTGCCCGTGGTCAGCAAAAAAAGCAGTCTCTGAGACACATGCTAGTGATGACAAAATATGGTACCTCTCGCCCTATGAACCACCCTCGTCCGAGAGGTCGGTGGTATCATTGATCGGTAGGGTTTCCCTGAAATCCACCTCCAGCAGTTTCTGCTCGTTCCTGGCGTCCCAGTAGCGGATTTTCCGATCTACGCCCTTGGCGAACCCGTTAAAATCCGCCGGTTTGTCGATCCGCCAAATGGTTTTATCGAGAAATCCGAAACGGTCTATACCTCTGATTCTGTATATCTCTATCTTGTTGCTGGCAAGCGCTACAAAGTAGGGATGTTCGGAATCGCCTATCCGGCCGGCGCTGATAGCATTGGTATCCGACAATTGGAAATCACGGCAACTTTTCCGGTTTTCTTCCGTTAGGTGATCCTGGTGGGTCATGTCGAGATAACCACCAGAATCGCCGGCCCTGCCGGTGTGGTAAAAGTACTTGAATTCGACTACCTGCATTCGGAATCGTATAAAACTCTTTATCATGAGGGAGAGGTCGTCGGGAGAGGCCCTCGGTATCTGTTCGTCTACCGCAAATCCGGTGCGGTGCGAATCCGCTTTATCACCGGTGGTCGCCACCAATGGTCCGGGCGCCAGCGCTTCGGTCACCCGCTTCGCGGTACCGTCATCTGTGATCTGAATTATGAGAATGGGGGGGGTTTGGTGGAAATGGGGTGCCGTCCAGAAAAACACCTCCCGGATGCCGTCCTGGTCAATGTCAATAATTTCGTAGTCCTGGGGCCGCAATTTCGGTTTGAGATTTCCGTATTGCTCGGGCACATCGTTTGCAAGGAGATGTCGAAAAACCGCCTGCACGTCCGGTGGAAAATCACCCAGGCTCTGGGCGTGAGCGGGCACGAAAAGAAACAGCAACGGCAGGAAGAGTACTAGCCGCCTCATACCATATCCACTGCGGGGCGCGGGCTATCAGCCCAGTGTCCGGAGGTGTCCAAACCTGAGACTTGCACGCCTTCCGCGTTCCACCCGATTTGCGACCGTACGGATGCAGCACAGTACCGAATCGTCAAGCCACACCGCCGCCTGTTCGTGCGGTTGGGCCCTGAGCTGTGCAGCAGCAGGTCGCTGTGCAGGGAAATCTGTCCGGCTTTCAGTTCGATATCCACCGGAGCACCGTACTCCGACACACCATCCACTGTCTGATTCAACACGTTTCGCTCCTGGTCCTCGCTGGGGCGGTAATTGATATGACCGAAGGTGTGGGATCCGGCGATGAACCGCATGCAGGCGTTCTCCGTGTCCGCATCGTCAATGGCCAGCCAGGCTGTCACCGTTTTGGACGGTGACAGCGGCCAGTAGCTGGCATCCTGGTGCCAGGCCACGATTTTGCGATCATGGGGCAGCTTGCAGAAGAATTGGGAACCCCAGCCGATGATATCTTCACCCAGGATATCCTGTACGTATGATACGATCCTGGGATTCTTCATTATATCGTGGACCATCCCGCATTTCAGATGGGCGGATATGATCGAGTAGCTAGTCTGTCCGGATGCCAGGGCCTGCGCCAACAGGGCGTCGAACTCTTTCCTGATTCCACTAATTTCTTCGTCATCAAAGGCTTCGATTCCTTTCAGATAGCCTTCCCGGTTGAAAGATTCGATCTGGGCTCGCGTTAGCTTTTTAGGAGATTCGGTATCCACCGGATGAAATCGGAGGTCCCTCTCCATTTTCGCAAGCTCATCCAGTGTGGGCATCCGCTTGAACCGCCTATCCTCCATGATCTTGTTCCGCATAAGTTACTCCGCAATGACACGCCTCAAGATGACAGCGGGAACACTTTCTCCGGATCGATTTCCATTTTGCGCATGGCCCGCTGCGTTACCTGAGCCTTGATATCACCCCGCTGTGCCAGCGCGTGCAACGCACCCAGCGTGACAAAACGGGCATCCATCTCGAAGAAGTTTCTCAGGGCCGGCCGGCTGTCGCTGCGACCGAAACCGTCGGTGCCCAGCGTGATCGCCGGTTCCGGTATCCAGCGGGCGATGGAACCCGGCATGGCTTTCATGTAGTCGGAGGCCATGACGTATGCGCCTTCCGTGTCCTTCAGACACTCCTGCACGTACGTCCGCTTCTGCTTCTTGCCGGGATGCATCATATTCCAGCGTTCTGTTTCCAGGCCTTCGTTCTGCAACTGCTTGTAACTGGTGACGCTCCAGACCTCGGTCGGGATGCCGTATTCATTCTCCAGCATCTCCTGGGCCTTGAGTACTTCATTGATGATCGATCCACTCCCGAACAGATGGGCCTGGGCTTTTCCGGTCCCGTTCAGGGGGCCGCGGAATCGGTACATTCCCTTCAGGATGCCTTCCTCCACACCGTCCGGCATAGCGGGCATGGCATAGTTCTCGTTCTGCACCGTGAGGTAATAGAATATTTCTTCCTGGTCAATGTACATTCGCTTGATCCCGTCTCTGAGAATGACTGCAACTTCATAGGCGAAGGCGGGGTCGTACGTCATCAGATTGGGCACGGTGAAGGCAAGCAGGTGGCTGTGGCCGTCCTGATGCTGTAGGCCTTCGCCGTTGAGTGTGGTCCTCCCGGCGGTCCCACCCATCAGGAATCCGCGGGTACGCATCTCCGCCGCCGCCCATATCAGATCACCAACTCGCTGCATTCCGAACATAGAGTAGAAAATAAAGAAAGGGATTGTATTCACCCCGTGCGTCGAATAAGCGGTGCCGGCGGCGGTGAAGGATGACAGGGATCCGGCCTCAGTAATTCCTTCTTCGAAAATCTGGCCGTCCTGTGCCTCTTTATAATAAAGCAACGTGTCGATATCCACCGGTTCGTAGAGCTGGCCGATATGGGAGTAGATACCGCTTTGTCGGAACAAGGCTTCCATGCCGAATGTACGCGCTTCATCGGGCACGATCGGGACAATGAGCTTACCGATGGTGTTATCCCGGAGCATCTTGGATAGCATCCGTACGAACACCATGGTGGTGGACACCTCTCTGCCGTTTGTACCACCCATGAATTCCTGCCAGACTTCTTCGGATGGAGCATTGGGCAGGCCGGGGTTGACAACACGACGGGAAGGAACATAGCCACCCAGAGCCTCGCGTCGTTCGCGGATATACTGGATTTCGGGACTGTTTTCCGGTGGCCGGTAGAATGGCGCATCCTCCAGTTCTTCGTCCGAAAGCGGGATGCCAAACCGGGTGCGCATGTGCTGCAGCGCCTCCAAATCGAGTGTCTTCTGTTGGTGCGCGGTGTTTCTGCCTTCGCCCCATTCGCCCATGCCGTAACCCTTGATGGTCTTGGCCAGGATCACGGTGGGTGCACCCCGATGTCCGACGGCGGATTCATAAGCCGCATATATCTTATCCGGATCATGCCCACCGCGATGGATGGTCCGTACATGTTCATCTGTGAGCAGCTTGGACATCTCCATCAGTTTCGGATGAACACCGAAAAAGTGGTCTCGCTGATATTTGCCGTCAGAAACGGTATATTTCTGGTATTGACCATCCACAATCTCGCCCATGCGCCTGGCCAGCAGCCCCTCGTCATCCTGCGCGAGAAGCGGATCCCACCCACTCCCCCAGATTACCTTGATTACGTTCCATCCCGCGCCCTGAAACGCGGCTTCCAGCTCCTGAATAATTTTGCCGTTGCCCCGAACCGGTCCGTCGAGCCGCTGCAGGTTGCAGTTGACTACGAACGTGAGGTTGTCAAGTTTTTCCCGGGCGGCCAGGGTGATGGCGCCGAGTGCCTCGGGCTCATCCGTCTCCCCATCTCCCAGGAACGCCCAGACACGCCCGTTATTATGGGATTTCAACCCACGATCTTCCAAATACCTGTTGAACCTTGCCTGATAGATAGCCATGATGGCACTCAGCCCCATGGAGGCTGTGGGAAACTCCCAAAAATCAGGCATCAGCCAGGGATGTGGGTACGACGAAAGCCCGCCACCGTCGCTGAGTTCGTGCCTGAAGTTACCGAGTTGCTTCTCCGACAGCCGTCCTTCCAGGTAAGCACGGGCGTATATACCGGGCGAGGTATGAGGCTGGAAATAGATTTGATCCCCGTCGTAACCATCTCCCTTCCCTCTGAAAAAATGATTGTACCCGACTTCGTAGAGGTTGGCGATAGAAGCATAGGTCGCGATATGTCCACCGATAGTCTTGTCCTGCTGATTGGCTCGTACCACCATCGCCATAGCGTTCCACCGCAGGATGTTTCGGATACGCTGCTCGAGTTCGTGACTGCCGGGATAGGCCGGTTGCTGATCGGGCGGAATGGTATTGAGGTAGGGCGTATTAGCCGCGAAAGGCAGGCGGACGCCCTTCTGGCGGGCACGCTGCTGAAGCCCACCGATCAGCTGTCTGACTCGTTCAGGGCCGGACGTCTGCAAGACATAGTCAAGTGACTCAAGCCATTCCTGCGTTTCGATACCGTCGGGATCTAAATTTGTCTCAAATTGTGAAGTCTGCTCGCTCATGATACGATTCCTTGTAGAGGCATGTACCCACCAGATATCCTGTTTATGTCGGCCCGACCGGCTTACAATGTATGAATATACAGGATCGGTAGCAACAAAAACCTGCTTGACACACAGGAATGATGGTTTCAGATTGAATCCCAAGAATCCCGTGAAAAAACGCACAGACTGGAGGCAATGATGACCGGCGTCGAACTATTCGTGCAGATCCTCAAATCCTGGGATGTTCCCTTCGTGGCGACTCTCTGCGGCCATGGCATGGACGGTTTCGACGAGGCATGTCATCGTGCCGGACTCCCCCTGGTGGATGTACGCAACGAGCAGGCCGCCGGATACATGGCCGAAACCTATGGGCGTTTAACGGGACGGATCGGTGTCTGTGCCGTCAGCAGCGGTGTCGCCCATGCCAACGGGCTTACCGGTGTCCTAAACGCTCTCTTCGACGGGGCCCCGATGCTGCTGATCACGGGATGCGGACCTACTGAGACTATCGGCAAAGGACATTTTCAGGATTTCGATCAGGTGGGTATGGCGGCATCTGTGTGTAAATATACGGCTATGATTTTTCGCCCGGAACACATTCCGCACATATTGCACACCGCCTGCAACACCGCTGTCAACGGTCGTCCGGGGCCGGTTCATATCACGTTCCCGATAGACATTCAGGCCTCGGAAGTTGATCCGGCAGTCATTAGAGGCTACGAGAAGCGTCCCGATCGAATCTCCGCCTTCGGCGATGCTGATCTTGTGGACAAAGCCGCTCTGATGATGAGTTGTGCCAAACGGCCCCTCCTCATCGCCGGCGGCGGCGTACACTATGCGCAAGGCGCCGCGGCTCTGGAAGAATTCGCCGGAGCACAGGGCATCCCGGTCATGACGCCTATCTGGGACCGGGGCAGTGTCCCGAATCCCGTGAAAGAATATGTCGGCGTATGCGGAGCGGCCACGGGAGGACCTGACCTTCTGGCACAGGCCGACCTTCTCATTGTGGCCGGCGCCGCCTGTGATTATCGGGTAGGCTACCTGCAATCGCCGGGTATCGCGGATGATGCCCAAGTCATTCGCATCGATGTGGATCCCGTTCAGCTTCACCAGGGTCTTGCGGCCGATGTGTCTATTCTCGGCGATCCGGGATCGATTCTGATGCAGCTTGCCGCCGCTTGCGGCCGACTGGATTACCCTCCGCATACGCAATGGATGGAAGAAGCGGCCCTACAGCGCCTGACCTACACGCGGCGGTGCATAGAATCCCGGCGCCTCGCCGAAGAAGGCACGCACGCACTCGATATCGTAGAAGCTGTAAAGGCGGTTCTGACGGACGACACGATTATCATCGTGGACGGCGGGAACATCGGACAGTGGTGCCACCAGGTGCTGTTCGATCGGTATCCCGGCCATTGGCTCACCTGCGGCGCCAGCGGTGTGGTGGGTTACGGCCTCCCGGCGGCCATGACTGCGCGCCTGCTGTACCCGGAACGCCAGATCATCCTGGTTTCCGGCGACGGCTCCATCACATTTACTATCGCGGAATTAGAGGCGGCTGCGCGCCAGCAACTGGGCTTTACGGTACTACTTGCCGATGATCAGGCATGGGGCATCACACTGACAGGCCACCTGCGGTCTTATGGTGAAGGCATTACCAGCGAGCTCGGTCCAATTCAGTTCGCGCAGGTAGCGCAGGGCTTCGGCGCAGGAGGATATCGGGTGGATAAGGCTGAAGATATCGAGCCGCTTCTCAGGCAGTCGCTTGAAGACAGGAAGAAGCCAACATTGATCCACATTCCTGTTGTGCGGAGCAATCCGAGTGAATGGAATAAGTAGAAATGGTTTTCATTTTGAAATACAACAACAAAATCCGGTTTTGATTGTTTGGTTTGTAATACTTTCCAATTGTTTCTGTAAATGTGATCTTTTATAATATTCAAAAAGATTCAATAAAAAATTCAATACAAATATCTAAATATAATCATATGTTGTATAATGCCTTTTTGAGTATTTTGCTTGTAATTGTTGATATATAATTGTTTTAAAACTCGGGAATTGTAATCCCATATATTCAAATTCATATTCTGTATCTTTTAAAAAGGTTGTAGATCCATTATCGGAAGATGGAAAACATCCATCAAAATTTTGAATATTCAATTTGTTAAACACTATTTCTTGAATTATTCGTGGACCGGTTACACTCATTATTTCTCTCCCCTTTTTATTTTGATAACTCGATTCAATTCTATAAGAAACTTCATTTATCACTTTTTGAAAAAGCGGCTGGTTGGGATTCCCACCAATAAACATATAACTTATATTTTCGTATCCTGCGTCAAATAAATGTATATTCCCCTTACATGGTGTTTTGATTTGTATTGGTTCTAAATCAATATCAAACCAATATCCACCATGTTTATTAATATAGCAAATTCTAAAAAAATCCGCTATAGCTACACCATTGCGAAGTTTTTTATAAGTATTTTGATTTGGATGTTCTTTAAAAAATTCTGCAATATCATTATCAGAAAAATATAATACTTCAAAAGTTGGATTTAAATTTTTCCAATTATTTAAAATAGTATTAATAAATGGCTCACTTTGATCACATTTATAACTTGTAAATAAAACCCGCTTTACAGTATTCTTATTTTGTTCAGGTTCGGATTTGGGTTCGGATTTGGGTTCGGATTTGGGTTCGGATTTATTTAAAAAAATATTATAAAAATATTTGTATATTTTCCAATAATTCGCGCGCAATTCTTTCTCTCTTTCTTCTGAAATAGTGCTCAATAGTTCGGGGACTTTTTCTAAATTCCTTTCCGGAATATTTATGATGACATCTTTCCACAATTCATGTTTGGGGAATGCTAATGTATCTGAAAGAATAATATGAATAGAACCGACGGCAAGTGCTTCCCAAAATCTTATAGAATTCAGTCTCGAACCTGATGGCGCAAGTTTGTATCGTGAATACAATAAAAATTTATTATATAGTTCTGTTTTTTTCTTTGAATGTCATCTTCATAAATTTTGTTTTACATTTTAAAATGCGTTCGAAATGCCAGTTATTTGTTTTTTAAATTAAACATGTTTCACTATGTTTCATTGTATAAATGCGTGATCTAATATTGGTTAAATACCATTTGGGATCATAAGCACCAATAAATGAATTTAGGAATTTTCTCTCTACCTTTTCAAATCCAATCCCACTTCTAAACTTCCTCAAATAAATTATTCCTATCGTTTCTATATTTACAGCATATAATGGAAGTGGTAAAATTCTTACTCCTCCGATTACATCAGTTCCTTTTATGTGAAGTATAAACTTTCGTAAATCCCAGCATTTTCCATAACGGCACCAAAAAACGAAATGATACATATTGGCAACAGGTATAATATGTATCATTAGTATTAATGACTTCTTTTAACATTACGATAAACATTACAAGTTAAATAACAATGAAAGCCCGACCGCTTCGTGGTCGGGCTTTCACATAGGGAAGCACCGAGCCGCCTACCCCTTGGCCACCGACTCGATTCCGTCGAGCAGATTGTCTACCTGACTCTTTCTCACCATCACGTGCAGGGACGCCCGGTTCACAGCCCAGTTGATTTCTTTGTGAACCACACTGCGGATGTAGATGCTTCGATTCCAGAGGTAGTTGTTTACCTCACCGGTAGGGAGATCCTTCACGGTAAATGAGACAAGGGCGCAGGTCAGTCGAGGATCTTCCGACACGTATAGCTTGACGCCGTCGATCGTCCGAAGCCCATCCATCAGATACCGCGCGAGATATCGGTCACGGGCCTCCACACCTTCTCTGGTCAGGTGGTTGTGGAAATCAATTGCCGCATCGATAGACGTACGCCCGGGGGTGTTACCCGACATGCGCATTTCAAACTTGCCGGCGGTATTCAGGGCTTTGTCATAATATTCAACCGCACTCGGACTCAGGTCACCGTACATATTCTTACCGTTGGTCGGCCCTGTGTAGATGTACGGTGACACCCTGTCCATGATGTCCTGCTTGATATACAGGAAACCTGTGTACATGGACGCCAGCATCCACTTGTGGCACGGACCGGCATACATATCGCATCCCAGGTCTTTCATGTCCAGCTTCATCATGCCGGGAGGTTGGGCCCCGTCTACCAGTGTAACGATGCCGCGCGCGCGCGCCATCTCACAGATTTCCTTGACTGGCATCACGCCGCCGTCCGTATAGTTGATGTGGCAGAAGCTGAGTAGTTTCGTTTTCGATGACACACCCGATTCGAACGCCTTCAGCAGCACATCCGGGCTATCAGGCGGATGGTATTTAGGATCGGACAAATCGATTATTTTGACTTCAAGGCCGTCCCGTGCCGCGCGCTGCAGTATCGGATTAACACCTCCGACGTGATCGTGATTGGTACATACGATCTCATCACCGCGCTTCAGGTCGAGTCCCATGGTACCAAAAACCATACCTTCGGTGGTATTGTTGGTAAACGCCACTTCTTCCGGCATGGCGCCGATAAACTCGGCCATTTTTTTCTTTAAGTCATCTCGAAAATCCCCGTTGTACACTCCTGAACTGTACCGCTTGTAGTCGCTGTTTACACCCACAAGCGCATCAGCTTGGGCCTGATGCACCCCGATGGGTGATGGGCCCTTGGTACCAGTATTCATGTAGGCCAAGCCCGGGTGCAGAATAAACTGATCTGCCACCTTTTCCCAGTATGCTTCGTCATCAGCCGCGGCACCTTTGGGCATCGTGCTTAGATCCTCCGAGGTAGCTGCGAATGTTTTGGAGCCGAGGGACAACAATGCCGCCCCGGCCGCTGTGCCGCTGATCATCCGATTGAAGAAGCCTCTGCGCGACAACCCGTTCAGCCTTTCCGCATCTTCAAAACGAGGATCCACATCTGAAACCATGCCATCGGTTTGCATACAAATACCTCCTGAAGGATAGGGTTGATTAGAAAATTACTATCAAACTACAATAAAACAGTGTCGAAACATAGGATTATATGACAAGGCATCCCCGGTCCCACGATCTGGCATCGGGTGTCTGCACAATAGATTACAACGAGTAAACTTGGTGATTGTCATTTTTCGAATAATAATCTATCGGAATGCTACGATGAAAAAAGTCGCCTTGGAGATTTCCTGTTGATTTAAACCGGACTCTCTCCGTCGAGGTAATGATGCCAGAACAGACGTGCTGCCACCGATCGCCAGGGACGGTAGCCATCTCCGATATCGATGAGCGATTCCTGATCCGGGACCCTTGGGAGTCCTTTTACCTGCTGCACCGCCACGGCGATCGCCCGGTCGCCGTGAGGCCATACATCTGGATGTCGCAGCGCCGTCATCTGGTAGATGGTCGCGGTCCAGTCGCCGATTCCCTTGATGCGTTTCAGAGCCGCCCGCGCCGCATCATCGCTCTGGTCCGGCAAGGTGGCCAGGTCCAGTTCTCCATGGGCGATGGCCTGTGCCAGATGTTGGGTATAACGCGTTTTCTGGCGGCTGAGCCCGATTGCTCTGAGTACGGTGTCGTCCTGTTGTAGTAAAAGTTCCGGTGTAAGATCAGGTACCAGTTCGATTAGCTTGTTGAACGTGGCCCGGGCGGAGGAGAGGGAGACCTGCTGTTCCAGGATAATGTAGACGAGGGTGGGAAACCCTTGGTCACGCTGGTGGAAAGGCGGGATGCCGTAAGCAGATACGATCCGGGCAAGATCTGCGTCACGGGTTGTGAGTTCGGCGACTGCTTTTTTTAATAAAGCGGGAGTTAGTCTGTTGATCATAGATCTGTTTTTTTGTAGTTTCTTTGTAGGATTCGAAATAAAACTCACCCGGTTCATGCTCAGGGGAGTGGCGGACTGATAATGCTCCGAGAATACAACCCCTTCCCCGTTTACCCTAATTGGAGATCAATTCTTGGCATGACTCCGCGTTCCACCCTTCGATCTGATTGAAACTTGCAAAGTAAGACACCCTGCACCGAACGGTCATACCATTAAATCACCGGTGTTTCACAGGCATTTTACATAGCATTCAGGCGCGCGCACGCTTATCAGACGATTATATAGGTTTGGTTGCAGGGATGAACGACTTGAGGTCGATCCGATTTACCTGCCATCGCCATATTCAAGCGGTAACAATAAGATTTCCGGCTGCGTTCTTCCAAAAACAGATCACATAAAATGATAAAAAAATCAGTCCCCCGATAACAGAATGAGTATAGATGACTTACTGTTGTCTGTCAAGCGGTTAGCCCCTATACCAGCCTCTAAAAATCGTTGACAGAACCACGGCATCACCGTATTTGTGTGGCAGGTCATAATAAAAAACCTGGCAACCAAAATTCGTTCTATTCCCAGGCTGGGGGCCAGCCCGCCGTTGGAAGACACATGATGTATGCTATGTGATCGTTTGGCTAGGCCACAGACTAAAGAACGTAATGGAAATTCTATTCCGAATACCTCATTTCCGATTGAATCAAGACAACCACAAACGATCGGTGGGTGGCATATTTCGTGACCCAATGCGTTATTCCTGAAGACCAATTCCATTCAGGCGACATGGTCGACTGGCTGGAGCATCCGCCCGCCCGGAGACCCAGTCAGTGGAAAAAACGAGTCGAAACATCCAGGGCGAGCTGTCAGGTACTGCTGACGGCCGCGCACAGACGCCGATCGGATTGATGGGGGCAGGCCGACTGAGGCCCATGTAGTACCATTATTCGATACTCTTGGTTGACACCGACGAAAAAGCGCATTATTTTTTACATTCTATTTGGTCTATTGTCCGCACGTGGTTTTGGATCGCTGGGGATGGGACGCAAATATTGGGAACCGACGCCTTTTGCGGGGCCAAAACTGGCCGCGTCGGTTATTTTTTGCCTGTATCACGGTAGACGGCGGTGGTCCGTGTCTGGCAATGGCCGGAGGGAAGACCGACCGCCGCTTGGCAGCAAATTCCCCTGTACGGATTTGGGATTGATTAATCCGTTCGGATCACAGGCAAGCTCTGGATTATCAGGTCAGCCACATGGTCCCACGGAAATTTTGACGTATTTACGGTCAGATGATAGAGTCTGGGGTCGGACCAGCTTTGGCCGTAGTTGTGCTGTAGGTAGTATTGACGTTGCTGGTCTTTCACGCGCAGGACCTGTTCACTTTCGTCGCGTGTTGCGCCGGTCTCTTTCATACAGTAATCGATCCTGTCCTCCATGGTGGCGATAAAACGCACATGTAGTGTATTCGGCTCATCTTTGAGAATACACTGACTGCCGCGTCCGACGATGATCACGTTGCCCCGTTTGGAAAGTGTCCGTATCGTGTCCTGAAGAATTTTCAGGTATTCGGACCGATCCAGATACGTGTTCTGGGTAAAGATAGATCTGTCAGTAGGTACGTCGGAGGTGGGGACGTAGGGCCAGATTAACGGGGGGTATTCCGGAGATAGAGAATAGACGTTGGAAGGGGTGAACAACTCCCTCAGAAATCTCCGTACCGGGCTTTCCCCAATTTCGTCGATCAGCTCGACCGTTTCTTCGGAAACACCCGCAGCCTGTGCAACTTCGGCAATCAGTGCTTTATCGGTAAAATCATATCCTAGGCGCTCTGCAATCGCCTGACCTATATCGATACCGCCGCTGGCGAATTCACGTGCAATGGTTATAACACTCATGAGTCACCCCCTTGTGGTATTATGAGCGATTTGGAATGTTAGAAACACAACCTGATGTAGCCGCCGACACTGCCCGGTTTTTGAAGCGACAGGGGTTCCATGCACAATCCGTGGGCATGATACTCGGAACCGGTTTCGGCCGTTTCGCCGAACAATTACAGATCGAAGCTCGTATTCCGTACAACCAAATCCCGGGATTTCCGGTTTCAACCGTGGCGGAACATGCCGGGAATCTACTGAACTGTCGATATAATGAAATCAGCATTGCTATCATGCAGGGACGCATCCATCGTTACGAAGGATACAGTCCTGATGAAGTTGCATTTCCCGTCCGGGTCATGCATCATCTAGGCATACGGACGTTGTTTGTCACCTGTGCGGCCGGAGGTTTGAATCCGTTTTTTCGCGTGGGTGACCTAATGATGATCGAGGATCATATTAATATGATGGGCGGTGCGCCCCTGCCGGTGATCGGTGATCCCGATCCGGTCTCCGGACCTGTTTACGATGCCGGGTTACAAAAAACGTTGATCTCCGTTGCCTCGAAGCGAAACATTACACTTCGCAGTGGAGTCTTATCCGCCATGCTGGGCCCATCGTTTGAGACTCCGGCTGAAATCGCCATGCTGCGGCAGCAGGGCGCCGATGCGGTCAGCATGTCGACCGTACCGGAAGTGGTGGTCGCGTCCCAGTTGGGGGTGCATATCGCCGGAGTCTCGTGTATCTCTAACATGTGTGTGGGCTCGATGGAACCGGTGAATCATGAAGATGTCGCCCTGGTGGTAAACGCAGCCGGCGAACGGTTTTCATCATTAATGACTGGATTTTTAAACGAAATAAAACCGTAGTGAGCGTGCTACGCTACAACAGAAAATGGATACTTTATGAGCTGGTTCAAAAAACCGAATTCAGGCCCGCGGAAGGGAGATGGCGATCGTCGCAACATTCCGGAAGGGCTCTGGATAAAATGTGATAAATGCGATGCGATCCTATTCAAGGAAGATCTGGACCGGGTTTTCAGGGTGTGTTCCAAGTGCGGATTCCATTTCAAAATAGGGCACAAGCAATATCTCGAGATATTGCTTGATGAGGGTTCCTATCAGGAATGCGACACCGAACTCCGAACTAAGGACCCTTTGAATTTCAAAGAAAAAGAGAACTACCCTAAATACATAAAGAACTATCAAAAACGAAGCGGCTTGTCGGAAGCGGTCGTCACCGGTAAAGGCACTGTGGATGACCGGCTCATTTCTATAGCCGTACATGACCCAGGTTTTCTTGCCGGTACCATGGGGTCCGTCGTCGGGGAAAAGATCGCCCGCGCGATCCGCCGGTCGATCGAACTGGAGTGCCCACTCATCATCATCTCCACCGCCGGCGGCGCCCGCATGCAGGAAGGGATTCTCTCGCTCATGCAGATGGCCAAGACGGCGCTATGGCTCACCAGGCTTTCCGAGACGAAAATCCCGTACATCTCTATTCTGACCAACCCGACCATGGCCGGTGTGATGGCAAGCTACGCCTCGCTGGGTGACTTTACTCTGGCGGAACCGGGCGCTATGATCGGATTCACCGGGCCCCGTGTTATTGAGCAGACTATCCGGGCCACTCTGCCCGAAGGTTTCCAGACCGCTGAGTTCTTCCTCGACCGCGGTTTCGTAGACCAGGTCGTGCCGCGCACCGAACTCAAAGCGACGGTCAGCCGAATCCTCAGCTATTTTCCTAATCGTGCCGCGAGCGAGTGAGAGGCGTGGTATTGCGGACAGCCTTCGCAATTTACGGAGGTGTTATTCCCCGCTAACAGCGTTTGCCTTCTCCAGAATATCCGCCGAGAGTACCTCCAGCGGACATACATAGACGCATTTGCAGCAGTCGTCGCATACATTATTGTCGACGTCGATAGAGGATTCGAGCAGTTCGATGCAGTCCAAGTGACATACGGCTACGCAGGTGCCGCAGTAGTCGCAGGTGTTGGCTTTAATGTCTATCATAATGCTTATAATTTATCTCTGAACCTGAAACGATGGATATGTGATTCCGAATCGGTATTTGTAGTAAGGTCTTGACCCGAAAAACAGAACGATCAACAATCCCAGATAGGGCGGGTACACCACAACGGCCGCCAGGGCCAGAACCAAAACGCCGACCTTGGTAGCCCTGGCCACGTCGTCCACACGACCGGTCACGGGCATACGCAGGAACAAGGGCAGCGCCAGCAGCGACGGGACTGCTATGTAAGGGTCATCCAGCCACCAGCCCGTAAGAACGGCGCCTGACAGCATAACACACGCCAATACCGCTGATATTTTAAATCCGTGTCTCACAGCGATGGTGATTTTTCCAGCCGCCCGGTCACCGGGGATGTCCGGCAAGGTGGTGTTCAGATAAATGGCACCTACGCCCAGGCAGTACGGTATGGATTGTAACACCATTTCGTAATCGGGCGGTGCAGCCGCCATCCACCCCATCACATAGGTCAGAGTGCCGTACACGATTACATTGTAAAGAAGGCCCGCGTTGGGGCGATCTTTCCAGCGGAACGGTGGTATATTGTACTGGTTTCCGAGTAACAAGTAAAGGCTCATCAACGATCCGAGCCAGATCGAATGAACGAATGCCAGTACAACGGCGGCACCGTAGCAGAGCAAAGTCTGCAGGTTGGCAGCACGGACAGAGATGTAACCGTCGGTCAACAGAAACAGTTTGCAGTTGGCCTTATCGCTTTCGATATCGTGGACCTGATTCTGGATGTACACGCCCCCTGTGAGCAGGGAGAACACCGCTATTGGATACAGTGCCGGGAGCCAGTCCGATCCTGATGTTTGCTGCTGAGCCTGTCCGTATGCCAGGAGGCTTATGGTCCAGACGGGAGGCATCAGCATGGGGCGCATCAGGAAAAGGTGATCCAGCGCTGTAAGCCAAGGGGGTGAGGCTACCCGCTGCACTTGGTCTCCAGAAGCAGTTTGTTGACATCTTCCCGCGGCTCCATAGGATAGGTACCGCTGAAACAGGCTGAGCAGTACCCGGCGTTGTCGGAGCCGTTTTCGGTGGCGATCTTCAACAGGCCCTCGGTAGAGAGATAACCCAACGTGTCGGCGCCGATGAACTCCCGCACTTGATCGACCGGATCCTCGGCATCGTTCGCGGCAATCAACTCACCCCTAGTCTGCATATCAATCCCATAAAAACAGGGATGCATTATGGGAGGGCTGCTGATCCGCACATGAACCTCAGACGCACCGCCCTGATGGACAAGACGGACTAATTGTCTCAGCGTGGTGCCGCGGACGATTGAATCATCGACCAGAACGACCCGCTTGCCCTTTAGGACACCTTTTACGGTGTTAAACTTGAGTTTTACTTTTCGTTCCCGCATCGCCTGATTGGGGTCGATGAATGTGCGTCCCAGATAGTGATTCCTGATAAGACCGATCTCGAACCTGATTCCGGATTGCTCCGCGTATCCGAGCGCCGCTGTGTTCGCAGAATCCGGCACCGCGATCACTACATCCGCATCCACCGGGTGCTCCTCCGCGAGCCGTCGGCCGAACCGTCTCCGTGGTTTGTCAACATTTTCACCGAATATTTTGCTGTCGGGGCGTGCAAAGTAAATGTATTCGAAAATACAGAAGGACGGCTCAACCTGCTCAAATGGGAAATAACTGTCCAGGCCGTGTTCGTCGATAACCACCATTTCCCCCGGCTCCACGTCCCGTATATATTTGGCGTCCATGATGTCGAACGCGCACGATTCGGACGCTAGAATATAGGCGTCGTCCAGCTTGCCGATACAAAGCGGCCGGAACCCGTGGGGGTCTCTGACACCGATCAGCTGTGTGTCTGTCATAAACAGAAACGAGTAGGCGCCTTCCACATGTCCCAGCGCGTCGGATATCATTTCCGGGATGGTCTCTTCCTGGGAACGGGCCACCAAATGCACCACAATCTCGCTGTCGGCGGTGGACTGGAAGATGGACCCCTCCTCCTCCATCATCATTCGCAGCGTGCCCACATTTATAAGGTTGCCGTTATGGGCCGAAGCGAGCTGGCCTTTTTTGTATTTGATTAGAATGGGTTGTGCGTTGACCACCTGGGAGTTTCCGGTGGTCGAATACCGGTTGTGACCCAGCGAGATATGCCCTTTCAGATGTTCGAGCTTGGAGCCGTTTTCGAACGCTTCCGCCACAAGGCCCATGGCCTTGTACATCCGGATAATTTCGCCATTTGAAACCGCGATGCCGGCACTCTCCTGGCCCCGGTGCTGCAGCGCGTAGAGTCCCAGATATGTCAGGTCAGTCGCTTGCGGATGATTGTAAACGCCAAAAACGCCACACTCTTCGTGCAGTTCGTCGTCATCCCACATACCGTGTCACCTCCGATAAGAGGAACTGTCTCTTAGGGGTAGTTATGCCCGGTCTGGCATGGACTGTATGTATAATTTGTTGTCGGGCGCAAACAAGAAGTTCCTATGGATACATTATATACCAACAGGCCCTGCTTGTCTATACCAATTTTTATTACGGCAACAAAACCTCGATACCGATTGACAGACGCGAGAAACGGGCATACATTGTTGCCTCTTAAAACCATGTACTTTCAATCCTTCACAAGGAGTTTTCTGTTGGAACGGACGCTTATACTTATTAAACCAGATGCGATCCAGCGTGGCCTGATGGGTGAGATCGTTTCCCGCTTCGAAAGCAAGGGCCTCAAACTGGCCGGGTGCAAGATGATGCGACTGGACGACGTCATTCTGGACGACCATTACAGCCATCTCACGGACAAACCTTTCTACCCCCGCCTCCAGGATTTTATGCGGAGTACCCCCATCGTGGCCATGTGCTGGCAGGGGTTCGAGGCGATAGACGCGGTGCGGGAACTCTGTGGCGTAACAAACTCCCGTAAAGCCGCCCCCGGCACCATTCGCGGCGATCTGGGCATGAGTATGCAGTGCAACCTTGTACACGCCTCCGATTCTGCCGAAACAGCTGCTGCGGAAGTGAGCCGGTTCTTCAAAACGGAAGAGCTTTACACCTACGAGGCCGCCCTCGACACGGTCATCTATGCGGATGACGAACGTTAGACATTATGAAACAAGGCTCTATCGTGATCGCTCCCAGTTAATCCGCCACCAAATGGTACGCCAAACGCAGGATCGCGACTAAGGGGCAGCGGGCGTTTGCCGTGAGAAAAGTATGGATAGGCTCGATGCGTTCCAAGGGCGTTTGAAGATCCGCCGGGGGCCTAGGCTGTTAGTAGAGATAAAATGAGTGAACAGAATTCGATCCACCCGGGCGGTATTTCGGTATTGGGGTAGCCTTGAGGATTGGCTTTTGTGCGGCTTTCGAATTTCCGTTGGCAGACGGCGTTCAGGGCGGTATTCGATGCGCTCACCACGGTCCGAGATCGGATGCTCAGGGCGTGCTATGCCGGACGAGGTCGAAATCGCCGCCTGTGGTACCCGCCCCGATGGCGCAGCGGGAGAGAAAACGTCCGACGCCATTCTGACTTCGAGCCCGCGCTGAAGGGCTGTTCGCGGAACCTGTCGATGAAAGTAAAATGGTTGGCGGCCTGCTCGACCTGGCAGAAAGCGGGTGGTTTGAGAAGGGCTACCGTTTTCCTGTTTTTCCACCTAGGCGGCACCCCGTCCCTCCATGCCTACGCCAATCGGCTCCCCCCAACCGATTTTCGGAAGAGCCCTGATGGACTTTGTAGCCCGACTTGTTTATCATTCCGTCCTAACATGGTATAAAAGATTCAATCTCAAAATCACATGGGGTGAATGAATGAAAATAACCGGCGTA
>CAYYIS010000015.1:0-94974 GCA_964470965.1 uncultured Gemmatimonadota bacterium | reverse complement strand
AATGACGGCCGACACCAATATCTCAGATGCACTCCTTACCCGTGATCAGATAGCATTCTTTCACGAGAATGGGTTTCTCGGTCCCTTAACTCTGTGCTCACCCGACGAGATGGCCCGGCGAAGAGCAGGTATCGAACAGGAGCTTGCTATAAATTCTTCGTTTGCCTGGCGTGAACAATCCAGACATCTTGATTCTCCCGAGGTATACAATCTCTGTGCCCATCCCGAGGTAGTCGAACGCATGGCCTGTATCTACGGTCCTGACCTTGTGCTCTGGCGTTCCAACTTTTTTGTAAAGAACCCCGGTGACAAAGCCGTTCCATGGCACCAGGACCGAAACTACTGGCCCATCGAACCGCCGGTCAACATCACCGCGTGGATCGCCATCGATGAAGCCAGAGTGGAAAATTCCTGTATCCAGCTGATTCCGGGTTCACACAAGCTGGTGGTACCTCACATCGATGCGCCGGATGAAATGACATTCAACGAGATGGCTGACCCGGACTATATCGATGTGGGCACCGCCATCAGCATGGAGCTGGAACCGGGACAGTTCTTCCTGTTCAATGAACGTCTCGTACATTATTCCGCGCCCAACACTTCGGGCAGCAGGCGCATGGGCCTTGCGGTCCGCGTGACTATTCCAATAGTCAAGGTTGATCATGACAAGTTGTTCAAAGGCCACAAGGTTATCCTGCTGCGCGGTGAAGACCGCATGGGTTTTAACGAAGTCGCGCTCCCGCCTTCTCAGTCCACGGAGTCTGCATGAACATAATTCCAGATTCCTATATCCGGGTGATGCCGGAACCGATGTTCCGATTTGTCAGATCCGCCTTTTTGAAGGCAGGCATGGCTGACGCGGAAGCGACGCTGATGGCTGAGACTCTGGTGGCAGGGGACCTCCGCGGGGTTTTTAGTCACGGCACCCAGCTTACGGACTCATACGTTTCTCTCTTGATCGATGGCTCGCTGAATCCTCGGCCGAACCCTACGGTTGTGCAGGAGTCGGCAACGTCGGTTAACATAGACGGGGACGGTGGCCTAGGATATTTCCCGTCTTTCAAGGCGATACACATGGCGGTGAAGAAAGCCCGGGAGTCGGGTATGGCGGTTGGCATGACTCGTAACCACGGCCATTTCGGATCGGCTGGACACTACACGAGGGTCGCGGTTGACTCTGGGTGTTTCGGCCTGGCGACCTCGTCTCATTATCGGGAGTTCAAACCAGATCAATCCATTCTTGCCGCCAGCGGCGCTTCTCCCATCAGTATGGGGGTACCGGCCGGCGATCAACCGGCGCTTGTGATCGACATGGCCTCCGGTGGGGAACGGGTACAGGATTTTTTTTCAGAGATACCGGGCACCTATTTCAAGATGCTCGGATTCGGACTGATTGCCCATGCCCTGGGCGGAATCTTATCCGGTATGGTGGAGGGGGAAGTGTCGGGGCGCAAATCATGGGAGGGTGTGAACCAGGGCGCTTTTTTTATCGTTGTGGATATCGCTCAGCTTACCGATGTCGCAGCATTCACGGACCAGATGGATACGTTCATCGGTGATCTCAAGCAGATGCGGCCGCCCCCCGGTTTCGACCGGACGGATACGCCGGGCGCAATGGAATACGAACGCTCGCGGGCCTGGAGAACCGAAGGCGTACCCGTTGGTGAACACCACCGAAACACGCTACGGAACGTAGGCGGGGCACTGGATATTCCGTTACCATGGGAATGAATTCGTCACCTGGAGACATGACAATGTTACACGGTCCCGAGCTTACCGAAGAGGAGCTGAAAGCATATCAGGAAAACGGATACGTGCGCATCGGGCATGTGGTACCCCCGCGGGAAATAGAGGCGTTGTGTCAGCGGATCGATGACATTATGCTGGGGAAGATCCGGTACGGAAACATGCTGATGCAGCTGTGTCCTTCTGCAGGAAAACCTGAACTGGCCAGGCAGTCTAAAACATTCAAGGCGTCTTCATTAAAATACCGTAAGATACAGGACCTTGAACAGGACCCCTTGTTTCTGGCCTATTTACAGAACCGGCTCTTCAGGGACACAACCCGTAAGATCATCGGTGAGCACATCTCCGTTTTCCGCGCGATGTTCTTTAACAAGCCCGCCGATCAGGGCGTCACCATAGACTGGCACCAGGACGGCGCCGGCGGCTGGAAGTTGTCGATACCACCAAGGGTCACGATCTGGACTGCACTGGATCAAACCCGTATCGAAAACGGATGTCTGCAGATTATCCCCGGTACACATCACCGTATTATTCCTGAGAAAGGCGACCTGCTCTCACCAGAGGAAATCGCAGAGCATGCGCCCGAAGAGAAGCGACTGCACCTTGAAATGGAACCCGGAGAGGTAGTTATCCTGAATAATTGGACGTTACACCGTTCGGAGACGAACCAAACCAATCGGCCAAGAAGGGCTTTCAGTGTGTGTTACATCGATGCAGAAACGACACAATTGACAAGTGACCAGAGATATCCAAAGGTATTCCCGGAGTATGCGCCCGCGGAAGCAGGATAGATTAACCGGTGTTCGAAAACCTGGTATTCTCATATTGTTCGAAGGGTGTGTTGATTCCGAATTCTTCGGATATTTCTTCCAGTGCCCTTCGATGTTCGTCGCTGATCGGGATACCCAAGTCCCTGTTCTCCCGTTCCCACTGCCATTCCAAGCCCCCCGGAAGCTCTGCGGTAGGCATGCCGGGCACGGGTTTCATTAACCGGGCCTTCCCTATGAAGTCGTCCATATCCGACAGGAAACCATCCAGTGACCGAAAGTCCTCGATATTGAGCATTACAATGAATGCCCCCTGGTTGGATTTCCACCGTGACTGGTGCGATTGAAATTCAGGCTTCCAAATGCCGGGGAGAATCCCTCCCAGCGCCTGAAACACGACCCCCAGTCCAAGGGACTTCATGAAAGCAGCGGAAAACCGATCGAACAATTCTTCCTGTGCGCCGACCGGCATAACGTTAGCGCTCATATCGAGCACAATCGGAGGTTGTTTTTTCGCCGGAATCGCGATACTCATGGGAGATCCGCCACTTGCGCCGAGAATACTTTTATCCGGCTCCATGGGATAACGGTGCGAAGAAATAGCGATCCCGATATAGCCATGGGGAAGAGCCATGCGGGAATAATTCCCGGCGGCGCCGAAATGGAAGTGGTTACGGGTAGTGGCAACACCGACGCCATCTTCCTTAGCCATACCTAGCGCCATCTCTGCCCCCCGGTAGCTTGGCAGGTAACCCATCCCGCCATCCCCGTCAAGTACGACCGTGTTTGCCGATATTTTCACGGTAGTTATTTCAGGACGGGGATTGACCTCCCCTTCCTGGATTTTCCGGATGTAACCGGCTGTCTGTCGGGTTCCGTGGCTGTATACGCATCGCAAATCAGTGTGCGAAAGCAAGAACCCCATCCGGTGTGCATCAGAAACAGGCATTCCGGCCTTCAGGAACAAGTCCATGACAAGTTGCTGCAGAACCGGTAAAGGTACCCGGATACCATGGTCCGGAGGTGTATTGCGCATGGGCAAATTCATAGTTGGGCCTTCTTATAGTGGATCAAAAAACGTCAACTCAACACCGGGGTTGTCCATTGCGATTACTGAATCGCCCCTAAGCAGGGTTTTTATGCTTCGGGTTCTGTGTTCGAGCAGTACCACCTGTTCCTTTAACGGCAGGTCAAACCGAATCTCTCTATTTTGTGGAGGTCTCGCAAAAAACAGATAGCCGCTGACCACGTCCGGCTCTCCGTCGTATCCCGAAATCCTGATCTCGCCGGCATCGATCCAGTCCGGCAACCTGACCCACAGGGGACCTGGGCGCCGGACGTAGACACTGAGTTGACCATGCGTATATGGAGAAGAAACAGACACTTCCGGTGTTTCATGGTCGAACAGCAGGTTTACACGATAACCGGTCTCATCTGAAGTAACAATATTGCGATAAACTTCGCAGAGAGACCCCACTGCCCCTCCCACGATATCCATATTGAAGCTGACTTGATCCAGCTCTTTCGGTGCGTGGCCGTAAGGAGCCGGGAACCCGAAAGCGCCGAGGTGCCGGTCGGCTACATTATGTTTACCGTCTTCCCGCTCCGGGTTTGGCGGGTCCGTGATAAACGACGCATCCCGCAACTGGGAGGGAAGCACGTGTCCACGAATGATCCTTTCCGCATCCTGGTAGTAGTCCGTGTAACCCCATTTCCCTAGGATCAATGCCGTTTCGATAATATCACCCGAATTATTCACCTCTCCCCGATCCGGGGAAGCATCGGTCCGGTTTCCCTCGATTACCCAACCCAGCAAATCCCGGATGTCCCACAATCCCCTGTCGTAGAACGCCTTTACCCGGACCATCAACCCCGCGTCATGAGTGAGATCGGCGAGCTGGGCAAGAGATGACATGACACAGGTGGTGGAATGGGTGTGCGTTCCGAAGACATTGCCATCGTAGGCGCCGCTCTCTAGGAAAACATCACGTATCGCCTTTTCTTTCAGCACGGCGGCGAGATGCAGGGCCGGTGCATAGCCCGTCGCTTTAAAGTATTTTACCAGTGGCCCTATCGCCCGGCCTACTCCGGGGACGAACATCTGATCGAACACCTTCAATCCGTAACGCGCTTCAAGCGTTCCGGTATCCCAACCGGTCTCGTCATCCCAGAACTCTAAAATCGCGTCGATCGAACTTTCCGCCAGCTCTCGGGCCTCTTCTGAATGCCTGTACGCCACAAGAGCATAGAGGGCATGAAACCCTTCACGGACGTTGTGTACATGGAAATTAACGAGTGGACCATCGAGGGTCTGTCTATTGAGCGGCAACGGGACTGGGCCTCTGAACGAAAAAAAGGCGGCCCGCTTATGCTTTTCAATCGCCCGCTCGTCGATCTCCAAACCCACCGCATCTTCTGCGTTCAGCAGGGCATTCAGATGCCGCCCGGGCACATGTGACTCCGATGCGCCCGAGCTGAAACTCAATCTTGCTTCCGGTAAGACCGTTGAACCGAAGAACGGTATGTCATTGTCATCCGCGTTAAACACGTTGGACATGGTCCGGCAGCCGAGTGCGATCGCATCCTGGATATCGGTGGTATTTACGTTTTTGAGTTTTGCCATCTCCTTATTCCGTCACCTGCGGATTGGCATGAGCCGGTCCGCGAAACAGAGCGTTCAGGAACAGAATATTCAAACCATCCATGTAGGCCCGGTAGTTTGGATCGGCCGTGAATCCGACCGCCATACCACGACCATGGTCCTGGACGACCACAAGCGGCTTATAGGCAAGTTGCAGACGATTTTCTTCCCACAAATACCCACTTTGCAGGAGGTCTTCCGGTCCTGCATAAACGGCGGGGTTTCGGCCATTATCGATGGTAATGGGAGTGAAGATTGCATTACCGCTGACCAGGGCATTCACGGTTCTGTCCATGCCTACAGCAAGCCAATGGTCCGGATCCAGATTCACTTTTGCCAGAATGCCCTGTGCTGCATCCGGTGCTTCAGCCGCTGCTTTTATAGCATCCTGGTAATCCGCTTCGGATGCGATCAGCCTTCCATCCACGCGGCCGTTGGTCGGTTTTGCCTCGTTTTTCTTATCTTCTCCTTCGACAGCGGCATCCTCCCGAAAAATCGCCAGCAGACCTGTTTTTTCCGAAGCCATGAATGAAACAGTGGCACTGCCCAAGCCGATCAGGGTACCGCCTTTCCGGACCCAATCCTTAAGATTCTTAACGCCGTTGTCCCCTAAGACACCGGCATAACCGCCGCCGCCGAATCCACCACCCGGGAGTATCAGAACATGGTACCCGCTCAAATCGGTGGTGCCCAGTTGCCGCGTACGAATCGGGGTCACCGGATATCCGAACTGGCGCTCGATAACGAACCGGGTTGAACCGGCGCTATTGGAACCTGTCGGCCGGTCCCATGCGATAGCGATTTTCGGGCGCCGCATGAACGCCACATTGCCGCTGCCGAAATTCGGGCCGTCATCGATCCAGCCGGTGTCCGTCGCGTAAATCTCTGCGCCGGTTGATTCCGCCAGGCGGGTGAGGATATCGTGGATCTCAGGGGTATTCTCTTTGACTTTGAAGATCAGCGTGCCGGAAGGATAGGTGCGCATGTTCTGGGCAAAAGCCTTGTCCGAACTGTGAATACGCAGACCTTCTCGAAGACCCGCAGCCAGAAGCCGCCCCGCCGCCTGGGTTCCCCAGGGCACCAGATACGCAACCGCGGCATCGTTTCCGATGACACGGCCGGGCGGGATCAGGGCGGGTTCCACGGCATCGAAGCTTCCCCTGACAGATTCTGGAGAGGGGATACAGGCGACGTTCCACATAAGCGGAAGCGACCAGGCGGTTACATCGTAAATCTGATCGCCAAGATTTTTGCTGCGGCGACGTTCCTGCTCCGCGGTGAAATCAGCGTCCATGGGTACATTTTTGTCCAGTACGGTACGGATCAGGCGCTTCGCCGGCTGGGCGAGGGAAACGACGTAGGTTCCGATATCATACTGTTGTCCATCGGCGCGAAATGCCGTGGTGGCCCGCTGTATCTCGACACCGTGCATGTTGAGGACAGCCACAAGCTTATCAACGGCCGATGTGTTACCGGTTCTTGGAAGAATGTAAGCTTTGATGGATTCGGTCTGCCCTTCACGGATCGCGCTCTGCCGGTAGTCGTAAAAATCCTTCAGGAGCTTACCACGGTTGTCGGCAGCCGTCTCCGCAGTCGATATGGACGCTACGAAATGGTGTTGTACGGTGTCACGGAAATGCATAGTGGTACCGTCGCTTCGGCGCACGAGCAGTCCGCGGGCGGACGCCTGCTCATATGTCATGGCTACGCTGCCGTAGTAGGACGGCCATGAGGCACCATAACCTGGATAGAAGGCATCGAACACCTCACGAGTGAAATAAGAAAATCCGAATTGGTCGAACCATTTGGCGTTGTTGCGACCGAACAACTCCAAGCTGGCACGTTGGTCCTGGGCCAGGTGCGGATTATACGGCACGGCCTCCGGCGCAAAATAGTAAGTGGAATTGGATCCCATTTCGTGAAGGTCGACGAAGACCAGGGGGTAGTATTCCTGGAGCACGCGGACGCGCCCCCTGGTTTCGGGTTGCGTAAGTGCCAGCCAATCCCGATTCAGGTCGAAATAGTAGTGGTTAGTACGTCCACCGGGCCACGGTTCGTTGTGCTCTGCTGCCATGGGACTCGCATCCGGCTCGAGACCTTCCGCAATCGCGAAGTTGTGGACGAACCGATCCCGACCGTCCGGATTCTGTGTGGGATCGATCATAACAACGGTGTTGGCCAGAATTTTCTGCACCACCGGATCGTTCTGCGCCGCGAGAAGATGATAGGCCGTCATGAGCGCTGCATCGGGGGAAGAAATCTCGTTGCCGTGTACGCCATAGCTCAAGCACACGATAGCGGGCACGGTCTCTATAAGGCTGTTGGCCTCTGCCTGTGAGGTCTGTCTCGGGTCGGCCAGGCGCTGCATATCCTCGCTGATGCCGTCAAGACGGCCAATATTCTCCGGTGATCCCACGAAGGCATACACCAGCTTGCGCCCTTCCCAGCTTCGGGCGTATTCGACAATCTTCATTTGATCGGGAACAGCCTTCTCCAGTGCCTCCAGATAGGACATCAATTCCGCATGCGAGGATATTCGGTCACCGGGTCGATAGCCGAGTTTCTGCTCCATAGTCGGCACGGCAGGATTATACTGAGTTCCCGGCCAATGCTCAAACGAGGTCTGAGCATTGGCCGAACACGTGTGTGTCAGGCCGATTACAAACAAGATCATTACGGCATAGCTTCGGAAACAATTCATGAACAAGCCTCCTGTTGAGTGATGTGTGCATGTGCAAAGTAGCTAGCGAGTGGTGTCGGATCATGTGTAGAAAAGTATCTCCTTTTCTGTTCACCCGGCGAAAGGTTCTCCCGCATTTCGAACCCCAGATCCAAGAGGGTCTGCTCCACTTCGTCCGGTGTAAACGAAGACAGAATCGGTTCGCCACAATGATAGCCTGCCCGTTCGATGGTTCGCCAGATTCTCCGGTCCGTACGGTCCAGCATTCGCTCCGGAAGGCCATAGTCGAATACGATCTCACTGCCCGGAACAGAATGGGCACCTATCGATTGCAGTGTCTTAAGAACCGCGTCACTTGTCAAATAGTATGTGGTGCCAAGGCAGGAAAAGAAGGTGCGGTCATTTGGTGAAAAAGACGATGACGCCAGAACATCCCCCACCGATTCCCGCTCGCAGTCGATAGGGATGAATTCTACATTATTCGGGAGCTCATACCCCAACTTCCGCAACCGCTTAAGCTTTACGCTCTGGGTGACCGGATGATCGAGTTCATAAACGGTAAGACAGTGGGACAGATCGTCCCGCCGCAAGGCAAAAGAATCCAGACCGGCGCCGATCATCACGTACTGCGTGGCACCGTTTTTTACGGCCTTGAGTAACAGATCTTCTGCATACCGGCTCCGGGCCAAAACGTGTGCGCCTACCGATCGGAGGAATCCGGTCTGCTTCGTGAAAATCAATCGGGACAGAATGCCATTTTTTATGACCACGCGCCATAAAGGGCTGGTCAATGAGAGGGCGTAGGGATCCTCGAAAATGACAGGTGATTCGTAAAGGAAATGGGCCGCACGGCCGGCGGCGGCGCTTTCGGCCGTGCGGCTTGAAGTGTTTTTCATCGCGTTCTAACCCGCCTCCTCTATAACCGTTCCTTCGATGCCCCGGACTCCATCTTGATAGACATAATAATAGACCACCAACACGCGTCCATCTTCGAGTTCTACGGCCCAGGGGTACCCGCAGTCCGGATCATGGGAGTCGGATCGAATCACAACATCGGGAGCCATTTCCATATCCGTTCCTTCCGGATCGAGCACACGGCCCAGGCATCCCCGTTGTCCTTCCCAACGGGTACCTACAGTCACCAGGATACGCCCGTCTTTGAGTCCAAGCATATGGCCCGGACATCCCATGATAGAGGTAGGCCGCCACGGACTCCAGGTATCACCGCCATCAAGAGATTCTACAACAGCCAGGTGTACATCCGAGGCGGTTGCACCCGGATGGGGGTGGCATCGGAACAGCACAATGATACGTCCGGAAGGAGTCCTGTGAATGGCGGGCTCACTGAAATGAGCGACCGGATCCTTGACGACCCGACCACCATAAGACCACGTCTCCCCGAAATCTTCTGAGACCCGCATCATCCCGAAGAACGGCATCTTGCCGTCCGGATCTTCCGTCGCTTTTGAAGGCATGAGAAGGCGGCCGTCGGACATCTGGAGTAGGCTGCTTCGGCAAACCCCTGAATGCGAGGCTGGATTGCCCCAGACGGCATCCGGCAGCATAGGAAAACGAACCGGGGCCGTCCATGAATTTCCATGGTCTCGCGAACGAATCCAGAAAGGGATACCGGGATATGAGCTCCAGGCGGATTGAGGATATGTCTTGTCGGGTTTCAATTCAACTGTGGAGGCGTGCAGAAAGAGAGAGCCGTCTTCCAGGGTATGTGTGCCGAAATCAAGGATACCGCCCAGAGGATCAGAAGTCACATACCCCGGGGACGACCACGTTTGCCCACCGTCGGACGACCGGCACATACGCACGTCAAACAGCGGGTGACTGTGCCGGGAATACTGATGGTCCGGGGAACGGTGGAAAAACGTGAGCAGATCGCCGGTCGCCGAACGGACCAGTGTCGGATGCGCGCTGTATAACCCACGTTCTCGATAGATAGTGATGTGTTCGATTACCTTCCAACTCATAAAGAATCCTCAGATGGGTTTGTCAGGAATGATAAATTAAAGGGTTCTGTTCATTATTATCCAGCACATCACCAATGTTCAGCGATGCCGCGATTTCTTCTGGCAGCACGTTCCGCCGCCCGTTGTAGGTACTGCCGTCCGGCATGAAGGCGCAGGTCATGGCACGCCGTGACCTGGGAGACATGTTCGCGTGGGCGGCATGGACCATCAGTCCGTTGTGAAATGAGCATCCGCCGGCAGGCAGCACAGCCGGAGTGGGCTCTATGTCAGCCAGCTCCGGAAAAGTTTTGAATAGAGTCCCTACATTCACTGCGGTTGGAAAATCCTGCTCCAGCCTTCTGCGATGGGTACCGGGCAGGAAGAACATACAACCGTTCTGCAAAGTTACCTGGTCCAGTGCAATCCAGATGGTGATGGCGTGTTCGGAAGAGAACGACCATTTGGTGTTGTCCTGGTGCCAGGCGGTCGGGTCTCCCCAAGCCCCTTTTACCAGGGCCTGATCATGCCAGATGCGGATGCCGTCCACACCCTCCAGCTGGGTAGCCATCTTCCCGATCCGGGCATCCAGCATCAGCTCCCTGACACCGGAATGGGACATCCATAGGTTAACCCTTTGGGTGAATACATGCTCGTTACCCGCAGTAACAGTTCCGTGCTTATCGTACGGCAGCCGCCGACCGGCCCGTTGTTCCATCGCCTCATCCACCGCACAGCGCCAGTCTTTAATCTCATCCTGGCCCAGGAAATCATCGATCAGTAAAAATCCTTTCTCCCGGTAGGAGGTTATTTGAGTTTCGGTTAGTTCATTTTTCATGGCAGGAGATCCTTATGCCCCTTTTGAAACCATCCTTATTGAGTTTTTCACATACCGACTTCGCAACTGAATTTGGGAATAGTGTCGGTACACTCCATTTTTTTCATCAAAGTATCATGGTCACCGAGCTGGATCATACGGCCTTATTCGAGCACGTTGATACGGGCTGGACCGATCGATGGAAACACTTCCGGAATATCATTTCTGAAGACGTCGATTTTAAGGTTTGCTTCCTTGAGCCGTTCCGCCAAAAATATGTTTGTCCCTATTATTATCTTGATCCTGGCCAGATTACCGGAAACAGACTGCAGGCCATCGGGTCACCCGGACTCAATCCGCCTGTGACGGTGGGCGAGATCTCCCAGTCCCGTCTCGTGAACCGGGCATCGTCTCCGCACCAACGGGTAGCCAGGACGCGGCGGGATGTGGAAAGTGACGTATTCCCGGCGGCGCCGTGCAATGCCAGCATGTGGAATACGATCACATCACCGGGTTCCAGATCCCAGGAGAGGATATCCGCCCCCTCTGTAACCGAAGGCACATCTTCGAACACAACACCCTCGTTTGTAGGAACCGTACCGGGATCGGTGAGTCCATAGTTGCTTTCAGTCGCGAATTTTCGAGGCACGAACCAACGCCCCCAATTGTGGGAACCCCGGACAAATTGAAGGCAAGTTTCTGAAGACACCGGATCGAGCGGCATCCAAATCGAACACACCTGGCGGCCGTTTATAGGGTAATAAGGCTGATCATGGTGCCAAGGTGTTTTCTTGTGGGCGCCAGGTTCTTTTATCAGCAGGTGCTCGTGGTAGAAGATGGCCTTTTCAGACTGCATCAGCGCGGCCACCATACGGCCTGCGGGTGAGTGGTACACGAAATCAGCGAATTCAGGAATGCGCTGCCAGTTGCAGTAGTCATCAACAAAACCGCCGGCATCGGTCTCGTTCTCCTTGAGCGTACCGGCATAATCGCTCGGTTCCGTCACATTCCGCTCTATGCCAGCGGCGACAACATCCACCCAGTGCCGGTCGAACGCTTTCCTGACACACAGGGCGCCGTCCCGTTGATACCGGGCGATATCCGTTTCCGTTACTCGAGTTTTTTCATCGGAAATCATCTAATGCCTTCCCATATACATATTGGTGTGGACCATGCCGATCCATGTGAAAAATGAGTAGCCATTTTTATTTGTTTTCAGCCCCTTGAGCCAGGGTTTTCTTAGCTCCACTGTCAATTGGTGCGTCAGGAACACTCCGCCGACATCCTCGACCAGTATACGTTCAGCGTCGCCATACATCCTCATACGCTTATCCTCATTTAGCTCGAACGCGGCACTCTCAACGAGTAGATCGAACCCATCGTTTTTCCAGTCCTGTCTTCCGGCGCCTATCGGTTGGGAGCGCCAAACCATCGCGAGCAGATTGTTGGGATCGGGATAATCCGCATTGAAGCCGCCCAGTCCCATGGGAATATTCCATTTGTACATGTTGTCTCGATACACCTTGTCTTCCGACGTCCTCATATTCAGATCAATACCGAGATTGGATTTCAACATGGCCTGCACCGCCTGGGAAAGGATACCGATGGTTGGATTGGACTTGCCGATCCAGAAATCCACTCGCGGAAATCCTTGGCCGCCCGGATATCCGGCTTCTGCAAGCAGTTTTCGGGCAAGGTCCGGGTCATATGACTGGATTGGTTTCAATTCTTCAACGGAAGATCCCGGGAAATTGGGTGGAAGCATGCTGTAGGCGGGCAGCGCGGTGTTGCGCAAGGCTACCTGGCAGATAGCCTCCCGGTCGATCGCATGGCTGATGGCCTGACGGACTTTCAGATCGCGAAACGGTGGCCTGGTCGTTTGGAAAAAAAGATAGTCCGTCATAGGAAATGCATATCTGACAATCTGGCCGTTCATTTTCGGATCTCTCTCCAGGTGGGGGAGATCAGACACGTGGATACGCTGATAGTCTATCTCGTTATTTTCGTACGGCGCCGTACCGCCTTCACCCGTTATAAAAACCTGTTTGATTTTCTCCAGATAGCCCTTATGTGGACCGGTGTAGAACGGATTCAGCGTAAGCGTCGCATGTCTGCCTTTCTGCCATTCGGTAAGCGTATAGCTTGAATTGGACACGAAGGTACCTGCATCGCTCCACTTGCGGCCATACTTCTCTACCTGCCAGCGGGGTACCGGCCCCGATGCGCTGAACGCAGTGATATAGGGCAAGTAGGGGCACGGTCGTTCGGTTTTGACTTCCAGAGTCAGATCGTCAATCGCCCGGATGCCTACGGTATTCGGATCTTTGGTATCCCCGTGATTAAACGCTCGAGCACCCAAAATTTCATAATAGAAAAACGCGTAAGGGCTTGCCTCGTTGGGGTCGAGAAACCGTTTGTACGTATATTCGAAATCATGGGCGGACACGGAACGTCCGTCGCTCCATTTCCCGTTCGGCCTCAGGTGAAACGTCCAGGTTAGACCATCTTCCGCGACATCCCATTCTGTGGCGGCGGCCGGTACCAGTTCCAGGTCCTCATTCAGAACCGCCAGACGTTCGAACAGCGGCACGGCGCCCTGGGCCTCATAAATCGCGATACTGATATCGTAGTTCAACGGTTCGATCATCTGGTACCGGAAAATCTGCTGATCAGGATGCGCGGCATCCGCAGGTAGCGGTTTGCCAATGGAATTACTCAGTCCTGGGGCGGTATCTAAATCCGGTGCAGGGCCGACATCCGCAGATTCGGCACAGGAGAACAGACTTGTGAAAAGGAGGCATAGGAACATACGAATTATAATTTGGTCACGCCCACCCGCCATGTCACTTCCTCTGACCATAGAGGGACGCTCCATGGCGTCCGCCCCGTGTATCCTGCCGGTCGATCTTTTCCCTTGAACTCACCTGTAATGGCGTCTGTCTGTAATGTATGGAATTCCCCGTAACACCTGTACATTGTCCGAACGTGCACCAAAGTACAGATCCCCTAAACAGATTTCGCCCTTTCTCGAATGGAAATCCATCCTGCGGTCCACTATAACGGAAGGTTGCAACGCATCTAACCTATGTGGAGAATTATAAACTTATCTATACGGCATGTCAACCTCGGACAACGGTACCGGCTTCCACAGAACTGTGCCGTTTCAGCGTGTACACAACGCCAACGGACAGGGCAATTTTGAGCCCCTCGAGCGGTAGGAAAGGGAGAATACCGATCGAAAAGGCCTGGGACCATGTGGTTTCCTGCCCTACTATAATATTCAAATTGAAAAACAGATACATGACCCCGCACAACATGAGCACTGATGATCCCGCCAGCATGGCGCCGCATAGGGTAGGCAGAGAGGGTTTTCGGGGTTTTTCAACGATCAGGCCAGTGATAAAGGAGGCGGCCACGAAACCGACCAGGTAACCGAACGTAGGTGTGACCAGGATGCCCGGTCCGCTTTTTCCGCCGGCAAAGACCGGCAGTCCGATCAGCCCCATCACAAGGTAAACCACCTGGCTGAGCGCCCCCAGACGGCTGCCGAGCAAGGCACCGGAGGCAAGGACCACACTGCTCTGCAGAGTTGCGGGTACCGGTCCGATTGGCAGGACCAGGTATGCGCTTAACGCGGTCAGGGCGGTCATCAACGCAGTCATGGTCATCTGACGGGTGGAAAGAGTCACTGGTGGTTTACCGCCGTTCCGGGACTGGTGTGCAAGCGAGAAATCCGGTAGCCAGTTTAACTGCGGTGGCGAACAGCCGGGGCACTGTGGGGATGTTGCCCATGTTAATCGACAACAATGTCTGAAACACATCCGGCCGATCCCCAAGCGCTCTTATGGTCCGGGTCGCTAATGCGGGATGCTTGGTGAGGAACAGAACCGCCCTGGTAAGGATGCCATAAGGACGGACAATTTTTTGATAGGCCCTGCGGTAGTCCTGAAGTTCCGCTTTGCTCGGTATATTGCCCCCGTTGTTCAACAGCAACGGTCCCACCGTTTCAGCGAGAGCCAGGGACTGCCTGGTCGCCAGGCCGATACCCTCGCCGGTGATGGCGTCCAGGTACCCGGCCGCATCGCCTATCAGAAGGATCCCGTCGTCTACCGGTGATGACGCTGCTCGACTGAGGGGTCCCACCGCCTTCGGATCATCATTCACTTCGCAGTTGACCACCCTGTCCTGCAGCTCGGGGAAGTTACTTAATAAGCTCGGTATTAAAGCCCTTCCACCGGCGACGTCCTTAAACAGATCCCGCCCCCAGAGGAATGCGATCTCAACCAGGTTCTCTCCACAGGGTGTTACGTAGGCCTCGACACCGTCCTTCCAGTGGACTTCTACACACTCACTCCAGGGTTTAGATCGATAATGCTGCCTTGCACCCCACCGGTTCAGTTTCTGCGGCGCTCCATCCAGACCAGACCATGTCCTGATTTTCGAATTGAGGCCATCCGCTCCGACGAGTAGCCGGGTCTTGAGCCTCCTGCCATCTGAGGTCTTGACGGTAGTACCGTCTAAATCCCGCGTTAGAGCAACAACACCAACATCGGACATCACCGTGAGATTTGGCACTGCCTCTGCGCACCGTCTAAGCGCACCGGACAGTACAGGGCGTTGCATTCCCCAACCCGCCCCTTCGGAAAAGGATGACACCGCGATATCACCACACCGGGAATGGTAAGATATTCCTTTGAAGGGGTAATATGAACCCACCGGCAGGTACCTGCTGATGCCGAGGGCCTTGAGATCCGCGACGCCGGTCGGCATGATTCCCTGGCCGCACACCTTATCGATCGGATAAGCTCTTCGCTCACAGATAATCGTGCGCAGCCCCTGTCGCGCGAGAACGATACCGGCGCAGAGCCCGGCAGGTCCCCCTCCTGATATAAGGATGTCCGTATCTAAAACCACTGGTCCTTATCCACCACTGTCAACAATCGTTCACCATTTAGGAAACGTTTCATATTGTCAATAAATACATCGATACGCCGATCCTGAACATAAGGACCGTGGCCCGCCATATGGGGGGTCAAAATGGTGCAATCCATATCCCAGAGCGGATGATCAGGAGGTAGGGGCTCCGTCTCGTACACATCAAGGGCTGCACCGGCAATTTTCCCCTGCTGAAGCGCTTCGGTCAGCGCCTGGAGATCGACGATGACACCGCGGCCTATATTGATAAGGAAAGCCGATGATTTCATCCTGTCGAATTGCGGACCGGCCATCAGCTTTTCCGTACCTGTAGCGTGGGGTGCGCAGATGACCACAAAATCGGATTCCGCAAGAAGACTATCAAGTTGTTCGGGAGGAGCAATGTGCTCCACATTCTCCGGGCTAAGCGTGGTCCGGGGATCAACTGCAATGACCCGAACACCGAACGCGGGGCCCCGGGCGGCTACCTCGCGGCCTATACCCCCCAGGCCTACAATGCCCAAGGTACATTCGGGCAGATGGATGGTATCTCCCGAAGGATCCCAGTCATGGCGCACTTGTCGGCGCATATACCGGTGCAGTCCACGTGAAAAGGCGAGGATATAGGACCAGACCTGATTGGCGATATGATCACTGAACACTCCGCGTACATTGGACAATATGACATCGCTCTCCACCAGGTCGGGGAATATGTAATTTTCCATTCCGATGCAGTCGGCCTGAACCCATTTCAGATTCTGGGCGGTCAATAACAAGTCGGGCGTTATGACGCCGTACATGGCATCCGCATCTACAATATAACCCAGGGCCTCTCCTTCACTACGGGCAAGAATAATTTTGAGTTCAGGAAAGGCTGATTGAATACGTGCGACGTCTGAATCAGAAATTTGGGGGTAGACAAGTAGTTTCATGGGTCCCGGCGCGTTAGGAGTGCGTGTAAATGGTTAATTTCTGCAAGATAGTGACCTACTCACTTCGGAGACAAAAATAGCTTTCGATTCACTATTTTGATCTTTCAATCTGAAATAGGTGTTATACATCTTGCATCTCGGAATCTGTCCGTATAGATTGGCGTCTGACCTGAATATAATATCCCTTCATGCAAATCACCAAGGAGTCTGTTCATGAATGTCGGAATTCGGACCACCGGAACGATTCAGAAGATGCCGTTCGACGAGGTGTGCGCCTGGCTTGAGGAAAACGGATTCGACACGATCGATGTGGGTCGTGTGACCCCTGAGATGGTGCGTACTGCCGAGCAGCACGGCGTGGCCATCGGCCAGGTGGATCTTAACGCCGGCCAGGATCTATTGAGTGATGATCCTGCCGCACAAAAAGCCGCTATCGATTCCGCGAATCAGTCTATTCAGAACTCGGTGGACAACGGCATAAACAATATGTTCTATGTAGCACCGGCGCCAATCGACCCGTCCCAGGGACGTGCCGCATCGCTGGAACAGTGGAAGCGCACCATGCCGGCCATCTGCGATTATGCGGAATCGGTGGGTGCGGTTATCGCGCTGGAAGGCTGGCCGGGGGGCTCAAACCATTACGAACGCATAGGCGCCACACCTGAGCTGCTGCGGGCCATGTTCGATGCCTGTCCTCACGAAGCATTCGGCATCAACTTCGATCCGTCACACTTAATCCGCCTGGGTGTGGACTACCTGCGTTTCCTAAATGAATTCGGCCACCGGACCAAACATGTACATGCGAAGGACACTGTTTTCGACAACGAAGCGCTGTACCTGCACGGCCGGATGACACCCTCATTGACTTCCTCGGTCGGCTTTGGTGAAAACTGGTGGAGGTACTGCATTCCCGGTGAGGGTGAAGCGGACTGGGCCCGCATCATTAAGGTGCTCGAAGGCTTCGGCTTTGATGGTATCCTGAGCATCGAACATGAAGACGCCCGTTACTGGGGTGACGGCGAATGGGAAGCTCAGCAGATCGGTTTCATCCGTGCCAGGGCGCACATTAAACAGTATATGAAATAATACCTAACTGCCGCCCGGCACGACGATCCGGAATCCTACGTCCACGCGACTGTCCCCCGGGTTATTCCATCTCCGGTACGAAACACGGCTCATGTTTGCGGTATCGCTCCAGGAACCGCCGCGGAGGATACGGGTCTCGCCGTACGGTGGCCCCGTTGGGTTGGTTTTTCGGCTGTTTTTATAGTAATCACCGGCGTACCAGTCCTGGCACCATTCCCAGACATTACCGGCCAGGTCGTAAAGCCCCAGGTCGTTGGGGGCGAAGCAGCCAACCGGGCTTGAAGACTCCCACCGGTCGTTATCGCCGGTACCGGCCAGGTTCGCATTCATGGGGGCTAAAGAATCTCCGGTGGGATACCGAATAGACCGACCGCCGTTTCGAGCGGCGTACTCCCACTCCGCCTCGGTTGGGAGTCGGCCCCCGGCCCAAATGGCAAACGCCTGTGCGCCAAACCAGGTGACTTCTATGACCGGACGGTCTTCAAAACCCGGTTTCGGCACAAACGCTCCATTTACCCTCGCAATCTGGGTATCTTCATCTCCTACATCCAACCAGAGATTCCGGTCTTCCTTTTCGTTTCTCTTCTCATTTAGAAAGGCCGCAAACTGAGCGTTGGTAATCTCGTACACGCTCATCCTGTAATTGCTAACCGTGACCGTATGCGCGGGTCTCTCATCGTCGTCTCCCAGATCCAGCGCATCCCCCATTTCAAACGTGCCTCCTGGAACCATTACCAAGTCGATGGTCTGGCCGTCAGGTAGTTTGATGTGCTGGGTCTTTTTCTTCCCGGCTTCGATGACAGGGGACGTCAGGCGAATCCACCAGAGACGTGCCTCAGGATCCTCCGGCAACACCTCGAGTATTTTCTCAACGTATTCCGATGCGTTCCCGAACGCTTCCTGATTCATGAATCTGCGGGCCGCCATCCGCCAGGACGATACCTCCGCGTCATTGTACCTTTCTGTCCCTTGCGTTCTTTCGGCCGTTTGTGAGATTAGGGCCTCTTTTGTTCTCAAGAGCATATCACGGGAAAATGCGTCATCGGGAAGGAGGCGGAGCGTTTGCTCAAAATAAAGTAGCGCGAGCCGTAGCTCGCCGGCATCGAACAATACGATTCCTTTTCTCAGGTAAAAATCAGCAGAAAGCCCCTCCTCAATCGCATTTCTCCGTTGCAAGACAGCTTGTATCCGAGAGGATTCATCTCCTCTGATCTCTATCTCCCGCTCATCGGTCACAAAGCCGTCCAGTTCCAGTCGAAGCGTGTAGACCGCGGGCACCAGGTCACACACCATAGGGGTCTGTCCGCGGCGATCCCCATTGATGAATACAGTCGCATTTTTGGGAAAAGACCTTACTTCCAGCCTGCCTCGCAAAACCGGTCGGTTCACCTCATCGAAAATTACGCCGTACCAGTGCTCACCGGATAGCGGCCTGAAGAGAGAGGTGATCCGACCGATGACAGAATCACCGTCTACACTGGAAACCCTTATGTTTGCGGCCCTGAGAGGCTCGATTATCCCGTCGATGATCTTGGGGGTATACAGAATTCCGGTGGCGCCTATCCTGATGCGAACCGTGTCGATCATCCTGATCTCCACGTGGTTTTCCAGGACTTTGACCACCTCGCCATGTCGAGTGAGATTCTGGGCGTTCAGAGGAACATTAAACCCAAGAAGAAAGCTTAGTGTCACTAAACCGAACATCCCATTACGCATGACGCCCCCCTACTGGGCAATCTTGACCAGACGGAGTCCTATATTGTGTGCGTAATAATCCTCTAAACGGCTCCCTCGATCGGTCAGCCGAACCCTGTTCCGCGGCACCATCCAGCTACCTCCTCGGAAGACGCGGTTGACTCTGATTGAGGCTGACTGAGAACCGCTTTTTGTCCCGCTCCTCGAAATACCGCTTCGGATGGAACGAGTGACACCGATTTTTGCACCGGTAGGGTTTACTACAGTCCTCTCCGGATAGTCGCTGTGACGATCGCTGCACCATTCCCAGACATTACCCAGAACATCATAAATCCCCCAGGCATTCGGCTGCTTGCGGCCGACCGGATGGGTTTTCCCTTGGGAATTGCTTTGATGCCACGCCATCGCGTCTAAAGGTATCTCTGCATCCGCTGCACCCCCTGCGCGGGCGGCATATTCCCACTCGGCCTCGGTAGGCATGCGGTAGGTCAGGCGTCCTTCGAACTGGTTTAACCGCCGGAGGAATTTCTGCACCTCAATCCAGGAAATATTCTCGACCGGCAAATCATCCCCTTTAAACGTACTCGGATTCGCTCCCAGAATGGATTTCCATTGCTTTTGCGTCACCTCATATTTCCCGAAATAAAACGGCTCGGTGATCCGGACCGTATGCACCGGTTTTTCATCGTTATCACCTGTTTCAGAGCCCATTTCGAACGTACCCGGGGGAATCAAAACGAACGACATACCATGTGAGTCGACAATCTCACTGTCCATTGACTCCCAGTCTGTTGGCTCGGGCTGTGCGGCAGGACTCACTGAAGGTGTGGTCGTCTTCTTTTCGGAAGGTTCCTGGGCACAGCCAAAGCAAACACAGAACACAAACATTGTTACATAGGGCATTGGGATGCCTCTACCTCGAAAACACATGGTACTAATTTCCTTTCTGGCGTTCGCGCCATTCCACCTGTAACGGATCGGGGATGGCATAGGGTTTAACACTTTGCTCATGGAGCCATTCTGCGAGGTAATGATCCAATTGCCGGACGATATGGGGTGCTTCGTCCCGCAGGTTGTTAGTCTCATACGGATCTTTTTCCATGTCGTACAATTCTACCGGATCAAATGAATATCCGTAGTCATCATAGGTCCGGACCATCAAATGCCGCGGCGTCCGGACCGACCTTTGTAATGTGTACAGTCCGTGTCCCCAAACAAGGTAGTCGTGCAGATGACAGTTACCTTTTCCCATACCGTTCGCAAACGATCTGCCATCGTAGTATGCCGGAATCTCACCACCGGTCAATTCTATCAATGTAGCGACAAAATCGACATTATACAGATAGTCCTCACATACGGAACCGGGTGTAGTAACGCCCGGCCACTTAATAATAAGGGGTACCCGGTTGATACACTCATCTGCACACACATGGTCCCCGTATACCCCGTGTTCTCCCATGGCTTCTCCATGGTCGGCGGATATGATGACCACCGTGTCTTCCAGCACGCCATGTGCATCCAGGGCGTCCAGGACGCGCTGCACCTGATAGTCCGTGTATGCGATCTCCGCATCGTACCCGGTGACGAGGTGCTCGAAGTCGGACCGGTTCCGTATGGCATCAGGCATATTGGGGGTAGGACTCTTGGCGCCCCGTGGGAACAGGTGGGCAGCGGTAAACCACCCTTCGATATCCTGTTGTTCCTGGATAGCCGCTTCGTCGGGCCAGTCCACCGGCACCGGATGCTCGTTCACCCTATCATACCACTGCCGATCCACATCATACACGCGGTGCGGATCCCAGTAGTTTATATAAAGAAAATAGTCGTCCCTGTCACCGTTATTTTTGATCCACCGCAACACAGGTTCGTTGACTTCTTCAGCAGATTCGGACCCGGTTTTAAGACTGGGCGAATGATATTCCGTCCATCCCATACTGAACCAGCTGGCACAGTGCCTGGGAGCGAAGTTGGAAAAACACACGGTGTCGAGCCCGTTCTGACGAAGTCTCCTCTGCACGAGCTGGTTGCGTTCATCCGGTCCGCCATAAAGTTGTTCCCGAATGGATAATTGGGACGCTGGTCCGCCGTGAGTGACTACGCCGTTGTTAATGCCATACCGTCCCGTTATCCAACCGTGCCTCGACGGCATGCAGGGAGAGTCTGCACAATAATAATGGTCGAACCGCATGCCCTGGGAGGCTATCTGATCGATGGCGGGTGATGTCGGGCGGCCATACCCGTAACATCCCAGGTGATCGGGACGAAGGCTGTCGATGTCGAAGTACAGTATTCTCATTACATCCTCCAGCTTATACCCCGGCCGACGAGGGATGCGTGACAGGAATTTCCTGCATGGCTTCCAGAAATCGCTCTATGTCCGCTTCCGTGTTGTATAGATGGGTGGACACGCGGGCACGTCCTACTCCCCCATAGCTGCCCCAGATGTATATGTTCTTTTCTTCCAGAGAATCGGTTATGGCTTTTATGTTTTCGGCCATGAAGCACACGTTGCCGGCCCGCCGGTCCGGATCCCGGGGCGTCATCATTTCCCACCCCAGGTCGTTGAGACCTTCCCAGACTTTACCACTGAGATTGAGAACGTGATCCTCTATAGCCGGAATGCCGATTTCGAGAAGACGGTCCAACGCATTGTCCAGGATATATACACTTATAAATCCTTCGTTGCCCGGTTCAAATTTTCCCGCATCGGGGCGGGATGTATAGGAACCCGGGTTCTGCCATTCCGGCATGGACAACGGCGTATGCCAGCCTAGAAACGGCGGTTCTAGATCCGGCAACCGTTCCCGGTTCCAGTAGAAAATACCCGCACCGTGCACTGCCAGTAGCCACTTATAGCAACTCGACACCAGCGTGTCCGCATGATATGCCTCCACCGGAACGACCCCGGCAGCGTGCGTCGCATCCACATGGAGCAAAGCACCGCGGGCATGCACCAGGTCCGCCAGGTCAGGCAGCGATAGACGTTGGCCGGTGAAATAACTCACATGACTCATGGCCACCAATCGGGTCCGTGCGTCTATGGCCGCATCTACATCTTCAAGACTGATCTCCCAGTTCTTGTTCTCTACCACCCGGACTTCTACACCGAGCTTCTCGAGCCGTGTCCAGGGCAGGACATCCGAAGGAAACTCCACATCTGCTACCAGAACATTGTCCCCCGCCTCCCAGGGCAGGGCATGGGCCATCAGATTTACCCCTTCCGACGAATGGGCGAGCAGCGCAACCTCTTCGGCATCCACATGCAGTAACTCACCTACCTTTTTCTTGCACTGTAGGGATGTGGCTTCGAGCCTTTCCCGGCTCTCCTCCCCCCACACCTTGTCATTGAAAAACCGGCTCACCACATCCATCTGCGATTTCAGCATGGGCGTTTCCCCACCTGCGCATAGATGGGTCAGCCCCTCCAATCCGATAAATTCTGATACGGGTATGAGCATGATAGTCCTCCTCTCAAATAAACATCTCAACCATTGGCAAATACCTTTCGGTTACGGTTCTTTGCAGGTAACAGAACCTCTCTGCCGGTGTTGATACTTTCTATGGACGCAAAACCGAGTTCATGGACGGTCATAAAATCCATATTTGTACAGTGCGGTAACGCACCGCCGTCGAGATAGCCGGCGATCTGTTCATAGGCTACAGTAAACACACTTTTATTTTCCGGCATCTGCCCCGTCAGGTCAATGGGGTTTTCATCTCCATCGCAGGCAAAAGGAGGAATATACATCCCTGCGCGAACACGCCCTTCGGTACCCAAAACATCGCAGTAGAATCCGCCGTGCTCTGCGTCATGTCCCACATGGATTCCGTTAACACCGTTTCTGAACTTGATAAGGGCCCCATTTATCACCGGTTCTCCTTCGTATCCGTCCGGAATCTCTTCCGCCTCTCTGTAATGCCCCTGGGCCATTACAGATTCCGGACAGTAGCCGGCAAACTGACAGATCAGGTCCGTCGTGTGACTCGCGAATGACAGGAACGTCCCCCCTACATACCCGATTACTTTTTCGACTGAGCCGATCAGTCCATCCTGAACCATTTCCTGCAGTCGAAGCACGTGGGGAGACCAGTGCCGGGAATATGAAACGGTTATGGGTATGTTTCCAGCGTTCGCGGCTGCTATCATCTCGTCCATTTCCTGCAACGAACAGGTAGGAGGTTTCTCCAGGAAGACGGCCTTTGGTCCGGCAGCAAGAACCTGCTGCATAACGGAAAAATGTTGAGGGCCACGAACACAGACGGCCACGATATCAGGTGGACCGTCATCCAGAAGAGAAGCGGCGTTTTCATGATAGGCCAGACCTGGAAACCGTTCTCCCCATTTATCCTGGAATCGGAGACGGCGTGTTTCATCCAGGTCTGCGACGGATGTCAACCGGACCGCCGCACTGTGCAGTATGCCACCGGTATGACAATAGGCATACGGATCGTCTGGACGTCCATATCCTTCCGAAATGCTGCCTATACCTATTATACCTACACTGTACATCAGATGCCTTTAGCGTGACCATCGAAATCAATTGCCCGGATGTTCGCTCTTAGTATATACTATCCTCAGAAAAGGATCAATAAAAGGTTTATGATAAATCACTTGGAGACAGTCATGACATTGGCGGATCGCCTCCGACAGTTTGAGATGAACGGGTTTTGTGTCATTCGAAATGTGGTACCGCCCGATGTGGTCGATAACATCCGGGAAAGTGTGGCTCGGGTACAGGCCGAACATTCCTCGGAATCCGAGGCGGCACTGGCAAATACCCGTTCCCGGGGACACCGGGTCGGAAACAGGGGCGTCGGCAGCCTCCGGCAGGTGATCAATTACACGCAGTCCTTCGCACCGTACCTGGCGGACCGCAGGATCATGGGTCTGGCGGAATCATTGTTCGGAGACCATGTACGCATCTCCTGCACGGACTGTGTCATCAACCATACAGGAAACGACCGAGGATACTGGCACGCGGACTGGCCTTACAACCAGACCAACGCTTCGCGCCTGCATGCGCCCTATCCGGACGTGACCATGCATCTATCGACCATCTGGATGTTGTCGGAATTCACCGCCGAAAACGGGGGTACCCTCGTCATTCCCGGCAGCCACCGCTCCGCCCTGAATCCCTCCGTCGGAGATATGGAAGAGATCGACCGCGATGCGCCCTATCCTACTGAAATGTCCATCACGGGCCCGGCGGGCAGTGTGTTCGTGGCGGACAGCCGGACCTGGCATGCGGTAGCCACAAACAGGACCGACAAACCACGTGTAGCCATGATCATCCGGTACGCCCCCTGGTGGCTAAACCTTAATCCCACGATTATTGGGACACCGGAGCATACCCAGATGGTGGTCGAGACCGGCGGTAAGAACTATGAAATGGAGTTAATCAGGCCGGAAGTGTATGAAGCGCTGCCGGAGGATGTCAAACCGCTGTACCGACACTGTGTAGCCAGATGAAGGCAACCCAGCCCTTGTTTCTCGGAACAGGTGGCCCATAACAGACTGTTCCCGGCTAAATGCGATAGTCCTGTTAACGTTCTCCATGTGGCACCGAATCACCGGGCACCGTTCGAATCGGCTGTGGGTGGAAGGATAGAGCGTACGTGTTGAGTCTGATACCAAAGGAGGCATGTCGGTTTTGACTGGGGATATCACGAGGAATTGATTTCCAGATGCCATACTTCAGAACACAATTCAGTCCGTGAAACTGCATTCCATCGTTTCGCCAGCACAGGCTGATTATCCAGGTGTGCCTGGATAATCGAAAATTTCATGCCGTCTCAGAAACTTCCAGTGACCCAGTTTCCAGTTCGGGGCCCACACTTGGAAATGGATCTAAAGAGCGTGGCGCGGCGTCAGGAGTCAAGAAGGGCCGGTACGTCCTGAAGGCTGTCGAGGACTCGGTCTGCCATGGAAAAGTCACCGCTTCCCGTCATGGCGCTCGGTAGAGCCCAACAGGTGAGCCCGGCCCGTTTGGCTGCCAGTACGCCGCGTTCGGAGTCTTCTATCGCGACGCATTCGTGCGCCGCATATCCGGTGCGGTCTATACCGACCAGATAAGGCTCCGGATCCGGTTTCGACTTGGTAAAATCACCCGAAGCGACCACGAAGTCGAAATACGGAAGCAGACCACTGCGGTCATGGATGATTTGGAAGTGATCCTTGAGTGAACTGGTTACGATGCCCATAGCGTATCGGCCATGCAATGATTCCAGAACATCCCGGGCAGCCCTGACAAAGATATCCTGCGTCCGGAGCAGCTCCGCATAAATCCTGTTCCTCTTACGTTTGAGTTTTTCCACGGCTTCGTCAGACGCACCCTCCAGAAGGTGCCATGCGCCGATGTTCTGTCGCAGAAGCAGATCGTGATAAAGCTCAAAAGACAAGTCCACACCTTCCCCGGCCAGGACCCGTTTATTGGCTTCGTAATACCATTCCTCTGTCTGCACCAGGATCCCGTCGTTGTCCCAGAGAATCGCTTTGAACATTATGTAGATGCCACCACACTCAACTGCCGGTTGCGAATCGACGGCGGCATCATTATGCGGCGCTGCTGGTCGGTTGCGCCGGGGTAGTCGTCCGGATCATACCCGTAGTCCGCATAGGAAGAATGGCCGGGACTGTATTTATACAGCAGTGCTTTCCGATCATATTCCGCCGCCCAGGGCTTTGTGCCGTGTATCAACGCTTCCGTGAAGATTATCATGTCCCCAGCTTCGACCTCCGGCTGCACGACATAATGAGCAGTCCGGTTGAATATTTTAACGTCATCGGGTAATTCAGTTAAGAAGTTGGTTTTGTGACTGCCGGGTATGCACGCGAAACCGCCGTCACCGCGCCGCGAGGCGGTCAGACAGTAACTGAACACCGTGAGACCGTTCCTGATGACACCGTTTTGGCAGTCATACCAGTGGTCTCCCGGCATACCGTCACCCCATTGAAACCGCGGTCCGCCATGAAGAGGGCCTCCCCGCGCACCTTTTCTCATGAAAATGCAATAGTCATGGTCGATCCGGAAATAGGGACCCATTAAATCCAGCAAATAGGGCAAAACACGCGGATGATCGACCAGGGAAAGAGTCGCCGCACCCCATTTTGAGACGAACAGGGTATTGCGCGTACCCTGATCGTTGTAGTCACCCGGAAATGCCTCATCGGCCAAACTGACCAGGGTTGCCACTTCTTTCGGGTCCAGGACCTGCTTCACGACCAGGTATCCCTGCAGGTCGAACATGAATTTCTCTTCCGGCGTCATGGGTCCCCTCAGACAATCATCGTACAGGAAGGATTGGCAATCGGAAAAGGATCGGCTGCGGGATTTAGTTTTCCGCTCGATTCATCGATTCGGAAGACCACCAGATTTTCACCGGTTTTTCCTTCGCCATCATCCTGCATATTTGCACAAATGAGTAGTTTTCCGTCAGGCGTGATCGCGATATTCTGAGCAAATTTCCCCAGGCTCGGCTGTATGTCGACCAACGTAAGCAAGCCGTCGGTTCCGATGCTGTATATTGCGATGCTGTCGTGGAAGCGATTTGAACAATAGAGGTGGCGACCGTTGGGCGTGATCTTGATGTCCGCCGTGTAATTCAAATCCGTGAAATCTTCCGGCAGTGTTGAGATGACCTGGCGTTCGATCAGAACGCCGCTGTCTTCGTCGTAGTTGAACACGTTGACTGAGTTTGCCAGCTCATTGTTGGCGTACACATAACCACCCTGGGGGTGGTAGGTGAAATGACGCGGACCGGCACCACCGATCGTACGTACATACGGCTGTTCAAGCGGTGTTAATTGCGCAGAGGTTGCATCCAGGCCATAGCCGATCACCTGGTCGAGACCGAGGTCACAGGCGAACATGTGCCTGCCGCCGGGACTGATGACGGAGCAGTGGGCATGGGGACCCATCTGGCGGTCCACATTGACTTTACTCGCTCCCTCGTGCTGCACGAATGAAGCCATCGCGCCCAGGGACCCATCGTCCCGTATTGGAAACGAACCGACACTGCCGGATGAATAATTAGCGAACACCAGGACCTTGCCGGTGCGATCCACATCCACGTAACAGGGCGTGGTGCCTTCGGTGGACCGTTCATTGATTTTGCTCAGCACCCCAGAAGACCGATCGATGTCAAACGATATTACGGACGGCATGTCACCCTCGTGGGTGGAATACAACCGGCTACGGTCGGGAGACAGTGCAAGGTAGAAAGGGCTGTCGATATCTGTGTACCGGTTGATCTGTTCCAGCCTGCCGGACCCGGTATCCAGCGTAAATGCAGTGATGCCGGCGTTCTCACCGGAAGTGCAGGAGGTTACGAAAATCAGATGCTGATCGGACATAATCATCTCCATGTTTTGAGTGGTCGGCGTGATAACCAAATTATGACACCATGGTCATACCTAATATAAGATACAGGAACGCTGCCAGGATCGCTACCGTAAGAGAATAGGGAATCTGGGTCTTCACGTGATCGATATGATCTGAAGCGCTACCAGTGGACGCCAGGATCGAAGTGTCGGATAAAGGCGAACAGTGGTCACCGAACACACCGCCGCCGCCCACCGCCGCGAGGGTGGCGCAGACGAGGGACGAAATCTCGTTACCCGAATAGGACAGTGCCATGGGAATCGCGATGGGCACGACGATGGCAAACGTACCCCAGGAGGTGCCGGTGGAAAACGCGATGGTAGCAGCAAGGATGTATGTCATGAACGGCAGCAGGCCCGGTGTGAGGTAGTCCTGTGAAATCTCAATCATGTAGACCGCGGTCCCCATATCTTTACTCAGCTGGTTAATCGTGTAGGCGAATGCGAGAATCATAACCGCCGGCATGATCCCCTTTATGCCGAGCATGGACGCACTCATAATGTCCTTCAATGGGATGCCCTGAATCCGCAGCGTGATACCCAGCACCGCAACCGCTGCCAAAAATGCCTCCATGGTCTTCGCTGAACCGCCTATGGCAAATGATCCGACGGCGATACCGATTATGGTCAGCACCGGTAAAACGAAGTTGAAAAACAGGTGCGTCTTCATGCCGGGAAATACCGGCGTTTCTGTCAACTCCTCGCCGATTAGCGGTACGGCGCCGTCCCGCAGGACTTTACCTTCAAGCTGCGCCCTGCGTTCCGCCGTTCGCATGGGGCCGAATTCCGGGACAGCACCCACGGCGATCAACCCCACCATGAGTACAGAAATCAAGGCGTAAAAATTATAGGGTATTGCCTGGGTGAAAACCACCATAGCTTCGGCCGGGTTCGTTATGGGTCCCATACCGATCGTCAAACCGGCGATATACACCGCCCAGCCCGTAATCGGTACGATCACGGATACCGGAGCAGAGGTGGAGTCTGCGATATAAGCGAGTTTTTCACGGGAAATTCGGGCCTTGTCGGTCAAACTTCGCATGGTAGTACCAACGAACAAAGGGCTGAAATAATCGCTGAAAAACACGAACATGCCCAGTACCCATGTCCACAGCTGAATCCCTCTGCGACTGAGCTGTTTATCCGCCATGAACCGGGTAAATCCCTGAATAGCGCCTGATCTTATAAAAAAGGCAATCAGGATACCGATGAACAGCTCCAGTAGGAAAATCCACGAAAAACTGGTGTTTCCCAATGCATTAATCATCAGATCCGGAAAACCGGTCAATCCCTGGCCGGCCAGCAGCACACCTGCCAGACAGGCGACAGCAAGCGAATAGATGGCGTTACGGGTCAGGAAAGCCAGGATGATGGCTGTGGCGGCCGGAATGAGCGAAACGATGCCGAGATGAGAGGTAGGTTCCATAATTTGTCCGTTAGGTGCAATACCCGGAATCTTGTCGAAGCCAAAGGCGGCCTGGGCCAGGTTCGCCAGGATTTCAAGTCTTCATGCGTACCGAAAGGCTGGCGGTGGGTCAGATCGGCAAAGGGTGTTAATCCTCCGTATGCCCTTCAGGGGACCTCCACGATTACATACTGCCGGTCAACGGTCACCTCGTAGGTCTCGGCCTTGTAAGACCCCTGTTGAATATCTGTATCGGTGTCAAGAGTATCTGGCGGGACGACGCTGACCTGGTAACTTCTGGCACGCACCCGTTTCGGATCGAGCCAAGATTGCCCGGTTTTGACATCGAATTCCCATCCATGCCAGGGACATCGCAGTATCTCCCCCCGACGGGTATAGGTGTATTCGCCGGGTACGCTGGACTTCAGAAAACCGGTCAGATATCCCTCACACACCGGACCACCCTGATGTGGACACCGATTCCGCACCGCGAAGTATTCTCCGTCTATATTAAACACACCGATTGCCCGCCCGGCAACATCAACGATCTTGCGTTGTCCCGGCGCGATCTCATCCTCAGTTGCGACTATATGCCTGGGCATGTATACCCCCAATCAGGTCAGTCCATACAGGTTCTTAGCGTTGCCGGACATGATCGCCCGCTTTACACCGGGTTCGAGGTCCACGGGAAATGCGGTGGCCGGCGCGTCGAAATCCCAGTGGGGATAATCGGTCGCGAACATGAGCCGGTCGTCCATGTCCATCTGTTCGAGCAATTGGTGGAAGTATTCCTTCTGCGGCGGTTCTTCCATAGGCTGTGTCGTGAGCCACATGTGTTTACGAACATACTCGGAAGGGGGTCTTGTCAAAGCCGGGGTTTCGTTACCGAGCCGTTCCCACTGCCGGTCGAGCCGCCACATTAGCGGAGGCAGCCATGCGAAGCCGCCCTCAATCAGCACAAACTTCAAGTCCGGCAGTGCCTCGAATACACCACTGCAGGCGAGGCTGGCGACCTGGGCCTGAAACGCCTGGGGCATCCCGCCGTGATCCTCGACATAGTGGGTCGGCCATCCGGCACCGGTGATCGGACCACCGCCCGCCCCTCCGAAATGCATTCCCACCGCGAGGTTGTGCCCGATGGACGCCTCATAGATCTTCCAGTATTTCCAGTGCCCCAGCGGTTCACGGGTGCGGCACAGGAAAAGTACCTGTACGAAACCCGGATGACCGCCGATGCGCTCAATCTCCGCAACTGCCAGATCGGCGTCTTCGTAGGGAATGATGAGCGAGGCTCGAAGCCTGGGCTCCGGTTCGATCCATTCCGCCACCTGCCAGTCGTTCACCGCCTGGCACATGGCCGCGCCATAGGGGAGGTTCAGTTCGGAACCGACGCCGCACAGACAGTTGAGGACGCCGTATTCGAAATCCCAGTAGTCCAGCAACTGCTCCCGCATGAACTGGAGATCTGCCCCGGGCGGCAATCCAGACGGCGGCCACGAGTCCACCCGGGCCGCATGGGGCACCGCGCGTGGATACCCGGATCCCACGTGCCCCCGCCTTCCAGTAGTCTGGTGATATCGATGCCATTTTTCGGGCAGATATTTCAGTAACACCTCATTGGACGGCACCGCGTTATGAATATCACAATCGATCGCCGACCCCTTCTTTAGCCCATCAGCAACCGGCGCGGCAAGGGCATCGGTCATGGCCTGTCTCCCAGTTTGTACCAGTCCCGTGCGTTCTCATACAGTATCTTTCTCATCAGCGAATCCTCGTGCCCCACCGGAAACGCTGTTTCCGGTGCGTCGAAGTGATGATGGGGATAATCGGTGGCAAACATCAGCAGATCCTCAGAGTCCATCTGGTCGATGATCTGCGTGAACTGACGGGCACTCGCCGGCGCGTCAGCGGGTTGCGTCGTCAGCCGTATGTGCCTGTGAATGTATGCTGAAGGCGATTCCGTGAGCCAGGGCAATTCGTGGCGCAGGCCTTTCCACTCTTTATCCATGCGCCACATAAACGACGGCATCCAGGTGAAGCCCCCTTCGATGAACGAGATCCTGAGATCAGGATGCCTGTTGAAAGTACCTTCCGTTATCAGGCTTATGAGCTGGGACTGGAACAACTGCGGCATACCCGAATATTCCTCCAGAAACGTCAAGGGCCAGCCGGTGGGTGTGGGCGGGTGGCCCGAAGCACCGCCGTAATGGATGCCTACCACAAGATCATTCCGCACCACGGCTTCATACAACGGATCAAAATGCCGTTTGCCGTAAAGCGTGTGAGACCGCACGGGCAAGACGACCTGAACATACCCCGGATGGCAACCGATGCGATCGATTTCCCGGGCTGCCAAAATCGGATTCTGCCCTGGAACCACCAGCGAGGCACGCAGACGGGATTCCCGATTCAGAAAGGCATCCACCTGCCAGTCGTTAATGGCAGTGGAAAGAGAGAGTGCAAAGTCTTCGTGGTGGACGCAGGAGGTCCAGTAGTTGCATGTCAGAATGCCGAATTCGGCATTCCAGGCATCAAGGGTCTGTTCCCTCAAAAGGTTGAGCTCAGAACCCGGAGGGCCTGTCTCCGGCTTCGAACCGGGACGGGCCCACAGGGGGGACCCCGCCGGATAGTCGTTGGCATCCGGGGCGACATAGGCGGATTCATCGATATAGTCACACCAGAAATCCGGGAGATACGGATATAACGTTTCGAGCGATGGGATCGTGTTGTGAATATCCGTATCGATGATTGGCTGTTCGGTGATGGTCATAGTCAGGTTTTGTGTCGGCTGATTTCAGTGGCTTCCACGATACGCCGGGCCTGCTCCACGATCGGCCAGTCGATCAGCCGCCCCTCCACCGCGAGGGCGCCGTCGCCCAGGGCGGAAGCTTCTTCGTAGGCCGAGACGACACGCCGGGCCCAGGCCACCTCTTCTTCGGACGGCGAAAACGCGCGATGGACCGTTTCGATTTGATGGGGATGTATCACAGCTTTTCCCGTAAAGCCAAGTTCGGCCGCTTGTAATGTGTCCCGTTGTAGACCTTCCAGATCCGTGATATCCTTCACAATCCGGTCGATGGCCTGCAATTTAGCGGAGGCTGCTGCGACCGCAGCGGCGGAGCGGGCGTAAAGCATATCCCCTGCATCTCTTACCTGTGAAGATATGATACCCAGATCCAAGGCGAAGTCTTCCGCGCCAAACATGAGTGCCGCCAGTCTCGGACTGCTGTCTGCTATCGCCGCTGCATTAACAAGCCCGCGGGCGCTTTCGATTACGGCTACGAGCCGGACACTCCCTGCGGGCAGCCCGGCATCAGATTCATATTTAGAAAGGCGCCCTTCAAATTCCGTCAGGTTGTCAACACTATGCACCTTGGGGATCATCAAACCGGCCAGGCCGTTACGTACCACCGCTTCAAGGTCTTTATTGGTCCAGACGCTATCCAGACCGTTCAGCCGTACGAAGCGCGCCGGACCGCCTTTTGGACGGCCGAGTGCTTCTGAAATCAGGCCCCGTGCTTTCGATTTGTTCTCGGGTGTGACGCTGTCTTCGATGTCAAATATCACTGCATCCGAATTGAGGACCATCGCCTTGTCGATCATCCTCTGTCGGTCCCCGGGTACAAACATCCATGAACGAATGAGCCGCATGTGCCCTAACCCTGTTCCACTTCCGGGAAAAACCCCTGGTCCGGTGCATGATCGCGTTTGAATACCATGATGTTACGCTTGAAATCGATAACCACTTTACCGTTCTGATTTATCCCCCGTGACCGGATGGTGACGATACCCGCGTCGGGATGGGATTTCGATTCCCGTTTCTCCAGGACCTCGGTCTCGCAATAGAGCGTGTCACCGATGAACACGGGATTGGGCAGCTTCACATCCTCCCATCCCAGATTAGCAACGGCGTTTTCACTCACGTCGGAGACACTCATCCCCACGATCAACGCCAGGGTAAACGTACTGTTGACCAGAATTTTTTCCCACCTGGTCTTGCTCGTGTATACCGCGTCGAAATGTAACGGGTTAGAATTAAGCGTCAGATGCGTAAACAACTGATTGTCCGCCTCGGTCACCGTACGGCCGAACCGGCTCCTATACACATCCTCCAACTGAAAATCTTCAAAAAACCGACCTTGGAAAGAGGTCGAGGAATCTGCCATGAGAACCTCTGAGGTTATTCCCTACGAATTATCCTGTCACTGGTTGGTGATTAAGAACGGCAACTTGGAAACCCTTTAGATTGGGACAGACCCATCAATCGTACAGGCTTTCTATCTCCACAATACGCCCGCCCTGCCCTGCTGACTTGTAGGCCGCTTCCAATACTTCTACAACACGCCAGCCTACATCGGGTGGGGACATGTTTTCACCGCCGTTCAGCATGACGTCCACCAGATTGGCGACCGGCGCGTGGGCCGGGTAAAGAAAATCGCCGCCGGGATTGTCTCCCAGCAGGTCTGCACCAACGCCGGCCTGAAGGACTTCTTCAATCCCGTCGGCATAGCGAATGATGCCCGAATTGGAGATATAGTCGAGATCGATACATCCTTTATCTCCGTACACCTGGACATCCAGTTTGCCCTCGCCGGCCGCGGTCCGGCCCGTGCTGCCGACCGTAGCCAGCGCACCGTTATCCATACGCACCGTGATGGCATTGACCACATCCACCGGCGCATCCAGGTTGCTCATCTGCGCCTGTACCGTAACGGGACGGAGGCCGGTAATGAAAAACATGAGCGCTGCGGAATGGGTTACCTGAAGATAGCCCTGGCCGCCGCCGGAGCGATTGGGATCGCTGTACACATCACCTGGACCGGTAACCGGAAAGATGGAGGCCAGATCCGGATTATCCGATCCGTCAACGCCCCTATATAAGGAATATGGCGCGGAAGCGAAGATGTCTGCGATATAATGGATCTCACCGATCCCTCCTGACTGCGCCACCTCTCTGGATCGGCGGGTCTGATTGAGGAAATTCCAGGGATAGCCCATGATGATCTCGCGATCCTGCTCCCGGGCTAGTTCGTACAGTGTTTTAGCGTGTTTTGCCTGCAGGACCATGGGTTTTTCGAGCACCATATGGAGACCACGCTCCATGCACGCCATAGCCACTTCATAATGCGCCGCATGCCAGACGGCGACAATGACACCGTCGAGGTCTTCCTTCGCGAGCATCTCCCTGAAATCGGTATAGGCAAAAGGGATGTTATAATACGACGCGGCTTTATCTAATTTTACGGCGTCTACATCCGCTATAGCTATCAATTCCGCTTCCGGATGGGCCTGGAGCGCTGGAATATGGGCATACGTAGACCACCATCCTGCCCCGACAACCCCGATGCGTACATTCGACATACAACTTCACCCCACGTATAGGTTCCTGCTGTTCAATTCAAATGAATCATATCTCTCCCCACCGTAGAAGTCAAGCACGTTATTCTGCTTGACTTTACATATCAAAAAACGCACGATTATTGAGTTAACACCAAACATTACATCCACATGAACCTACTGCCAATCGGCGTTTTTGTACGTTAATGTCTTATACTCTTTATACTGTGGCTCCAACCGCACGGGAGGAATCGATGGCTTCGCTACCCACTACAAATCAAGAATGGCACGACCTCGGTGATCAGTATCTTCTACGACACCCTATGCGCAGGGCGCCCCTGGTGCCCGAGCGCGGCGAAGGCATATATATGTGGGATGTGGAAGGGAACCGATATATCGATTTCCAGTCCGGACAGTTGTGTGTGACGCTCGGACATTCCCACCCGGACTATGTGGAGGCACTGTGCCGGCAAGCGCATAAAATTATACAAACAGGTTCCACGTTCATAGCCCCCTCTGAGGTGCTTCTGGCCAAAAAAATGGCCGAAATAGCACCGGACCCGTTACAGAAGTCATTTTTTGCCTGTACCGGTTCCGAATCCAACGAGATGGCGCTGCGACTGGTACGGAAGTACTCCGAACGGTTCGAAATCATCGCCCTTCAACGCGGATATCACGGGCAGACATATGGCAGCGCGTCCATAACCGGCCGAGGCGGTATGCTGAGAGAGGGATACGGCCCGATGCCCACGGGTGCTTCATTTATCCCAACCCCCTATTCCTACCGCTGCGGGTATTGTCAGGAGGAAACCTGCTGCAATCTGGGATGCGCCGAGGCGGCGGAGATGGTCATTGATTCGTCCACCTCGGGCAAACCCGCAGCGTTCTTCTTCGAACCGCTCATGAGCGCCGCCGGCCAGATCGTACCGTCAAAAGAATGGATGCAGACTATAGCGACAATCTGTAAGGAACGCGACATCCTGATGGTAGCCGACGAGGCGCTCACCTGTTTTGGTCGGACCGGAAAATGGTTCGCTTTCGAGCATTTTGATATCGTACCCGACATTGTCACCTGCTCCAAGGGCCTGGGCGGAGCAGTCCCACTGTGTGCCGTAATGACGAGTGCCGAGATAGCGGACAAGGCTGTGGAAAAAGGTTATATGCCTTTCTCTTCCCATGCAGGTGACCCGCTCCTGTGTGCGACAGGGCTGGCCAATCTGGAAATTGTGGATGAGAACAACCTGGTGGAGAACGCCCGTATAGTCGGCGACCATTTTTTAGGTCGGCTTAAGCAGCTGGAAGACTCCTATGAGATCGTCGGCGAAGCCCGGGGTCTCGGCCTGTGTCTGGGTCTCGAACTGGTGATGGACAAAAAAAGCCGCGTTCCCAACTTCGAAGGGGTGGCCATGGTCACCAAGCACTGTGTGGAAAACGGTCTCTGGCTCCCGATCGTGCCGTTAACCAAGCTGGATGATCCGCTGGAGCGACGATTCATGGATATGTCGGGATCGCATGTACTCCGCTTCATGCCGCCGATTACGGTGACAACAGATCAGATAGATGAAGTCGTCGATATCATCGAGGGCGGTCTGAAAATTGCCGAAAAAGAAACTGCCGGCATGGCTAAAACTGCCTGAGAGTGGAATTCATTTGCCGATGGATTTTAAGTTTACACATATTATTCTGCTGATACTGTCGGTAGCGGCCGCCTGCGGAAACACCGAGTCTAACGAAGAACTCGGCGGAGAGCACCTGACTCTGACCGAGGCTGATCTTAAAGGTATCGTAAAACCGCTTCCACCGGATGCGGCCCCTGCTGAAGATCAGGTCTTCCGATACCTTGCGTACGAACCCAACAGTCTCGACATGACGATGCTGATCTATGAATCGGGCGGCAGCCCGTTCGTCCACGAACGTCTGGCATTGCTCAACCACGAGCAGGAGCTGGTTCCGGGAGCAGCCGACACCTGGGAGGTATCAGAGGATGCAAAAACCTGGACGTTTCACATCCACCCAGGATCCCGGTGGAGTGACGGCCGCCCCCTGACGGCACACGACTTTGAATATTCCTTTAAGAGGATGCTGGATCCCGACGGCGGCAATGTGTATGCTTTTTTCTATTACGATATCAAGGGAGCAAAGGCCTACAACCAGCGGAGGAATCCGGATCCGGAGTCTGTAGGTATCAGGGCGATTGATGACCTGACCCTTGTAATCGAAACTGAAAAAGCCTGTGCCTATCTGCCCCATATCATGCAATTCCCCACATCTTCGCCGGTACCCCGCTGGCAGGTGGAAAAGTACGGCACCCGCTGGACCGAGGCAGGGAAATTTGTTGGCAGCGCAGTGTACACGCTCGGTGAGTGGATCACCGGCAAGTACATGAGTTTTGAGCTCAATCCCTATTACAACGGGAACAATCCCACCTATATCCGAAAGATCATCCGTGTCTTCAACGCCTCCACAGGAGCTGCTACGGCCGGCAGTACGATGGATGTGATGGCCTACGATAACAACGAAATCGACGTGGCGGCGGTTAATCCTATAGAATTACTGCGAATCAAACAGGATCCGATGCTCAAAACAGAACTCTGGTCGTTCGATCAGTATACCACGTTCTACCTTTTCTTTCGGACCAGGGAACCACCGTTTGATGATGCACGTGTGCGCAAAGCCATTGCCCATGCGGTAGATCAGGTGTCGTTCGTCAACGTCAACCTACACGGATTGATGGTCCCTGCATATACGATGCTGCCACAACATTTTCCCGGTTATGTCGGTGACAAGTACAAGGATATCCAAAGATTCGACCCTGGACTGGCCAGAAAATACCTGGCCGAAGCCGGCTATCCGGGAGGAAAGAATTTCCCTGTGATCGAACTTTGGCTCGGTGGGGCAGCGCCCAATTCCCCGCAGGCGCAGGCCTGCCAGGCGGTACAGCAGATGCTAAAGGACAACCTGGGGATCACGATCACAATAAAAAACGTGGAGGGCGCCACCTATCGCAGAAATTTGAACAACTGGGTCATGCCTATGAGCCTGATAGGGTTCAACTACGACTTCCCGGATCCCCACAGCATGCTCGGCATCATCTGGCGATCCCAACCCAAGGGGTACGCCCGTCACGACTGGCAGAATGCGGAATTCGACGCGTTGATCGATCAGGCAGCCGGTGAAATGGTTCAAGAGAAGCGAATGGCGCTTTACGATCAGGCGGAGCGCATCCTAGCCGAAGATGCGGGCGGTGTGTTTCTCTGGAATATGCTTAATTATCAGTTGCGAAAACCCTGGGTCAAGGGCCTCCTGGCCAACCGGTGGGGTCAGACACCGTATTATCCGAACCATACGACGTTTCTGGAGATGTACATCGGTAAAGAGGTGGAGCGTTGAATACACCATTGAATCCAGCGACCAGATCCCCTAACATCCTCTTTCTTTTGAGTGACGAACATAGTTACCGCTTTTTGTCCCATCGCTCTCAAGACCGGGGCGGCGAACCATGCCGGACCCCCACGCTGGACGGACTCATAGATCAGGGCACCCACTTCGAAACTGCCTATTGTCAGATGCCCTTGTGTGTCCCGAGCCGTATTGCGTTACTGTCCGGGCGCTATCCATCCAGGTGCCCGGTTTTGTGGCCTGACACCACCACCATCGCATCCCATTTTGGGCACCACGGCTATGCCACTGCAACCGTGGGCAAAATGCACCTGCCCGGTTCGTTACAGCATGCCGGATTCGCGGCGCGGCCTTACGGGGATTTCACCGGCCCCTCACCGGCTCATCAAAAAGATCCGCTGTCCCTCACAGCCCCACAAGACCACATATTCATGCCTTCTATCATCAAGGATGCCGGAATCAGCGATATTCCGGAATCTCTGCTTCAGGAACAGATCGTGGTCCGTGAATCAATGGCATGGCTCCGAGAGCATCGCCATCAGAAACAGGATCAACCATGGATGCTGTATGCTTCATTCGCTCATCCCCATTTTCCACAACTTGCAGCGCGGCGGTTCTTTGAACGCTATTTTCCATGCGGCGTCACAGCACCGCGTGTCGGATTTACAGGCGACACGGTCAATCACCCGATGACTGTAGGGTTAAGAACAAGGGGTGGCGGTGCGTTGAGGGGACATTCGATGGATGACATCACGGAAGAAGACACCATCCGAGCACGGGCCGCCTATTTCGCCTGCGTCGATCAACTCGACGAGATTATCGGGGATTTCATGGCTTTGTTGGACCGGGACCAATTACTCGAAAATACAATAATCGTATACACTTCAGACCATGGTGAACTGGCGGGGGAGCACGGTCTGTGGTGGAAAAACACATGGCACGAAGCTTCAGCCCGCGTCCCGTTGATAGTTTCCTTGCCGGAACATCGGAACGGAGACCTATCACCTTCGGAAATAACGCATCCTGTAGGCCTCGGCGACCTGTTTCCCACGTTGTGCGGTCTGACAGGTACGCCAATTCCCGATGGGTTGGATGGTCTGGATCTGTCCGCTGCCGTCAGGGGTACGACAGTCGCCGCATTGAAGCGGCGCCCCGGTGTCATAATGGAATACCTCAACCCGCTCGGCGGACCCGGAACAGAATATAGGATGATACGATCCGATCGATACAAGTACGTGGCGTTCCACGACTGCGAAGACCTCGCTTTCGATCTGCAAGCCGACCCGGATGAGCAGTTGACTATTGCCCAAACGACGGATCCAGAGATTTCGGTCGCGTTGGACAGACTCAGGACTTCGGTGTATGACGGGTTTGATTTCGATCAAGCTATCGGCTGCCGACAATCAGAAACCGAACAATTCCAGGACCTGTATCCCGGTCGTGTTTCGCCACGAACCTCCAACCAGATATTACTCGGTGACGGGCGACTGGTGGAGGCGGATCTCACCCTGGAACACCCTGATGTGGTGAGTGACCAACCGGCAATGGATTTCGATGATTGGCCGGAACATTAGACATTGCAAACATTTTTAACTCAACTGTACAGGAGGCTCAAATGAGGACATATCGCTTACTATTCTCTGCAGTCACTCTGATGCTCTTGCAGTCATGGCTCATCACCGCTCACGCCCAGACCAGAGAGCAGGGACCATGGTGGCCCCATCCCATCTGGGGTGCCGGGGACCAGGCCGGAGGGTCCAACTGGATGACACCGGAAAAGATCATGAAAGCTATGAAGCTCGTGACAACCGGTAAAGTCTATGAGATCGGCCAAGTCTACAGCCGATCCATGCCGCTGTTCGGTGAACGCACGTATTCGATGTTTATACCGGGATCGCCCACGGGTGAACCGCTGGGCGAGAACAGACTGATTTACCACGATGAATTACTTGTGGCGGAAATCGGACAGGTCGGGACGCAGTTCGACGGTCCCGGGCACATCGGTGCCAGAGTCAAGATGGCGGATGGGACCGATAAAGACGTCTTCTACAACGGCCATTTCCTGGAGGACTTTAAAAATCCCTACGGTCTTCTGAAGCTGGGCATCGAGAACATAAAACCGATCCTCACCCGGGGTATTCTGGTTGATGTGGCCGGATACAAGGAAATGGAGGTTCTACCTCAGAGTTACGAAGTGACTGTGGCAGATGTCACAGGCGCCCTGCAGAGGCAGGGAATCGCCGAAGACAGCGTTGAACCGGGTGATGCGATCTTCTTCCGGTACGGCTGGTCGAAACACTGGAACGATGAGGCGACCTACAACACCAATCCGCCGGGTATCGGCATGGAAGTGGCAAAATGGGTCGTCGCGAAAAAGGCATCGATGGTCGGTTCGGATCACTGGAGCACAGAGGTTATTCCCAACCCGGATACCAGCGTGGCGTTCCCCGTCCACCAAGAACTTATTACTAAAAACGGGGTGTGGAACCTGGAAAACATGGTCTTCGACAGTCTGGTGGCGGACGGCGTCTACGAGTTCCTCTTCGTCTTCACTCCCATCCGCTTCGAAGGGGCGACGGGGTCGCCAGGAAGGCCGATAGGAATCAGGTGATTAGCAAATCTCCCAACATCCTGATTCTCTGGTGCGATCAGATGCAGTATCAGCGGATGGGACGGGTTGACCGGGTCTCTTACACTCCCCATCTGGATTCACTGGCGGATGAAGGGATCTGGTTTTCTCATGCGTACACGGTACAGGGGCAGTGCGTGCCGTCCAGGGCAGCGCTTATGACCGGCATGTCGCCCCATGAGTGCGGTGTAATGGTCAACTACGGTTTTTTTGACCACCGGAACATGTTGACGCGTAAACACACTACGATAGCTCATGTTCTTCAGGATGCAGGATACCATACGGTGTATTTCGGCAAAAGCCATCTCGGATCGCCGCTTGAAGACCTCGGATTTACAGAAGGAAACAACTACGACAACGTGGTGATACCCGATGAAGAGGCCAAACCGCTCGGAATCCATCACGTACCCCAAAGTCTTAGAAGAGACTACATGGCAGCGCGCGATGGCGTAGATTATCTCAAGTCGTACACGCCCGGCGAACAGCCTTTGTTCTTCGTATTCTCGACTAACCTGCCACACCCTCCGTTCTTCACAGAACCGGAATTTTCGGACCGGTTTCCCTTGGACAGGATGACGCTTCCTGGCAGTTTTTACACCGAGACGTTCGAGGGTAAGCCTCCCTTCCAGCAGGTACATGCGGCAGACGGTTCTCACGGCGCCAATGATGAAGCAGCCGCTAAGCGGGAACTCGCTGAATATTATTCCATGATATCGATGATGGACGAACATGTGGGCGGAGTGATGTCCGAGTTTAAACGTTTAGGCATATGGGAAAATACGCTGGTGCTGTTTCTATCGGATCATGGGGATATGATGGGTTCCCACAAGATGCGATTAAAAGGTACCATCCCGTATGAGGAACTGTTCCATGTTCCCTGTATCTTCAAAATGCCCGAGAGTGTCAAGATAAACCGGAATGAGATAGACGACCTGGTATCATCCCAGGCGTTTGCCGCGACGCTGTTGCGACTGGCCCAGGTAGACGTACCTGCTTCGTTCACCGGCGGCGATTTCGCATCGGCATTCACGAATGATGCACACCCGGACGATGAGTACCTGTTTTTCGAGCATTACGCGGCCTACTGGGGCCTTCATCCGTTCTACGGTGTCCGATCGCGCGACAAAAAATATGTACGGTATTATGGGCCGGACGACACTGAGGAGCTGTACGACCTCGCAATAGATCCGGAAGAGATTAAAAACCTGGCCGAAGACCCGGAATATGAATCCCTGAAGCAGGATCTTTCTCAACGTGCTGATGCCTGGTGGCGGGCCACTGATGGCAGGGATGTGGATTATTATGAATCCGATTATTTCAGAGGGAACCGGCACAATATCACTAATACATAAGGAGGAGCTTGTCATGTCAGAATTTGAGGGGAAAGTCGTAATTGTGACCGGCGGCGCAAAAGGGATAGGACGGGGAATCTCCGAGGCATTCGATCGGGAGGGTGCCCATGTGATGTGCGCGGATGTCGACGAAGCCGCCGGCGCGGAAATCTCGAAGCGAACAGGCGTCTTGTTTCAGTGTGCGGATGTCTCATTAAGTAATGTCTGCAAGGATCTGGTTGACAAGGCGCTGACGGAATGGGGTGGCGTGGATATCTTGTGCAACAATGTGGGCATTCAGCCCACAGCCAGCTATTTGCCTGCTCATGAATTACCGGAAGACGCCTGGGACCGCATCATCAATGTGAATCTAAAAAGCCGGTTCCTGATGTCCAAATACTGTATCCCCGTGATGATCAAACGGGGAGGGGGCGTCATCATCAACACCGCCAGCGTACAGGGGCTGCAATCGGCCCTGGGCGTATCCGCTTACGCAGCCAGCAAGGGAGGGGACCTGTCCCTGACTCGCCAACTGGCCCTCGAATATGCCAAGGACAACATCAGGGTTCTGGCCGTTAACCCGGGAACGATCGACACGCCGCTTGTGGATGAAGCTCTCGAGTCCATCGGGGGCGACGAAGCGGCGCTCAGGTCCCAAATGGCTGAAGCTCATCCCGTCAATCGTCTCGGCCAACCAGAAGACATAGCGGATGCCGTCCTCTTCCTGGCCAGCAGTAAAGCCGGTTTTATGACCGGCTCTTATGTCAACGTGGACGGAGGCTTGATGGCCAAAGGGGCCTGGGCGTAATCGAGGGGCGGCCACACATTATTTAATCACGGTTAATCACGGTCACGCACGGCCGGAGAGCCTCTTCTCCGAAGACGATATATGAGCACAATATCAACTTGAATCCATTATGGTCCCGGCGGACGAAATCGGGAAACGGCGGAAAGACAGCCCATACAGCCGGCCTTTAACAGCCTAACGCCTGACTCCATCAATGCATTAGAGACACTAACCTTCCTGTCGATTACATACTGCCTGACCGCACCCGCCTGGAGAGAAAACAGGTTCATTGACTTGTTTTCTTGTTGAAAGATCGGGCTTCTATATGAAATTCCCGGTACTTTTTATCTATCCTTTCTTATCCATGAACCAATGAAAAACCAACAATTACCTGAAACAATCTTACTTCAATCAGGGGAACCACTTAAAATCTCCGTGCTCCATCCACCCTTACCCGACGAGTGGTTTCACCTGGTCTGGTGGGATGTGATACGGGATGAGCTGGTATCCGGGACGGTTTCTCCGTGGTTGTATACACCTTATTTCATCGGTTCAATCTATGGGGAGTTCGCAGGTGCTATGACGTATTACACGCCGGCGGATACACGGGATGTCGGAGTAGTGGAATTCGTACAGACGGTTGAGAACCATCGCAGGAAAGGGGTCGCATCAGCACTGCTACAATATTTAATCGATCGGTTTAGAGATGACGGAGGAATGGCGCTGTATCTCTGCACAGCCAATCCCGGGGCGGGAACCCTTTATGAAAACTACGGGTTCAGACACCATGTGGGGGACGGAATGCGGTACCTGGCGCCGGGGTGTGACGCGTTCGATGAGACCTATTTCGGATATAACGGGCCCGGGCAGGTTCGTGATGCACACTGGGGCGATTTACCGCGCGCTACAGCACTGTACAATCACCACCAACCACGATGGCTCGTTAAAGATTACATATCACACTGCTTCTCAGATACACGGTACGAACAGCATTTTTCGAAGCTCATGAAACAGACGGAGGGCGACGCCGGAGCCTTCGTCGTGTTGGAAAATCAAGGCCATCGTGTGGTGGGCGCAGCGGCTGCGACTCGATATAACACCTATTACGAACAGCATGTTGCGGATCTGACGTTTCGCGTAATCCCAGAGTACCTGGGTCAGGCCGCGGACCTAATCCGTGCCATCGAATCAAAAGCAACACGGCTTCATATTACCATTTTGCAGATTCAAATTTCCGATCGCGATGAAGAACAAAAAAATCTGCTGTATGACGCCGGGTTCTCAGAAGCAGGCCGCCTCAGGCAGCAGCTGCTCCTTGATGATGGCACGGCAGATCTTCTTATATATAGAAAACACCTGTCACATGATGCGCGACATATCCGCGGACGGGATGATTATTACGGCAGTAGATTTCAGTGGCAGGAAGAGCGGGTCCGGAGAGAAAAGGAGAACTGATGTCCATAGAAGAGATATCCTTCGATATACCCCCCGATGAATTCCGGGTGCTCGGCACACAGATCGTCGAAATGATGCTAGAAGCTGTACAGGCCGAACAGTCCGGGCCGGTGCTCAGGCCAATATCGGGACAGCATCTGCGCCGCTTGCTGGAAGAGCCGCTACCGGAACAGGAAGGCGATGCAGCCGAAACATTCGCCCTGTGGCGGGAGTACGTCCTGCCCTATTGTCGCCGCAACGGGCATCCCCGGTTCTTCGGATACGTATGCACTTCCGCCGACCCGCTCGGCATGTTCGCCGATGCGCTTGCATCCGCTGTCAACCAGCCGGTGACCGCGTGGCGGTCGGCTCCTTCCGCCACCGAGATGGAGCGGCTCGCCGTGCGCTGGCTGGACGCCCTGACAGGGTTCAACGGCAACGGCGGACTGCTCGTCAGCGGCGGTTCTTCCGCCAACTTTCACGGACTGGCCTGCGCGGTGACACATACGGAAACGACTTCCGGTCTCCGCCCTGGTTCCCGGGATCGGCTTACGGTCTATTTGTCGCGGGAGGGACACGTGTCTATGAAAAAGGCGCTTCTACTCATGGGGCTGCCGCCAGAAAACATCCGGCTACTTGAATTAGACGAAAGACGACGTATGAATACGGATGCGTTACGACGGAAAATTGACGAAGACAAGGCCGCCGGTTTCACCGCGGCAGCGGTGTGTGCCTCCGCGGGTACGGCCAATACCGGCGCTATTGATGAGATCGATGAGATTGCGGAAATCTGTAAACAACACGGAATCTGGTACCATATTGACGGCAGTTACGGCGCGCCGGCCGTGACAACCGAAGCATACCGTTGGATGGCGGACGCGTTCGCACAGGCGGATTCCCTCTCTCTGGACCCCCACAAATGGCTGTTTGTACCCGTCGACACAGGCTGCATTCTGATCAGAGACGAATCCGCCTCCCGCCACGCCTTCAGCCTGGCAAGCGAATACACGGCCATCACCCAGACGGATCCCATGGAACAGTATGCTTTGTTCGATCACGGCCTGGAGTTGTCACGCCGGTTTCGTGGTTTAAAGGTGTGGACCATCCTGAAATCGCGAGGCTTGGGTAAGATTCGTGCCGCGATTCAGCACGATATCGAACTACGGCTCTATCTCGATGAACGCATAGAAAAGGAATCTCTGCTGGAACCGCTCGGGTCAGAGTTGAGTATCACCTGTTTTCGTTACGTACCCGAGAATTTATCCTCCCCGGATGCCCTGAACAAACTGAACCGCCACATCACAGACACCATCATCGCCGAAGGGCACTGTTATATGTCTCCGACCGAACTAGACGGTCGGTATTCCCTCCGGGTCTGTATCGTAAATTATAGAACCCGGAAAGAAGATATTGACTTTCTGATAGATGAGATTATACGTATAGGTAACGAAGCCCTCTCGTAGCCCATCCCCTACATATTGGAGGCTGTTTGTGGACTCCAGCATATGTCGTACCATGCGCCGCCTGGCGCTAATTCTTGCGGCGTGTTTCACCACTCTTGGCTCAGCCCAGACGACCGATCGTAGAGAAAAAATAGACCTCGACCTGGGCAAAACAGTGTATGTAGGATACTGTGCCCGTTGTCACGGTGTCAAAGGCGATGGCGGCACCGGACCGAGTCTTTCCCGCGCCGTACTGCCCAACGCGCCGGATCTCGACGCGCTGATAAGAGTGATACGTTTCGGCATCCCCGGTACAGGAATGCCGGGTGGCGGTCTCATCATCACGGAGCCTTATGCAATTCAGGTAGCCCATTTTGTAAAAACCATGGGAGCAACCGTGGGTAAGCCTGTCGCGGGAAATCCCGCAAGGGGCAGTCAGATATTCGAAAAAGGTGATTGCGGTACCTGTCATATTGTCAACGGCCACGGCACCAGCCTGGGACCGGAACTTAGTGAGGTTGGTACACAACGAGGATTGGCTTATCTCCGCACAGCCATACAGCACCCAGCGGATAATATGACGAAAAACCTTCGCGGATTTAAAACATTCCTAGTCGTTCGTATCGAAACAGAAGACGGGCAGGTGATCCGTGGCGTGCGCATCAACGAAGATACGTTGACGATTCAAATTCGCGATATAGATAAAAAATATCATTCCTTTAGGAAGCAGGAGGTAAAGGCCATCCACCGGGAACCGGCTCAGAGTATTATGCCGTCCTACGGAGACGCATTCTCACCGGAGGAGATTGACGATCTCGTGGCATATCTCGCCAGTATGAGAGGTAAAAAATGAGGGCGACACTATTCTGTTTAGGCTTAATGTCTCTCCTGACATCCATGCAATTAGAGGCTCAGGTCAACTATGATCGAATCTTAGACTCCGAATTAGAAATCGGCAGCTGGTTGACCTACTCAGGTAATTACGCTTCGCACCGGTATTCACCATTGACGCATATCAACAGGGATAATGTTTCAGGTTTGAAGGTAGCCTGGGTGTATCAGGCCAGACGCCGCGGACCCATAGAAGTATCTCCCATCGTCGTGGACGACGTCATGTATATCACGGAACCGCCCAGTACAGTAACGGCCCTGGACATCCGGTCAGGCCGGCAGCTTTGGACCTGGTCACCCTCGATGCCTCCGGGTGTTCTTGCCATCGGGTTTCCAAGAGTCAATCGGGGAGTGGCCGTTTTGGGCGACAACGTTTACGTGGCCACGCTCAATGCTCATCTCGTGGCACTGGATGCCAACTCAGGGTCTGTCCGGTGGGATGTTGAGGTGGCCGACAACCGCAAGGGATACGCCTTTACGCTTGCGCCCCTGGCCATCGACGGTAAAATCATCGTGGGTACCAGTGGCGGCGAAGCCGGTATCCGGGGTTTTGTGGACGCCTACGATGCCGAGACCGGCGACCGTTTATGGCGATTCTACACCATCCCGGGACCTGGCGAACACGGCAACGATACCTGGGGAGGGGACAGCTGGAAAACCGGCGCCGGCGCCACCTGGCTCACCGGCTCCTACGATCCCCAGCTGAACCTGCTGTACTGGGGTATCGGGAACCCGGGTCCGGACTGGAACGGCGACGTGCGCCCGGGAGACAACCTGTACACCTGCTCCCTGGTGGCGCTGGACGCCGATACCGGCGGGCTCAAATGGTATTTCCAGTTCACTCCGCATGATACACACGACTGGGACGCCAACCAGATCCCCGTGCTGGTAGATGCGGAGATAAACGGTCAACTTCGTAAGCTGGTGGTCACGGCCAACCGGAACGCATTCTACTACGTCTTCGACAGGGAAACCGGGGAGTACCTTCACGGGGCACCGTACGCGAAACAGACCTGGGCGAAGGGTCTGGATGAGAGCGGGCGCCCCATCGTAATACCCGGCACGGAGCCTACGGAAGAGGGGAATCTGGTGTATCCGAGTCTGCAGGGCGCCACCAACTGGTTCAGTCCCTCCTACAGTCCGAAGAACCGGACAATTTACGTACCGGTGCGCGAGATGGGGGCCTATTACTACAAGTTTGAAGTGGAATACGAAGAGGGTAAACCCTATCTGGGCGGCGGCGAGCAGGCGCTTTCCGGCGATGAAGCCTATGGTGCAGTAAGAGCGCTCGACGTGCTGACCGGGGAACAGAAATGGGAGTTCCGCCTGCACACACCGCCCTGGTCCGGCGTCCTGTCCACTGCCGGCAATATCATCTTCAGCGGCGCAAACGAAGGCAATATGTTCGTGCTCGATGCTCTGACCGGCGACCTGCTTTGGGATTTTCAGGCCGGTGGCGGCATCAACACAAACCCCATTTCCTATGCCTTGGACGGCAAGCAATACATCGTCATGGCCGCCGGGTCCTCAATTTTCGTATTCGGGCTTTAAAGGTGAGGATGAAGTAATGTCGCTAAGGAAATTTTTTGCCTTTGTGTAGTTAACGGGGCAGAAGAGGAAACACTTGTTGTGAAAAGCCAATCCTCCTCATTCTTCAAATGGTGGCCATCATGTCGAAGTTGTTTGTGCCGGTCCGATGGTCCCCTGCGGTACCCAACATGAATTCACCTACTTTCTCGAAACCGAACTTTTGGTAGAAGTGCACCGCTAGGGCATTCCTTTCCTGGACGCCGCCCCACAGGATGATGCGGTGTCTGCCGCATTGCTTGAGCACATTCTTCAGATGGACCATCATCAGGCTGCCGAGCCCCGTGTTCTGAAAATCGTCCGCAACCGAGGGCGCCAGAGTACAGTCCGTGGCATCGTCTAAAACGATATTCAGAACGTGATAGCGTCGGCGGTCTCGCGCGCGAATCCCGAGATTGACGATAAAATAGCCCACCATCCGTTCCCTACCTTGCCGATCCACAGCAGCGACCAGCCGTAACGTCTCCGCATGATTAACGGACGCGCATAACCGAACGGCGGTTTCCTGATCAAACGGATGGGGGCAGTAGAACGACCTGGTTCTATCGGACAGTCCCAAAAGGTATTCACCGAGGATTGCGGCATCATGCCCCATGAGGGGACGCAACCGTGCCTTCTCACCGGACGACAGCGTCACACGAATCGTTACACGTTCAGGATTCTGATCGATGTCTCCCAAATTCATGCTTCCGCCTGGGTCCGTCACCCTTTACCATTCCCTCTCATCTTCAGGCACGATCGAGCAATCCTGCGGATCGTATCCTATGGCGCAGCGGCCGTGTTCCAGGTCATAGAGCGGCCAGTCGCTGTCGGAAACGCCGAAGACGATTTCGAACGAAATCTCCGGGTGCGTAATCGCCTGTTCGAACAGCCTGACACAATCACCGTGGCTGAGTTGATGAGGATGCTCCGGTAGATCGCGTTCCCGTTTGAAATTACCGATACGGACGGCAACCACTCCCATCCCGAACCGGACGGAATACATATATCCTATGCTTTCGCCGAATACCTTGGAGATGGTATAGAAACTGTCCGGCTTAGGCGGCATATCCACCTTGCGCTGGGTGGTACCGGGATAAAACGATCTCGGCAGAACACCGGCCCTGCTGGCATAGGCTACCCGCGGGACACCGTGCTGATGTCCCGCTTCGAAAATATTATAGGTACTGACCATGCTCTGAAGTGACTCATCCCAGGATGGCCCCACGTTTGCCAGGTGGATCAAAGCATCCATGCCATCTACCGCTTTCTCTACGGTATGATAATCCGCCACATCACCGACAAGCGCATCGTCCAGGTCCGGGGTCGAAACAAGATCAAGACCTCGTATTTCATGCCGATCTCTCATGCCTTTAATCAATGTTGTCCCCACGGCTCCGGCAGAACCGGTTATTAATACACGCATCGATGTATCCCTTATTTTATTACTTTGTCTCCAACAAACTTGACCGTCGGATACCGATCCGGCGCATGCATGTCACTCTGTCCCATAGGGTACGGGGTCCACACGGCGATGTGGCGGCTGGCACGCTGGTCGATAACTTCATGACGGGCCAGCCCTATGCGCCAGATATCGCCATCATTCGCAGGCGTTGCGCCGTCGGCCAGGCGTGCCATACCTTCCCACGGAAATGCCAGTTCAACGTTCCATCCTCGATCTATGACGTTCCGGTCGTTGAGGTCGCCCTCCACACGGACCGCTGTCTGCAATCCGGGGAAATGCCACTGGGTGAAACCCCAGCGCATACCCCGGGGATCATGCGGTCCACTGTCACCACCGAATACCATCGGCCGGTGCTCAGCCAGATTGAATTCCGGCACATCGTACCGACCGCCCCGGATATAGGAATCCTTCCAGATAAATATCATCTCAGAAGTCCGGTTCATAGGATTCAGGGAAAGCTGGTAATAAGCGCCGATGCCGGATATGAATACCTCAACTGTATTCTCCTGCCATACCAGGCCCCTCCGTTCTTCCTGGGTACTCCACACATCCCGTTCATCCAGGCGAAACGAAACATAGAAATTGTGCTCGTCCCACAGCATAGCGGCCCGTGTATCGAACGGAACCAGCGCTCCGTCTGCTATTTTGCCGAAGCGGGGCAAACATGGAGCATGCCGCCATGCCTCCTTATCGAGACGGCCATCGACCTGGATAGGTGCGGGCGCCCGGTAGCACAGATAGTCAACCATCATTACGTCCCCTCAGCGCCGACTGTTTTCTCAGAGAAATGAATGTAGGTGAACATATCGGGAATATGAGAATCGTACACCCCGTGGCTGTTCCACGCCCAACCCGGGCACGTCTTGAAACCGCCGTTCTCCATCCATTGAAACCGGGAGAGATCCATCCGCCACACATCGCCTTCTTTCGCCGGCAACGACCGGCCGTCAGCCAGATGCTTCAGGCCCTGCCAGGGAAACGCAATCTCAGCACTCCAGCCCCGATCGATATCGGAGCTGTCATTTATGGTCCCATCCAGATGGACTGCCCACTTCAGTCCAGGCATATCCCAGCTGCGGAAACACCAGCGACGCCCCCTCGGGTGACGATGGCCGCTCCAGGGACCACCGAGTGTGTCTAGGATTTTTGCATCGATCAGATCGAACTCGGGAGTCTCGCTGTAGCCGGCTTCAACGTATGTATCCTGCCAGATATAGAATCGTTCCATAATGGTACCCAGAGCATTGAGTTCGAATTCGAAGTAGGCGTCCTTTCCCGCTATGAAGACCTCCACATCGTTTTCCTGGCAAATCAAGGAATCCCGTTCCGTTAACGTCGCCCGGATATCCGGTTCTTCCACCCAGAAGCCGACATACAGGTAATTGTCGTCCCACAGGATGGCGGCCCTGGTATCGAACAGTCCTGGCCGTCCCGGAATCTCCAGATCTTCGAACCGGGGCGACTTCGTCACGATCTCCCAAGCGGGCTCATCCAGGCATCCGTCTATCTCGATGGGACCGTTGGTCCGGTAACTTGTGTAATGTTTCAACTCATCTTGCGGGTAACCATAATCGGATGTCATGCCGCACCTCCCAAAAGATCCTGTAACCTACCAGGGTAGTTGGTCAGGATTCCGTCCACGCCACAGTCGATGAGGCGATGCATCTCGGCATGATCATCGGCGTAGAACGCGTTCACTTCAATGCCGTTTCTGTGGGCTTCAGCCACCATCCCGGATGTGACCTTTCCGTTACCCGGTTGCAGGATCCGGCAATTCAAAGCTACACATTCAGGAACGGAGAGAAAACAACAGATCTCTATTTCCGGCAACGTGCGCCGGGCGATACGCAGCGCGGATTCCTCTCCGGTCAAGAAGGCGGTTTCCAGCAGCGAACGCCTCACCAGTTCGTTGACAACCTTAGGGACCAGAATTTCCCTGTCGGCCTCGGTTTCCTTGACGTGGACATTGAGTCTCATCCGCGGCGGCATCAGGTCCAGTGTTTCTTCAAGCGTCAGGAAACGTTCTCCGGCAAACCGCGGGTTGAACCAGGCGCCAGCATCGAATTCCTTTATTTCAGCGAGCGTCATGTCGGAAACATCACCATGGCCGTCCGATGTACGATCCACCGAATAATCATGCAGAATCACCATCGATTTATCCCGTGCCAGGTGCACATCGATCTCGATAGTTTCCACACCCAGCCGGATCGCTTCCTCGAACGCTGAGCGGGTATTCTCCGGAAATTCTCCCGACGCCCCGCGGTGAGCCACCACTGCCACATTTTGTGTAGCGATTCTTCTATTCACCTACACGCTCCACATATACGTAATATGCCCCCTGGCAATCGCCGTTGTCATCGTGAAACCAGGCTTCCAGCGGGGTGGTGCCCGTACGCAGAAGGGTCCGCTCAAAAGTAATTTCAGGCACACTGCCGTCTATGTCCAGGACTTGTTCCTGTCCGAAGAGGGTGAGCGTAGCCCGTGAAGGAGTAATTCTGTTACAGACACCGGGGTCCGGCGCGTAGATGTGCCGTGTGGCCGATTCCGACGACAGTTCACCATCGATAGGCAGATCCAGCTCTCTGGGCCATCGGCGCAGGGCGAACCGGTACACGCCCGGCCGTGTCACGTCGACCATCCAGCTTCCGGTGCTCTTCTGGGCCTGTATTATGTGTGTCTGATGCCAGGCCACATCGCCCATCACATCCATTGCGCAGAGCTTGGCCGGGTTCTCTTCATCATGACCTATGGCGATGGCCGCGTATTCCAGGATATGCGGCTCGATCTCCCCCCACCATGTCTCATGAGCCTCACGCAATTTTGCCACCATCTCTGGATGTCGAAAGGCTATATCGTCCTTCTGCCCTGGGTCTGCCTGGATGTCGTAAAGTTCTTCGCCCCCGACAAGACGCCATCGGCGCGTCATAACGGCATTGCTCCATTTTTCCGGCGGGTCAGTATTCTGCCGGTATTGCACGAAATGGCACCGATCACCGGGAAGCCGGTCCCGCTGCCCCTGGATGATTGATGACAGGCTCATACCGTCGAATCGGTCGTCATCTGGTCCCTGTAGACCACAGAGGTCGATGAATGTCGGCAACAGATCGATGTGCAATGCCATGTCTTCCACATCCCGCCCGCCTTCAAACGACCCGGCCGGCCAACGGATGAAGAACGGAACCCGATGGCCGCCGTCGTAGTATGAACCTTTTTTGCCCCGCATACCGGCGTTATAACCGGTGGTTACGAAGGCCCTCTCATCGAGCTCACTGCCTCCGGAGCTGCCATTGTCAGTCATAAAGATGAGGATCGTGTTGTCCTCTATACCCAGCTCAGTAAGACGTTCACGCATCTTGCCGAAATTCTCATCGATGTTCGTGATCATCCCGTTGAAAGCCGGCTCCGGAATGTCCGGATTATCCCCATACAACTCTTTGTACCGATCCGCAACGAGGTAAGGGGAATGCGGTGCATTGGTGGACAGGAATGTGAAGAATGGGACTTCCGGATCCGCTTCGATGAATTTTATGGCCTCTTCAAACCAGATGTCAGTGCAGTACCCCTCATGCGCCACCGAATTGCCGTTGTGGTAGTAGGTATCGTCGAAGTAATTGTTACCCCAGAAATCCGGCGTCTGTCCCACACCGCCGCCCTTATGGGCCACCACATGCTGGAATCCGCGATCCTGCGGCCGGTAGGGGTAATTGTCACCCAGATGCCACTTGCCGAACATTCCGGTTCGGTATCCGCTGGCGGCAAACACCTCGGCCATGGTTAACTCGCCCTTCTTGAGGATAGACCTTCCCCAACAAGTCGCCCACGCCCCGTTGCGCACCGGCCGCCGGCCGGACATGATAGCGCCGCGGGTGGGAGTACAGAGTGGAGAAACGTGGAAATCGGTAAGACGTACCGCATCGTCATGGAAGGCATCGATGTTGGGGGTCTTGATCCATGGATTACCGGTGCAGCCAAGGTCGCCGTAACCCTGGTCGTCCGTGATTACTATGAACACGTTGGGCTTAGAAGTAGTAGGCATGGTTTTGTCTCGCCTTTTTCCTCCCGGGGATGCCCCCGTTAGAGGCATTTCCGGTATTTTCACTTGACTCGCCAGAAATCCGACACCCGCTTTTTGCGGCTCGCGGAAACCCGCGGGATCATCGTGCATAAACTCCGCACGTCGCCTCCGCAAGCATCTCTCCGGGTGTATGGAATCAGTATCCTACCCGGCTAACGCTTCTGGCGAAACCATTCCCGGGCCGCACCCGGGTTCTAGATCCCTCCGCTAAACCCGTCCCGGAAAATACTCGGGGTTACCGTGGAATGCGTCGACGCGTGAATCGATCCCCTACAGGTTCGCCGTCCGCTCGACCTTGTGCATCCGTTCTTCCCAGCCTTCCGGACGCAGGTGTTTCAGGAAGTAAAGCGTGCGCAGCCGATTCATGTGAGTGCGGTGATATCCGCGGACGCCATGGCGGTTTTCCGGATATATCATGAGATCGAACATCTTGCCTGCTTTCTGGAGTGCGTCAGACAGATGAATGGTGTTACCCACGTGGACGTTGTTGTCGATCAAGCCGTGCATCAGAAACAGCTTTCCCTTCAGATTGCTGGCGTAGGTCATGGCGGAGCCGGCGTCATAGCCGTCGGGATTGGCCTGGGGCGTGCGCATGTAGCGTTCGGTGTAGATGGTATCGTAGCTTCGCCAGTCGGTAACTGGAGCAGCAGCCACGCCAACGTGGAACAAGTCCGGATACCGGAGCAGCGCCATGCTGGAGGCGTAGCCGCCGTAGGACCCCCCGAATATACCCACACGGTTGCCGTCGATATACGGGCGCCGCGTGATCTGGCGGACACCGGCGGCCTGGTCATCTATCTCTATGCGGCCGAATTTGAGATAAGTTTCGGCCAAGTGCTTTTTGCCCCGATTTGTGGTGCCTCGGTTATCCTGCTTGATCACGAAATACCCAAGTTGGGCGGCCCGGTAACCGACAATGAAGCGGTTGCGCACCCCGCTGGACGGGCCGCCGTATACGGTAACCAGCAGAGGATATTGCTTACCAGGATCGAACTGCGCCGGCTTGTACAGGATCGCATGCAGCGGAGTAACCCCGTCATCCGCCCTGAAGGTGACCAGTTCCGGTAGCTCGAGGCCCAATTCCTCCATGCGTCCGATGTCGAGTGTGGTGGTCGACAGATTACGGACAACATTGCCGTTTGTCTCGACTATATTCACGACCGGCGGGGTCGTGAGCGAAGAATAGTTATCTGTGAAGTGCCTGCCAACCGGATCGATATTAATCGTATGATTACCGGCCTCGGTTGTTAGCTGCTTAAGATCCGCCCCATCGAACTTTACACGACTGAAGTGGGATTCCAGGCCGTTTTCCGTGTTGGTAGTAAAATAAATCAGTTTGTTCGCATTGTCTATATGGCGGACACGGGCAACCTCCCAGGGGCCATCCGTAAGCTGCTTCACCAGGGTGCCATCGTAGTGGTACAAGTACAGGTGGTTCCAGCCGGAACGCTCCGAAGTCCAGGTGAAATGCTCACCGTCTTCGAGCTGAATGTAGTTGTTATGCAGCCGGACAAAAGCTTCGTCTTCCTCTACCATGACCGTGCGCACGCTTCCGGAGACGGGGTCGGCCGCCAAAAGCTCCAGGCGATTCTGAAATCTGTTGAGCCGCTGAAACGTCAACTCGCTGCCGTCGCTGCGCCAGTTCATCTTTATAAGGTAAACGTCCGGCGAACTGTCTGTATCCACCGCCACCGTCCTACCGGTGACCACATCGGCGATGAACAGCTTCACGGTCGGATTCGGCTCTCCTGCTTTTGGATAACGCTGCACCTCGAGCAGCGTCTTGAACCTGTAATGTTCGAATCCCTCCTCAGTCTCAAGATCGATCTCATGGAGCAGGGGATATGTGTGCTCCACCCGCACATCAAACTGGAGGTAGGCGAGATGCGACCCGGACGGCGACCACCAGAATGCCTGGCTCTGCCCCAGTTCTTCGGGATAGACCCAGTCCGTGCGGCCATTCATAATATCTTCCGTACCCCCGACGGTAACCTGTGTCTCTTCCCCGCTCGTAGCGTCCGTTATATATATATCGTAGTCCTTCACATAGGCTACTTTCCTGAAATCAGATGTGTAGGTGCCGCGGGTCAGCTGCCCCGATGTGCGATGCGGCATCCATCCCGCAAGCTTAAGCTTGGGCACCGGTAGTTTATCCATCGATTCCGCCTCTGACCAGTATACGAATTCCTCTTCCTCCGCCTTGAATCTGATGCCGTTGTAATCCGGTAGGTATGAGAACTCCTTGAACGGCAAATCCGACACTGATTCACCGGTAAGCCTGTTGTATTCAGAAACGATCTTCGAAGTCTGGGCGGGCCCGAACAACGGTGCCCGGCTGCCGTTCCTCGCGTCCACCCTGTAGAATGTCACGATGCCTGTGGTAGAATCCGTCTCGGTTTCGAGATACCCCCGTCCGTCCGGCAGCCAGGCGACACTCTGAATTCCGGCGGTCTCCGTAAGGTTTAAATCGTCCCAACGGTCATAGATCTCATTCCTTGTCAGTTGCTCCTGAGCATGGCCCGTTGCCGTGCAAAGAATGATGCCGGTCAGTACCGCATACATGGACGTCCGCATGATGACCTCCTTTTATTGAGATGGTGTGCCGTTCATCCACGGCGTTTTCTCGTGCCACTCAACCAACCGCTTCCGCAACCGTTTCTGCAACCCATCGTCCTGCCTCCCTGCGAGGTTCTCGCGCTCATAAGGGTCCGCCTCGAGATCGTAGAAGCAATCGCAGTCATCCCTGGTGGTACGACGATCCTGCTCGAGACGGATCCCGTAGAGGTGGGCGGGAGTACGCAGGCCGATCTGGCCGGAACCGGTTTCTATAAAGGCATCGGTATCGTCCAGTGAGTTACAGGCACCTGTCAGCAACGGTGCAAGGCTTCGGCCCTGAATCCCATCCGGTATCTCAGCGCCGCAGGTGTCGAGCAAAGTGGGCATGACATCAATTATCTGGCTGACCTGCTCCGTGCGGACATTGGGCGACCAGCGCTTCGGCGCGTGGAAAATCATGGGGATGCGGATGGATTCCTCGATCAGCTGCCCCTTGTTAAATTGATGATGGCTACCCAGATTGTCTCCGTGGTCGGAAAGAAATACGACGATTGTATCGTCCGCCAGTCCGTTCTTCTCGACGGCATCCATAAGTCTGCCGACCGTGTCGTCCACCCAGGTGGTCATCCCGTAATACAGGGCGATGAGTTTTTGTAGATCGAACCCGTCGGGCAGAGATTCCGTGTAGGGCAGATGTTCGTCGTAATAAAGAAAGTCCCACAGGTAAATCTTGAACCAATCCTCATGGAACGGCATCTCTCCGTCTATGTAAACATTCGGACGCAGCGGGATCTCATCAGGATCGTACATATCGATATACCGCTGCGGTGCGTCCAACAGCGGCATGTGGGGTGGAGAAATGCTGTAATACATGAAAAAGGGTGTATCACCACGGCTTCCCAGATATTCACCGACCTTGTCCGCCTCAAACTCGACACTGAACCGGTCCACCAGCTCTCCCGGACCAGTGTTCTCAACGAACGTCTGCCCCGTGTGGCGGTGGTGCACCCGGGGAAACAGGCTGTAGTCGAAGCCTACCATTCCGGGCGCCGGTTGTATGTGCCATTTGCCGAACAGCGCCGTATCGTATCCCAGAGCCTTGAATTTTTCGGGCAGAGTTGGATCCTTGAGGTGTTCGCGCAGGTCCGCGGGGTATTCCGGCATAATCGTCCTGCCGTCCGTATCCCGCGCCTTGAAGTTGTTCAGCGCCCCCATGCATGTCCGGCTGTACTGCCCCGAAATCAGGCAAGACCGTGCCGGCATGCACACCGGGTTGTTGGACACCGCGTGCTCGAATCGAACACCCCCGGCAGCCAACCGGTCTATATGCGGCGTACGGATCACTTCGTTACCGTAACATCCGACTTCGAACGACCGAAGCTGATCGCACATACAAACGATTACGTTGGGACGATCCGACATTTCTCCTCCGGAAAAATCCTCCATGACAGGAGCCTTATCACTTCGAGCACCAAATTGAACCTGCGCTCGTCCGAATATGAAAATCTGCTTCAAAAACCGATGACTGATACGGTATTCTGAACCTGTTATGCTCCGGGTGGTGCCGTTGCCCAAGGGCCCGCCCAGGCCCCTCAATACCAAGAGCGGCCGGACTCAGTAGTGACCGGCCCCGGCCATAACATTCGGAAATCCAATGATGAAGCCCGCCACCGCTGGAAAAATACCCGTTGCAATTCCAATTTGATATTCTCCAGACAATCGATATTTTATAGAATGATGCGGGGTATTGTGGTAATCGTAAGGAATATTGTCAAGGATAAAGGACAGGGACGACTATGGATCTTATAGCGATGGGAAACCGGATACGGGAACAACGACTGAAACGGCGGCTGAAACAGCGCGACATCGCCAACGCCCTGACGCTGAGCGCGCAGGCTGTGTCCAAATGGGAACGGGGCGAAAACGCACCCGATATCTCGCTTCTGCCCGACTTGGCTACCATCCTGGGTGTAACCATCGACTGGCTCCTGGCAGGCCCCCAGCAACCGGAAGACTCCCTCGATGCCACCATCTTCTGCACAAGCATCAACCAGTTCGCCGCCCGGTCTGCCCGCATGTCGTCGGTGGGTGTCGCTACCTGGATCAACGGGATCTTCTACACGCTTACAGAAGCGGCGCTGCAGCAGGGCGGTGTACCTATAAAATACGTCGGCGACGGTTTCCTGTGCTTCTTTTCCGGCAAAGACCATCCGCAGAGGGCGCTCACCGCCGCCGTAAACGCCAAGAGTGTCACAGGCGACCGCCACCTGGTAATCACACTGCACAGTGGCGATATATTCCTGGGATCTATCGGACACCCAGACTACAGCAAACCGGACATCACCGGTGATAGCGTAAACACCGCCTTCCTGACCATGGCCTGGGTCGCCCGGAACACCCAAAGCGGCTTAGCCGTTACCGACGCCGTGGCCATGCGTATTCCGAACCATGCGGGGTTTGTCGAACACCCAGACGTTTCTATTCAGGGAATGCCCTTTGAGATGACCGTCTACGAGATTCCCACTACGCTGGGCGCCGCGGAATAACCCACTTCGCAAGTCGAATCTTTATTTTCTTTATCATCTTAGTAAATTTTCCTTTCCAAGCCCGTCATCAATACATATATTATGCTCTTCAGAAAGAAGGAACGAGAATCATTCTGTATAACATAAAGGTGTCCGTGTCCTGAATCTTTCATTCCAATTCATCCACATGAATCCATTCCTATCATTCTCAAGGAGCATGTATTATGTCTATCCGCATTGGCGACGAAGCCCCTGACTTTTCGGCTGAAACCACGGTCGGGCCGATCAATTTCCACGAATGGCTCGGTGACGGCTGGGGCATCCTGTTTTCCCATCCTGCGGACTACACACCGGTCTGTACAACGGAACTGGGTTACATGTCCAAGCTCAACAACGAATTCGCCAATCGCAACGTAAAGGTACTTGCGGTCAGCGTCGATCCTCTGGATTCTCACCATGGATGGATCAAGGACATCAACGAGACCCAGAACACCACCGTGAGCTATCCAATCATCGCTGATCCCGACAGAAGAGTCGCTGAACTCTACGACATGATCCACCCCAACGCCAGCGACCATATGACGGTGCGTTCGGTGTTTGTTATCGGGCCGGACAAGAAGGTGAAACTCACTCTGACCTATCCTGCCTCCACCGGCCGCAACTTCGACGAGATCCTGCGGGTGATCGATTCCCTTCAGCTTACTGCCAAGCACAAGCTGGCAACCCCGGTGAACTGGAAGAGCGGAGAAGACTGCATCATCGTTCCCGCCGTTTCCGATGAGGAAGCAGACCAGACGTTCTCGGACATCCGCCGCGTGAAGCCGTACCTGCGCTACACGCCGCAGCCCGAATGAGGCCGACTGGGCAGACGAAACGCAAAAGGCGCTACCGTTCTTCACGGCAGCGCCTTTTCTGTACAGGGTATGTTGTTCTGATCTTACTAGGTTTGATCGAGTCACCTTTGGTGAAGTGATCGCGCCTAGATTCTACCGCCCCAACCTCGGGTTCACGATATTGGTGAAAATAGATCCAAACGCGTAACTTAACCCAATATTTGCCCGATATTTATAGGGTGTTACAAGTTCACGCCGCCTCAGCAGCACCTCGACATTGTCAAGGCCTGCCTGTTTGGCCACGGATCGTTGATTTTTTATCCGTTCAACGTTGCCTGAGAGACGTAACGAGAAACCTGCAAACAGACGCAGGTTCATGTTCGCCCTCAACTCCAACCGATAGAAGCTGAAGTCATTAAACAGATGTTCCCCCATCAACTCAATTTCAGTCCTGCCCCACTGCTTATTGTTCTCCCATACAATCGAAAGTTTTTCAAAATACAGATTTTCTTTAACCCTGTTAAAGAGCGTTATGTCGGCATACCGTCTGAAAGCCACCCCCAATTCATAAAGGAAACGAAACTCGTGCCGGGTGGATTCAATATATGGGTAGAGATTATATTCTAGGGCCGGACTCAACGCCGCGCTCAACTTGCTGTTATTGTAGGTATCCTTCCAAGCGTAGTTTCTAATTCCCAAAGACCAATGATCGTTGAGGCTCTTGACGTGAAGCACGGAAAAATAGCTGGAATTCCGGGTGTTTTTTTCCTTACTACCGTCACTCAGGGTAAAATTGTCTTCGTTGAAATTTCCGTTCACGGTTAGACGGGTCTTCCAGTGCGCTGTGATACGGTTCGCTGAAACGTTTCCGGAAATATGTTTGCGGTTTCTGCGTTGCTCACCGTTTAATGATGTATTAGCATTAATCCTGAACACCCAGTAATTCCACCGATCACGTGCCTGGGCCGACCGCTCCTGACTGTCACTGAAATGGATGCTTATCTGACGACCCTGGGGTGTCCGAGCTACATACCGCATTAACCCCATCTGGAAAACACGGGTGTATCCGCGCCTTACCTCGTCTTCTGTGTCCATCTGGCCGGTGAAATGGGTCAGGGTATCGTGTAAATCAATATAGTTTTTTTGGCCCGAAAACATAAACGTATATTCCTGGCCACCGGCACCCGTCCTCCTTGTCGTGACGAGGATATGAACATCTGCCTGGGTGCGGTCCCGGACATAATTGATGTACGTAATTTCGGTCCGGATGAAATTCTGATCTCCCCTGCGGAAGTCGAGGAAGACATTGAGGGCCTGGTCATTGAGTGCGGAGAGGGTGCCTGAAGTGTCCTGTGCATAACTTCCGGTGACAGGAACGACACTCCAGATCCATATGTAGAGCATCGTTCTCGCGATACGAGTCATTGACGCTTCCTTCTTAAATAAATTTCAAATGTTGAGATAAAACTATGCTCGCATCAGATACCGGCCTGATGTTTTTTTAAAGGAGGCTGTCCCCGGCATCGTTCATGGCTGCAATCAGCGATTCGTTTTCATGTGGTTGTCCGACTGAAATACGAATGTAACCATCCATGCCGTTGGACATGGTTACACGGACATCCCGAATAAAAAGCTGTCCCAGCAGCCATTCCGGCCTTCCGGTTGTTTTTACGGGAATGAAATTGGTCTCTGTGCGAATGGGGCCATGGCCCATGTTTTCCAGTTCCCCGTACAGGTATTCACGGCCCTTACGAACCATGTCAACCGTATGTCGGACATGGTTCTGATCTTTCAGCGCGGCGATGGCCGCTTCGGCAGACAGCGTGTTTTTATTGATTCTACCGGTTCCGAACCTGGCCATGCGCCGGAGCAGATCGGGTTGGGCGACGCCGTATCCTACGCGAACGCCCGCCAGTCCGTAAACTTTGGAGAACGTACGCGCCACCAGCAGGTTCTTCGCCTTTTTCGTCAAAGGGATCATCGACCGGTAACCTTCGCCTGAAAACTCAATATAAGCTTCGTCTAAAAGTACAAGAATGTGGTCCGGAACATTCATTATAAATCGCTCAAGCGCGTCAGGGTCCAGGATCTGCCCGGTAGGATTATTCGGATTACAGATGTTTATCAGGCGGGTCTCGTTGTCTACAGCAGCTGCCATCGCCTCCAGATCGAGACCCCAGTTATCCGTCACCGGTATCTGCTTGACCTCACCACCGTGGCGGGCGGTTCGGGACGGAACATCAAAATAGGACGGCTGACCGGTGATCGTATTGCCGTTTTTCGCGTAATACGTTGAAAGGACCGCGAGATTAAGTATTTCCGTGGAACCGCCACCGGTCAGGATATAGTCCTCCGGCATATCGAGGTGCTCCGCTATCGCATTTTCCAGCCGTTCGTGGAACGGGTACCTGTTCATACCGAACATCCGCCGGGAAACCGCCTCGATCGCAAGGCGGGATGCGCCGAACGGGTTTTCGTTGAGCGACAGCTGTACCAGCATCGGGTCATCGAGTCCCACACCGTTTATAGGTACTTTGGGACCGTTGATCATCTCCGCCGCGGCCTCGAAGAGGGCCGGCGCGCTGAGTGTCAAGGCGCTGCCACCCAACGCTGCCCCGCCGATCGTCAGGCCACGTCTCAAAAACCTGCGCCTGTTGATCTTCTTCTCATCAGACATGATAGCACTCCTTGGAGTATATAAAACATCATTGATGCCATTGTTATCGTCGGTGTGACTTCCAGGGGAGAGGCAATTTTCCAAAATCCCTGCAGCGACCAAATTTCGTTACGCCTCTATTTCCCCGTCTTCATTGAGCACCGGTCGCGTTAACCGGATGTGGTAGGGTGGTTCCAAGACGGCTCTCTGCGCATCGGTCATTCCTTCCAGCATGGCGGCAGGCCATTTGTTTCCTGGGACGTAGGCCAGATTTCCGGGAGAAAAACGCATCAGTATGGATCGACGCTGATGATCGCCCGTCCAGGGCAGAGTACCGTGTGTGACGGCCTCGGTGAAGATAATGACGTCTCCCGCCCTACAGGAAATCTGCTTGACGAATTCCTGGTTCTCCTCATACCGACGGATGCCTTTCGGACAGCCCAAATTTCCCTTGTGACTTCCTGGAATCAGGCAGAAACCACCGTCACCTGGATCGACATCACTCAATTGCCAGGATACGACAGTCAGTCCGCAGTGCATCTGCCCATTCCGAAAAATGTAATACTGGTGCCGGTCGAATCCGGGACCGGACGAGCCATGCAAAAGATGTCCTTCAGCGCCTTTGCGCATGGTGATAAGGCCCGGTTGATGGTCCATGCGGTACCCTTTTCCCAGGATCTCGTGAAGATACGGCACTATTCTGCGATGAACCAGCATCTTCCGAAACGGTTCCCGCCAGGGCACTTCCCACCCTAGCATCCCGTGAAGGTCTCCCCGTCCCGTTGTCCCTTCTAACCCCGCTGAACCGCCCGCCAGGGTTAAATCTCCCACCCGTTCCTTGATCTGATCCGCATGCCGATCTATGGCCTCGTTGCATCGCCCCACCTCTTCCGGTGTCAAGACCTCTTTGATCACGAGGTAACCGGTTAGATCAAACAGGTATCTCTCATTGTCTGTCATCAGAATTGATATCCTCCTTCCTCGTCACCGATCACCGCTTTTGCATCCGGCATTCATTTTGGCACCAGATGCCAAGGGTGAACTGGGTATCGGATCGTTCACAAAGGTGATTTCTGCACGTGCGTCAACGGGAATTCCAATGTACTGGTCTGTCGCGTCCCGCTACCTTCCGCCATTCCATAATGATTACCCCGGCCATACTCCCGGCACGGTCAGTATCCCTACAATCATAACATCCGCCGGGCCCCATACCGTTTAAGGATTCAGCCTGATCAAAATCATTGGAATGAACACATCTGATCGTTCATTCACAGGTGTCAGGGCAGGCCCATGGAGCGCCTTAATCGGATCACACAAAGCGGTGATTCTGCAACCGTCTATCTTCTGCAAAAGTCTAAGCCACCCAAAGCTTCGATGCCCCAGGCCTGCGAGCCCTATACGGATCTTTTCCATGCTGTTTTCCCTTGCGCAAAGGCTCGGAACGATAGACATTAGCGGTCTGTTTTCGATCAGGTGCTAACAGAAGCTAAAATAATATAATCGGGATCGGTAGCAACAGAAATCACCGTTATTTACAGGAAGCTTTATGACCTATCGGGCCGCGCTGGTGGGCATCTTTCTCGCCATTCTTATCAACGTGTGGGTGATCTACTCCGAATTCGCTATACGTTCTTCGCTGATGACGATATCTCATCTACCCGTTGTGGTGGTATTTCCGATGTTTATCCTGACGGCGATCATTAACCCGATCCTGTCCCGAATACCGGCCGTCTCCCAGTTTTCCACTGTTGAACTGTTTACCATTTTCTCTATGGGCCTTATCGCCTCCGCCATACCTGGCTATGGTTTTGCGAATTACTTTTTCCGTGTTATCATCCCACCACACTATTTCGCCTCCACCGAAAACCAATGGGGTTCACTGTTTTTCCCATATCTACCGGATTGGCTGGTCATAAGCAACGAGGCTCAAGCACTGACCTGGTATTTCGAGGGACTTCCTGCGGGACAGAACATACCCTGGGACACCTGGTTCGTCCCTATACTATGGTGGACCCTCTTGATCGGCGCGATGTTTCTGGCGGGATCTTCATTGATCGTCCTCCTTCGAAAACAGTGGGTCGAACATGAAAAACTATCGTTTCCGCTGGTGCAGATTCCACTTGCCATGATGGCTCAGGAGCAAGGAAAAACCTTCCCGCCATACCTGCGAAACAGTCTCTTCTGGATGGGGTTCACTATCCCTGTATTCATATTGGGATGGAACATTATCGATTATTTCACACCGATCGGGACCATACCGATCGGGACCTCATTCCCAACTAACGTAGGTTTGGGCCGGGATATTCCTGCGGTACCCATTAAGATCAACTTCCTGGTGCTCGCTTGCGCTTTCTTCACCAATACCGAAGTTCTGTTCAGTGTTTGGTTTTTCCAGGGGGCAGCCACGGTTCTGACCGGTATGTTAAACCGGTTCGGAGCAGGACAGACCGCGGGAACTAACTCCCTCAACGCAGTGATGCTGTCCCACTATTTCGGTGGACTGGTGGTCATTGTCCTCTGGTCGCTGTGGTCGGCGAGAAGGCATCTCAAATCGGTATTCTATCATACCCTGGGCAGATCCGAAGGTCTGAATGATGACGTAGAGATGATCTCCTACCGAAGTGCTCTCGTCTGTTTGGGTTTGAGTATGTTATACATCATCGGCTGGTTGGCCGCATCCGGCATGTCCGCAGGCGTGATGGCCGTATTCCTATTTGCCCTGTTTGTCCTGTTTCTGGGTATCGCCCGTGTTGTAGCGGAAACTGGTTTGGCCTACCTGGATATGCCCGTAAACGCCAATGAATTTACGGTGGGACTCCTCGGGTCCGGTAATCTGTCGCCGAATTCCCTCGTTGCTCTCGGTCTGTCAAATGTCTATGCCCGTAACTGGCGGTTGTTTTCCATGACCGGGCTTTCTCACCTGCTCTATGCGGAGCAAACGCTTGGGAAGAAGCGATTTGGCCTGTTCGGTGTGTTGTGTGCGGCCGGGCTTGTCGGTTTGCTCACTGCTGTATTGTGGACCATCTACATGGGCTACAACCCTCACCAGATTGCTTCACTCGGTGGGGCGGGAGACGGAGCAGCGGCGGCCGGGGTTGGATACAGTCAGATCATCGTCACCTGGATGAAAAACAAGACACTGATTTCATTTATGGAGCAGATTTTTTTCGGTCTGGGAGTCGTTGTAGCCGGTGGTCTCACCGCCATGCGATACTATTTCCCGGCCTGGCCTATTCATCCGATCGGTTTTGCGATCGCGGGGTCCAATGTGGTGCGGGTGGTTACATTTTCGATCTTTCTGGCATGGCTTGCGAAGGTAATTATTTTGAGGATCGGGGGAGTTTCGATGTATAAACGGGCACAACCTTTATTCATCGGTATCCTGGTAGGCTATACGATGATGGTAGTCGTTTCCTCCATAGTCGATGCAGTCTGGTTCCCCGGCCAGGGCCACGTAATTCATACGTGGTAATGGGAACCCAGCAATGATTCAGGCGTAAAAACTGGATACAGATTAATGCATACCGATTCAGGATAAACAGTCTTTATGTTTTACGATCTTCTCCATAAGATATTCGCCCATCGATATCCGGTTATCCTGGGTTCCCTGCTGATAATCATCGTCGGTGTCACTCAATGCGGAGATCCTGTTTCCAGTGGATCCGGTACCCTCCGGGTACGGATAACGGATGCGCCGTTTCCATATAACTTCGTACGTGCAGTTAACGTAACGATTTCCAAAATAGAGATCCGCCCGGTGGGTTCATCCGGATTTCAAACGGTAGAGAGGGTTGAGCAAACGTTCAACCTGATCGATTTACAGGATGGCAGAACGGATACACTGGGTACACGCCAATTGGCGGTAGGAGAATACGATGCAACACGTTTAATCGTAACTGATGTCTCCATTGAGCTGCGGGATGGGCGGGTGCTGGCCCCCGCGATCTCGGACTCCATACAAGCTAACGGCCTGGTATCATTGATGGTATCCCCAGCACAGATACTCGACAACCAGCTCACAGAGTTAGTGATTGATTTCGATCTTCCCCGTTCCCTGATCGCAGAGGGAGATATCTCTGCATCTGCTGGCATCACGGATTTCATCTTCACCCCTTCCGTCCGGAGTGTGAACCTTGTTACTGCCGGACAGATTACAGGCCTCATCAAGCACGATAATAGAACTCCGGCGGAGCCCATCGACGACATTCCGATGAGAGGGCTCCAGCTATCCCTGGTGCAGGTAGGCACGAGTGATACGGTGTCTGTTGTCACCGATGATATGGGAGAATACAACGCATTCTTTCTACCGGCCGGCGCCTATTCGATCACAACAGTCCCTACGGACAGCACCGGTGCCTTGAGCATTCCCGATGTGATCGTGACCACTGCCAACCCCACGCGGCAGGACGCCCTCATGGACCGCCAGTAACCTGGTGGAGAGGTGATCATGAGGCGGCCCATAGGATCGCATGCTAAAAAATCGTGTTCGGCTAGGGCCGAATTTACACCAACCGGGCCATCCGCCGCCGTGTCCGCAAGGTGAATTGAGCAGATCGGAAACCGCGGTGTATACGGCGGCATCGTTCGATGCATCGAAATTTAACCTTCTGTTTGAAATTAAGACAAAGTGGCCGGAGAAATTCTGTGCATCGACTTCCGAAAAATGCCTGTCAGAAACTGTGCACCCCGAATCCAGATCCACCGCGCCTTCGGCAGACATCAATGGATATCTGCGGGACCGAGGACTGAAACTCGCTAACCATCACTTTCTCGACCTACAAATACCATACTTATCGCCATTATCCCCACTGCGCTCCCGATTCCCCAGGTGGTCGGTGTTAAACCCCAGATACCTGTGCCTTCCGTAGTCAAATGAATCGATATCATGACTGCGATCGATCCCAGAATAGTGACGAGGGCACCGGTCGCACTGGGACGGGTGGCATACAGTCCGGCTATCAGCGGGACAAACAGGGCGACGGACAGAATACTGTAGAAAATGGTCAGGGCACCGATTACGGATGGGAGAGCAATAGCCAGAAGGACCCCCAGAACCCCGGCCGCTACCGCGGTGGTTCGACCGACTTTCAGCATCTGTGTTTCGGTCGCGTGCGGATTGATAAACGTCTGGTACAAATCTTTACTGAGGGAAGTGGAGAGCATGAACAGAACCGCATCTGCCGAGCTGACTTCTGCAGAGAATACGGCGGCGAGCGTCAGACCACCCAGCCAGAATGGTAGCGTCTCTGTGAGCAGCATCGGCAGTGCGAGTTCCCGGCTAGCCAGTTCCGGGAAGTGCGTTCGTGCTGCCATGCCGAGTAAAACGGGTACGAAGGCGAAGACCATGAGGGCCAGAGCATTCCAGCACACGCCGGTCCGGACAGCCGCCGCATCACGGGCGCCGTAGATCTTTTGCAGCAGGCCGGGAGATATGATGAACGAGGGTACCAGCAGAACCACGTAACCAAACACCCGACCGGGGTCCCCGCCAAAGAACATGCGAAAGCCCGCATCTTCGTTTGTACGGCTTATGGGGGCGAGTACATCAGGAAACGCTCCCATCATATCGAATGTCAATACAAGAAAACCAACGGTCAGGCCGAAACCGGCAAGCTTTACGATCAGTTGGACAGAATTAACTCGGGCGGCGGTGAGCAAACCTCCGAACGTGAAATAAGCCACCAGCACCAACCCCCCGAGCACCGCACCCACATACTTTTCTACACCCAGGACAAGATTCAGAATCCACGCCACCGCGATGAGCTGGCCGGCTAGAATTGCCAACGTGCCGAACCAAAGCAGGAGTGCGATAAGCCCTCTGATCGTCCGGTTGTAACGGTATTCCAGATAATCCCCGACCGTATAAAACCCGAGACGCTGTGCCACCTCCCAGATTCTTGGACCGACCGTCAAGCCGAGAATCAGGCTTCCGATACCGGCGGAACCGACCCACCACCAGGCAGAAACCCCGAACTCATAGCCCAGACCGGCCGCCCCTACCGTGGAACCGGCGCCGATGTTCGCCGCGAGGAGTGTGGCAAACAGATAGCCGGGCGATAACCTGCGACCGGCTACAAAAAAGTCGCCGGCACCATGAATCTGGCGGGACGTCCACCAGCCAACTCCGATCAGCAACAGTGAATAGAGGGCGAGGAAAAAAAGATAAGGGGACATGGTATGCCGGATCTACAGATCTCTGTACGCAGGTATGCCGGGCAGGCCAGTGGCAGTCTTGATGGCTCTTACGATGGCCTCACTCACCATTTCTGCCGCCAGAGTGGACACGATGGAGAGGTTGGCGCCGTCGGTATGTCCTCCGGTGGCCATCACGAACAACGTGTCACCGTCGCCTTGAAGATGGGATGGATTGATGGCCCTGGCCATGCCGTCATGACCGACCTGGGCGACCCGGTTGGCGTCCGTTTTGGAGAGTGCGGCGTTGGTGACGATAACACCTATGGTTGTATTCTGCGGTGTAGGGTCGATACGAAACGAGCCGGATTTTCTGATCTGCGCCGTGACATTGATGAATCCGCTCCCATCAGCCATGCGAGCGCCCGCCATGATCTGTCCGGTTGTGTAATCATAAATGTCGCCCACTGCATTCACCGCCATGATAGCGCCGACCCGAAGGCCACCCGGCGTGGTAACGCAGGCCGTGCCAATCCCGCCTTTCATGGACCATCTGCTACCCGCGGCCTTACCGACCGTCGCACCGGCTCCTGCACCGACACTTCCCTCGGCTATTGGTCCGTCGGTCGCAGTTAAGCAGGCCTGATAGCCTGCTTCCGCATCCGGGCGGATCTTAGGGTCGTCTCCTATCCCCAGATCAAACAGGATCGCAGCCGGAACGATCGGCACCTTCGCGACCCGTACATCGAAACCGATGTCGCGCTCTTCCAGGTAACGCATGGCGCCGGAAGCCGTGTCCAATCCGAATGCGCTTCCCCCGGACAGCATAATAGCATGCACTTGCTGGACCATCCTTACCGGGTTCAAAAGATCCGTTTCCCGTGTTCCCGGCGCACCGCCGCGTACATCAACTCCACCTACAGCACCAGCCTCAGCGATTATCGCGGTACATCCCGTCGGGCGCCGCGTGTCCGTATAATGGCCTACCTTGATTCCGTCTATGTCCGTAATGCTCCCGGATTCGTTGGATTGGTTCAAATCCTGGACTTCGCTCCGGGCCGACCGGAATGCACCGACCGCCATACTGCCGCCCGCCGCACCGGCTACGCCTTTTATGAATTGTCTGCGGTTGATATTTGTGTCAGTCATGGCCTCTGTCATCCCGTTCCGAGGATATCTGTTGGGTACTCGGCGCGACCTTTTCTGCTAGAATGGTTGATACGGAGAGAAATTGAGACCTGACCGTTACGGCCGACAGCACCCAGAGAAACAAACTGGGCACGGTAAGCGGCAGTGGACTCGCAGCAGGACTATAGGGCTCCACACGCGTGCTCCCAAACAGATTGCGATGTGTAGGGTGATACGAGGAATATTTGCCCATAACTCATACTACGTCCCGTGCTGACTGTCAAGGTATTTGTCTGGACAGATCAGCCAGGAATGATTTAATTAGATATTGGATTACTTACAATTATCATTGGATTAGGAGTGCCATACCATGAGAGCCTTTTGCCGCATAACCCCTTTGCTGATCGTGCTGATAACTCCCGCTCTGCTCATGGCTCAGAGCCTACCGAGTCCGGAGCAGTATTTCGGGCATCGTATGGGTGCGGAAGGTCAGATTATCGATTATCTGAATGGCTTGGAATATTATAAAGCACTGGCCAGCAGATCCGATCGGATTCTTTACACCGAACCCGGAAAGACGTCTGACGGCCATCCGTTCGGGCTGCTCATCATCTCCTCACCGGAAAACCTGTCAAAGCTGGAAGACATCAGAAGGCAGCGGAACCGGCTGTTCGATCCTCGTGAAACCAGCGGAGCAGAAGCGCGACGCCTGGCGCAGACGTTGCCGGCGGTGGCGTTTCATACCTCATCCATTCATTCGACAGAAATCAGCACAGCACAGGTAGTGCCGGAGCTGGTACATTCCCTAGTAAACGGAAGCTCGCAGGAAGTGCTGCGAATTCTGGCCAACGTAGTCGTACTCATAGCTCCGAGCGCCAACCCCGATGGGCAGGTGAAGGTCAAGCAATGGTACGACCGGCACCAAGGTACGGCGTGGGAAAGCAGGATGCCCTGGCTGTACCACACCTACGTGGGCCATGACAACAACCGGGACTGGATCCTCCTTCATTTTCCCGAACAGCGCGTCACGGCCCAAAAGGTACATAACAGGTGGCACCCTGTATATTCCCATGAGATGCATCAGATGGGCGGCGCCGGAGCTCGCATATTCGTCCCTCCGTATCAGGACCCATACGACTATAACACCGCCCCCCAAACTATGGAGATAATGAACCTTATCGGGGCCGCCATGAGTCACCGGATGACGATGGAGGGCAAGGCTGGCGTGGTGAAGAACGCTATCTTCGACCTTTTCACGCCGGCTCGGGCGTTCCAGATCTATAGGGGTACTGCCCGCATTCTGACGGAAACCGCCAGTGCCAATTTTGCCCGGAAGCGTTCGCTGAAACAGTCGGAACTCCGTTCCAGACCCGGCGGCACGGGCACCTACAAGCCTGACCAGGTAAGTTGGAATTTTCCGATGCCCTGGAAAGGGGGCGACTGGAAATTCCGAACCATGGTAGAATACCAGCACTCCGCCGCCATGGCCGCGTTAAACATGGCCGCCGGAAACCGAGCGGAGTTCAACATGGCTCAGTATAGCGCCATCAAGTGGGCAATGGAACGGGACGACACCCCCTATGCATTCGTATTCCCATCGGAACAATCCGATCCCAGTTCCACCGCACGACTGCTAAACGCTATGCAGCGCGGTGAGGTGGAAGTGCACCGCGCCAACCGATCCTTCATGGCGGAAAACCGTACATTCGACGCCGGCAGTTATGTGATCCTGCTGCGTCAGCCTTACGGAGCCTGGGCGAAAACGTTGCTGGAAGTACAGGAGTATCCAGACCTGCGGCGTTCACCCGCTGACCCGCCTGTGGTCCCCTACGACGTGACCGCCCAGACGCTGCCGTTGATGATGGGAGTAGAAGCAGTACAAATCGAGGAAACATTTGAAGCCAACCTGAAGTTGGTGGAGGACGAGGTTATGTTTGCCGGTGAGGTCATTGGAGATGGTGCCGGTGGATTCATGATCATGTCCGGCAGCAACGAGGCCTATGCGGTGGTAGACCAATTACTCGATGACGGAGTTCAGGTTTCTCAAATATCGGATGCGGATCCTGGTGAAATGTACCCGCCCGGTAGCTTCCATGTGGCGCCGATGAAAGGTCTGAAAGGTAAACTTCAGGACCTTGCAGAGGCGTGGCACTTTCGCGCCATCGGTCTCCCATCGGTTCCAGAAAGCACGACGTCAACACCGCTCCACAACCCCAAAATTGGACTTTATGAACCATGGGGCGGAGTAATGGATGCGGGTTGGACACGTCGCGTGCTGGAGCAGTGGGACCTTGAGTTCAAGACCTTACGGCATACTGATATCAGAGGTGGAAGCCTGAGAGATCAATACGATATCATTCTTCTCCCCGAAGGGATTTCGTCCGCTCGGCTCATGGACGGCAGCGCCAACTGGCCGGATGAATACAAAGGCGGCATCGGTGCGGAAGGCAAAGCCGCGCTCACCGGATTCATCCGATCGGGTGGTACCGTAGTCGCATTCGGCCGTACAAGCATGGCACTGGTGGAAACACTCGACCTGCCAGTGGTCAATACCCTCGACGGCCTGCCGCCCACCGAGTACTTTGAGCCGGGCAGTCTGGTTATGGTTCAACTCGACCCATCGCACCCGTTGGCGTATGGCCTACCCACCAAGCTCCCCGTTATGAACCGCCGCGGCCCCGCCTTTGAACCGAAGTCTACTATCGGTCAGGGACCCCAGATGGCCGCCCGTTATCCGCACTATGACGCGCGTGTCAGCGGATTCCTCCTGGGCGAAAAACACTTGCGCGGTAAAGGCGCCATCGCGATTCAACCTCTCGGGTCCGGCCGTGCCATCCTGTTTTCCATGAACCCTCAGTTCCGGGCTATGACCCACGGAAGCTACAAGTTGATCTTTAATGCGATTTTCTGGGCGGCAAGGGGAGCGGCGCTTTAAGCATTGATTCAATCTGAATGCGAGACCCTGGCGAGACACCTGGCTTTCCGTTTTCAAAATCAACTTCCCCGAACCTGCGGAAAGCCCGGTGACAAAAAAGCAGAATATCACCCGTGCTTCCTTCATGTTTTTCCGATGTCGAGACTGGCCCATGCGATCGCTAGCTTCTGCCCGTAACGATTTCAGCCCGACGCAGGAGACAGAAAAATATCACCTCCCCCCACATCATCCTTCCGCTTTCATGCTTCCTACACCACCGTATATCCGCCATCGATCAGTAACGTATGTCCCGTGACCATGGTGCCGGCCTCGGAAGACAGGAACAGGACGCCCCCGGCTATTTCTTCCGGTTCCGCCAGCCGTCCCATGAGAATCTTGGATACCTGGGCCTTGAAGGCCGGGTTCTCCATGGCTTTTTCCGCCAGCGGGGTGCGGGTCATGGTCGGCCCGATCGCATTGACGGTGATACCGTGTTCCGCCCATTCCGCTGCGAGGGATTTGGTCAGGTTGCACACACCGCCCTTGGCGCCGGTATACACCGCTCTGCCCGGTCCTCCCACGACGCCCACCTGGGAGGAAATATTGATAATTCTGCCCCCTTTCCCAAGTTCAATCATATGCCTGGCGACCGCAGTGCTGAAGAAAAAGACATTTTTCAGATTCACATCCACGATGTAGTCGTAATCCTCCTCGGATACGTCGAGTGCGGGCATGATTTTGTTGTAGCCTGCGTTGTTTACGAGGATGTCGATGCCACCCATAGCCTCTACGGCGTTGCCCACGAACGTATTGATCGAATCCACATTCACCACATCCACCGTCAGGCATTCGCAGCGCTGACCGAAGCCCCGTACCGTCTCGGCGACCGCTTCGAGTTCGTTCATGGTCCTGCTGCCGATGACCAGATCCGCGCCGGCGCGGGCAGCCTCTATCGCGATGGCTTTTCCGATGCCGCGTCCCGCTCCTGTCACGACCATGACCTTGCCTTCCAGTGAAAACATCGATAAATCCGACATACCTTCCTCCTGACTTGGTAGATTAAGCCACACGGGCGTGTACTATCACACCTCTATGACTGTTTTGAGAATATCTCGCTTGAACTAAAGGGCAGTCGCCGAATCGTTTCATCAGTCGGTTTGCCGACGGTCCGGGTGTCTGCCGCGGGAATTTATCTGCCTCACCGGGACACTTGCCCCATAGCCTTGCCACATCCGGAGACTAGGAAAACACGGGCGCGCCGTCTCAGACGTAGAGGACCTCCGGATCCACAGGGATGATCGTGCGCATTCCTATTGGATGATGCCCTATTCAATTTCCATAACCACATACATCTTCCGGCCCTGTCGTTCCACATGGAGCACCACGGGATCCAACCGCGACAGGTAATCGACAGTTTCCTTCAGTGCACTGAGACTCGGAATGGCCTTACCGTTAACCCGGTGAATCACGTCACCCGGCATGAGGCCCTTACTCCCGGGAGGCGCACCACCGGACATGGCGGCGACCACGACACCGCTCTTCTCCCGAAGGTCCGGGATCATCTTGAGAAGGTTTTCGTTCAGATCAATTCCCAGGATTCCGAGTTTCGGCACCAGGTTTTTAATCGGGGTAACCAACGCTGCAAACCGGCTCGGATCTTCACGATGCTCCACGACCGGTATACGGACGGTGAAGGTCTCACCGTTCCGCAACACCTCCAGTTCAACGCTCTCCCCGATTCTGCGGCTGTAAAGATTCACCTGCAACTGCCTGCCGTTCTCCATGGTTTTCCCGTTCAGTGACAGGATGATATCGCCCGGGAGCAACCCCATCGACTGGGCAGGACCGTCCGGATGTACATCCCCCAGGATTACGCCCCACCTCCGGTCAAGGGAGAGACCATGGGCCAGCAGCGGTGTGATGGTCTGGGCATTTACACCGATGACGCCACGCCGCATACGTCCTGTTGTCCGGATCTGTTCGAACACATTTTTTACGATATTGCTGGGTGCGGCAAATCCGAGGCCTTCGTTTCCGCCGGACTGGGACAGGATGAATGTGTTGATGCCGACCAGGTCACCGTCCATATTGACGAGAGGACCGCCGCTGTTTCCGGGATTGATAGGCGCATCCGTCTGTATGTATATCATCGGTGCGTCCGGTTCCAGCTGACGGGCCACCGCGCTGATTACACCGAAAGTAACCGTATTTTCCAGTCCGAGCGGGCTGCCGAACGCCATAACCGGCTGTCCCGGTCTCAGAGATTCCGAATCGGAAAATTTCAGGTGCGGAAAATCACTACCCTGAATCTTTATCACCGCGACATCCGTCGGATGGTCCACACCGACGAGCTGTGCACCTACCAACCGACCACGCGCTTTCAGCACGGACCGTCCGGGGGAGCCCTCCGCGTCCGGACCGGTTAAATTCACCTGAATGCGGCTGGCGCCGTCCACCACGTGGGCGTTAGTGACGATATGGCCTTCCGGTGACATCAACACCCCGGACCCACCGCCGTTCTGCCGAACCAGCAAGCCCATCGATCCTGGTGTGCCGGCTGTATAACCAGTCGTGTAAATCTGGACCACCGCCGGCCCTATACGATCTGAAAGTGCCTGAAGCGCCAGGCCGAAGTTGTTGAGGTCGACGGTGTTGGCCTTGCCGTTCTGGGCGTGTGCTGAAAACGGCATCAACAACAGAATTAAGAGAACCATCGCCCTGTGCGTTATGAGAGTCCCAATCATATATCTAATCCTTGAAACGCCACCATGTATGTTTTTCCAGCTTCCAGATCCACCACAAATCGCTCCTGATCGTCGACATGAAACATGGTAGGTCGCCCATTGCTGGTAACCTTCGTAACAGCCTGTCCTTCTGGACATCTCAACCTGTGCGTACCACTTGCTGAAGCGTGCAGGCCGGCCTTGAAACATCTGCCATTCCGCCACTCGAGATCGACAGCAACACCTCCTCTAGCCTTGAGGCCGGTAAATGACCCCTCCTGCCAGACCGACGGCAACGCCGGAAGCAAAATGAGGTCACCGGTATGAGTCTGCAACAGCATCTCTATAATACCGCTAGCGGCCCCGAAATTACCATCTATTTGAAAGGGAGGATGCAAATCCCATAAATTGGGCAATGTGCTTTGCGCGAGCAATGCCGTTAGATGTTCGAAGGCCCGGTTTCCGTCCCCTAAGCGCGCCCAGAAATTGATGACCCAGGCGCGGGACCAACCGGTATGGCCGCTCCCATGGGCCAGGCGGCGTTCCAGTACGACCCGTGCGGCGTCCGCCAGGTCCGGCGTGGTAGACGGGTGAATCTGTGTGCCGGGATGTAGAGCGAACAGGTGAGACATATGTCGGTGTCCAGGTTCGACTTCTTCAAAATCTTCCGGCCACTCCTGTAATTGACCGTACTTTCCGATTCGATGGGGCGACAGGCGACCCCTCGTGTCAGCAATCCTCCGGCATAGATCGGTATCCGATTCCAACACCTCTGCCGCGTCGATGGTTCGATTAAACAATTCGGTGATAATCTGTGTGTCCATGGATGGCCCCATACACAGGACGCCCTCTGTTCCGTCCGGTAGGATATAGTTGTTCTCGGGGGACATGCTTGGACCTGAAACGAGATCACCGTGGCCATTTTCAACCAGATAATCCAGGAAAAACTGTGAAGTTTCCTTCAATACGGGGTAGGCCCGCTCCCTCAGGAAATCCTGGTCCATCGTATATGCGAAATGGTCCCACATATGCAGCGCGGTCCAGGCGGCGCCTAGGGGCCACAGGCCCCATCGGGCACCGTCCCCCGGGGTGGTGAATCCCCAGATATCAGTAATGTGATGGGCGACGATCCCTCCGCAGTCGTAATGTTGTCTCGCGGTTTTTCGGCCAGGTACAACGAGCGATTCGAGCAAGTCGAACAGTGGTAAATGACATTCCGAAAGGTTTCCGGCTTCCGCCGGCCAGTAGTTCATCTGAATATTGATGTTGAGATGAAAATCACTGTTCCATGGCGGGTTCAAGCTGTCGTTCCAGATACCCTGGAGGTTGGCGGGCAAAGATACGGCTCGGCCATTCTTCTGGCCTGACGCACCGGAAGGATCCGGCCTGCTGCTTGCAATCAAGAGATATCGGGCGTACTGGAAATACAGTGTCACCAGACCGAGGTCAATTTTCCCCTTCTGAACAGACGCAAGGCGCTTATCCGTAGGTGATGGCTCCCAAGCGCCAGTGCCCCCGAGATACAGAGTGGTACGGCAGAAAAGCACCCGATGGTCGGCCAGATGATCGGCCAGAATCTGCATGTACTCTTTTTCCTGCGCCACGTCGAGATTTGCCTGGCAGACGATCCGCGGATCTTCCTCTCGATAACTCGTGTTGGCCGAGATAAACAGGGTAACCGCGTTCGCGTTTTCTACAGTCAGGCTGTCGTCGGATTGATGCGAGGAACCGCCCTCGGCCAGAACCCGTAACTCCGTCCAGCAGGTCAGGCCGGCACCGTCATCGAGGTGGGTCGTCATTACAAGCGTCCTGTCGTCCAGTGACCAGGTCGTCGCATCCGCTTCGCGGTACAGTGTCGCCTCGCATGACAGACCACCGGGCGTGTCACAGGTCAGGCGTACGACGATGACCTGATCTGGGTAGCTGGCAATCACCTCCCTGTAGAATAGAGCGCCGTCGACCCGATAGGATGTGCTCACTACCGCAGTGTCCAGATTTAACTCAAGTCGGTAATCCGTGACTGTTTCGTGACCTGGAAAGGTGAGCAACAAGTCGCCCAGGGTTTGATAGGGTTTCAGCCGCGTGGGATCACCGAGGAGCTTCTCTTCCGCGAGGTCTATTGCAGCATCCGGGCGACCGTTGAACAGCATTCGGCGCACTTTGTCGAGGTGCGGCAAGGCGTCCGGATTGTTCACTTCGCGGGGACCGCCCGACCATAGCGTATCTTCGTTGAGCTGTATTCGTTCCCGATACGTGTTACCGAACACCATGGCACCCAGCCTGCCGTTGCCGACCGGCAGCGCATGGTCCCACTGCGGCGCCGGACGACGATACCAGAGTATATAGGGTGTTTCTGTAGGCATTTTTACCGACGGGTCATCAGGTAACGGGACGTCGCTCGAATTCTGTAGGCAGTGTATAAGGAGCTCAGGAACCCGTCAAATGGTTTATTTAATCAGCCAATGGGTTGGCGTTACCTTGGGACATCTTGTTTCGATCAGGCGTTGGCTTCAGTGCCGGAATCGTGCTTAACCGCCACTTTTTCCGGACAGCATCACCGATCAACAACATGTAAAACGGGATGTACTCCGCGTACCGCACCCACATGGCTTCATGCCAGATACCGGTCTGAACAAACTGGATCAAAACATTGTAGGAGAGTACGGTCAGACCGCTCAGAAGAAGCCAGGCGCGGTTTGGGTAGAAGCAGAGAAACGGTATGATCCACACCATGTACCAGACCTGCAGGGTGGGTGTGAGCAGCAGATAGGCGCCTACCAGGATGTAAGCGGTCCGCATGTGGTCTTTTCCGCTCACAAGGCGGACCAGAATGATAGTCAGGAAAATAGCCGCGATCACTATTTTCGCCTGGGTGAGTGACCCCGTAGCCTGCAGGGCTAGTGTGAAGAGGCTATCGTTAAACCGCCATTTGTCGCCGTACACCATCAACCCCTCAAACAGTTTCATGCCCGCATCGATGTACAGCAGGTAGAACAGCACGACCACAAAAGGAAATAACAGGAATGGCTGAATCTTCCGGATTTGGATGAAGAAGGAGGGAATCAGGACGACAGAGAAAAATTTCGATACGAACGATAGGGCCAGCCAGAGTATCGACAGCAGGTATCTATCCCTCATGATCGCGTACAGGGCCGCCATCATCAGTACCAGAGCCAGGGTGTCGTTATGACCACTCCCGGCGAACTCAACCAGAACAAGAGGGTTCCAGGCATAGATGAGGACACGATCCGGCGGTAAGGCGTAGAGACGCAACAACAACAGCACGATACTGATAACCCCGATGTCGCACACCATGAACAAAACCTTCATGGCCATCGGTGTATGCGAGGTCAGATCGGCGACACGGAACAAGATCTGTAATAATGGTGGATATATAGTCGGAATGTGTTTATTATTGATGCTGGTCCAATATTGATCCCGAAATGCCGAAATATCTGATGCTTCAGGCGGATACAAATAAGGATTGATACCATGATTCTGGATACTGCCGTCCCAGACATACCGGAAGACATCGTCGGAGAGTGTGGGGGGACTGAAGAGCAGCGTTACACGGAAGACAACAGCAAAGAAGAGGATGAGGAAAGTGGAAATGTGTTTTCTGTCGATATCCTGTGAATCAGCCGTTCTCCGTTTATCCCAAACTTTTGATACGGCAAGAAAGTACACCAGAAACGCGGCTAGAAAGGGTAGCCAGAAAACCAGGATCGTGACGGGCTGATCACCGATCATCACGGGCGCCAGGGTGGTTCTCAGGTCACCGATTCTGACGATTTCCAAACAGCCTATCTCAATCAACACGCCGAATATCAATAAAAGAATAGGTGTTTTATAAACGTAATTCAATACCTTTGCAATAGCGTAAATCATATGTCTTTCCTTTCCATCACATACCTGGCTCTTTATTTTTCCGTGCTGATCCTACTCGCCGTCTACGGCGCCCACAGGTTTTTGATGGTATATATATACTACAAATATAAACGCCGTAGGACTACACCGAAAGCCCAAAGTACGCTTGATACCTGGCCAGTGGTCACCATACAGTTGCCTGTTTACAACGAACAATATGTGGTAGGGCGCCTCATAGACACGGTCTGCAAAATCTCATACCCGCCGGATCGACTCGAGATACAGGTACTGGACGATTCCACTGATGAGACCACTGCGATAGCGAAGGCCTCTGTCGAGCGCCATCGATCGGAAGGGGTGGATATTCAGTATATACACCGCACGGAAAGAAAAGGATTTAAAGCCGGGGCGCTGGAGGAGGGGCTTAAAAACGCCCGTGGTCAATTCATCGCCATTTTCGATGCAGACTTCATCCCGCCCGAGGACATCCTGAAACGCACAATGCCTGGTTTTTCGGACGGGACGATCGCCATGATACAGACTCGATGGGACCACCTCAACCGCGGGTATTCTCTACTGACACAGGTGCAGGCCATCATGCTGGACGGCCATTTCGTCATGGAACACGGTGCCCGGCACCGATCCGGCCGGTTTTTCAACTTCAATGGAACCGCAGGAGTTTGGCGGCGCAGCAGCATAGACGCGGCCGGAGGCTGGCAGCATGATACGTTGACCGAAGATCTTGACCTTAGCTACAGAGCCCAGCTGATGGGTCAGCAATTCCTGTTCATGGAAGACGTCTTATCTCCCTCGGAGTTACCGGTAGAAATTAACGCCTTTAAGTCACAGCAGCACCGCTGGGCCAAAGGCTCCATCCAGACTGCTCGCAAACTGCTGCCCACTGTGCTACGCAGCAAGCTTCCATTCAAAGTAAAGCTGGAAGCCGTGTTTCATCTGACCAACAACATAGCTTATCTGTTGATGCTTTTGCTGTCCGTCCTAATGTTCCCCTCGATCGTCATCAGGGTGCGGGAAGGTTGGATCAGTTCCTTCTGGATCGATCTCCCGTTTCTCCTGGCCGCTACGGTTTCCATATCGATATTCTATATGTGCTCACAGCGGGAGATATCACCGCGACACTGGCGCGTTCGCATAAAATACCTGCCATTCCTCATGTGCATAGGAATCGGCATCTGTGTTAACAACGCCAAGGCCGTTCTGGAAGCGCTCACCGGCTACTGGACCGAATTTCAACGCACGCCGAAATTCGGTATAACCGACGGACGGGGTAGATGGCAATGGATGAACTACCGCGGCCCCCGTACCTGGCTTCCGGCTCTGGAACTTCTGTTTGCGTTTCACTTTGGTCTGTTAATCTATTACACCGCCGTCAACAAGATATTCAGCACCATCCCCTTCCTGCTCTTGTTTTTTGTCGGCTATCTGTATGTAGGGATAGGATCTTTGTGGCCTTATCTCCGCCGCCTTCCCGATGCGGACAGGCAGGGTAAGGAGTAGCCCTTTTATAGGGATAACCGAGAATCAATGTCATGAAAACCTTCTCACAGAAATATCCCACGGCTAACACCCCCTTCACCTACGGGGATAGGGGGCAGGGGTGTTAAGCATCCTGTCCCGCATTGTCACTATTGCATTACTCGTCACAGCTGCAGCGGCTCTCGCGGCTTCACATTGGTTGAGTGGACAGCCCAGGGTGTCGCTGGCGGTGAAAGCGACGGTCTCCACACACAATGGGATGAAGGCGCCGGCTGCCGGAATACGGCTTGATGTTTTGAGTCGCAGCGCCCGGTCTCTGATCGATTCCATATGCCGTGTGGATATTGTTCGACCACCGCATGGCATCGTCCGGGCCCTGGAAGATCAGAACCGCGAGATATACCTTCGAGGTGCCATTGAGCGACAGGGCTTCATCCTGTCCCCTCCCGTACAGCGAATGCTTCGAGATGTGGCCCAGATTCGCCGGGAGTATATGCACCAGCTCAGCCTCTTGCCCCGTTACGAGAATTTTCTCGAGGCGCCACATCAGGCGCAGGGAGGCCTGGTGTCCCTGGATCAACCTCGTCTGTCTGTACTGCCTGCGCGGTTGCAGAGAGAAGCCATGCTGTTCGGCAATGACAGCGAGGAGTTCTACGAGAGCAAGGACTCTGTGCCCGTGTCTCGGGCATATGAAATCCACAATCTCTGGACTCAGGCAGTGGAAACATATGATGGGGGATACCATCGGGACCTGGTGGAACGTGCCATCGTGGCCGCGGCCGTGTTTCGGGATGCAGCCGTCGCTTCCACTGAAACGGACAGCCTTGGGAGGGCAACATTCCCTGCCTTGGGTCTCGGCGACTTTTGGATCGCGGGGCATTATCCGTCCGACCTCTATGTGTTGAGCCGCGAACATAGGAACATGCTCGCCCGCTACACCAAGAATCAAACGCCCATCTCCCGCATCATATCCTGGGACTCCCCCTTCACCCTGACGGCAATGTCCCCTCTCCTGGAACTCACCCAGGCGGATGCCGTCCCCGTCGAAATCAATCTGCCATATTAACCATCCATAGACACGAATGCCATTTATATGCCATAATAACGCGCCATATTGGCACACATGGCCTTTTTGGCGCTATACGATAGCGATCAATCCTGATGAAAATTTAATTTTACACACATAACATATTGCATTTACAAAGTTTAAACGGTACTTTTATTTCCATGGTTATTATTGGCACATCTTTTGCGAGAGAATTAATGGTTACTTTGCAGATAGCTGTTTATCGGCAGCGACATAATCTATTGTAAGCGGTTGTGAGCTGCACAAATTTTCCACTCAGAAAGGAGTCATTTTATGACAGTACAACCTCTGGGCGATCGTGTTCTGGTTCGGCGTGTCGAGGAAGAAGAAACTCAGCGCGGCGGAATCATTATTCCCGATACCGCCAAAGAGAAGCCTCAGCAGGGCGAAATCGTTGCCGTCGGCGACGGTAAAGTGGGCGATAACGGCGACCGGACGCCCCTGGAAGTTTCGGTGGGCGACAAGATCCTGTTCGGTAAATATTCCGGCACGGAAGTCAACGTGGATGACGAAGAATATCTAATGATGCGTGAAGAGGACATTCTGGGCATCATCAAGTAAATCCGCTTTAATTATCAGTAAACGATCGGGATCGGTCGAACTACGGAGGCATCAACAGTGGCAAAGCAGTTAATCTTCTCAGAAGAGGCAAGGCGCCAAGTCCTCGACGGTGTCCAGCAGCTCGCCAAGGCAGTAAAGGTGACGCTGGGCCCAAAGGGACGTAACGTTGTAATCGACAAAAAATTCGGTTCCCCCACGGTGACCAAAGACGGGGTTACGGTCGCCAAGGAAATCGAACTGCAGGATCCGTATGAAAATATGGGCGCCCAGATGGTCAAGGAAGTTGCGTCCAAGACCAGTGACGTAGCCGGAGACGGTACTACAACTGCAACAGTCCTGGCCGAAGCTATCTATCGCGAAGGTCTCAAGAGCGTGACCGCCGGTCACAATCCCATGACGATCAAACGCGGTATCGAACAGGCCGTGCAAGCGGTCGTCGGTGAAATCCAGGCCCAGAGCCAGCCGACAGCCGGTAAGACTGAGATCGCTCAGGTCGCCACCATTTCCGCGAACAACGACCAGGAAATCGGTTCCCTCATCGCTGACGCCATGGAAAAAGTGGGTAAAGACGGCGTGATCACAGTCGAAGAGGCCAAAGGAATGGATACCACGCTGGACGTGGTCGAAGGCATGCAGTTCGACAAGGGCTACATTTCTCCTTACTTCGTGACGGATTCCGAACGCATGGAATGCTCACTCGACGATCCGTATATCCTGATCCACGAAAAGAAGATCAGTGCCATGAAAGACCTTCTGCCCATCCTTGAAAAAGTGGTTCAGCAGGGTCGTTCGCTGCTGATCATCGCCGAAGACGTGGAAGGCGAAGCACTGGCGACCTTGGTAGTCAACAAGTTGCGCGGCACCATGAAGATCGCGGCCGTAAAAGCGCCCGGTTTCGGCGACCGCCGCAAAGCCATGCTCGAAGACATAGCGATTCTGACCGGTGGCCGGGTGATAACAGAGGACATCGGCATCAAGCTGGAGAACGTAACCTTTGAAGATCTCGGTACCGCGAAGCGTATCGCTATCGACAAGGATGAGACCACACTCATCGAAGGCGCCGGATCACAGAGCGACCTGGAAGGCCGTATCTCTCAGATTCGCCGTCAGATTGAGGAGACTACCTCGGACTACGATGGTGAAAAGCTGCAGGAACGTCTGGCCAAACTGGCGGGCGGTGTGGCCGTTATCAACGTCGGCGCTGCCACAGAGACCGAGATGAAAGAGAAGAAGGCTCGGGTCGAAGACGCGCTGCATGCTACGCGTGCGGCCGTGGACGAAGGCATCGTACCCGGTGGCGGCGTAGTGTACGTCCGAGCGCTGAAAAGTTTGGACGGTGTCGAAGCCGAAGGTGATGCGCTGGTAGGCGTCAATATCGTCCGCCGTGCCTTGGAAGATCCTCTGCGGCACATCGCAGCCAACGCGGGCGCCGAAGGTTCCGTGATCGTGGAACACGTAAAATCGGAAACCGGCAACACGGGTTACAACGCCAACAACGGTGAATACGAAGACATGCTGCAGTCCGGTGTCATCGATCCGGCAAAAGTCTCCAGGGTCGCGTTGCAGAACGCGGCCAGCGTGGCTGCCTTACTGCTGACCACCGAAACGCTCATCACCGACATACCGGAGAAGGAACCTGCTCCTGCAATGCCTCCCGGTGGCGGATATGGCGGCATGATGTAAGACAATGGGTGTCTGACGATATCCATAGTGTTGAGGCCGGCGCCGGCCGGGAGTCGGCGCCGGCCTTTGAATTTGGGCGAATTTATTCATTCGCTTCGGGAGGATGTATGCCCACCTACCAGTACCAGTGTGAGGAATGCGACCACGCGTTTGAACAGTTTCACAGTATGACCGCAGATCCTGTTTCCACATGTCCGGAATGCGCGGGCTACGTAAAACGGCTGATCAGCGGTGGCGCCGGATTCCTTTTTAAAGGAGACGGCTTCTACACTACCGACTACCGGAGCGAGTCCTACAAAAAGAGCGAGAAAGCAGATAAAGAATCCTCTGCCGGCACCAAGGACAAGAATTCGACTAAAAAAGACTCCTCGAAATCAGATTCCAAAAAATCCGACTCGTCTACATCCAGCACCTCCAAATCCTCAGATTAATTCGCAACGGAATCGACTTTAATGCGTAGTAAGTTAGAAACGGTAAATAATAAGGAACAGGCTGCCTGATGACCAACCAACCTGTCAGCCCGGACAATATCCGGGCGATTCATGAAAAAATACACGAAGAGAGCGCATTCGTCGACAAACTGATGGCGGAAGCCGGAAATGTAATCGTCGGTCAGCAATACATGTTGGAACGGCTGTTGATCGGACTGCTGGCCAATGGTCACGTGCTGCTCGAAGGTGTACCCGGTCTGGCAAAAACACTGGCGGTGAAAACACTTGCATCCACGGTGAAAGCGGGTTTCCAGCGAATCCAGTTTACTCCCGACCTGCTTCCAGCGGACCTTACCGGCACGATGATATACAATGCCTCCAGCGGTGAGTTTACGGCCAAGCAAGGTCCCATCTTTACCAACATCGTGCTGGCGGACGAGATCAACCGGGCACCGGCAAAAGTGCAGAGCGCGCTGTTGGAAGCCATGCAGGAACGGCAAGTGACGATCGGCGATAAAACATTTCAATTGGCCGACCCGTTCCTCGTCCTGGCCACCCAGAACCCGATTGAGCAGGAAGGGACCTACCCCCTGCCGGAAGCGCAGGTGGACCGGTTCATGCTCAAACTGAAAATCACGTATCCGCAGAAAACTGAAGAGCTTGAGATACTGGAACGCATGACATCCGGTCATAAGGTAACCGCATCTGAGGTCACCACACCGAGTGAAATCGTCAAGGTTCGATCGACTGTCCAAGAAGTTTACATGGACGAGAAAATAAAGAAGTACATCGTCGATCTGGTTTTTGCTACAAGAAACCCGGAAGAGTACGGCCTTCAGGACCTGAAAGGTCTGATCGATTACGGCGCCTCACCCCGAGCAACTATATTTCTGGCCGCCGCTGCGAGGGCACACGCGTTTCTGCGGAGACGCGGGTATGTCACACCGGAGGACATTAAGTCCATCGGAATGGATGTTCTCCGGCACCGCATTATTTTAACGTACGAGGCGGAGGCGGAAGACGTCACGCCGGAGCAACTGGTTCAGCGCCTTTTCGACCGTGTAGAAATACCGTGATACCGAAAGAGATCATTCAACGCGTCCGACAGATAGAAATCCGTACAAAGCATCTGGTAAACGATGCCTTCAGCGGAGAATACCACAGCGTTTTCAAGGGCCGTGGCATGGAGTTCGCCGAGGTACGGGAATACGAACCCGGCGACGATATACGAACCATAGACTGGAACGTAACGGCCAGGACCGGACGGCCCTACATAAAACGGTTTACCGAAGAACGCGAACTGACCGTCATGCTCCTCGTGGATGCCAGCGGCTCTGGAAACTTCGGCACCGGTGACCAGATGAAAGGCGAAATCGCCGTAGAACTGTGCGCGTTGCTTGCCTTCGCGGCGATCAAAAACAGTGATCGAGTGGGGCTGCTTATCTTCACAGACCGCATAGAGAAATTTATCCCTCCCCGAAAAGGCCGTACTCACGTTCTCCGCGTTATCAGGGAATTGCTCTACAATCGTCCCGACGGTACCGGCACCGACATCACGCAAGCACTCGAATATATGAACCGCGTCATCAACCGGCGCTGTATCGTTTTCCTGGCTTCCGATTTTCTGTCATCAGGCTTTGACACAGCCCTCCGCATAGCCAACAAAAGGCACGACGTGGTGGCAGTCACGATGACTGACCCGCGTGAACTGGAGATCCCTCCAGTCGGATTGATAGAGCTGGAGGATGCAGAAACCGGCGAAGAAATTCTGGTGGACACCGGTGACGAAGCCTGGCGCCAGGCGTACCAGCGGCATAACAAAACGCTCCGTGAAGCGCGCGATCAGATGTTTCGGGTTATGGGAATCGACACGATTCATGTCCACACGGACCGGCCCTACATAGATCCGGTTATACGGTTCTTCAAGAAAAGGGAACGAATGTTACGGTAATTGATTTATGGACTTGCTTTTATATTTTTCTTTTGTACATTGTATCGTCTATTCATTCTGGATTTTTCAGGGTCATCAGGGTGAACAATAACAGCGCGGATTTCTTATGCGGACACTGGCTATCCTGCCGTGTGTCCGGGTCAAACATTCAGGGTTGGCCAGTAGTTGGAGGGTACTTTTGATTCAGGTAAAGGAACTCACAAAAAAATACGGGGACTTCACGGCCGTGCGTGAAATTTCGTTCGAGGTCGAGAGAGGCGAGATTCTTGGTTTTCTGGGTCCCAATGCTGCCGGCAAAACCACCACCATGCGTATACTGACCTGCTTCATGCCCGCAACTAGAGGCTCCGCCAAGGTAGCCGGTCACGATGTATTTTCCGAGTCGATGGAAGTCAGGAGGAAGGTAGGGTACCTTCCGGAGAACGCACCCTTGTATCTCGATATGAGGGCAAAAGCCTACTTGGATTTCGTGGCCAGGATCAAAGACATACCGTCCCGTGATCGTGCGAAACGTGTGAATCATGTAATTGATATCTGCGCCATAGGTGATGTGCAGAATCGGATCATCGGCCATCTGTCCAAAGGGTATCGCCAGCGGGTGGGGCTCGCGCAGGCACTCATTCACGATCCCGATGTGCTCATACTCGACGAACCCACCAACGGGCTCGATCCAAAACAGATCATCGAAGTGCGGAACCTGATCAAAAGACTGGCAGGTGACCATACTATAATCCTCAGCAGTCACATTCTCCCGGAAGTGAGTATGACCTGCGAACGGGTCATCATCATCAATAACGGCAAGTTGGTCGCCATGGACACACCGACCAATCTGAACACCAAGCTTCAGGGATCACAATCCGTTTCCATGCAGATCCAGGGACCGGTAAAAGACGTGTTGGGCGCCCTAAAACAAGTGGAAGGTGTGGAAAACGTAAAGACGGTTAATTCTGAGGGCGACAGCCTCTGGACCTACGATGTGGAAACACAACCGGGGCAGGATTTACGTGCCGCATTGGCAGGAACGGTGGTAAAACAGAACTGGGGCCTGGTGGAACTGACGAGATCGGGCATGAGTCTCGAAGACATTTTTCTCCAGTTGACGACGGAAGAGGAGGGTGCCTGAAATGCAGGGTTTAATCGCCATATGGCAGCGTGAATTCAAAGCTTATTTCATCTCCCCCGTATTCTATGCACTGTCCACCGTTTTCCTGTTCGTAATCGGCCTGTTCTTCTACTTGGGCCTGCTCGGTTATCAGGATATATTCCGGCAGGCCGCGCAGTATCCCCCCATGATGGAACGGATCAACATCAACGAAATGCTCATGCGGCCCCTGTTCAATGTCATGAGCTTTGTCGCGGTGCTTATTCTGATGCCGATGTTGACTATGCGCATCTTCTCTGAAGAAAAAAAATCCGGCACCATTGAACTGATCCTGACCTCCCCGGTCAAAGACTGGCATGTGATCCTGGGGAAATTTTTCGCAGCTTTCTCGCTTTACACCGCCATGATAGGACTTACGCTGATCTATCCCCTCATCCTTCAAATTTACGGCGATCCAGATTGGTCACCAATCTGGACCGCCTATCTCGGCTTGTTGATGATGGGAGGAGGCGTACTCACCATAGGGATCTTCGCCTCATCACTCACGGAAAACCAGATCGTGGCCGCGGTTATCTGCTTCGGTGCAGCCATCGCATTGTGGATTCTTGATGTGGCATCGGGTTATATTACCGGCCCTGTCGGTGCTGTGCTCGGATATCTGTCCGTCATGCGCCATTTCGACACATTCGAGAAAGGCATACTCGATACTACAGACGTGCTGTTCTTTATCAGCTTTATTTTCTTCGGTTTATTCATCACGGTACGGTCGCTGGAGTCGACCAAGTGGAGGCAATAGATTTATGAATCAAGTCGTCTCAGTATGCGGTTATTTGGGACTGGCCCTGGTGCTGCTCGGGACATATTTCTACGCGACCGATGTGGTCACCGGCAGTGCTGTGCTTATTACATTGCTGATCGGTGCGGCGATGCTGGCCACGTTCGCTGTTTTTGAATGGGGAATGGTAAAGGCCACTCTCGAACAGCGCTCAACCCGATACGGTGCCAATGCAGCGGCGATGGTCCTGATGCTGATAGGAATCCTATCATTTGTTAATCTAATCGGTTCCCGTTATTCTAAAAGAATCGACACGACTGCGACCCAGCGGTTCAGCCTGTCGGACCTCTCTACCAACGTCCTGAACGATCTTAACCAAGACGTTCATATCATCGGTTTTTTCAGATCCACCGACCCTGAAGCCAGCATGCAGTTCGCGTTAAATGATCTGTTAAACCAATACCAATACCACTCGAGTCATATCACTTACGAATATTTTGATCCTGTCAAAGAACCGAGTGTCGCCAGGCAGTACAACATTGCTCAGTCAGGAACGGTCGTTTTCGAATCAGAGGGCAAAGTTGAACATATAACCAAATCAAATGAAGAAGCGATAACCAATGCCCTCGTGAAGGTGAGCCGAGGAGGACAGAAAACAATCTATTTCCTCACCGGCCACGGTGAGCATGATATCAATATAACCGACCACGTTGGGTACAGCCAACTCAATCAGTCCTTGACCAACCAGAGCTACACTGTCAGCACCCTCTCGCTATTGACCGAGATGGCTATTCCTTCCGACTGTAATGTACTGATCGTCGCCGGACCTAAGAAAAGCCTGTTGGCTCACGAGCAGAAAGCCATAGACGAATACCTGGATAGGGGTGGGCGTGCGTTGTTTATGCTCAACCCGGATTCCCCGGACGAGAAAGTAAACCTGGGCGGACTGCTCGATCCTTGGTATGTGACCATTGGCGACAACGTGGTGGTCGATGCCAGTGCCACCGGACGGATGATCGGTATGGGACCGCTGGCACCTGTGGTAAACAATTTTCCTGCGCATCCGCTAACGCGCAACCTGACACCGAGCGTATTCCCCGGCGTTCGTTCCATGGATGCAGCCATTGCATCCGACGACACGGTCCAAATCCAAATCATCGCCATGACCAGTGACCGCAGTTGGGCGGAGACCTCTCTGCCGCAAAGCATGGATGAAGCAAAAGAATTTGCACCGGAGCTCAACCCGGGCGAAGACCAAGTCGGTCCGATTTCCGTAGCACTGGCCATCACCGCCGTGCCCCGAGCCATTCCCCGAAGGGACATGGCCACTCTGACCCCGCAGGAAATAGCGCTTAGACCGGAAGAACATGAGGTTAAAACACGTATCGTGGCGGTCGGAAACTCCACGTTCGCGGCCAACGCGTACTTCAGGCAGTGGGGTAACGGTGACTTCGTAATGAATGCTATTAACTGGCTGGCGGAGGAAGAAGACCTGATCGCCATACGACCGAAATCAAGCGACACGCGTCTGGTTCAGATTTCTACCAGCCAGCTTTCGACAATCATGATTTTCACATTGGTCATCGCACCTTTGAGCGTTCTGTTGATCGGCGGAATCGTCTACTGGAGACGGCGATGAACACCCATGGGAGGGCATGGTGAACTTTCGTAATACGGCGATTCTTGGAGGGATCCTGCTGGTTCTCGCCGGTTATTTTTATGTGTTTGAATATGATGGAAACACAGGGCCTGAAGCGGAAACCGTGTTCAATATAAACCAGGAACAGGTGACCGGAGTCACGATTACCTTAGATGATGAGACCACCGTTGCCGAAAAAATTCCGCGGGTGGGATGGCAGATCATCGAGCCTCTTGAATTTCCGGCAGACCCGGCGATAATCAGCACACTCATCAGCGCGTTTTCCACCCTGTCTCCGGTCCGGACGGTCGTCGATTCCGCTTCTGATTTTTCAGAATATGGATTGGATAACCCCTCATTAATCGTAGAACTGAGCGCAGGCCTCGGCGCCCCACAAACATTGTTGCTGGGAGATGCCATACCGACCGGTTCATCCCATTATGCAGTCGCAAGGGGAAGAAACCGAGTCTTTCTGGTATCAAATGAAATACACAACTCATTCAACAAAACCACAATCGCGTTGCGGGACCGGCTGCTGCTGCATATAGACCAAGACAAAATAAGCGAAGTGACCGTTCGGTCGAACCAATCCCGTAACCCACTGGCCTGCGAACTCGATTCCTTGGGCACCTGGCGGGTTGTCTCCCCATTCAACATGCCAGCTGAACGCAACGAAGCAATAAGTCTGGTCTCGAGCATCGCCTCCATGAAGGCCATCGATTTTATTGAAGACGATCCCGCGTCGCTACGAAAATATGGTCTGGACAGGCCGTGGGCCACCGCATCCGTCAAATCAAAAGATGGCACGATCGACGCTTCGATCATGCTCGGTAAAACGGAGAACAATATCACCTATGCCAAGAGCAGCGAATTCAATACCGTTTTCGCGCTTGCGCCCTCACGGAAGAATCAGCTGGTTCGAGATCAGAACCTGTATCGTCGACTAACAGCTTTTGACTTTAGATCCTACGACGTCTTGAAACTTGATCTACAACTGGACCGGGAATTGGTTTCTTGTGTGAGACGGTCATTCGATGACTGGCGTATGATGAGGCCCGTAGAAACCCGTGCGGACGACAAGATGATTACCGGACTCCTGGATAGCCTCGAAGTAATGAAAATCCTCGAGTATCTCCCCGCGTCTGAGGCGAACCTGACAGCGTCGCAGGTAAAATCATCTGAGGCGAACCTGAAAAAATATGCGCTTCAGCAACCGAAGGTTCTGCTCACCTGTGAGATAAAAGACAGACAGCCCCGAACACGTATCGCAATAGGTACGGTTACCGACGATGGACAGGCTGCCTATGTCCGTGATGTTGATGAAGACTGGATATATAAGGTGCGCGCGACAGGTTTGCGACATATTCCGGCTACTGCAACTGATGTCCGTGATAGGCAAGTACTGCGGTACAAAGGTTATGAAGTGAATATGTTTGAGGTGACGCGTGAGAATCACCGGGTCAGGGTAAGGCGGGATCAGAAACAGAAGACAGTGTGGAAGCTGGAAGAGCCTTTTAGGGGAAATGCAGACGCCGTTTCCGTCGGGAAGGCGTTCAACGCATTAGAATCTGTTTACACGGAGATTTTCGTTTCCGATGAAGCAGACGCCGATATGTCACGCTTCGGGCTCGACAAGCCGTCCATGGAGATTACACTGCTTTCGGGGGGGCGCGGAAAATTGGCCGAGGAACGCTTGTCCCTTTTGGTCGGAAAAGTCTTCCCGGGTGATGGCAGCCTGGTCTATGTCAAGCGGCGGAACAGCCCGGTTGTCTCGCTCACAAAGAATACGTTTCTGACCGAACTGAACCAGTTGATTGACAACACTGTTCCGGCATCTTAAAAAGGGGTATGGTTCGTGGGAAGCCTACGGCTGACGGGGTTGGTGGCCGTGCTCCTTCTGGCTGTCATTACACGCGTTCAGGCCCAGCAGGTCACACCCGACTCTCTGTTCGTTTCCGTAGCCGTTGATCAGGAACGTTTAACGGTCGGTGACCCCTTGATGTATACTGTTACGGTAGTCTCCCCGCCGGGCGTGGCAGTCGATTGGCCGGATCGCCGGAGAACTATGGGTCCGTTTGAGGTGCAGTTATTCGAGCACGACGGGCCCTACGCCGGATCGGGCGGTCAGTACGCGGATACACTGCGATACACGCTGGCTATCTACTCGGTGGGCATACATACTATTCCGCCGATGGAATTATCCTATACGCTTCAGGGTGCTACGAAGCGCTCCTCGGTCACGGATTCTGTGACAATCACGGTCGTCAGCGTAATAGAGGAAGAGGCAACCGACATCCGGGACCTCAAGGATCCCGCCTCCCTCCCCGATTCGATCCCCTGGTATGTGTGGGCAGGAGTCGCAGCGTTCCTGATCGTGCTGATTGTGTTTGCGATTTATTATTACAAGCACAGGGGTGGTTCGGACGGAATTCCCACCGTATCGCCGTTAGTCCCGACACGGTTGCCACATGAAATGGCCTACCGTGATTTGGAGCAACTCACCCGATCCGGATTGCTTGAAAAGGGCAAAATCGTCAGGCATTACACAACGCTGTCAGAGATCTTGCGTCGGTATCTATCGGCCCGATATCAGATTCTGGCGATGGAAATAACTACAACGGAGTTGGTCGGACTCCTCGATAGCCAGGAGATTAAATCGGACCACCGCGTCATGATAACAGAATTGCTTCATGAATGTGACCTGGTTAAGTTCGCCCGGTATTTGCCGGAGCAAGAAAGCCAGAACCGGTCCATCCCATGTGTTCATGAAATCGTAACTGTGACCAAGGTGCTGCCGCATTCTACGACACAGCCGGAATCTCCCGAAGCCTCCGTACCGAAAAACGCATGATACGCTTTGCCAGTCCTGTTTTTCTCACCTTTCTAATACTCATCCCGTTAATGATCTGGTACTATGTTAGGGACAGAAAACGGAAGCGGGGCAGCCTGCGGTTTTCCGATCTGGGGGTGATTAAAGACCTCGCGCCCTCATATACGGTTCGTTATCGCCATGTGCTGCCCATAACAAGGGTCATGGCGGTTCTGCTGGCTGTTATCGCACTTGCCAGACCCCAGTCCGGTCTTAGCGGTGAAGAAGTCATCAGCGAAGGGATCGACATCATACTTGCCCTCGACATATCGGGGAGTATGCGTGCGGAAGATTTCAAACCGCAAAACCGACTGTTCGTAGCGAAGCAGGTCATAACGGATTTTATAAGGGGTCGCGAGACGGACCGGATCGGGATGGTGGTTTTCGGCGGTCAGAGCTTCACGCAGTGCCCCCTTACGCTCGATTACGATGTATTGGTCGCCCTGATGTCCGATGTTGAAATCGGAATGGTGGACGAAGGAACCGCCATCGGAATGGGGATCGCCAATTCCGTCAACCGGCTCCGTCAGAGCGATGCGGAGAGCAAAGTAGTCGTACTGCTGACCGACGGAGTGAACAATACCGGGGTCATAGATCCCCTCACTGCCGCTCGTGCCGCGAAAGCGCTTGGAATAAAAATCTATTCGGTAGGGGTAGGGAAAGAAGGGGGGGCGCCCATACCGGTGGATCATCCGATGTTTGGGCGGACGTATGCCAGAAATCCTGATGGCAGCCTGATGCTTACCGAGATAGATGAAGAAACACTGAAGGAGATCGCCCGTATCACCGATGGTGCTTATTTTCGGGCAACCGATGCACCCACGTTGACCACCATTTACCAGCGCATCGATGCACTGGAACGAACCGAGATCCAGACCGTCGAGTATACCAGATACACAGAACTGTTTCTGTATTTCCTGGTACCCGCGGTGGTTCTGTTGCTCGTTGAAACGACACTGGCGCAGACCCGGTTCAGAACACTCCCATAGACTTTATGCGATTCGCTCATCCTGAATATCTGTATGCGCTGGGATTGATCCCGCTGTTGTTTATGTTCTATGCCTTTTCGTTCCGAAAAAAAGCTGAGGCCTTCGAACGATTCGGCAACCGGGCACTGCTGCTTAAATTGAGCCGAACCACCAGTTTTCGCCGGCAGCGGATCAAAGCGGGGCTGCTTGTACTGGGCTTCACATTCTGCATACTGGCCATAGCCCGCCCCCAGCTGGGCGCCCGCACCGAGATAGTAAAGCGCGAAGGAATCGAGATAATGGTCGCCATGGATGTTTCCACCAGCATGCTGGCTGAGGATGTGAAACCAAACCGTTTGATCCGGGCCAAGCAGGCAGTCCGAAGCTTGCTGGGTCGCTTGCAGGAGGACCGAATCGGCCTCGTGGTTTTCGCGGGAATCGCATACCTTCAATGTCCCATGACATCGGACTACAGCGCGGTTCAACTGTTCCTCGACGGCGTGGATACAGAGACCATATCCACACAGGGAACCGCAATTGGCGAAGCGCTTTACCTGGCGATGAAGTCATTTAATGACAAACAGGAGAGCCAGAAGGTCATCATTCTACTGACGGATGGGGAGGACCACCAAGGGGATCCGGTAGAGGCCGCAGAAGAAGCGGCAGGTTTGGGCATACGCATCTATCCCATCGGAATCGGCACGCCTTTCGGTGAGCCGATTCCTCTTAGAAAATCAGAGGGCAACACATCCGAGGTCAAACGTGATGGAAGCGGGTCAGTGGTCATGAGTAGGCTCGATGAATTGACACTCGGAAAGATCGCGGACCGGACATCCGGCGCGTACTACCGGTCCACACTGGCAGAAGACGAAATAGAACAGATCTACAGCGAAATAGCGAAATTGGAGAAATCGGAGTTCGAAACCCGTGAGGTCACGCACTACGAAGAGCGTTATCAGGTACTGCTTTTGATCGGTCTTTTGATGGTGTGCTTCGAGGCGCTGTTGTCGGATCGGATCAACCCGGATCAGACCTGGGCGGGGCGGTTTGTGTGAGATGGGACTGAACATTATCTATTGAACGTTGGAATGCTTTTCTGCCTGATGGGTTTTCCCATGGTAGAACCATGGTTTTACTTTTATGTCTGGTATAAAATAAGTTTCGGAGCGAACGTATGATTATGTATCTGACATTGATTCTGTCCCTGTTGGCATTCGATCAGACGACCAAGGGTAATCAGCACTATCAGGACAAGCAGTATGAAGAAGCGCTTGAGTCGTATCGGGAAGCAGCAGAGGATGATCCGCCGGCACCGGAAATACATTACAACATCGGGAATACCCTGTACCGCCAGGAGAAATACAACCAGGCGGCAGAGGCTTATCGTCAAGCGATCGTTGGCGAAACACCACTCGACGCCCGGGCGTATTACAATCTTGGAAACAGCCTCTATCGTACAGGCCAGCTTCATCCGGCCGTCGAATCTTACAAACGGGCTTTGAAAATCAAGCCGGATGATTTGGACGCCAAGTACAACCTGGAATTTGTTCAACGCCAGCTCGAGGACCAACAAAAGCAACAACAGCAGAACAACGAGAACGAGGAGCAGGATCAACAGCAGGAACAAGATCAGCAACAGCAGGAACAGCAGCAGCAGGAACAAGATCAGCAACAGCAGGAACAAGATCAGCAACAGCAGG
>CAYYIS010000014.1:16826-99565 GCA_964470965.1 uncultured Gemmatimonadota bacterium | reverse complement strand
CGGTATACGGATTCTTCCGGCGTGACGCTGTTGGTGTGGCTGATCTGCAGCATGATGTCGTTTTGCGGCGCGGTGAGCTATGCTGAACTGGGCGGTATGATGCCACGGGCGGGCGGAGTGTTCGTGTATCTGAAGGAGGCGTACGGGTCGCTCTGGGCGTTTCTTTTCGGATGGAACGCTATCCTGGTGGTGCGACCAGCGGACATCGCCGCGATCGCCATCGTGTTCTCTACCTACCTGGGGTTTTTTATTACCCCGTATCCGGAGTGGGCCCTGAAGGGGGTGGCCCTGTGCACCGTCATTGTCCTGGGGTTCATAAACTACTTCGGCATCCGGTTCGGCGGACTCGTGCAGAACCTGTCCACCTTCCTCAAGGTTGGAGGCCTGTGTGTGCTGGTGGTGTTTGCACTTACCATGACTTCAGATGCCAAGCAATTTGATCCAGTCTGGCCATCCATGTCGGCCGACATGGATATCATCGGGTATATAAGCCTGATAAGCCTGGCTATGGTCGCAGCGTTCGGGGCCTATGACGGCTGGGACGCCTCCACCTACGTCGCAGAAGAGATCAAAAACCCCCGACGCCTGGTGCCGCTGTCGATCATCCTGGGTCTGGCCATCACTACAGTGGTATACCTGCTCGTGAATTTTGCCTATCTCTACGTGCTATCAAATACCGGCGTAGCACAAAGCGAGCGTGTGGCCTCGGACACCATGGCACAGCTAATCGGGCCTGCCGGCGGTGCCTTCATTTCCGTGACGGTGATGATCTCCACATTCGGCACCATCAACGCAGGCCTGATGGCCGGGCCGCGCATTTGCTATGCTATGGCCCGGCAGCGCGTGTTTTTCCCATGGGTAGCGCAGGTTCATCCGGTCTACAAGACACCCTCGAACGCGATTCTTCTCATGACGATTGCAGCCGCGATGTACATCATATTCCTGGGATCCTGGGAAACGATTATCGCATCCCGAACGGCCGCGCTCTGGCTGTTCTACATCACCAACACCTTCAGCATCTTTAGGTTTCGCCGCACACATCCGGATGCCCCTCGGCCGTACCGGACCTGGGGCTATCCCGTCACTCCGGCCATCTTTGTACTGATCGGTGTATCATTCTTCATTTCTATCGTGATCAGCGATCCCACTCACGCGCTGCTGGGCCTGCTCATCACCGCCCTGGGCATACCAGCCTACAGATTCTGGATGAGCAAACAATAAAGATAGAGGTCCCTGGGTTGGATCAGGATTGACAGGTGCATTCGGAAACCTCAGTCCAAGAAACAATCTCTGGCTGCGCCGAAATCCCTCGTTCGAGGCCGAGTTGCTTCCAAGGCTCCGTGACCGTGTGGCAGAAGTTTTGTCCCGATGAGTAGGTGCTGCTAACACATTTGTTCCGTTGCTATTCACTTTACTTAATTCCGTTGCATTATGTAATGCATCTGGTTAATTTGGGGGCACTACCTACCTCAGAATTCAACTCTTCCCATTTACAAGGCATTAAAATCATGTTTGATCTTAGTACCTATCGAACCAGATTGACCTTTCTACTCCTACGCGTGTCGTGATCCCAAAAGAGAGTGCCCTATGACCGTATCCCAGGATCTTGCCCCTCCTGACCAGCGACCTCCGGCGCCCGCGACAGAATGGCCGACCGCGTCTCGCATCGCCTTCCGGTTTGTCTTTGCCTACGTGCTCCTCTTCTACGCGAGCTTTGCCGCGTTCTTCGCCCCGCTCACGATTCCTGTCGCGGCCGTCAGTCAAGTCGTCTGGGAAGCTTTAGTGCCGTGGATAGCCAGTCACCTCTTGCTCGTCCCTCCCCCACCAGTATCCTCTGATGGTGATGGTCTCGGCCACTGGATACAAATGGGTTGTTGTGTGGTACTTGCCGTGGTCATCACGCTGATCTGGAGCATCGCCGACAGGCGGCGGAAGAACTACGCCAAACTCCATGATTGGCTTCGGGTCATCGTACGATATGCCCTGGGGATCGCCATGGTCACCTACGGCGTGTTCAAGCTCTTTCATCTCCAGATGCTCCCGCCCCACCTCGCTAAGCTGGTACAGCCCTATGGCGACTCTTCATCGACTTCGTTGCTCTGGATCTTTATGGGATCTTCAGCCGCCTATTCCGCGTTCACCGGGGTTGTCGAGATGCTGGGGGGCGTACTGCTGTTCAATCGGCGCACCACGACGCTGGGCGCCCTCATTTCTCTGGGTGCGCTTGCCCAGGTGGTCGCGCTCAACCTGAGCTACGATGTGTCCGTGAAGCTCTGGTCCATGAATCTCCTGACGCTGGCATTCGTCCTGGTTATGCCGGACCTCCGGCGGCTGGTCCACGTACTTGTGCTCAATCGGCCGAGCGAGCCGGTAGCATTCTCGCCCCTGTTTCAGCACGAGAAGTACAACCGCCTGGCGTTTCGCATCGGCATGGTCTGTCTGGCGATTACCTTCGCATTCAGGGTCGTAGGTCTGGCCAATGGGCGCGGTCAAGCATACAGCCGGACGCCTGTCGCGATCTACGGCATCTATGAGGTCGAGTCGTTCACGTCCGACGGGGTCCTCCTGCCTCCGTTACTCACAGATGCGAAGCGGTGGCGAATGGTCATCATCGAGCGGTCCGGACTGGCGAGTATCCGTCTCATGAACGACGTGATCCATGACTACCTCACGAGCGTAGATACCGAGAACGGCACCGTCACGTTCATCGCCAATCCCGACACGACGGTAACAACCGCTGGGGCGACCAGGTTGGCCTACAATCCCCGCCTGATAGAAGATCGCTTTAAGCAAGCCCTCGAGGCCGATGCGGACGCGGGGCTGATGCTTGCGTTCTCGCGACCGGCCGATGACAGGTTCGCGCTCAGCGGCCGATGGGGAAGCGACGCGATCAATGTCGAACTGAGACGGGTCGACGAGTCTAAGTTCCTCCTGCTGAACAGAGGGTTTCACTGGATTCAGTCTTCCCCGTACTTTCGGTGACCGGTGGAACGCCCGTGGAAACGGGCGAATAGATGCTTTGGAAAATGCCGGCAGGTTTGTTGCGTACTATCGCTTATTTCATCAGGGGAGAGCTTGCTCGGTTCAAAGATATTCTTTCTGGAAACAGCCATCGCCCGGTTTACCACATACATGCCGGCTCGATAACCGATAGTTAACAAGCCGGCAGGGTGTTGGTTCATCCTTCTGCCTTGCTATCACCCTTTTACCGCCCCGAACGTCACGCCGCGTACAAAGTATGGCTGGAATATCAGGAAAACGATGATCATAGGGACCGCGGAGACGGCTGCACCGGCCATGAGGAGGCCATAGTCGGTATAAAATGCATTTTGAAGGCTGTTCAGGCCGATCTGGAGAGTCATCATGGTAGACCGGTTGGTGACGATGAGCGGCCACAGGAAGTCGTTCCAGCTTGCCATGAACGTGAAGATGCCCAGGACACCCATTCCCGGTTTCGCCATAGGTAACACCACCCTGCGGAACACCCCCCACTCACTGCATCCATCGATCTTCGCCGCGTCCATAAGTTCGGTGGGCAGCGTCTGAAGAAACTGTTTCATCAGGAAAATCGAGAACGGTCCTACGAGGGCAGGTACGATCAAGGCCTGATAGGTGTTTACCCAGTCGAGTCGGATAATCATAGCGTATAGCGGGATGATTGTCAACTGCCCCGGCACGAGCATCAGGCTGATGACAGACCAGAAGATAATCTGCCGTCCCGGAAACTGTTTCTTCGCCAGAGTATAGCCTGCCAGTGTTCCCAGAAACACATTCGAAAGCGTAATCGATCCGGATACGACAAATGAGTTGGTCAACCAGGTAAGGATTTTCGAACTGTTGAATAAACGGGCAAAATTCACCCAGGTGGGCGAAGTGGGATAAAGGCTCGGCGGAAATGTTATCACCACCGATGGCGGTTGAAATGCCGATACCGCGATCCAGTACAAAGGTAACAGCGTCACGATCGCGAAGAGGGTCAGAATGGTATATGATACAGATCGGGACATCTCAGTTTTGATCCATTTGCAGATTACCGGATTGCCTGGTTGATCTGTAAAGCGGCCCGTCAATCCGGTAATGCTATCTGTCTTTAATACTCAACGTCACTTGCCAGCCATTTGTATTGAATTACGGCAATTGCAGCCAGGCCAAGAGATAATATGGTGGCTTCGGCTGCCGCTTTTCCGAAGTCGAAATACTCGAATGCATCGGTGTATATCAGGTATACGATCGTTGTTGTCGCATAATTAGGGCCGCCGCCGGTCATCATCAGAACCTGGGTAAAAACCTGGAACGAACCAATCGTGGTAGTGACTACGAGATAGAGCAGAATAGGGCGCAGCAAGGGAACCGTGATCGTCCAGAACTGTCGCCAGCGCGAGGCGCCATCAAGATGCGCGGCCTCGTAATAGGAGTTGGGGATACTGCCCATGGCCGCCGTCAGAAGTACTATGGCCGCGCCGTGGCCGCCAACAACTGCCATGAAGACAAGAGACGGCATGGCCATCTGAGGATCACCGGTCCAGGTATAGGGTCCAAGGCTCACGAATGACAGAAGGTAGTTGAGCAATCCCCTTGCCGGATTAAACAGCCAGAGCCAGACCAGCGACAATATTGCTCCGGATGTTACTGCGGGCAGGTAGAATGCCGACTTGTATATCGTTTGAATGGAGTGGCGGCGAAGGCCGAATATCAAATGTGAGAGAAGCAGTGAGATACCTATGCTGGCGGGAACCACGCCGGCAGCGTACAGAAATGTGTTCCAGAGGGATTTCCAGAATAGGTCATCCGTGAGCGCATAGGTGTAATTTTCAAAACCGACCCAGGTGGGTAACCCGCCCGGGAAATAATCAGCGAATCCCAGAAAGATGGTCGCGACCATCGGGATTACGTGAAAAACGGCAAAGAGCAGGAGCGGTAACGAAAGGAACAGGTAAGCCCATCGTTCTTTGATGATGGAAAAGAGTAAGCCGGGAGTTTGTGCCATCATTCCTTCACCAGAAACTTGCCGCCCCGTGTGCGCCGCTGTATATCCCGCGTGATAAACCGGTTTCCCCGACGAACGAAATCGTCGAGCGCCTGGCGCGGGGTCAGTTGTTTTGCCATAGCCGCCTGGAAGGCGGCCCTCGTCATGTTCACGAGGGGGATGCCATAACCCTGTATGGCATCTCTGGTACCGTACTTTGTCACGCGCAGTACATACTGTTGGAACGGATCGTCAGCCCAGACATCGTTGGCCGAAGCCCGGGTGGGAAGCGTCGACAGGGCATAGGCGGCTTCCCGTTCATGCTGGGTGTTCGTCATGAAACGGACAAACTCCATGATGATTTTCAGTTTCTCCGGATCGTCCTGTCTGAACACGCAAGGGGAGTCCGCCACCACGAAAACATGCGGTTTTATTCCCGGCAGGCTAGGGTACATCATGGGATACAGTTCTATGACATCCGGTTTTATGACGCCGGTATTGAGTGCGCGTTCATGAGCTGTGAGGGTACCGTGGAACCCCATTCGCATGGCGAGACTACCTTCGTTCCAGAGGTCAGCAACATCATTGTTCCTCAACCCAGCCGATCCCGGTGGCATGACGTGGTACTTATGCTCCAGATCCACCATGTACTGTAAAGCACGGACACCGGCATCGCTGTTCATGATGAGGGTGTCCCCGGTCGGGTTGAACTGCCAAGCGCCGTGACCCCAAAAGAAAGGCATCTGGTCTTGCTGGGGGGAATTTCGTTGAAACGGAAGGGCAAATCCGTAAACATCAATATCACCATCACCATCCCTGTCAAACGTGGTAGCCTCCGCCGCCTTCAGGAAATCATCAAACGTCCACATACGGTCGCCTTCCGAAGGGAGCAACTCCTCCACACCACGTTCCTCGAACACCAACCGATTGGCGATCATGTACCTGCTGCCCCCGATGAATGGGAGAAAGTAGTGCTTGCCGTCATATTCACTGAAACTGTAGAAAGCTCCGAAATCGGCGATATCCTCTTCCGTCACGTACCCATCGAATGCCTCGAGCAATCCGAACCGGGCATATTTCAATGCTATGCCCGAGGTGCTGACCATCACGTCTGGCGGAAGGCCAGATGCAACCGCGATGTCGAGTTTCTGAAATCCGGTCGTCCAGTCCAACACTTCTATCTCGAACCGTAGATCCTTATCAGGATACATCGCTTTGAAATCCTCGGCTACCTGCACATACCAGTCTTTCCGGGTGTACAGTGCCCGGCGAGGATCATCCAGTGACACCCCATCCAGTTCGTGCCCGGTGATCCCAAGCCAGGTGTCCTGCGTCCACAACGTTATCGTAACGGCCTCTGATTCGGTGGTTCCACCGTTTTTTTCACAGGAGGTAAAGATGCAAAGGAATAATAAGAGAAGGAGGTGACGGTGTGACTGAATCATATAATTGGGCAGTACAATATTTCAGGCAGGATGATCTGGAAATTGCAGTCGAAAACACTGTCGCAAAGTGCAGAAAGGTAAGGTATACGTCAAGGTGTTTTACACAAACCCTACGGTACCCAGAGCCTGGCGTAACAAACGCCCCGTGCTTAGCTCCTCCAAGACAGGCTCCTCCCTATTCCAATCTATACACCCGAAAAACATCCTTTCCTGACCGGCATGCGCTCTCAGATAAGTAACCAGCCAGTATTTTCTCGCGCGATTTATGATGCGGATTTGCCGGGGTGCCGTATCGCAGGCAAACGGGAGCGGACGCAGCGGTTCGTTTGCTACGGCTACGTCAGTGGGTTGGGTATAAAGCGGGACGGTAATGTCGGCGCGGTCCGACGCGACATCCACTACGATTGTACAGAAGGAATCTCCGACATGGGCCGCTATGGTCAGATCCTGAATCCTCTCACCATTAGGTGTTTGCAGCGCACAGGATGTTGTGTCCCAGGAATTGGCCTCATTCCACCGGTCGCCCCAATGGCAATATACTTTATCAGTTTCTGAAACCGGAACACGGTAAATCGCCTGCCCCTCCGCCACTTTACTCGGATACTGGCCATACACAAACCACGGGGTAGCCGCGTGGCAGTCGGCGATGACGGCTTGAGGATCCCAACTGATCATATCAGTCGATTCGAATATAGCGGAGTGTCCGTCAACGGCTGTTACGCCCAGAATTGCTTCAGTCCGGTACTGATGAAACTGTATAGACCTGATATCTCCGAGGTCAGGAGTTAACGGTTCTGATTCTTCCCAAGTTGTAATGTCCCGGCTTGTCATACAACGAATTGTGCAAGGGGCATCTGAATCTACATAAAATAAATGCAGCCTCCCTCCGTAATGTAGGATGGCGAAGGTGACCACTTGGTTCCAGGGGGCCACGCCATCTAATGATTCTGTCAAGTGAGGAGGATGTAATATCGGTAATTCCAGGTTGAAACGGTCTGCCATATATCTCGCGGAATTGGTCTTCTCAATCGTGGTCATTTGATCAGTGGGCTTATCTCCCGGTATAATCCGTTCCACAGGATGCCATCGGCAGAGGATGGCGTGTCTGGTAGCAGGGTTTCTTACGTTGGTGGATCCTGTGTGGCCCATCAGGTGGTGAAACAACAGTACATCACCGGCTGCGGCGAGATATTCCCTATACGGTCCCGAATAAACCGGTTGCTGTGCCGCACCCTTTATACAGTGGCAACAATGCCCCATTACCTCGCGGTATCTGAGATATGATCCCGGAAAATATATGAACGCACCGCCGTGGGAAAGAACTGGCGTTAAAAAGATAAATGACCCGATAGCCCAGCCATTGGGCATCATCGTAGGATAGCTGTCATCTACATGGGCTGTCGGCTCCGGCCAGGGTTCCTCCGGCTGATGCGGCCGGGGCATGTCATATCCCCCCGGGCGTCTGTGAAACGCATATCCGTCTCCGAACAGTTCCTCTATCGCATCCAGCATTCTTTCGGTCGTACAGGCTTCAATCTCGGGCAGACCGCGACCGTGAGCACCTGGATTCTGTTCAAGTGCGTTGACCGCCGCAGCGAGGATGCCAGGCGGCACCGCGTTGCGGACGATCACATAACCGTGATTGATGAAATGTTCGTGGTCTTCAGAATTCAAGATCACTTACCAAACCCCTTATTCCTCAACGCATCCACCCCGTACATATGTAAATCCTCCGGCTGAAGAACACCCAGAAGCCTGAGGCGTTGTTCGTTTGCGTTCTTAAGGCATTGCCAGGGCAGTGAATGTTCCCATTCATAACGCTTCAGCCACCAGTGACCGTAGTAGGGAAATATGGTCCTCCGAAAACCGTCAGACCGGTTGGCGCCGCCGGAATGCCACACGGCGGCGTTAATGAATGCGGCATCGCCCGGTTCGGCATAGATCGCCACCTCATCCGGCATAGCTTTACTACGGGTCTTCTCAGCAACCTGTCTCCAACCACGATGAGAACCGGGGATGACGTAGGTGGGGCCTCGTTCGTCTGTCATATGATCGAGGTAGATAATGGTATTGACGGACAGGGGGTAATCTCCCGGAAATGAAAAATCCCGATGCCAGCCTCGATCCGGTTTATTGCTGTCCGGGTCCTGGCGCAACAGATCGTACTGGAGAAGCTGGGTTTGAGAACCGAATATTGCCCGGTGTTGATCCAGTAGCGGCGGATGTTCGATTAACTCGATGAAGGTCGGGTTCTTAAGCAGCTTGTGCTGATTGACGCGGGGACCTTCTTTTTCCCAGATTTCATCGTAAGCATTCTGGATTTTCTTCAGATAATCTCCCTGGAGAATACCCTTTATCAGGACATAACCGTTTTGGTCAAAGAAGTCCCAGTCATTGTCATTTACCATAGCTGTCTCGCCTCGCAGGCAACGAACATCCCTTCGCGGTTAAAATGATCACAGGGCGCATCGAAACTGCACCGGGATGTGCTGGTTGATTGAGGGGAATTAGTCCCGCGCCTGTCCTCTCCAGGAAAAACATCATTACCCGGCTCTCACCGTCGGATGTATCGTGATCAGCATATTCTAGACGTGACCCCAGAGATCATTTCGTTCCAGCCGGTCCGTCGGTTATCCCGTCCCAACGAGATGCTCCCAGCACGCCCGTCGAATAGTCCGTTCCTTGTAATGATCACTCTGTGAGACCTTCAGAGGGTTACCGAAGGCGAGGATATTTCCCGGGTCTTCGGCCTTGTCGAGCAGGTTCCAGTCGCGGGGTTTGTTGAGGGCATCCGGTTCGTGATTCCAGGTGGGTTCGGTGTTGTCCTCCGTACGGCGGAATAAAAACTTTACCATGTGACGGGGCACGCCGGAGGTGTTGGCCGCCGTGCCGTGCCATAGGTCGTAGTGCGTGATCGCCATGGTTCCGGCTTTAACGACAAGGGGTACCTGCCCTCTAATATTCGTATAGGTCGCCATCCGGTCCGTAGGCGCGTTTCGGAACTGGGTCCCGGGGACGACTACCGTTGGCCCCATGCTCGCGGTGACCTCTCTGGGATAGTAAAGCCCCAGGAGTCTATTGAGACGGATATCACGATTGTTTGTGCTGTCTTGATGCCATTGCATATGTCCCGTTCCTGCGGGGCGGCAGTGCCAATGGCGGTGAGATTGTGTTTCATAGTTACAACCCAGAAGGCTTGTGAGCGCACCATCAAACCGGGGATTCTCGATTACCTGCCGCAGCTGAGGCACCACCTCTGTGATGGCGTCCCCAGGATTCTGATCGAGTGCATCGAGCCGCTCAGCGATCTCTTCATTGAATCCATCGGGTAAATCCAGGTCTAAAAAGTGGTAACCGTTGACGATGAATTTTACCATGTCTACGTCATCCAGAAGATACGCCTTATCACTCATTGACAACCTCCATCTTCTGCAGAATAAACTCGTAGCCGATCACATCAAGTTCCCTGTCATCGATCGGTGCCTGCAAGTGCGGAAACTGTACGATCTGCCAACCGTCGACCACCGCATCATGCACTGTCAGATAGCGCCATTCCTCTTCAATCGCTGTTATCTCCGCTCGGTAGCCTTTTATCGGTTCGATCAACGTCAGGCCTATTATTTCGGAGAAGACGGCGGGGGTACGGGCTTGGAGGTAGAGCAGACGTTGAAGCGGCCGAGACGCGGGTTCGTTCATGGATTCCTCACGAATTTTCATTTGCACCTTTATTAATAGTTGATTTGGAGATAAAAGTATGTTTATATCAGGACAGAGTCAAGTCAAGAACACCATAGAGAGGGTTCACCATGCTACTGGCACCGGACTACAAAATACTTGCCAGATCCGACGATCCCCAGAATGTCTACACAGGTTCTCCGAGCCTGGCACAACTTCCGTCAGGGCGCCTGATAGCCGGCTATGAATGGTTCCGGCGGGCGCCACTGAAGGAGAACGTGCCCAACCAGATGGATATCCTGGCAAGTGATGACAACGGAGATTCCTGGAGAAAAATCGCCGCGATCGACTTTATATGGCCCTCGCCTTTTGTTGCAAATGGCAAATTGTACGTGATTGGCAACCGACGAAAGACCCGTGAAATCTGTATCGCCCGGTCGGATGATGAAGGGGCAACCTGGTCCGACATGGTAACACTGTTCGAGGGGCGCTTTCACTGTGCCCCCACCAATGTACTCATTCGTGAAGATTTCGTTTACAGGGCGTTCGAGACGTGTGTTGGGCCCCGGACGGATTGGAAGTCGTGTGTTGTTGCAGGAGATCTCGCACACGACCTTTTGGCCCCCTCATCATGGCGCATGTCCAATCAATTGAGATTTCCGGATGTACCGGACACTCTGACGCAGCGGAGATACCCTCCCAGTGCTGAAGGCAAGGTGCCGCATGACAGCTGGCTCGAGGGCAACATCATCGATGTGAAAGGGGAACTGCGGGTCGTGCTGCGTACGATAATAGATGGTCACAGCACCGCCGGAATGGCCGCGGTGTGTTCGCTGGAAACCAAGGGCAACGAGATGAAATACCGGTTCGTGCAGTTTTATCCTATGCCCGGCGCACAGTGCAAATTTCACATAGTTCACGATGAACCGTCTGATATGTTCTGGACGGCAGTCACCCTTCCGACAGACACATGGCAGGATCGGGAACCCATGGGTGCCTTGGGTTTTCAGGGCCCTCCCGGTAACGAGCGCAGGATACTGATGCTCATGTACAGCCTGGACGCACTTAACTGGTTTCAGGCTGGATGTGTGGCCATGGATAAAAATATCTGTAACTCTTTCAGTTATTCATCGCAGCTGATTAACGGCGACGACCTGCATGTTCTGGCGCGCACCTCTCAGGGTGGCAGGAATCAGCACGACACCAACCTGATAACTCTGCACCGAATCCGGGATTTCAGGAGCCTGGCCCTGGATCTGAAACCCGAGATGTAACGGAGTTTCCATGTATTGTTTCTCTTATGGCTCAAATATGGCGACAAAGTACATCCGCGACTACTGTCCAAGCGCCACATATGTCATGAACGCCCTTTTACCCAACTACCATGTTGAATTCCGTCGGTATTCCACGGACATGCAGGGAGGCATAAGCAGCATCATGGAAGCGCCGGGTGATCAGGTCGAGGGCATCGTCTACGACATAGCTCGGAAGGAGATCGAAGATCTGGACATCCTGGAAAACGTGCCGGAAGGCATATATCGGCGAGACACGTTCCTGGTGTACGGTGATGACGGCGCCTGGCATGAAGCCGACCTGTACCGCGCCGTCTCACCGGAGGGACCTTATGATCCGGCGGTGCGGTACATCGGGCTTATGATCGAAGGCGCCCGGGAACACGGGTTGTCGGAAGGATATGTGGCACGGCTACAGAAGATCGAAACACGTTTGGTAGGCGGGAAGTGACCTGTTTAAATCCCTAATGCTAACTTAATTCCTTCGCCGCCAGAACTCTCCCCGTCACCTCGCCGAACCCAACCCGGTATCCATTTCCGTCTGCCCAGCCTGAAATTGTGAGGCGATCCCCATCCTGAAGGAACGTACGGGTTTCTCCGGTGGGGAGATCCAGGGGATTTTCGCCGCGCCAGGTGATTTCGAGCATGGATCCGTAGGCATCTGGCGTTGAGCCACTCAGGGTGCCTGATGCCAGCAGGTCCCCGGGACGCATGTTGCAGCCGGTGATGGTGTGGTGGGCGAGCTGCTGCGCTATGGTCCAGTACATGTGCTTGAAGTTAGATCGGGCGATGGTTACGGGCGCGTCCATGGCATCGCTCTGGAGGCTGACTTCAAGTTGTATGTCGTATGCCCGGTCGCCATCATAGTTCAGGTAATCCAGCGGCGGCGGATCCTGAGACGGCACGGCACATCGGAACGGTTCCAGTGCGTCCGCGGGGACGACCCAGGGGGAAATGGAGGTGGCCAGGTTTTTCGACAGGAAGGGACCGAGCGGCTGGTATTCCCAGCGCTGAATGTCCCGGGCGCTCCAGTCGTTTACCAGAACCATGCCGAAGAAATGGTCCGAAGCCTGAGCGACCGGAATCGGGTTGCCCAGGTCGTTGCCGACTCCGATGAAGTAGCCCATCTCGAGTTCGAAATCCATCACCTTGCTGGGTGCCAGCTCGGGTGGGCCGTCCTGCTGTTTGATCTGTCCGTACGGGCGATGCACGTCCGTTCCGCTTAATACTACCGAGCTTGCCCGGCCGTGATAGGCGACCGGGATATACACCCAGTTGGGCATGAGAGCGTTTTCTCTGCCGCGGAACATGGTACCCATGTTGGTGGCGTGTTCTTTGGAGGAGTAGAAATCGGTATAATCGCCGATTTCTACCGGCATATGGAGTATGACATCTGTAACCGGGATCAGCGCCCTCCGGAGTACATCTTCTTTATCTCGCAGCGTGGGATTGTCGAAAGAAAGCAGCTCCTGGAGTCGGGAGCGGACCTCGCGCCAAGCGCTCTGCCCAAGCGCCATGAACGCGTTCAACGAAGGCTGTGCGAAGACAGGTGCCGAAAAAGGAAGCATTCCCAGCACTTCCAGTGCGGACAGGTCAAGCACATACTCTCCTATACGCACTCCTACACGGGGTGAACCGCCATCTTTACTGAATACACCGTAGGGTAGATTTTGTATAGAGAAATGCGAATCTCCAGGTACCTCTATAAACGATGTTGACGGCACTATTCTGCTCCTTGATTTGCTCACAGCCATCCCAATGCCACCAGATCCTCCCTCGGCTCATCGAAACTGCAACTACCATAGGAGATCAGACATTGTTGCCTGATGCGGGTAATGTCTTCGACGCTTGCCGACAGTTCGTTCCAGGAAAATGCCTCATCGGAAAACGAAAAACCGGCGGCTTCTTCTTCGATAATTTCCACGACCTTTTGAGGTTCCAGACCGTGGAGGTTTGTGAGAACCCCGGCGCCGAAGACGTTAATGAATCCGTGCTCACGTGTCTCGAGAGAATCGTTATAATGACGAATGGGATGGTGTAATCCGGCGGTTGCTTTTAAGGGCACACCAGCATTCCTACACGCTACGATGGTACCGGAGACCCGATCCGCATCCGGAAACTTGGAAACGTCCAAACCTCCGCAGCGCAGTTTGAAACCGATGGCGTGGCTCGTAGTCTGCAGGTTGTTATGAACCCTGATGGCATCGATGGCCACATCCGCCCTGCCCGGCCAGTCTTCACCGGTGGGAACCTCAAAAAAGGGGCGAAGCCCTTCGGCGAGTAACAAATCGCTTGCTCTCCCTACCACCGGTTTGATCGCGTCCACCGAACCCGGGAGACGGGCTTCATATACATCCAGCACTGCCGAAATGCCGTGTTGTGCCCTGAATTGCTTTACAGTCTGGATGTCCTGCTCGACTCTTTTCAGAAAAGAGGGACCGTCCTGCCCGCCCTGTCCCACAATCGCGTAAACTGCCCCGGATCCGAAACAGTCGTCACCTGTGGCGTCAATATAATCGGTCAGCGCAGAAAGCTGTGAAACGGGGATGATAAACCGTGCGAGCATCCATGCATCGGCATCTCCGCGATACCGGCAATAGTTGTCGATCGCATCAGGAAGCGATAATTCCGCGGGAGGAAACAGACCTGCATAATCGATCAACCCGCCCATGAATGCCATGAGGCTGTTGGAAGGAGCCGACACGCTAAAGATAACCTCTGTTTCAATGAATGTTCAAGGTGGTTCAGACATATTATTCCCATACCGAATAACTGTCAACGGAAAATCCCTGATTAAACCCTTGTCCTATCGACTCATAAGCAGTAAAATTTTCTCTAATCCTCAATTGGAACAGTAGACCGATACATTCCGTACTGCCCTGCAGGTCCGCGGGCATGAAATCGATGGCGGAAACGCAACCTATGATATATCCAACCAAAACTCAGCAACTTTTAAAAGATCCTGTCGACAGAAATCGTACCTGATGGCACCGAACCGCGGGCATGTCGCCCCGAAAGGCGGAGCGTCGACCGAATCGGTTAAAACAACTTTTTAAACAGGCCTGCCTATGTCAGCTTCCCGGACTATCCTGTTCGTAGATGATCAACACATCCTATACCGCAGCGGAACAGAACGGGTGGTCACCTCGTTTAGCCGATATGATGACAACCCTGTGGTTTCGGGCCGTGAAAATCCATGGGAAGTCGCCCTCGCCTGGTCGAGCATCTACAGGAACCCCGACTCAGGAACATACCAGCTGTGGTATCAGGCTTTTACAGGTCACCAGCTGCAGAAGCGAACATTTGACTGCGCTGTCTGTTACGCGGAATCTGATGATGGTATCCATTTTGAACGTCCCATGTTCGACATTTGCCCCTTTCAAGGCGAATCACGGTCTAATATCGTCCTGACAGGCAACGGAGGATATTCCTTAAGATATGGCAACTCAGTCCTAGTGGACCCCGCGCCCGCCGATCCGGCACGCCGTTACAAGATGGCATATTTCGACTTTTCTGGCGATGGGCAAAACGAAAATCCCGGTCTGTGTACGGCGTTCTCACCCGACGGCGTCCACTGGACCAAGCATCCGGTAGCACCGTTATCCTTTATGGCATATGGTCGAGGTGGATTCGGTCCTCCTGTGCCTTTTACAGACGATGACAGTCATTCCTGGCACAGACCGCTTACCATGTCCGATGCCGTTGACGCCATGTACGATCCGATTCGAAAAGTCTACGCAATCTACGGCAAAATGTGGATCGACGGTCCAGACGGTGGTATGTTCTGGAAACACGGGATGGGACGCATCGAGAGCAGAGATTTTATAAGCTGGAACACACCGGAACTGATACTGTCTCCGGACGACCAGGACCTTCCTCATGTGGAATTCCATACAGCGCCCGTGTTCTATTATGAGGGCTACTATTTTTCATTGCTTCAAATACTGGATCGGGGTACCGGTGGAGGCGTGATCGATATAGAACTGATGATCAGTCGGGATGGGATACAATGGAACCGCCCGTTCAGGAATACATTTGTCTTGCCCCGGAGTGATCACGGTGATTTTGACGGGGGATCCATCTTCACAAATGCGACCCCTGTCATCCTCGACGATGAAATCCGTTTTTATTATGGCGCCTATTCCGGTGGCGCCACCAGTGCTGACGATCGAGGGCATAAGAGCGGCATCGGCTTGGCCACCATTCCCCGGGACCGCTTCGCTGGAATTCGGCCGCTGCCCCTCAGCGACCAGGATACCCTCGATGGGCCACTACGGAACATCGGGCAAACAACCCTAAAACCGATCGATCTGACGCGCTACTCGGATATCACGCTGAACGCGGATGCGTCTGAAGGAGGTATTCGTGTCGAAGTGCTTGATATATCCGGCCGGCGGATCCGGGGGTGGTCAGCTGAGGATGCGGTCGAAGTTAAAGGCGACTGCTTAGCTCATCGAATCCAATGGAGAAACATGGGTGTCGAGGAATTAAAGGGCTCCCATATGATTCGTATCCATCTCAACAATGCTACAGCCTATGCAATAACACTGTCTCCTTCCCGGCCACGGTAACAGAACATTGTGCGCCTGCGGTGCATTGCGCGAAGGTTGAAGGCAGCCCGACACCCTGCGCGGAAAGGTGTTCAGCCAGCTTGACCGTAGGCGGGAAGGACTCGTTTTATTGGGCAACACGCAGAATAATTATACTTGTTAGGAAACCTCCGATACATTACATTTCAAGGCATGCATTTTAGTGACGTCGGCAATAAAATTCAACCAGTAATTGAATATAAACATGTCCATCAGACCGATAAAACGTGTCAGTGAGGCGCAGCCAGCCATAGAGGGCGCCGGAGTACATTTACATCGCGCGTTCGGATTCAGCGAAACATCAGAATTTGATCCGTTCCTTCTCTTTGATGATTTTCGCAACGATCATCCGGACGATTTCAAAGCCGGATTTCCATGGCATCCTCACCGTGGTATCGAAACAATTACCTATGTCCTTGCAGGCATGGTGGAACACGGGGACAGCTTAGGCAACAAAGGGACCCTCGGAGCTGGCGATATACAGTGGATGACCGCAGGCAGCGGAATCGTCCATCAAGAAATGCCACGAGGAGATGAAAGAGGGCGTATGCACGGGTTTCAGTTGTGGGCCAACCTGCCGGCATCAAATAAGATGACCGCACCCCGTTACCAGGATGTCTCGTCGCATGATATCCCGGAGGTGACAGATGACGATGGCACGAAAGTCCGGGTTATCTGTGGTGAGTTCTGGGGTAAGACAGGCCCCGTGGACGGTATCGAGGCCGACCCAAGATATCTCGATGTGCGGATTCCCCCTGGTCAGCGAAAGACACTACCCGTAGGTACGCCCCATCAAGCATTCGCCTATATTTTCGATGGCGCAGGGACCTTTCGAGATGCCAGCAGCCCCATGCCTGTCAAGACGGAAGGCACGGCCACCGGCCTAAATTCAGAGGAAGCAGGTAACAGATCGCTCATTCTGTTTGATAGGGGAGATAGTGTGACCGTGCAGGCCGGAGCGCGCGGTTTACGGTTCCTGCTGGTATCTGGTAAACCGCTTGAGGAGCCCGTGGCCTGGCACGGGCCGATCGTGATGAACACGCAGGAAGAGCTGGCCCAGGCATTCCGGGAATTACAGAGCGGCACGTTTATCAAGGAATGAGATCTTCATCGTAACTGACTGCACAACAATGCACAACGGAACTTGAAGAAGGGGTTTCATGACCTGGAAAAACAGCCCGTGAGGCGGTGAGATCCAGATTACAGGTTCCAGAATTTTGCCGAACCGGTAACAAATAAATGGTACATTCGTCTGCTCAGGGTACGCGTTCGGCCTCGATTTCCAAGGGACCTCGTGCGAAACAGGCGATAGTTATCTCTATTCGGGTGTCGATGGTGATTTGCATGCCCGTTCCCTGCCGGAACCGACATTTCAACTTATGTAGAAAGGAACACACAGTGAATTCGCATGTTGAGGATGAGATCGTCGCATTACACAGGTTCTTCGAGGATTGGTTCAACGCCCGACTACCTCAGACAGAAGATGCGTTCAAGTCGATGGATCAGGTTATGGGAGAGGAATTCATAATCGTCATGCCGGATGGTAGAAGTGTCGGCCGAAACCCGCTCCTGGAACTTCTCTACAAGGCCCACGGCAAAAGGGTCGGCATCAAGATCTGGATAGAAGACGTCAGACCTATTATTCAGGAAGGCGGTCTCACCGTGGCAGAATACCAAGAATGGCAGACCGAGGATGGTGAGACTACCTCAAGAGTCAGCACGGCAGTTTTCCGTGACGCACCCGAGACGCCAAACGGCCTGTCCTGGCTGCGGGTGCATGAGACGTGGATTAACCGCGATTAACGGGAGTGCCGGAAACAAGTCGCCGATCCTCCAACGTCCTGTTCCCCTGGGCATCATCCGCAGGAAATACAGACACTTGTAATGCCTTGACACTACTACCCGGGTTTAATACAATTGCAGATATTAACCTGATCGAGTAATGTAATTGGCCGTCCAGGACAAAAAGATCCAGTTGATTTGAAAGCACCAACATGGCAGACCCGATGAGACTGACCGCCCTTGACTTGAAACAGTTAGCATCCAGGGGCCTTACTCCCGAACAGGTTCAGTATCAAATAGAGCTAATTCAACGGGGTTCTCCTTTTGCCGATCTGGATCGTCCCTGCGTATCGGGCGACGGGATCAAGGTTATAGGTGATCGGAAAGCCAAAGAATATATAGAACGGTACGATTCCGCGGTGGCCGCAGGCAGGGTGATGAAGCTCGTTCCTGCATCAGGCGCGGGCTCCCGGATGTTTGGCGCAATTCTGTCTGCAAGAAATAGATACGCCCCCCTGACCCGAACCGGACTGGAAGAACGGTCACGTATCGACACGGAAGCTGCCGTGACACTTCGGTTCTTTGAAAATCTACATCGGTACGCTTTTTTTCCGATCCTGGAAAATTACATTGGCCGGAAGTCTCTTGAAGCCGCAAGGACCGCAGGGCGGTACGATGAAATCGCTGACAGCATCCTCAACACCAAAAAACTCAATTATGCTAACAAGCCGAAAGGTTTGCTGCCTTTCCACGGATATGGCAGTTTCGTAAGGACCCCGATCGAAGAGCATATTCTAGAGGCGGTTTCGTACGCATCAGACGCAAACGGTACGGCCCGGGTACACTTTACAGTTTCTCCGGAACATCTGGACGCGGCCTTGGAACATATCGCCGAAGTTCAGCCAAAGTATGAATCATCGTTCAATCGGCTGGAAATAAACTGTTCATCTCAGAAGATTGAAACGGATACGATCGCAGTCGATCAGAATAACCGGCCGTTCAGAACTACCCATGGAATTAGTTTTAGGCCCGGGGGACATGGTGCGTTACTGGAAAACTTGAATGACTTAGAAGGTGACATCGTTCTGATAAAAAATATCGACAACGTCACCGTAGAGGAGCATCTCCCGGAAATTGCCCGACACAAAAAAATCCTCGGCGGTTACCTGATCGAAACTCAAAACCGGATCTTCACCTACCTGGACTCTATTGCGTCCGGTTCGATCCCACGATCACTTTCGGATGAGATAATAGATTTCATCTCGGGAAACCTGGGATATCCGTTCTCGGAGAATGTTAAAGATCTACGAGGTCGGTTCATAGAATGCCTGAACCGTCCTTTACGCGTCTGTGGTATGGTCAGAAACACCGGTGCACCGGGGGGGGCGCCTTTCTGGGTTCATCACAAAAACGGTAGCGTAACGCCACAGATTATCGAGTCGGCCCAGGTAGATCCTGGATCTAAGGAACAGCAGGAAATCTGGTATCGGTCCACGCACTTCAATCCGGTTGATCTTGCCTGTGGTGTTCGGGACCACACTGGTAAACCGTTTGACCTGTTACATTTCAGAGATCCGGATACCGGCTTTATATCGAACAGGTGGCACAACGGCCAACATATGAAAGCAATGGAACTTCCGGGGCTCTGGAATGGCGGCATGGCTCACTGGAATACGATTTTCGTCGAAGTTCCCAAGATTGTGTTTGCCTCGGTTAAGTCTGTGGAAGACCTGCTGAAATTCGGACACCTAGGTCTAAAGGGTCAGGTACGTAGTCCGATTGATAGCATCTAACGCTTTGTGGAAAGTCCAAACATTCGGGACTTTAATTGGATTACCCTGGTGACCTGTAGCATTTTACCGTGTCCGGCGCGTTCAGTATCTGATAAGTTCCTTGTTCTGTTCGGGCAGAACAAGGAGGTTTGGGACTGGCTTCAACCGCCCCTGTCTCGGGAAGGCGAGCGTGGACTTGGGAGAATAAAAGTTAGTGGTATGAAGAGACCGGCAGATACCCCGATATGATCTGGTACGCATGGGCCGCATTATGAAAGTGTGCGGTGGGCGTGATGGTACGATGAATTCAAGAAAGTAGAGGAGCTTTATGTCCATTCCTTCCCCTGCGGCATCGCAGGTAGAGCAAGCATACGAACTGGCGAAACACAGATACGCGGACTTCCGGGTTGACACGGATGCAGCCATCCAAGCTGCCCTCGCCATTCCCATTTCGCTCCATTGCTGGCAGACCGATGACGTCAGCGGTCTGGAAAATGCCGGTAAAGATATTTCCGGCGCAGGTATCATGGCCACCGGAAACTATCCGGGCAAGGCGCGCAACGGCCACGAGATCCGGTCCGATCTGGGTAAGGTAATGGACCTTCTGCCCGGCGTGCAGCGTGTGAATATCCACGCCTCCTACGCCGAGTTCGGAGGCAAGCCGGTGGATCGGGACGAACAGCGGCCGGAACACTTTTCCGACTGGATCGAATGGGCCAGGGACCGGGTTATCGGGCTTGACTTCAATACCACCTTTTTCGCTCACCCCAAAGCAGACGACGGGTATACACTGGCCCATCCCGATCCGGAAATCCGGGCATTCTGGATGCGCCATGGGATCGCATGCCGTCATATAGCAGAACATATCGGGCGTGAGTTGGGGCCCTGCGTGCTGAACCACTGGATACCGGATGGATGCAAAGATTATCCGGTTGATCGGTGGACTGCCCGCAAAAACCTGGTCGCATCGTACGACGAAATGTTCGATGCGAAACACGGTATCGATACCATGCTCTGCATTGACGCCGTCGAAAGTAAACTGTTCGGACTGGGTAGTGAGGAATTCGTGGCGGGTTCAGCAGAATTCTACAGCAATTATGCGCTTTCTCGGAATTTGGTACTGTGTCTCGATATGGGACATTTCCATCCTACGGAGACTATCCACGACAAAATCTCCGCACATCTGATGTTTCACAAGAAGCTGTTGATACACACAAGCCGTCCGATCCGCTGGGACAGCGACCATGTGGTGACATTCAGCGATGACACCCGCAATGTGTTTATGGAAATCGCCAGAGGTCAGGCCTGGGACCGAGTTATTGTAGCCCTGGACTTTTTCGATGCAAGCATCAACAGAGTAGGCGCTTACGTAGTCGGGACGAGGGCAACCCGCAAAGCGATCCTTTATTCACTACTCGATCCAACCGGCATTCTGAAGTCTTACGAGGACGAAGGCAAAAACGCGCAGAGACTGGCCCTGATGGAGGATTTCAAGACCATGCCGTTCGGTGCCGTATGGGATATGCTTTGTGTCCGTGATGACGTACCGCCAGCCAGTGCATGGATTCCGGAGATGGAAGCGTACGAATCCAAAGTCATGAGTGAAAGAAAGTAAAGGAACGGAGGGTATCCCCGTTCAAAACCTGATCTGCCACTCGGCATGATGATGTCCGGCACCCGGCGATAGACTTGGACCGTTAGCGAAAAAACCCAGTGCCACAGCGGTCATCACCACCATCTGCCGAATTTCTGATTCAGAGCTGTTATTCCTGCCTTGCCCCGAATTGATAAGATGGAACATAAAAATGTTGAGAACCGATGGCTGAAACGAGCTGCCACAATGATTTTGAATCAATCGTTGAATACCTATTGATCATTTTTACCTTTTCATTATTTGAAAAAAGTAATATGATTAGAATAGACATCCCGTCGCGGTGTATACGCCGGTAACCGGGTTCTATCGAGATAATTGAAACTAAACAACGGTCAGGTTAACCACTAACTTTATAAGGAGATTTACCATGGCCAGAGGTTATATGGGTAAGATCCTCAATGTCAATCTCACGACGGGTGAGGTGCGGGATGAGCCGCTGGACGAGTCTCTCTGCCGGGACTTTTTAGGCGGATACGGAATCGGAGCAAAACTACTGTTCGACCGAATGAAGCCAGGTGTTGATGCGCTCGGACCGGATAATATGCTGGGGTTCTTCACCGGGCCGTTGACAGGCTCCCCTTCGATCGAAGGCAACCGTTTCGTAGTGGTTTGCAAATCGCCGTTGACGGATACTTGGGGTGATGCCAACTGTGGCGGTACGTTCGGACCTCACCTGAAATTTGCCGGTTATGACGGCATACTGTTCAACGGCTGCTCGGATTCACCCGTCTACCTCAACATCGACAACGGCGTGGCCGAACTACGTGATGCGGAGTTCCTGTGGGGTAAAGATTCTAACGAAACAGAAGACATGCTAAAGCAAACACTTGGCGAGACCAAGGGGCGTGGCGGTAAGAAAATCGAGGTGGCATGCATCGGTCAGGCCGGTGAAAATTTGAGTCTGATCTCTGCTATCATGAATGACAAAGGGCGTGCTGCGGGTCGGTCCGGAGTGGGCGCTGTGATGGGTTCTAAAAGGCTCAAGGCTATCGCCGTATCGGGAACCGCCGAAGTCCCGCTCTACGATGAAGCGCTGTCCAAAGAAACTAGAAAAAAATACATGAAGGCTACAGGTGGCGCCTACGAACTCTTCAGGGACTACGGCACCATCGGTATTACAGGGGATTCGGCCATGAGTGGTGATTCTCCTGTTAAAAACTGGGGTGGCGCGGGTACGGCGGATTTTCCCCAGGGCATGACAAAATTCGAACAGGACACGCTGATCGCATACCAGGATAAAAAGTATGGCTGCTGGCGGTGTACCATGTCCTGCGGTGGTCATATGTCCGTTAAAGAAGAAGGTCCATACCAGGGCACCGCCCATCACAAGGTGGAATACGAAACCGCGGCTTCCTGGGGCACCATGACCCTGATGGACAATTTTCCCGCGCTCATCAAGATCAATGAGCTGTGCAACCGCTATGGCTTTGACACCATAGGCGCCGGGTGTACCGCCGCTTTCGCGGTAGAGTGTTATGAGAACGGTATCCTCACCAAAGAGGACACAGGTGGCATCGAACTCAACTGGGGCAATGATAAAGCCTTGATTCAGCTTCTAGAAAAAATGGCGCATCGTGAGGGGATCGGTGATGTCCTGGCAGACGGTACCCGGAAGGCAGCCGCGAAAATCGGTAAAGGGGCTGAGCAGTATGCTATGCATGTGCAGGGATCGGAAGTACCCATGCACGATCCCAAGTTCGCGCCGGGCCTCGCTACCACCTATAAAATGGACGCCACACCGGCCCGTCACACGCAGGGCCACGAAGACATGCCGCCCGTCCTGGAAAAATGGCCGGACCATGATAAGTACGAGTGGAGCGGTAAGGGGGAGATCCATAAAAAATGCATGGAGATGATCCATGTGGTCAACGCCGCAGGAGTCTGCATGTTCGCCTTCCTGTCATATGACTGGAATTTTATACCCGATCACCTACAGGCCGTTACCGGATGGGATATAGATACCGAGGAGGCATTTAGAATCGGTGAACGCATCGCACACATCCGCCATGCGTTCAATCTGCGTGAAGGCTTAAACCCCATTCATTTTGAGGTGCCGGGACGACTGATCGGTGATCCGCCTCAGACCGCTGGCAATGTCCGAAACATAACAGTGGATATCGATACACAGGTCCGGGATTTCTGCGATGCTATGGACTGGGATCCGGAAACCGCCATCCCCAGCCAGGAACGTTTGGAGAGTTTAGGGTTGGAGGAAGTTGCCACCGAGCTTCACGGATAAGACATCACACAGGAGGTATTCAGCGGGTGGGTTGTTACCGGTTGGATACCTCCTTTAAACACCCGGCACAGATTCAACCTAAAAACGGTTTGAAGCAGATACCGTTGCCTCTGGCTTTCCAGATCAAAAGGACGCACCGATCTCCTTTCCAATTTCCGATCGGTCCGCATGCAACCGTCTGGTTTTCTACCAGGCTTCGCAAGAGAGTGCGTATCGTGGGATTCTGGAACATTTCTATCTGGGAGCGCTTGACGTCCGAAAAATCCTTTATCCTGGAGTGTCTCTCAAACATTCGATGGAATATACTTCCCTGGTCGGAAAGGTTGACGGTCATACCCACGCTGGGAACTCCAAGGACATCCTGCCTGATCTTTTTTATCAACAACTCCTGACCTGGGATCGCCCCCTTGCGATGAATATCCTCCCTTAACCATGTTGGACGGAGATGTTTGCGCCCCTCTCTATTGACCAATAGGCAAGAGCACGTTTAAATGTAGTTCGGACTACTTAATTGCCGGGTTCCATGGATTCTGGATCCGCCTTCGCCTTCACCTGACCGTATCCTCGAGCGGGAATTTCCAATCTCACTTGATTGGTAAGGTGCGGGGTAGACGTGCAACAAGCTGATTTTAACGTTTAAAGACACCTAAGGTGCGCAACAGGTAGATCGGTGCTACAATAGCCCGTCTTTTTGCGCCTAAATCGCCCAATGTTTTAAAACAACGCAGATAAAGGGCAACTTTCGGACATGCGAACACGATGGTACCATGCTCTATTTCCGTTTTCTACTTCAACTGCAAGCTGCGCAGATCACCGCCGGCCTCGAGCCGTTTGAACCGGGAATAAACGTATCAAATTCCTTTTTTACCGATCTGATATTACCACAGAAGTCACATCGGCCCTGTTCGGGAAATTCTCCCACCGTTAATAACACCTGCTGGGTGAATTCCTCACGTTCTCTTGCTCTGTCTTCGCGATCTTTCAGAAGCTTCTCGATCTTCCGTCTGAGTTTTCGGTCGGTCTCGGTCTCACAAAGGCGCTCCAAAATCGGGTCGAGAGCGGCATCGTTCAGATCGCCACCGTCTGTAAGTGTGTGAAAGGCCGCTTTTCGGACCTGTAAATCTGGATCTTCAAGCAGCTGGTAAAGCGCATCCCAGACTTCATCAATCCGGCGGCGAACGTGGCACGGGCACAGATTGTCTGCCGCTTCCAGCCGGTCCTTGGTGTCGCTGCTCTTTGAAAGGTCGACCAGACGCCAGATCTCTTCACCGCTGACACGTTGCTCACCTATCTTCCTGGATCGACGCTGCCTTCTGTTCATCGCTTTTACCTGTTGAATCGCCATTTCCGTGCCTCCGTCGTAATCGTTCGGGAGACGGAATAGGCCTGAGACGGGATGCTTATTTTACCCAGAAAGTCAACTAATGACCCACCGTGAACCGCCTCCTAAAGCGCAAGGCGGATAGACTCCCACTTCGCCTGATTTGCCAGCCAGTATGCAAATCACCCAAAGCTGAACATCACCTGAAAAACAGCACCGTATGCTCAAGGCCGACCTGGTCCATCTGAAAAACCAGGACGTCCCAATGCGTCCGTTTCATTCGCACGGATATAATTTTGGAGGAATCCTGCAGCATCTCCCAGTATGTGGGCTCTGGCCTGTTCGATGCGCTCCGGCGCCTTTGACGCTATGTTACTCTCACAAGACGGGTCCGTTTCGAGGTCGAACACAAACGGTTTCTCGAAATCCACATCGCTGAAATACCAGGTACGATGATCCTTATACCACACGGAATTACCGTACCGGCAGGTTAGATAACCTCTCGATGAAAAACCGCTCGTGCCTTCCATAAGCGGTAGAAGGCTCTGACCGTCCAACCCCCCTACTGGTTCGGTGCCGCAGACTGCGCCCACAGTGGCCGGAATATCTGTAGTGTAGACAAATTCGCCGATCGTCGTACCCGCGCCGCACCCCGAAGGGTGCCGGACAAACATGGGAATGCACATGGTACCGGGATACAGGTAGTCTGAAGGCTTACCCATGATGCGCAGCGCATTATCCGCGAAATTGGTACCGTGATCACTCAGGAAGATTACCAATGTCCGGTCGGTCAAGTCAAGCCGATCGAGGGTGTCGACTAACCGACCGAACCAGGTATCGACCATCGTGACCATACCGGCATAGTTCGCTTTTACACTTTCAATCCGATCTTCATAATCAGGATGCTCGTCGAGGGAGGCATAAGGCAAATTGAGACACACAGGTTCACGATCTTCACGGGAGCCATAGAGATCGTAGTAATGGAGGGGAGCCTCCCAGGTTTCGTGCGGTGAGAAACTGTCCACATACAGATAGAATGGGTGGTTGTTCGTATTTTGTTCGATAAATTCTATGGCCGCGCGGAAAGTTCGAGCCGTAGGCCATTCCTCCTCGGGGCGTTCAGGCTGGACATTCATCAGATGTGCCCGGATACGTGGTTCATTTCCCTTGTATCTTGCGACCTGTGCCGGATCCGCATGGGCAGCGGACCGAAACCGATCTTCGGCCTGTCCGCGAATGTATGCCCACTGCTGGAAGCCTCGCGTAAAATTCATTCCCGGGACGAAGTAGTGCGGCACGTCACCGAAAAACCCGGTGTGATAGCCATTCTGGACCAGTGCTTCGGCCATGGTGCCTTCGTCCCGCGCCATGGGCTGCCAGCCCGGGATGTAAACGTTATCCCATGGTACGGGCTGATAGTCATTGAAAGGGTAGGCCCGTCTGCCGCTATGCAGAGTACGACGGGTGGGAATGGTAGGCAGGCATTCCGGATGAGCGTTCGTGAACCGGACGCTCTTCTGCGCGAACCGATCCAGGTTGGGTGTATGAATCCAGTCATTCCCGTAAGCTCCAAGGTAGGCTGTCCGGAGCGTGTCAACGCATACGACGACGATATTGGCTGGTGTATCAGCGGATGGTTCCATAAGGATATCCTGATATATGAGCGACAGATTCGAGTAAGGAAAGTCTGCATGAATATAGGTGCGTGCCTGTGCCATGTCAATTTATGGAATTTATTTCTCGACTGATCCACATTAAAAACTTGACGAGGAATCAAAAACCGATATATAATAACAGTGTTAACTTAATTTACGATGTAACTAAAGAGTGAAATTGTGGGTATACGGGAACGGAAAATCAGAGAGAAAGAACAGCTTCGTCAGCAAATCCTCGATGCAGCCAGAGAATTATTTTTCGAAGAAGGTTACGGAAATGTCTCAATGAGGAAGGTGGCCGAGAAGATCGAGTATTCCCCGACGACCATATATCTTTATTTCAAGAATAAAACCGACCTCCTGATTGCAATATCGGAAAACATCCTCAATGATTTGCTCGACACACTGCAGGCGCTCAGTGAAGATTCGAGGGATCCTTTACGAAACTTGAGGAGCAGTGCGAAAGCGTATGCCGAATTCGGGCTTTCACACCCAAAGGATTTTGAGTTGATTTTCATCATTCGCCCTCAGTATCAGGAAGGGTTACGGCTTACGGAGGGATCGGCCGGAGAAAGAGCGTTTCGGTATCTCCGGACCATGGTGAGTGCGTGCGTTCGGCAGAACAAATTCCGCCAGGCGGATGTTGAAACCACAGCTCAGGCATTATGGTCGGCCATGCACGGAGTCACATCGCTGTTGATCGCATACCCCGATTTTCCATGGATTGAAAAGGAGGCGTTGATTGATATGACGATAGACACGATGTTGGAGGGACTGAAAGCGTAACGCAGTCAATGGGTATCGCGGTTTTGTTTTTAGTCGAAGGCTCAGGTATTCTGTTCAATTTTTCATAATTCAGACACACGCATTATATTCTGACTCCGATGGGATGCCACCTTATTCTGATGTGCCCGGAAACATCTCCATTGGATCCGGCCCTGGCAAAATTCATTGGTAGCACACCCATGATAATGATCGCAGGGCAAGGACGTTAAAATTCGGACCAGATTGGACAAAGACGCGAGGGTAACCGATGAACCTTACCAGGGATTCTTTTAATAGGGCCGTATCGGAAGCGGATATGACCGCCGATCACGGCGATGTGTTGTGGAAAGCGTTTGAGGACCAGGTTCAGGACCGTCCGGGATTTAGCCTGGCCCATCTGGTTTATTATCTCGGGGCCCTGATCGTTATATCGGCGATGACCTGGTTCATGACCGAGGCATGGGAGCGGTACTCCGACAGTGCGATATTGGTTACCTCGACGATCTATGCAGGCTTCTTTATTCTGGCAGGGCGGTATTGCAATAAAAATCCGGTTTTAAACACGGCAGGCGGACTGCTCGTCACGCTGGCGGTCTGTATGACGCCACTCGCCATCTACGGCCTGGAACGCGTTACCGGTTTCTGGCCTCAATCAGCACCGGGGATTACCGAGTGGTTTACACCCGAGGTTCGAATTTACAGGTATCCATTCGAGATTGGATCCATCATCGCCGGATTGATCGCTTTGAAGTTTTTGCGATTCCCATTGCTGACTGTTCCTATCATGCTTGCACTTTGGGGCCTGACCCTTGACACGACCTCTTACCTGCTCGGATATCCGCAATTACCCGAGTTGAACATCCAGTGGACGGGATTATGGTTTGGTTTGCTCCTGTTAGCGGCGGCATATCTGATCGACCAACGCACTAAAGAGGATTTCGCGTTCTGGGTCTACTTCGGCGGTCTGTCGGCTTTTTGGCTGGGACTTTCATTCATGAAATTCGACAGCGAGGGGACTGAATTTGTTTACTGCTTGATAAACGTCGGATTGATTCTTTTTTCCATCTTGTTGGCACGACGTGCATTCTTTGTCTTCGGGGGACTGGGCATTATGGTCTATCTCGGCCACCTGGCGACCCTGTTTCATGATTCCCTGCTCTTTCCTGTTATGCTTTCCGCAATCGGGATCGGTATACTCTTGCTGGGTGTTCAATATCAACGGTTTCATGGTGCCATAGAACGATCGATCGTTGATATGGTGCCCAATAATCTGCGAAGGCTCCTACCTAGGGAACGGACGGAATAAACTTTCCAGATGCAAGAAAAATCTATTGATTAATGTCTGATAAATGTGTTTATAGGCCAGTCACGCTGTTCAACCCTTTTCTTCAAACGGGAATGTTTTACTGGAGCCTTACATGACTAATTCAACTATTGAGCAATTGTACCGACACAGTTCTATTCGGCGGTACAAACCCGATCCCATTTCCCTGGAACAGATAGAAACCATAATCGCTGCAGCGCAGCGAAGCTCGACCTCATCCAACCTTCAGTTGTACAGTGCTGTGGTCGTTACCGATGCTGAAAAACGGAACCAACTTTCCATTCTCTGTGGTGACCAGGACCATATTCGTCAAGCTCCCGTCTTCATCGCCTGGTGCGCCGACCTCAGCCGGATGGAACGTGTTTGCGACGACCGGGGCTATGAGATTGAAGCGTCATACGTGGAGAACTTCCTGGTTTCTGCCGTGGATGCGGCAGTCGCCATGCAGAATGCAACCATCGCCGCAGAATCCATGGGATTAGGTATGTGCTATATCGGCGGTATCCGCAACAACCCGCAGGGTGTGATCGAACTTCTCGAACTACCCAGGCTGGTTTTCCCCGTCGCCGGCATGACGCTCGGGCACCCCGCGGCGGACGCCAAACTGCGTCCCAGGCTTCCGATCGACACGATTATGCACAAGGAATCGTACGACTGCAGTAATGAAAAGGATGCCGTACATGCGTACGATAACGAGATGGTCGCAACTGGTATCTACAGAGGCCGCCAAGTTCCTGTGCCGGGCAAGGAAGGTGAGATGGAAGACTACGGCTGGTCGGAACATTCTGCGAGACGCGTGCGAAGCTGCAGCCGCACAGACATTCGGGAGGTCCTGGATAACCAAGGCTTCAAGTTGTTGTAATTGATCCCAGACCTGAAGTTGAACAGCGCATCCGGCCTGGTAAACAGCGGCTGCGACGATTAGCCGACATTACTCACGGTCCAGAAACCCTTGTTGCGCTTGTTCCCGGGCCAGTTGAGGTCCTACCGCCACTACAAGACTTCCCACCAACAGACACATGTTCGCAACGGCTTTAGAACCCCTTGAAAATAACACCGGTTTACCCGGAGTGCCGTCGAAGAACCAGGGGGGGCATAATATTATATGGGCCCTCCACCGGTTCACTATGGCGGAAATGGCCATTCCCAAGCTTAATTCCAGGATGCATGCTTCCATGAAAGCATATCCCAATGACCTCAATTGCGGGCCTGGGTCAACTGCAGAAAACAGAGCCCGGATTCATGACTATCCCAATCACCGAAGGTAAGGGTTTCCTGAAACAAATTTGTGATCGAGGCGATCTTCCCGTATCACCCCAGCCGTCGAAAGTATCACTGAGTAAGAAAATTGTAACCGCGGAGTTCGAATCCCGGTCGGGCAAAGCGCGGTACAATGGGCCTGATGAAGCAACCCTGTGCTTCTGCAAGGAAAGCGATGCGCAAATAGAAGACCACCCGGTAGTTAATTAGACCGGAATTCAGACTAACCCACGATACATTATTTTACGCTATAGACCCGTTCAGGGAATGATTGACAAACACGACACCCCCTGGTTTATTCTACAACATGCCATCACCACCTAATATCCTTCTTTTCCTTGCCGACGGGATGCAGAGCCGCACGCTGGCACCGGACCATCTCTGTCTGACACCGAATTTTGACCTGCACGCAGAACGGGGCGTACAGTTTACCCGCGCCTACTCACCCACCCCTGTCTGCTCTCCCGCCCGAGCCAGCTTGATGACCGGCCTGCTTGCACACAACCATGGCGTGCTTCAGGTGGAGCATGCCGTAGACACCGATCAGAGCGTACTCCGGACCGAAAATCCACACTGGGCCCAACGACTAACCGATGCCGGATATTACACAGGCTATTTCGGTAAATGGCATATCGAACGGTCCATCAAACTAGAAAAATACGGTTGGCAGGTGAACGGCGCTCAGGAAACACAACGGTTTGGGGAAATAGCGGGTGGGCGGGTCGAGACGGACCACCTGGACCCTTCTCTTTCCTGCTACCGAACGGAACGGGAGGGCTACAGACCTCTCCTTCACTATGGTGTCACCGATTTTCCGGTTGAGCGTCGAACGGTGAGCGTGCCCGTAGATATGGCCGAAGGATTCCTGGATGATGCCGCCAGGCGGGAACAGCCCTGGTGTTGCTGCGTCAGCTACCCATCGCCCAACGAGGCGATGGTATGCAGCAGGGACACCTTCGAGCAGTACAACATCGACACCGTCGATCTGCCCGTTACCCTCCATGATACATTCACCGATCGCCCCGCGATCTACAGGCGGGCGCAACAGGTATGGCAAGATCTGACCGAAAAGCAGTGGCGCACGGCCCGGGCGTGTTACTATGCCCGGATCACAGAATTAGATCATCAGTTTAACCGCCTGATGAAAAAACTGGAGACCACCGGACAACGCGCCGGCACCATTGTGATAGTAACAAGCGATCATGGAAAATACGTTGGTGGACACGGCTTCGATGCCCATAATTTCGGTGCGTTCGAGGAGATCTACAATATCCCGTTGATCATCAGTGGCCCCGGAATCGCATCAGGTGTGTCAACGGAGGCCAGAGTCGGCCTACATGATCTTTGCCCGACGTTACTTGACCTGACCGGAACCGCCTCCATTCAAAACGCTGATTCAAAGTCTTTCTTCCCTGTCTTAAAAAACCCGATGAAATCAGAACGTGACTATACAACAGGATATGCAGAATACCACGGGACCCGATTCCCTCTTATGCAGAGAATTTACTGGGATGGTCCTTGGAAGTTTATATTCAACGGATTCGATTTCGACGAACTCTACAACTTGAACGACGATCCATGGGAACAAACCAACCTGGCAGCGGATCCCATGCAGAAACCCCGAATTCAGGCGATGATGCGGATGATATGGATCCGTATCAGAGAGACCGGCGATCAGACGCTTCTCAACGCCCATTATTATTCGATGCGTTTCGCCGCTATAGGACCTGATGCCTGAATCAAGGAGGATTCTTCATGATCATTCAGAAATGGACGGCAAAGATGAAGCCGTTACAACGACCGGTTTTCGTCGAAACCTTAAAGCAGTTGAACTTACATTACCGCAAACATGGACGCGTTGAGTGGGGACGGGTACACTACGAACTGTACGGCGGCCACGTCATGTACATGGAACGGGATTTTGCGGATATCGAGACGCTCGACGCGGATGAAACCCATTCTCTTGAGGGTGAAATCAAAGAGGTGAAGATGCGTCTGTTAGACAGTGTTGTCCCGGGAACGGTTGTCGTCACTCATTACCAGTGCGAGGATTTCGGATAGGAGAACCTGTAATGTCCCTGCGCGTAGCGGCAGTCATAACGGCGTATTATCCAAAATCCCATGCGGATGTCATCGTTACTAAATTTATGAAGGGCTGGTCCACCGACCAAGGGTTCTTCGAACCGGAGGTGAGGCTGGTCTCCATATATCTCGACCATGTGCTTGAAAGCGATATCGGCGTGGGCCTGGCGGATCAATACGGCGTCCCGATTTATCCGAGTATTCGCAGCGCGCTGCACGCTGGCTCCGAAAAGCTGAATGTGGATGCGGTACTGCTTATCGGGGAGCACGGCGATTATCCCTGGAACGAGCGGCAGCGCCATATGTATCCACGAAGGTATTTCTTCGAGCAGATCGCGGGCGTTTTTGCGGAAAGCGGGCGATCCGTCCCCTTGTTCTCCGACAAACATTTCGCATATGATTTCCGCGATGCACAGTGGATGTGGAACAGGGCTGCCGAGCTCGATATTCCACTGATGGCAGGATCCTCTCTCCCTCTCAGCTGGCGGGACCCCTGGTTGGAACACGAGAAAGAAAGCGGGATCGAAGAAGCCGTCACGATTGGACACGGGGGTATCGAATCGTACGGTTACCACGCTCTGGAAGCGTTGCAGTGCATGGTCGAACGAAGACTGGGCGGTGAAACAGGTGTCGTATCTGTACAGTGCCTCGAAGGAAATGATGTATGGAGGGCACGGGATAAAGGACTTTGGTCTCACGAACTGGCGGAGGCCGCCTGTTCAACCATACCGGACCGGACCGAAGGTCCGATGGAGCAGCATGCAAAAAAACCGGCGGTTTTCCTCATTGAACGATCCGACGGTCTGAAATCGGCAACCTTGATGTTGAATGGGTACGTTAATGAATTCGCATATGCCGCAAGGCTCGACGGAGGGATACAGGCCACATTCTTCAGACTGCAGAATAGCGGAACATTCGCCCACTTCGGTTATCTCTGTCACAACATCCAGCTTTTTTTCCTATCCGGCATCCCTCCATACAGGCCGGAGCGAACGCTGGTCGCCACCGGCATCATCGACGCCGTAATGAATTCAAGGTACGAGGGTCACAGGGTGGTTGAGACCCCTAATTTGAACATCGCCTATGAATCGTATGACAGCGCGCCTTTCCGCCCGTCAGCGCCCCGGCCGGCAGGCGCATCCATCGACCCCAATGCACCCGACGTTCTTTAGCCGGGGATCAGGAATCAAAAACAAGGTCTCAGATACCTTGACCATCGCGCAGGCCCGCCACCGTCTAAAAGAACCCCATGACGGTGGCCAGGTTGTATCCGCATTTTTCTGAAATCATAACAGTCAACTGACCGGCTGCAACGGATCAGAGAATATCGCTTCGCAGAATGGTAGGTTAGAGGGGAGGGAAGGCCGGTATGTTTATTCATCTGCCCACGCCATATGTCCGAACCTCTATGCCACCGTAATAATCGGCGCGTGCTTTGTCGCCGACGTCCTCGATCCGGGATGCGTCGGGATCCTATACCCGAAGTCCGAATGTACGCCGATTCCTGCGGCTCCACCACCATGAATCAGAATCGTTAAACAAGCATTGGACGGCTAGACTACACCACAAAAGGAGAATCCCGTGTTTCAGAGACTTGTGATCCACACATTGCTGTTTATTATCGCATTCTTCGCCTGCGCCAAACAGCTGCCAACAGACAGAGCGGCACGACCGGAAAGCACCGGGGTCCCGACGCCTCAGTTTACCCTCACCGACGACCAGACCCATAACAAGTTCAGCCGATCTATCGCACCTGTACTCACGGTTCCGTCCGGCGCGGTGATCGAGGCGTTTACGGAGGAAGCAACGGACAAGCAACTATCTCTGTCGTCTACAGGAGAAGACATCGCAGAAATGAATTTCGATCTTATACATCCCCTGACGGGGCCGGTGTACATAGAAAGCGCCGAGCCGGGGGACGTGCTTGCGGTTACCCTTCACAAGATAGAGCCGGGTGCATGGGGCTGGACAGGTATCTTCCCGGGATTCGGGTTTCTCCCGGATGAGTTCACCGGCCCCGAACTAAAGACTTTCTCCCTGGATAAAGACGACCAGACATTAGATTTCGGCAATGGTATATCCATCCCCCTGAGACCGTTTCCAGGTGTGATGGGCGTCGCGCCTGATACGGATGAAATGCTGTCTACGATTCCCCCACGCGCCAATGGTGGCAACATGGACGATCCGAACATCGTTGCGGGCACAACGGTGTATTTCCCAGTATTCGTGCCGGGAGCCCTATTCTCCATCGGTGACACGCATGCGGCCCAGGGATTGGGAGAGGTATGCGGCACGGCGGTGGAGGCTCCCATGAGAATAATTTACGAGGTAAACCTGATAAAAAACGGACGAAGAATCGAGGAACCACAATATGAAACGGAAACCTACTATGCGGTAACCGGTTTTGCCACCACCATCGATGAAGCCGCGAAGAAAGCCACCGGATTCATGATTGACTATCTGGAGGCCGAACACGGCCTGAATCGGAACGACGCCTACATGCTTTGTTCCCTGGCCGGCGATCTCAAAATTGCCGAGGTCGTCGACGTACCGCATATGCTGGTCACTATGCACATGCCTAAAAGTGTTTTAGGTGGTAAATAATGAAAGGATTGCATACATGGGTTGTTTGATTCTGTTGTTTGTTTTGACGCTTGCCTCCCAGTCTTTTGCACAGTCTCCTGTTTCCTACCATATCACGTTCGAGAATGCTGCGCATCATGAAGCGGAGATAACCGTCGTATTTTCAGAACTCTCGACAGATCCTCTCGAGGTGCGAATGAGTCGGACCTCCCCCGGGCGTTACGCGCTTCATGAGTTTGCAAAAAATGTATACAATGTCCGGGCAACGGACGGGCAGGGAAGGTCCGTGGTCATAGAACGCGCTAACCCTCACCAGTGGAATGTGGCAGGGCATAACGGCACGGTCCGCCTCACCTATACGGTCTTCGGCGACAGGGCGGATGGCACTTATCTGGCTATCGACCGTACACATGCCCATATGAATACACCGGCTACGTTCATGTGGGCCCGAGGGCTTGAAGACAGGCCGATAGAGGTAACGTTGGCCATACCTGACCCCGCATGGAATGTCGCAACCCAGCTCGAGGAAACATCAGGGAAGACTGACACCTATACGGCTCCGAACCTGGCCTATTTCATCGACAGCCCGATCGAGGTCAGTGCCTTCGACGTTCGGGAGTGGACCGTGACCTCCATGGATCGTACCGCGACTATTCGCCTGGCGATCCACCATGACGGGTCGGCAGCGGAAACAGATGCCTATGCGAAAATGGTCCAGGCCGTTGTCCTCGAGCAGGGAGCTATTTTTGGGAAATTGCCGGATTACGATTACGGGGTGTATACTTTTATAGCAGACTACCTGCCACATGTAAACGGAGACGGCATGGAGCACCGTAATTCTACCATCCTATCATCCACCGGATCCCTCCGAAGAAATCCGATCGGTCTGCTGGGAACGGTCTCTCATGAATTTTTCCATTGCTGGAATGTGGAACGCATTCGTCCCGCCACGCTGGAACCGTTTGACCTGGAACACGCCAATATGTCCTCAGAGCTTTGGTTCGCGGAAGGGTTCACCAGCTATTATGATGACCTGACCATGAAAAGGGCGGGCATTCTGAGCATCGATCGGTACGCTGCCGGTCTGGGCCGGAACTTGCATGGTGTCATTAATGCTCCCGGCAGGCGGTCCGCCGGCCCGGCGGACATGAGCAAAAACGCCACCTTCGTAGATGCCGGAGTATCGATCGATCGTCGGAATTTCCAGAATACGCACCTGTCCTATTATTCGTACGGCGCAGCTATCGGGCTCGGCCTGGATCTTACGCTCAGAACACGGTTTCCCAATCTCACACTGGATGATTTTATGCGTGCGGTGTGGGTTAAGCACGGGGAAAAGGAAATACCGTATGTTAACGAGGATCTGCAGACTGTGTTGGGTGAGGTCACCGGAGACGTGGGATTCGCCCGGGAGTTTTTTGCAAATCACATATTTGGAAATGAAGTGGTCGATTACAAATCCTTGCTCGCAAGAGCCGGGCTCCTGTTTCGCAAGGCATACCCGGATTCTACCTGGATGGGGCAACCGGGAATCGTTTATTCTGATACATCCGCAGTTCTCAGGGGGCCCACCCGCATGGGCAGTCCGCTCTACCGCGCTGGACTGGACCGCGGAGACGTCATTCACAGCATCGCCGGCCGGATGATTACCAGTGATGCCGGCATGGTCAAACTGCTGGCGGACTACCAGTCGGGAGAAACGGTCTCGATTGAATACACATCCCGCGGCATCAGGACTTCGGGTGATCTTACATTTCAGGAACATCCACAGATAGAGGTGATTCCGTTTGAGAATGTGGGCCAAGTAGTCACCCCGGCTATACGAGACTTCAGGCAGCATTGGCTTTCAAGCAAACTGGCCCAGCCGCAACCGGCGCTACAACGATACTGCCACACCTGCAAGAGGACATTTCCGTTTGAACTTGAATTCTGCAGTTACGACGGTGAAACACTGAATATCATTCCTCCACAGGATTAATACTACTACCGGTGGAGTCACAATGGTGACGGTAGGGCTGACTGATACGGTAGATCGCGGTCAGCGTGTACCGCTTCTTACGGCCGACATGGCGCCTTGAGAAAATCATGAAGTGGATGTTACGGATATAACGGTTGTCAATCCCGAATGTAACAACAAGCGTCCGGTGATGGGTACGGATAGGTCTCGATGCAAGGGCCGTGGATAGCGACCACAGGCCCCATTGTGAACATCATGCTTCCAGGACTCTCAACGCACCATTCTCATCTATCCAGTCCGCAGAGGCGTAATCCAGCGCATATCGTTGTTCGGCGCTCAGGTCGTGAGGGATACGTCGTGTGCGTGAAGCCATCGGCACCCCGCGCTTCTGTAGAAGATATTTGGTGCCCGCGGGATGGACCGCACGTTGGACAAGATCCATTACACACAGAGCCTGGTGTAGAATCTCGGCCCTCGGTTCCTCCTCTCGGGCTGCCTTTATTACGGCATCGACCAGATCCGGAACAAACGAGGACGATATGCTCATCGTGCCACGTCCACCTGCTTTAATGAACGGCAGGAGAAAAGGGATATTCGCCTGGAGGAGCGCTAACGGTGTTGAATTGGTAACTCTCAGCATCTCTTCCAGTTTACCGATGTCGCAGCTTGTTTCCTTGTATGCCAAAAACCTACCCGTCCGGGCCAGTTTACTAACCAGATCCACGCTGAGATGCCTCATGCCCGTTATAGGCCATTCATAGATACCGAAAGGGCTGTTCACTGTCTCTGTGAACGTCATGAAATACCGTTCCAGGTCATCATCACTCATATCACCGGCCGGCACCACCAGCATCACGATGTCGGCCCCTGCGTCAGCAACACGTCGGCACAGATCCACTTGCTCCTCAATGGTTGCCCCCATGTTGCCGGTAGCCGCAACCGGAACCCTCCCGCCAGAGGTGAGAACGGCATCCTGCACCAAAACTATCTGTTCATCCACGCTTAAAATATCCATTTCGCTTGTGGCACAGTTTGCATACAGGCCGCCCGCCCCATGGGAGATGTACCAATCTATCAATGCAACGTATCCATCCCGGTCTATATTAAATTTCTCGTCGAGTGGCGTCACCATTGTCGGCCAGGCGCCCTGATAAATTTCCATCGATTCCTCCCTTTAAATTGGTCAGGTCTTCAATCGCCGGATCCGGATTTCCCGGATAACAGCCGCCGCTGTCTCTGACGACCGGACCTTCCCTCCTTCCCCTTTCCGATCACGTGTGAATGAGGAAAATAGCGTAGGAAAGCCGGCATTGGCTCACTGATGTGACCAAGGCGGCAGGAGCGATTGCCTGCTCTGCCCTGAACAACGTGTGCTGAGCCGGTGTCAGTGTTGATGCGGGGTACGGTGTATGAAGGTCGTGTCACCTATGACAGGCCTTTCCGCGATGTTACCAGTTGTGCACGCCATGCCCCCCACCCGGAAACCAGATGAAATCCACGACGAAAGAGATGGCGACACCGGTAGAATAACCGAGCAGTACCCCAATAGCAATCGGTTGCGTCTTCCGGTACAGTTCGATGCCGCCGAGTTTGAGCAGAAGCCATTTGATCAGCCAGACAAGAAAAATTGAGACGATTTCCAAGGCGATAATTTCAGCATAGGCGATGGTATAGCCGATCGGATGCAGCGGCCACCACGGGAGCCTGTAGTGCATGAATAGAAGGACAGATGTAATCAATCCCCCCAGGCCAAGAAAATAAAGCTCTACATTGGTGATGACGGTAGGATTATTCTGCCACGTGACAACCTGATTGTAAAAGGAACTCACATTCATAGCGGCCGTACCATGAGCACCGTTGCCTGTAGAAAACATGTAAACAGCAAAGCCGATGGTCACGATGAACGCAAGAACCATTGTGCAAGTAATCACACGAAACAATCCCCGTTTGGTGCGGACGATCGAATCGGCTACCTTCAGACTGTGTATGAGCGAAGACAACCCCATGCCGCGATGATTGTGTGAAATCGCGTGCCCCAACCCGAGGGCGGTCAGGTTGGTAGGAGAAAGGTTTGAGGAACCGATGGCTACTACCGTGAAGTCGTTAGAGTTGACGGGCAGATCGAGAAACACCATGCCGGTCTCGGCGACAATCCGTGCCACTCCGATATATAGCAGGAGGGTTATGACCAGGAATAACATGATAACCGGAACAGACATACCTGTTTGATTCAGCCAGAACCCGATATACAACAGTCCGGCGGTCAGGCCGATAAGCGCCATGCGGTACGAAAACAGCTCATCGGAGTCGTCCACGTCCGGACGCCGTCCGAACGCCTTTCCAAACACATCTCTGAGATGATGGCGCGCCACCCAGAATCCCCAAAATACGAAGATCCAGAACCCTCCGAAATGCTGTGATTTCACTGCCCAGGCGGCGCCTCCAGCGGCGCCGCTTGCGGAAATACCCAGTTGATTCAGCACGCCTATCTCAAGGATCGCAACCAAATAAAAGAACCAGATACTGAAGAGTACCGTTAGGTCGGCGAAGAACGCAAAACACATGGCGAAGATGTTGAACTGCACTGTAATCGGAGGAATGGAATGACTCAAAGTGATCGTGGTGCGATATTGCGTTCCTATCGGTATCGGGGGTACCCAACCGAAGTAACTGACACAGTTCCAAAGCAGCAAGGCAAGTGTGACAGTGAAGCCCGCCCAAAAAAAGCGTCCTCGCATGAAATCAGGTATTCCCTTTCCACTCCCGACTTTTTCGATCAATTCCAATGGAATCCGCACCAGCGGAAATGCCAGGCGTTCATATTCTACCCATTGACGGCGAAAAATCACAGTCACGCAGGACGTTACCAGAAACATGGCGGCCAGCATATTAAGCCACCAGAACATCGGAATAATCCATTCACCCCATATGACGCCACTGCTGCCTGTTCCTTCGTAGAACATCTGCGCGGCGCCAGCCTCCACAATGAGCCAGTCGGGTAGAAATTCGAAGAAAACATCAACCCAGCGGTTTTCCGGGGATGCATAGTAATTGGGGGTACCGACCAGACCAAGGAAGTAATCCACAAACGCTTTGCCTGGAATGGTGGAAGCCAGCAGTGTCATGGAAAACATGACCATGAGTTCCGAGGCGCTGAACGCCCATTTAGGCTTCCATTTCTGCAATGGAACCTGAACACAGAATATCATGCAGAAAAACAGAATGAGCGTCGCCACGGACATATGACTGAGCGTCATCCGTGGACCCCGCATGATGTACATGCAGTAAGGTACCCAGACAACCACGACCATGGCGAGCAAAAATCCGAGAAGAACGGACCGGTAGGTCAGTCGCAGGTCAGGCCTGTGATCTGAAGAATCGTGCAATTGGATGGAGGAAGGCGTTGTGCCGTCAGGTGTTACGGACATGATCGAGGATTAACCGACCCTATATTGTTCAACGATTTTCATATCGACCGACACACCGAGTCCCGGCGCCTGAGGAACCTTGAAATGACCATTTTTGAGTTCAAGGCCGTCATCCAGAACATCCGCCACGCGTGTAAACGGCAGTTCATCACATGGCAGGGTAGCGTTCAAAATCGTCGCCTGTACGTGGACGGAGTACGCCGCCAGAACGCCTAGACAGAGCCCGCCCATCTGCACCCAGCACGGTATGTCTGCAGCTTCCGCAATGGCAGCTGCCTTGCGAACCTGCTGTGCGGGCCCACCCAGGTTCACGTAGTCTATACATTCTGACTTGGCGGCATTCAGAACAGCTGCCGGATCACCAAGATGAAGCGCAATGGGAATCACGGTTTTTTCACGAAGGAGCCGGTACCAGTCAAAATTGTTTTTCAATACCGGATCTTCGAAGTTGGCCACCGTGCCGTAGGGCTCCAGTTCCGAGGCCAATCCCGCTGCTACGTGGGGCAGTCTGAACTCCGTGTTCGGATCTATACCAATCGTGTAATCCGGCCCGACTGCCGCCGTCATCAATTTTATGGTCTCCACGATATTCCAGGAACGCGCCTTGAGCTTGTGGTTCGTAAACCCCAGACCTGCACCGACTTCAGCTTCAGCAGCCGTTTCCGCGGGTTCCATTGGGCAGGACCAGTACGATACCGGCACTTCATCTCGAACCCTGGGACCGAAAAACCGATGCAGCGGAACACCAAATACCTGGCCGGCGATATCGAGAAGCGCGCATGTCATAAAATCCGGTTGCACAAATGGATCAAGCGTAAGCGGATCCTGCTGAAGATATCCCTGAACCGTTGCTTCGTGAACCGTCCGCGTGCCCTGGTATTCTCCCCATCCCTGTACCCCCTCGTCGGTCTGGACACGGCACAGCGTAATATCGTAAATTTTAGGATAATATCTCGCGATCGGGGGAATCGGGGGAATCTCTACCTCAAACAGGTCCACCGCCGTTATTTTCATCGTTGACCTCATTCACAGTGATCTCGGCCTGATTTTGGGCGATCATATTCAGAATTGATTTGGTGCCTTAATATACGTTTCTGGATCATTAATGCCAGAATTTTCAATCCAACTTGACAATACGGTCGAACGTGATGGATTATTTTCAGGTAACCCGTTGAAAGCACGGGATTTCACAATTCTCTATCCCTGTCCTTCAATCTTCAATTCATGAAACAATATCCTTGACTTTTATACCGTTTCGGATATTATAGCGCTGAACCTGAATTTACCCATATCTCACAAAGTAAGGGGAGTGTTATGATGAAGCGGCCTTTGTCATTCTGCGCGCTATGCAAATTCTTGTTCGCGCTCATCGTACTGGGAACCGTTGCCTGCGGCGGACAGGACGTGCCCTCGAAACCGACGATTACCATCTGGTGGGCTCAGTGGGATCCGGCGGATGGTTTGCAGGAACTCGGAAATGTCTTTGAGCAGGAGACCGGAATCGCGGTTAAGGTTCACCAGATCCCATGGGGATCTTACCAGGACCAGGTCTTTCTCAACTTTGGCAACAATCAGACCGACTTCGATATTGTGATCGGTGACAGCCAGTGGATCGGACGCGGCGCCACCAAAGGTCTGTACATCGAATTGACCGACTGGCTTCCATCGGCGATAGATATGGACAAGGTGCATCCCCGTGCCGCCCGTTATCTGTGCGAATATCCACCGGGCAGCGGCAAGTTTTTTGCTGCGCCGTGTGAGACGGATGCCATCGGGTTCACGTACCGGAAGGACTGGTTCGAAAATCCGGACGAGAATGCGGCATTCAAGAAAAAATACGGACGGGATCTTACCCCCCCAGACACCTGGGATGAGTTCCGGGATATAGCGGATTTTTTCACCCGTCCAGCAGACAGTCGTTACGGCACCGCCATTTTGACCGGTCGCGGATATGATTCTCTCGTGATGGGATTCCAGCAAGTCATGTGGGCCTACGGGGGCAGCTGGGGTGACCAGGAAACGTATGAGGTGGAGGGGCATGTGAACAGCAATGAAACTGTGCAGGCGCTCGAATTCTTCAAAGAGCTGTTAACCTTCACGCCTCCCGGCGGCAGCAATATGGACTATGCAAAGGTTCTGGAGGCATACACGAATGGCTCCGTGGCCATGATGATGGATTATTACGCCTTTTTTCCCGGCATCGTAGAACAGATGGGCGAAACGACAGGCTTCTTCATGATGCCTGCGCGCGGCGATCGGCGCTTTGTCAGTCTGGGAGGACAGGGATTCAGTATCTCATCCAAAGTCTCGGAAACACAGCAGACGCTCGCTAAGCAGTTCATTTCCTGGTTCCTGGAAACTGATAAACAGGAGCAGTGGATCACCAAAAAGGCTGGCTTCACGGCCGATACTGCTATTTTAAGCAGTGAAGCATTTCGGCAGGCTACGCCGTACAATGAACCGTTCGCTGAGTCACTCGATTATCTCCAGGATTTCTGGAACGTGCCTGTTTACAACGAATTGCTCGCCGTGGCGCAGCAACATTTAGGTGAAGCTCTGGATAGCGTGACCTCCTCCCAGGATGCACTCAATGCCATCGCAGAGAAGCATGGAAGGATAATGCAGGACGCAGGGTTGCGGTAATGACGAAAGAGGAACAGCGTGCCCGGAGGCTGAAATACGCGTTCATCATGCCTGCTCTGGTTCTGCTGATCGCTCTAAATATCTTCCCGCTCCTCTATAACATCGCACTCAGTTTTACGGATGCGGAATTAAGCGGTGGAGCCCGATCGTTTGTCGGTGGAAAAAATTTCGGCATCGTGTTTTCACAGACCAAGTTCGGCGCCGCTGTTCGGACAACAGCCCTGTTCGTTTTCTTCGCAGTAGCCATTGAATTGGCGCTCGGCTTCATCCTCGCGCTTGCCCTGCGTGACGCTTTTCGCGCCAAAAGCGTTATTCTAACGCTGCTGTTATTACCCATGATGCTTTCCCCCGCGGTCATGGGGTTGTACTGGAACCTGATCCTCAACGGCAACTACGGCATCCTGAACCAGATACTGGGAATCCTGGGTTCCGGACAACCACAGTGGCTGACGGATCCGGGTCTCAAGCTGTTTTCAATCCTGCTGGTTGATATTTGGATGTGGACACCGTTCATGATGCTCATCGCCCTGGCTGGATTGCAGGCGATACCTGTTTATTTATATGAAGCCGCTGCCATCGACCGGGCTTCCAGGTGGATCGTGTTCCGCAGGATCACTCTGCCTCTGTGTGCCCCGCTCCTGTTTCTGGCAGTTTTGTTTCGGACCACAGACGCCCTCAAACAGTTTGACCTGGTCATGGCAATAACCGGCCCCAATGACTCCGCTACACAGACGCTGAGCGCCCTGTTGTACCAGGTCATGCTTCGAGACTATAATATTGGACTGGGTAGCGCCTATGCCCTGGTAATTCTGGTGATCGTAATAGCCCTGGCCAGTGTGTTTATAAGGTATATCGATGCCGTTCAACGCAGACAGGGGAGAGCGGCGTGAGGCTACTGAGATGGACCGTCATCATAACCTATTTCTCTCTCGCGCTTTTGCCGCTGATGTGGCTGGCGTCTACCTCGCTTAAAAATAGATCGGATGCCATCAACACGACGCCCAGAGTTATTCCCTCATTTGCCACACAAACGGAAAAAAAATCCATGCAGTATCCGTTAACAATCGACGCCTACTCCCAGTTGGCGGAAGCCCATGCAGGCGTTACACAATCATTTTTCTCTTATCTCTGGAACAGCCTCATCATCGGCCTCTTGAGCACGCTGGCTGCAGTCACACTGGGGACAGCCTGCGCATACGGGTTCAGCAGGTTTCAATTTTCAGGATCGAAAGACTGGTTGTTCTTCATTTTATCCACGCGGTTTCTACCACCCCTGGCGGTAGTTGTGCCTATTTTGATGATGTACCGTCATTTCGACCTGCAGAACACACACCTGGGTCTGATTTTGCTGTATACCTCTTTTAATCTTTCACTGGCGGTGTGGTTGATGAAGGGGTTCATCGATGAGATCCCTAAGGCCTACGAGGAAGCAGCCCTGGTGGATGGTTACTCCCGCCTGCATGTATTCTGGACTATTATCGTCCCCCGTGCACGTACCGGCATGGCGGTTACGGCCGTTTTCTGCCTGATCTCCGCCTGGAACGAATACGCTTTCGCGCTTACACTGAACAACACGCGGGCCGTGACGGTTCCGGTATATTTCGCAGGGCTTCAGGGAAATATACAGGGGGTGCCCTGGCCTCAAATCGCAGCCGGTGTTATCCTCTTTGTCGTTCCTATCGTCGTGTTCACGGTACTTGTTCGAAAACACCTCCTGCGGGGGGTTACATTCGGGACCATAAAGCAGTAGTAAAGGCTTAAACGGATTATGAAACTTCTCGACCGCATTGCACTCAGCGGAATGGGCCTGGGCATCATCACAATACTCCAGCCCTGGTGGGAGGGAGGGTTGCGTGCTGGTTTTTTCGTCACGCTCGCCTTCACGATCCTTCACATTATCACCTCCCATAAGATTTCTTCCCTCCCGGGAGACGTATAGCATGGCATTTTTATGCCTGGATGCACTGCGCAAAACCTACCCCGATGGAACCGACGCGGTGAAGGGCATCACGATGGAAATAGACCTAGGGGAATTTATTGTCTTTCTGGGACCATCGGGTTGCGGTAAGACAACCACTTTACGCATGCTTGCCGGCCTGGAGCTTCCTACCTCCGGCCGTATTTTCCTCAACGAGTCTGAAATCTCGTCATTGCCACCTTCAGAACGGGATGTTGGCTTTGTTTTTCAATTCTACGCACTGTATCCGCATCTTACCGTGGCGCAGAATATCGGCTTTCCCCTCGAGAACATGGGGTTCAACGCAGTTGACCGGCAAAAGATGGTTTCGGAAGTATCGGAGCGGGTCGGCATCTCATCGCTGTTAAATCGTCACCCGGGGCAGCTCGGCGGCGGGGATCAGCAACGGGTAGCTCTCGCCCGCGCAATGGTACGCCGACCGATAATGTATCTCATGGATGAACCGCTCGGCACGTTAGATGCGGATCGTCGGTTAGAGATGAGGGAATTCATAAGGGAGCAGCAGCGCACTTCCGGGGTTACGACAATCTACGTCACGCATGACCAGGAAGAAGCGATGGCGCTAGCCGATCGAATTGTCGTCATGCGGAATGGTCAGATTCAGCAGTTCGACACCCCGACAGAGGTATACGAATCACCATCTGATCCTTTCGTAGCCGGTTTCGTAGGTAGTCCCGGAATGAATCTTTTTGAAGGCGAAATAGCACGTGGTGAAACCGGTCTCAAACTGCATTCCGGCGGCATCACACTTGATGAGGATCACCCATCCTACCCGATGCAGCCATCAGAGAAGGTGACCTGTGGAATTCGGCCTGAATATCTTTACCTGACTGACACCGGCGCCATCGATGGAAAGGTCTTACTGGCTGAAAACCTGGGGGCGTTTACGAGCGTTTATGTGGATACGGCAATCGGACGCCTTGTGATGCAGGTGAGGGCTGACCAATCGTTTACAGCGGGTCAGGTGGTTCGTATCGGCTATCGAAAAGAACATTTAAAAATCTGGAATAGCCAACATGCCGGATAATCCTGCGGTTTCAATGAACAACATAACCAAACGATTCAATAGCATCCCTGCACTCCAGGAAATTACTCTGGACGTATTTTCCAACGAACTCCTGGTCGTTCTGGGCCCAACAGGCGCCGGAAAAACAACATTACTGCGCACCATAGCCGGACTCGAGTCACCAGACCAGGGACGAATTCGAATCCACGGTCGAGATGTGACGAATGTCTCACCCGCTGAACGTGATATAGCACTCGTATTTCAAAATTTTTCACTTTATCCGGATTGGACGGTCCGGGAAAACATGGCGTTTCCCCTGAAAGCACCGGGTAGAAATCACACCGCCCAGGAAATACAGGATCGTATCGCCTGGGCGGCCGATATCCTGAAAATTACCTCTCTGCTGGAAAGAGGCGCCACGAGACTATCCGGTGGTGAGATGCAGAGAGTTGCCATCGGGCGGGCGATCGTCCGGCGTCCAGGACTGTTCCTATTAGATGAGCCGTTGACTAACCTCGATGCTAAATTGCGTGAAGCGTTACGGTTGGAGCTCGTTACCCTTCGCCGGGACCTTGGCACGCCCATGGTGTTCGTCACGCACGACCAGATCGAAGCCATGTCCATGGGAGACCGAATCGTAGTCCTCCATGAGGGCCGCATCCTCCAGGTAGGTTCGCCACAGGATGTTTATGGTGATCCTGCCAGTCCGGCTGTAGCGCGTCAACTAGGGACGCCCCCGATCAACCTGATACCAGCTGCTGCCCAGGATGGATCCTGGACGGCAGCTGACGGTACAGTCATCATCCCCTCAACGGGCGCCGCTGATCGGGCCATTTTGGGCATACGTCCCGAGGACATCGCACCAACCGGCGGAAAACAACCGGGCAGAGTCGCGATGATTGAACATATGGGCGCAATGGTTATCCTGGTAGTCGAATGGGCCGGCCAGGAGGTTCATTTAATAGTGCCCAAAGAATGTAACGTGAAAGCAGGGGACACGGTATTTCCAGCTATTGATGCGGGGAAGGTTTTGGTATGGGCAGAATGAGGGTACTATTCAATCAATCATACCTTTTCTCTGTGCCAGGTAAATTCTTCGTACTGCCAGAAATTCCTCGTCATATCTTCCATCACGGAAATCCGGGAAAGTCCAATCGAAAGGCCGGTATCGGCCTTTCTCGTACCTGCCCATGATGTCCGCGTATATCCCTCTGTCAAGATAGATTTTCTGGCCGGCTTCTTTGGCTGAGGCCAGGATGACTTTATTGTGGTCCATATAACCGGCATCCAGGTTAACGGTGCGATGCCTGTCTACAGCGAGTATATCCTCTATGTCATTGCAGCGAAGTTTTATGTCTACGATCTCAGCAGGGGGAAGGAGAGTTTCGAAGAAGATAAGTCGGCGTTGCAAAGGAGCGCCCATCTCCGCCTGGTAGTAGTCGGAAACATCGAAACGGTGGTCTGTTCCCTCGAAATCAAGAGGACCCCAGGTACGTGTAATTGTTTCCTTCGCTGTCTGAAGGGACTTTGGATCATGGTACAGAATCGCAACGAAATATTTAACTGGAATCGGCGGAAGGGCCTTTGCCATCAGGGATCACCTCCATAGCACTGTTAACAATATCCCGGTGAATGCCAAGGACATCGGTCATGAATAAACACTGTTCATCCGCCGAGAGCACCTTCTTCGTGCTCCTCTCCCCATCACGCACACGCAGCCGATTGCCCTGAAGGTAATGATGCCGGCCCTTGTGATAACGTGTCAGAACGGGATACGTCATCATCTCCCAGGTAAATGAATGTTCCCAGGCCTGACCGTAACGTGAACCGTCAACCAGGTCTACCTTGTAGGTCAGCCGGTTGCGTCGATCATTGCCGACGATCGTGAAAAGGTCGACTTTTTTACCTGCATCGTGGGGTACCAGTTCTATGGTATTTAACATCGTGACGACCGATACCCGAGATGAAAGCGGTAGTATTACCGGGGTGTTGATTAGATATCCGGGGTCGAGAAGGTATAAATCCGTTCCTTTAAGGAATACCAGGGCGCAATGCGTATCACTACCGTAATACCGGTCAGCCAGGATTGGATGCGCTTCGATTTCCAATGCGTTGAAAACCGCGATGAAAGCGGCTGTCAGCGAAAAACAGGTGCCTCCCGTTCCAAAATCGAGATGACTCTGAATAACCTCATCCGGCATCCGTTTGGCGCTTCCAGCGCTCACCACCGTATCCGACTTGATTATTTTGGTCAGGTTCTCATAGGGAATCCGCGAAAACGCCTGGCAGAGCTTTTCCATCAGGATAATTCCGGAGTCTTTCTTCGGATCGATACCGGCATACCGATAGAACCGATGGAGGACAGCCTGGTCTTTCACAACGAAATGGGGGTCGGTATGCACTTTTTCTATACGCTCATCATATCAGTATTCCCGCGATCGTCGCGGTCATATTGGCTGCCAAGGCACCGGCAATCAGGGAGCGCAGGCCATACCGGGCTATATCTTTACGCCGTTCTGGAACCAGGCTGCCTATGCCGCCGATCATGATCGCGATCGATCCAAAATTTGCGAAGCTGCACAATGCGTAGGTGGCGATTACAAAGGATCGGTCTGAGAGTTGTGCTCTGACCTCCCCAAGATCCTGATACGCCAGGAATTCGTTAAGAATCGTTTTCTTACCCAGCAGCATGCCCACGGTCTGGGCTTCCGACCAGGGAACGCCCATCAGCCACGCCAGAGGCGCCCCCAGCCATCCAAGGATACGCTCCAGGCTAAGCGGCGCGCCCGCCAACAGCACATGTCCGACTACCCAGTTGAAGAGCGACACGAAGGCAATGGCGACCATCAACATGGCTGCAATGTTTAGTGCCAGCTTCATACCGTCCGAAGCTCCTCGGCAGGCAGCATCAAGCACATTATAATCCTGCCTTGGTACATCAACTTTCACGACACCGAGCGTTGGAGACATTTCTGTTTCCGGGACCATGACTTTCGATATGACGAGTGCCGCCGGCACGGACATCAAAGAGGCAGCCATCAGGTGCCCGGCATCCACACCGAATGTCACGTATGCCGCGAGCACAGATCCTGCGACCGACGCCATTCCAGTGGTCATGAGCGCCATAATTTCGGACCTGGTCATGGTCTTCAAATAAGGAACGACCACCAGCGGCGAGGTTGAGATCCCGAGATACACATTGGCGGATGCGGCCAGGGATTCGGAACCCGACGTGTTCATTACGTACACCATTACCCTGGCCATAACCTTAACGACCCACTGAAGCACACCAAGGTAAAACAGAACGCCGGTTATCGAGGAAATAAAGATAACCATCGGGAGAACCGAAAATCCGATAGGAAAGGTGTCGACCAGACTCCCGAAAAGAAATCTTGCACCCTCGTTGGAAAATCCGATCATCCTATCCACGGCCAAGCGGGCGAATACAAATGCCGCTTTGCCCGCTTCGGTTTTTAGCAGTAACAGGGCCAGCACAAGCTGTAGCCCCACACCGCTCAAGATAAGACGATAGTTCATGTTCCTTCTGTCGCTCGACAGCAACCACGCCAATACAAGTATGGCGATGAGGCCGAGCAGACTTACCAGACGTTCCATATATCTCCCTGAATCTTGGAATTCTGTTGATAGAGGTCGGTCCATGTTATTATAATTGAAAAATGAAAAACGAAAAACGAAATTTTCTTTGCTCTGACAGGAACCGGGTGAGCCTACCTGTCAACGGGGAGTTTTTATGGTGGATCTACTCAAGGTCGCGGTTATCGGTTGCGGGAGGTTGGGGCAGCATTATGCACATATTTACAATTCATTACCGGACACGGAACTGGTGGCAATCGCCGAGCACAATCCGGAACGCAGGCAGATCGTAGGTAGCCGATTTGGAATCCAGGCGTTGTATCCGGATGCGAAAGCGTTGTTTGATGCCGTCAAGCCGGATGTGGCAGCGGTAGTCCTGCCGGTAAAATACATTAAAGACGCTGTGATGGCTGCGGTGGATGTCGGTGTCCGCGGTGTCACAACCGACAAGCCGATCGCGGCCGTACTTTCAGACGCTGATGAGATGGTCAACGCCTGTGCTGCGCGGGGCATCGTTTTCGGGGGTGGGAATTTACAGCGGGCTATGGGGGAAGTGTATGAAGCGGGGCTATGGCTCAAGCAGGGTGAATTCGGTGGCGTTTCGGGGGGTAGTGTACATGGTTGGGGTGGTGAGATTTCAGGAGGAGGGTGCCAGCATGTATCCGTACTCCGATTGTTTTTGAATGCGGAAGTAAAAGAGGTGATGGCATGGGCAAAACCACGGGAGATACTCGATAGTGGCAACGATAGTGGCCTGATCATTAATGCCCGTTTCACCATGACAAATGGTCTGGAAGTATCTGTCTTCGGAGAACCTACGCCGCATAGCGGCGTCGAAGTTTGGACAGCCGACACGCTGGTCCGGTGGGACTGGAATCCGCCTGAGATTTTCAGGGGGACTGATGAAAGCGGAAAAAGGGTCAGGCTCAAACATTCTTATACACCATACGAATACCCTGAATTCTACTACCTCGGCACGTCGATCAGGTCGTTCCTCAATGCGGTGAGAACAGGCAGCGATCTATGGATATCCGGCCATGACCTGCGACAAGCGTTGGAGGTGGCTATCGCGGCAAGAGATTCGGCTCTCTATGGGAATATGCCCATCTCCCTGCCCCTGGCAGACCGGTCCCGGGCTCTGTACCCGAGCCCCTACCGTTGGGAGGGCGGAGATGCTACCGGAAGAGCCCAGTCAAAAGAGGAGGCCGGTGAAATCTGGTGCGGTTATTAGGTGCCCGGTCATTTTTCTCCCCATATCGTAACCACCAATTTCCTTCCACCGGCCCTGTTCCGGTGTTCACAGAGATAGACTCCCTGCCAGGTACCGGTATTGAAATGACCGTTCGATACCGGTATGGCCACGCTGCTGCCGAGGAGCGATGATTTGATGTGTGCGGGCATATCATCGGAACCTTCTAATGTGTGGGCGTAATAAGGGGCGTCCTCAGGCACCATCACATTAAAATGACTTTCAAAATCAGAACGTACATCCGGATCCGCATTTTCATTCAGCGAAAGTCCTGCGGAGGTGTGGCAGATAAAGATATGGGCCATACCTATCCTGAATTCTGATAACTCCGGCATATGCCGCAAGATTTCGGATGTAATCAGATGGAAGCCTCTGGTCCTTGGCGTGAGTACAAATTCCGTTTGAAACCAATCCATAAAATCCATCCTTGCAAATTTAATGATTCTTTCTTAACCGATCTGTTTTACCTAGGCCACAATTCCGGAGTGTACGGACCTTCAGAATCCAGAGAAATTAGTGTGGTCCCGTCACATGGACCGAGAAGGGTGTCCCACACGGCGCGCTCGTTATCTTAACAATAACCAAGTGGGGGCTAACCAAGAAGAAACAAGGCTCTGGGACCGGGGAAGATTCGACATCTCAGGATTCCAACCTCCCGGTCAGAGGGTCACCTGTTCTCAATTCCAAACCAGGGTACTCTCCAAGGTGAGACGTATGAAAAAAAGCGTAGCCAATCCCTCCTGACGAGGACACAGGTATGTCTTCGACTCACTTATTAACCGGCTGCCTGCCTGACCGCCAATACGACTCACCCTACACGATACGTCGAATGTACGTAGCCATGAGAGAACTTAATCACCATCGAAATTACTCACGGATGTGATGTGTTACGATATATGTGAATGAGTTTATCGCGTTACCGCCATGTGTCAAGTATATATTAAGACACCACGCGTCGTATCTTCTTGTGTTTACTACTACATGGGTTATTTTACAAAGGGATGCCGACACGCAATCATTCTAATCTGGAGAGGATATGAAAATCACCAATATCGAAACTTTTCTGATGCATGCGGGGCCATCGGACACCGGTGGTTGGTCGGCAAGGAACTGGCTGTTCGTGAAGGTACACACCGACAGTGGAATTTACGGCGTAGGAGAAGCCAGCGGCTGGCCGCGTGTCGTGGAAACAGCGATTCGGGATTTGACACCGATTATCATAGGCGAAGACCCCTTTCATATCGAAAGGCTCTGGCAGAAGATGTTCGTCGCTATAATGGGCCACGGCATGACCGGCATCGTGGGCGCCGGCGCCATGACCGGTATAGAAATGGCACTTTGGGATATAAAAGGGAAGGCCCTTGAAGTTCCGGTCTGGAACCTACTGGGGGGCAAGATGCGCGACAGGGTTCGTATCTATGCCCATGCACATAACGCGAACAGGGCACGGGATCTGGTAGATCGAGGATACACAGCCCTCAAAACGGGTGGCATTGAAAACATCTTGGAAACCGTCGAATCGTTGCGTAACGCGGTGGGGCCCGATATCGATCTCATGGTCGACCTCCACGGACCGCCGTGGTTGACCACCAGGGATGCGATATCAGTTGGCAAACGTCTCGAGCCCTTCGGTATTCTCTTCTACGAAGATCCCGTGGCGCCGGAGAATGTGGAGTCGCTAGCCAGGGTGGCCGATGCGGTGGACATCCCTATTGCAGCCGGCGAACGTCACGCGAACATCTATGGTGTCAGAGAGCTGATTGAACGGGAGGTTATCGATGTGGTGCAGCCGGACACCGGCCGGGCCGGAGGCCTTATGCAGATGAAGAAGATGGCGGCACTTGCAGAATCGCATTATATCACCATGGCGCCCCATGACGGATCCCTGGGACCTGTCGCCGAGATGGCGGCGGTTCACCTGATGGCTACCCTTCCGAACTTTCTGATTCTGGAACATCTGGAAGATGATGTGCCGCAGCGTTTTGAGGTAATGATCGGTCAACCGGAAATCGTTGACAGTCATATTGTCGTTCCGGATACACCGGGACTTGGCGTAGATATCGTCGAAGAAGCTATCGCACAGTACCCTTCCACCGGAAATATCAGTAACCCGGACGACACATACGATTATCAGTACGTAGCTGCGCGGATGGGCCGCTCCCGCTGGCTGAATACGGATAAGAAGGACTGACTGGCTTAAGGGCCAGGTGGAATTTTCTAATCGATGGGGACGCCGGGGCACTGAATTCCGTCCGAGCCTTTACAGGGCGCAGTTTTCCCTGTCGAGCGCTGCATCCAGGGGCAAAGCCTCAATTTCAGCACACTAGCGTGGCAACGCAGGCTGACAGGTCAGTTCAAAATCCCCTGGTCAACCAGCAGCCGGCAGAGTAGCGTCCCCGGCGATAAAAGTCTGACAGGCCGCAAGAGTGGGGCGCCCTGAAAACCACGTCGCCCATATCCATACTGAGTCACGGACATTACTAAAGTTACAGCCGTTTCTCCTTGGCGATCTCTTCGATTGCACCGATAAGTGTATCGACCTGCCGGCCTGTGACCATAATGTGCATGGACGCACGGTTTACATCCCAGTTAATTTCCGGATGTGCCACGCTGCGGATGTAGATGTGATGCCGCTCCCAGAGCATTTCGTTAAGCTGCTTCGTCGGTACGCCATCGACCGTGAAGGACACCAGTGCACAGCTCAGCCGGGGATCTTCGGAGACGTACATCTTAACACCGTCTATCCCTTTCAATCCCATCATGAATTTCTTGGCGAGGTATCGATCCCGGGCTTCCACGCCCTCCCGTGTCAGCATGTTATGGAAATCAAGCGCTGCATCGATGGAAATACGAGCCGGGGTGTTTGAGGAACCGCGGAGCTCAAATTTGGCAGCCGATGAAAGGTATTCTTCATAATATGCCTTGCTTGGGCCCATCAGAGGCGTTCCGTACATGGTTAATCCGTCGATCGGCCCGGAATACACAGTCGGCCATACCCGGTCCATGATATCCTCCCGGATGTAGAAGAAACCGGTGTACATCGAGGCTAACATCCACTTGTGGCACGGACCGGCATACATGTCACAAGCCAGATCGTGCATGTCCAGCTTCAACATTCCGGGAGGCTGAGCACCGTCTACCAGCGTCAAGATACCCTTGGAACGGGCCATCTCGCAGATCTCCTTGACCGGCATGGTACCACCGTCGGTATAATTCACATGGCAGAAACTGATCAGTTTGGTCCTGGGTGTTATCGCTTCCTCGAATGCTTTAAGCAGTACATCCGGGCTCTCAGGCGGATGGTATTTGGGGTCAGAGAGATCGATGACCTTGACCTTCAACCCCTGGCGTTTAGCTCTCAGATTAACCGGCTGTGCGCCACTTCCATGGTCGTGGTTGGTATACAGAATCTCATCGCCCGGTTGGAGGTCGGGACCAAATGTACCGAATACCATGCCCTCGGTTGTATTATTGGTAAAAGCGACTTCGTTGGAATTACAACCGAGAAAGGCAGCCATTTTTTCATGCATGCCCTTCCGGAAATCGCTGGTGTATACATACTTGGAATAACTGGTGTAATCTTGATTGATGCCTTCCAGGGCGGCAACGTGTGCGTTATGAATGGGCGCCGGCGAAGGACCGCGTGTCCCTGTATTCATATAGATCAGGCCATCGCGGAGTAAAAACTGTTCGGTGACCCATTGCCAGTAGGCTTCATCATCTGCCTCAGGTATTTCACCTTCGGCGGGTACCGGAATCGGTTTGGCGGATGCCTTGGATTTAAAGGAAAGAATGGCTGCGCCGGCGGCTACACCGCCCATTAACCGCCCCATGAACCCTCGACGGGAGAGAGCTTTGAGTTTTTCGGGGTCTTCGAAACGAGAATCAAAATTCAAGCTGGAATCGTCCAGATGCATAGTGGCACCTCCGAGTTGCGTGATTAGATGAACACCCGCGACCACCCCGCTGTTGAATCGCCATAAAGTGACATCGAACACATTAAAGAGGACTGGCCTGTCCTTCGATTTTACCGGTGTGGTCTCATTGTAACATACGTTGACGGTAAACGCAAATAGAATATTTAGGATGGCTACATAATTAATTATCAACACTGAATTAACGGACCGACATTGCAACGGGAGTGACAATGCGATCCCCTGTTTTGCCTCCCGCCGGGCGGTCACTCCAGGGCACCAATCTTGTGGGCCTGTAAGGTTTATAAAGATGCCACAAACTGAGTCTTCTTCGGTATGGAGAAGTTGCCGTGGAGACCCATAACCTATTGGCCATTGTCTGTTAAGATCAATCCGTGTTACCTGGTATAAATCACGATGTATTGGTATGTCGTTGTGATCTACAACTTAAGCTGAATATGAACACGTTCCGGCAACAAGAAAAATAACTACCGGGATTAATTTGATTGCTATACATTGGGCAGATATTCACAAGAAGTAACAGACTGACCGGGATTTTTTCCATGAAGATTGCGCGCATACACCTGCATATGGTCAATGTACCAGAACGCCACTGGTGGTGGTCGGACGATACGTACGGGCAGCCGCATCACCAGAGAGCCAACCATGGAATAGCGGAGGTGGAAACCGACGAAGGCATCACCGGTCTTACACAGATCGAACGATATACACCGGAAGAAACGATACGTGAGAATCTGTCGGCCTGGCTTGGGACTGATGTGAGAAAGGTAAATTTGGCGTTACCTGAAAATCAGATGACCGCTTCGTTTGAACAAGCGATCCTGGATATCCGGGGACAGGCGCTCGGCGTTCCGATCTGGCAGCTTCTAGGCGGCCGTTTGAGGGACCGTGTACCCGTCACCCAGTGCACCGGGTACAAAACACCAGAGCATACCGCAGAGGATGCACATTGGGGCTGGGAGCACGGGTTTCGATCCTATAAAATGAAATGTATCACCCATCGGGAGACCACACCCGATGCCCGGATAGAATATGTGACGGACCGGGTGGAGGCCATACACAGCGTACTGCCAGATATGATCGTCCGACCGGATATCCGCTGGCGCCTTGAAGAAGTATGGGTCGCACAGGAATTGGCGCGTCGCCTTCAAGGTCATAGAATCGACTCTCTTGAAAGCCCCCTCAGCCGTCGCAAAACCGCCAATTACTCCGAGTGGCGCAGGCTTCGAAATACGATTCAACTGCCGATCGGGGATCATGTATCAGATCCCGATCAGTTGTTGAGGTCATTTAAGGAACAGGCAGTAGACTATGTGATCGTCGGCGGACACAGTTATCTGGAGTCCCTTGAGCAATCGCGGCTGGCGCACGACCTCGGGTTTGGCGGTTGGTCACAGACCGTATCATATGGTCCCGGCGCGGCAATGGGTCTCCATGTGGCTTCGTGTATGCCTCATTTGACACAGCCTTACGACATGGTCGGCCCCATAGCCTGGGAGGATACACTGGTAAACGAAGATTTTCCTTTCGAGGGCGGCGCCTTTCTGGTTACCGACAGGCCTGGGCTGGGCTATACGCTGAATCATGACGCAGTAAGTCATTACCGGGTGTTCGAGGAGACTTTCGAATAGATCTATGCTCTCAACCATAATATTCGACATGGACGGCGTCATAATCGATTCCGAGCCTCTCTGGCATGAATCGGAAATCGAGGTGTTTCACCGGGTCGGCGTCCCCCTGACAAAGGCCCAATGCATCGAAACACAGGGCATTCGGATCGACGAAGTGGTTGAATACTGGCACGGAAGGCACCCGTGGCAACACCCTTCAAAAGCAAAAGTCGCTGAATTCATCGTCGATGGCCTGATTGAACGGATTCACGAACGTGGCGAGCTGATAGACGGGGTTATGTTCGCACTCGATATCAGCCACTCCCTACCGGTAAAGCTGGCGCTGGCATCTTCTTCTTCCTACAGGATCATCGATGCGGTGATCGATAAGTTTGGCCTCAGGGATAGGTTCGAACTCATATATTCCGCACAGGAAGAACCGTATGGCAAACCACATCCCGGTGTCTATATTTCCACCGCGCATAAACTCGGTGTCACACCGGAATCCTGCCTCGCCATTGAGGACTCGATCAACGGAGTCGTCTCGGCCAAAGCGGCCAAAATGAAATGTATCGCTGTGCCGGAGGCCACGGCCAGGTGCGACAGAAGATACGGGATCGCAGATGTGCTTCTCAACTCGTTGAACGACATAAAAGGACCTATAAAAGAGATGATTGCCAAGGCCCCTTCCTGAAAGGATCATTCATGAAAATCGAGTCTATTGAAACCATACTGATGGGTAACGGCCTTGTTGTTCGGATACACACCGATGCGGGCATATCAGGCATCGGACAGACTGCATGCTGGGGTTATCCTGAAGCAGTGGAACAGATCGTACAACGATTTTCCGGATACCTTGTAGGAAAGGATCCGTTTCGTATTGAGCACCACTGGCAGTACCTGTACCGCATGTCGCCGTTCAGGGGTACAGCCCTGTCCGGTGCCATCAGCGCGGTCGACATCGCTCTGTGGGATATAAAAGGTAAGCATTTCGAAGTTCCGGTGTGGGAACTTCTCGGTGGTAAGTGCCGTGATAAGATACGACTGCACCTGCTTGGAGGCGGCAGTACACCGGAGACGATGTACCAGGCTGCCAAAGACGCGGTAGGCGAGGGGTTCACGGCGTTAAAGTTCGATCCCCTGGTTGGCGGATACCAGGACATGGCAGTGGCGCGGCTGGTGAAGACTGCTAGGGAAATCACCGCTGCCGCAAGAGAGGGCGGCGGACCCGATCTGGATCTTATTATAGAGGTTCACCGAAAATTGACACCCCTGACTGCGCAGACTCTGGCCGATGCTTTGGAGGAATTTGATCTGTACTTCTACGAGGACCCGATTCAGATCGATAGCATCATGGCACAGGGCGAAGTGGCGCAGAAGGTTCGTGTACCCGTAGGAAACGGGGAGCGCCTCACAACCATATGGGAGTTTAAAGAACTTCTGGTTCACGGTGGACCACAATATGTGCGTCCGGATGTTGCGCTGGCCGGCGGAATCTCCCAGTGCAAGAAGATCGCTGCCATCGCCGAGGCGTATCATTGCGCAGTCGTAACCCACAACTTCCTTGGACCCCTCATCACCGCGGCATCAATTCACCTCGATGCCAGCATACCGAATTTCATTACCCAGGAATACAGCAAGGGCGACGAAAGTCCGGGCTTTGCGGTTTACAAAACTGTGATGAAACGGGAAGGGGGCTATATACCGCTGATCGATGCGCCCGGCCTAGGCGTGGAACTGGATGAAGATCTTATCAAAGAAACACCATATAAACCAATGAATCAATCACAGACGCTGCTAAGGGAAGACGGCTCAGTAGCGTATTCAGTTTAAGGAAATCATAATGAACAGAATTATCCTGTTTTCGGTCGATGGCATGCGGCCGGATGGCATGACAGAGGCGGATACGCCGGTAATCGATGGATTAATAGCCCGGGGTGCCCACACCCTGTCCGCACGAACTGTGATGCCGTCCTCTACATTGCCATGCCATACCTCTCTGTTTCTAGGATGCAGACCGGAGCGGCACGGTATTAACACCAACACATGGACGCCTCCGGTGCGTCCGATACCGGGCCTGATCGACGTGATACATCAGGCGGGATATACGACCGCCGCATTTTTCAATTGGGAGCAGTTAAGAGACCTTTCGCCGCCTGGTTTACTGAACGGCTCATTCTTCATGAAAAACTGTGATGCGGCCGACGGTGATAGGGAGCTGGCGAACCTGGCCGCCCACTGGCTTGTGGATCACGATACCACGTTCGCATTCGTCTACCTGGGATACACTGATATCGCCGGCCATAATCATGGCTGGATGTCTGAACCATACATCGAAGGCATCGCCAACGCCGACGGGTGTATCGGTACGGTGCTGGATGCCGCAGGGGACGACTGCCTCGTGATTCTGACTAGTGACCATGGGGGACATGGTCAATCCCACGGGACAGATTGTGACGAGGATATGACAACCCCTCTTGTGATCGCCGGACCAGGTATTCCTGAAGGATTTACACTGGAAAAACAGGTACACATAACAGATATAGCGCCGACAGTAACGCAACATCTGGGAATACAAGCGCCGGATGATTGGATCGGTGAACCAATAATATAAGGTACAACTATGCGGCAATACAGCAATCTGCATCCGCTCTGGATGTCCTACTACGCGGGTGAGATCTATGAAGACGTGGGATGCAACTGGCGTGGACCGGGGTTTAGGTATCTGTTTTTACTGCTGACCATTACCTGGATACCGGTTGTCATCATGATCTCCAATCAGTTTGACGACTGGGTGGACAAGAACCTGCCCGGGATTATAGAGCAGGCGCCTGAAATTACAATTGAAGATGGTAAACTATCGACCACCCCAAGCAAACCATTCATTATCGATGAACCGAGTACCGGAAAGCCGTTTATCATTATCGATGTGACCGGTAAATATACCTCGCTGGAAGGTGTCGAGGCACAGTTTCTCCTGTTGGAGGACCGGTTGCTCTTTCGACTGGAAACCGGTGAGATACAGGAGGCTCCGGTATTTCAGGACGTCGATGAAACCGTCGTCTTCAATGAAGATGTTTTGTACCAGTTGTTCGACTTCTTAAAAGCAGTGTTGCCGTTTGTTCTATTTCCATTCGCGGTGATAGTGTCCTTCATATACCGGATTGTTCAGGTCTGTGTTTATGCCTACATCGGTACGTTCTTTGCCCAATACGTTAATACTGAAATATCGTACGAAACCCTGCTGCGGCTTTCCGCCGTCAGCATCACGCCGGCGGTCGCGATCGATACGCTGAACATCCTCATGGATGGCGCACTTCCGATACCGTATTTTTACTGGCTGTTGGTCTGTTTGCTCCTTTCGATTGGATACCTCTTTTTCGCGATTAGAATATATGCTGTCGCGGAGCTCGAAAAACAGGTCAAGTCAAACGAAGAGGAGTCCCGATGAAAAACGTCCTGTTATTGATCAACCACGCGGACCCCCCTTACGGTGATTTTGCCGGTATGTTCCAGTCAATAACGAAAACGTCCGGTCAGTTCACGGTTGAAGTTACGAGCGATCGTAACAGTCTGTGCAACCTGGACGCATACGATGCGGTAGCGCTTTACATTCTCGGTGGCGATATGACCCCCGAACAGGAGCATGGCATCACCTCATTCGCCGTCAATGGCGGGGGCGTTCTCGGCGTCCACGGGGCGAACGCTTTTCTGACCCAGCATGAAGCATATACGGAAATGATCGGGACCGAGTTTCTCGGCCACGACCCCCTGGGCACGTTCGATGTTTATTCAGCCGATGATGTCGACGATATCTTGCCCCGCCTTGAGCCCCAATTCCGGGTGGTAGACGAATGCTACAACATGAAAATCCACACGGACGCACCCCTACGGTGGTTTCAGAAAGGGTTATGGCGATTTGAAGAAAAACCGCTGGGATATGTCCGGGATTACGGAGAGGGCAAGGTTTTCTATACCGCCCTCGGACATGACCACCGTACATTTCAGAATCCGGCCTTCCAGGATCTGCTCATCAAAGGTCTCCGCTATGTCTGTGGCTTGAAAGACCGCAACGCCATCAGATTCGGAATCGTCGGTTATGGCCCCCTGTTCAACATGGGCAAACACCACAGCGAGCAGATAGCCAGAACGTATGGCTTCGAGCTTACGGCAGTATGTGACAGGGATCCGGCCCGCCTCGAAGCAGCCAGAGAAGAACAGGGAGACCATATCGCCACCTTCGAGGACACGAATGAACTCATCAAAAGCGGCCTGATCGACCTTGCTATCGTAATCGTCCCGCACGTGTTACATGCCGAAGTCGCCCGTCCGTTCCTGGAAGCGGGTCTCAATGTCATCACGGAAAAGCCGTTTACGGTCCGTGTTGCGGACGCGGACGACCTCATCGCTCTCGCACAAGAAAAGGGAGTGATGCTCTCCGTATATCACAACCGCCACTGGGATCCGGATATCCTCTCGTTGCGGGAAATCATAGACGCCGGATCAATAGGGGAGTTGTATTCTATAGAATGTAACATGGTCGGCTACGGCGCGCCAGGTCATGCGTGGCGTTCTCAAAAGGAGATATCCGGAGGCGCCCTATACGATATGGGTGCACACCAGTTTGAAAAAATTCTGACACTGGTGCCTCAGGAGGACGAGGGCGGAAACAGAATCAACAAGAAAGCGACTGTGTATGGGAATTTCCTCAAAAAAGTCTGGTACAACAGTTCCAACGAAGATTTCTGCCGCGCATACGTTAAGTTTGACACGGGGCTGGAAGCCCAGCTGATAGCATCGAATATTCACGCTTCCCCGCGGCCTTTGTGGACCATTCAGGGAACCGAGGGTTCCGTCGTCATGGAAAATTGGGACGGTGCCGCTGTCGTAACGGTTCCCGGGGATTCGGGACGGCGGGTTACGTCCCAGGTTCCGGCTTACGAAAGGGGACACCTGTGGGCGGGTTACTATAAAAACGTGGCCGACCATCTGCTTTCGGATCTTCCGCTGATCATCACCGCAGAATGGGCGAAAGGGCCGATCCAGTGCATTGAAGGGTGTGAAATCGCGTCACGTGAAAATCGGCTTGTGGAGATTGAACTGGGATATTAATCAGAAGATGAAGCATATGGTGAGGCAGGTATGACCAAACGAGAAATAGGAGAATCCATATTTACCATCCTGGCCATAATAGCGCTGTGGCCGGTGCTCCTGAACTGGGAACACCCACTCTATCAGGTTTTTCTGGGTATAATTCTGGTAGTTCTGTGTGTTCTGGTTATCGGGAAATTCAAACGTATACGTGATGAATTCGACAAAACAAAGATAGAGACTAAACGAAAAACGCGAAACGATTGACTGCCTGGCTTAGCAATGTGCCTAAGCATATTTTTGCCTGGAATCCGGCGTAGACACAAGGTCTAAAGCATCCCGGTCTTCTGGTTCCAGAACCCATCCCGACGCTCCGACGACTTCCTCTACATGTTCAGGTATATCCGCGCCGAGAATCGGTGCGGTTATCTCATCATGATCTATGATCCAGGCTACCGCTACCTGCGCCGGGGTCTTATCATATTTTTCACCGAGATCAATCAATGTCTGCACGATGGTATCCACCTGCTCGGTCATCGCTTGTTCAAAGGGATACGTGCTTCTGGCCAGACCTGGCACAGGGTCTTTGCTCCAAGGCGTTCCCGGCGGAGGCGGCTGCCCTCGGCGGAACCGGCCTGTTAAAAGGCCGATAGCCAGGGGGCTGTAGGCCATCATTCCGAGTCCAAACTGGCGGCACAACGGCATAAGTTCCGGTTCCAGGTCTGTACGGTTCAGCAGATTGTACTGGTATTGCAGACAGACGAAGGATTCCAGATTTCGACGGTCGCTGATCCAGAGCGATTCCATCACTTTCCATACCGGAAAATTACTGCATCCGACATATCTCACCTTTCCCTGCCTGACGATGTCATTCAGTGTACTGATCGTCTCTTCAAGAGCCGTGTGCTCATCGAATGCATGGCAGAGATACACATCGATATAATCGGTCTGTAATCGTTTCAGACTGGCCTCCACGCCACGTATAAGGTTGACGCGGGACAGTCCGGAATGGTTAGGGCTGTTTCCGATGGTACCATAAATCTTGGTCGTAAGGATTACATTTTGCCGCTTTCCCTTTAAAGCCTTCCCGACCAATGTTTCCGATTTCCCGCCGCCGTAGAGAGCAGAATCTATGAAATTAATCCCGAGGTCAAGCGCTCGTTCGATGGTACGGATACTGACATTCTCATCCATTTGTCCGCGAAAGGCGGTGCCGAGACAAATGGGCGACACTTTGATGCCCGTTTTACCGAGATACCGGTAATCCATGTGAAATCCTTCTGTATTGAGTCAATGCCGTTCAATTCCCGCTTCCCGAAATGCCCGTTCCAATGTTCGGTAGCACATTTCCGCAGCGGCTATGGGATCATAGTCTTGGCGGTCCTGGACCATTTTACTTACTTCTGCCGTGATGGATCCTGTGTATCCGGCCTTTTGCATTTCAATAACGTATTCCGTGAAGTCAAATGTCCCTTCGCCGGGGATCAGAAATTCAAAATCCGGCAACCGTCCCCGCTGGTCTTTTACATGTGTATGGGCTGCATACGGCGCCATCATTGCAACCGCATCCGGTATGGACATACCCAATATATCGAAGTGGCTGATATCGAAATTCAACCTAAGGTGGGGCGAATCAATTTCTTCAACGAGCTGTACCGATTTCTCAGCCGTGTCCAACGCAGCGCCCACGTGTGCCTCCATACCGATCACCACGTCTTTTTCCCTCGCATATTTAACCAACGCCCATACACGGTCGAGTATGAATTCGTGCTTCTCATCCCAATCATCCGGACAACCGCCGAGTACGGTATCCATGACCGGGAGTCCTTCACCGTCAGACCACTCTTGACATAGATCAATCGCATCGGTGAGAATCTTCATATTAACAGCGTGTTGGTCAGGGTTTTCATCTATCAGTGACCTGTGCGCCGCTATGGCCGGCATGTTCAGCCCATGCCGTGTATAGAGTTGTTTTATCCTATGGCGTCCCTCATGGTCCAGAGTCTCCAGTGCAGTGGTGTATCCAGGCAATACAGTTAATTCAACCGCATCGAATCCCATATCCGATAAGGATTTTAAGGCGGTGTCACAGGGAAGGTCCGGCATTCCCCAAGTTGTGTATCCGATAAGCATAAAAAACCTTTCTGCAATCGTAGCTGTTTCCGCGGGTATGATCCCGAAATTACCGTGTATTGACTACAATCCTAGCGCTACACGGCCACAGATCCCCCTGTAAGAAGAGGACTTTGATCCTGCAAAAAGTCTTTGTCGTGATGTTATATCCCCAGGGCATCATCAATTTCTTGCTGATAGTTATAAACACGTGCGTTCTCCACCTCATCCATAGCAATCGCGCGGCCGGCAGCGGCGGATTCGAAAATAGCATAAACCGCAGCGACGTCTTTCATCCCTTCAAGGCCATCCAGTTCCACTTTTCTTCCTTTTAAAATCGCTTCACCCAGCTCATGATATTCGAGCGCGATAAGACGCCAATCTACCTCGCCTTCCGCGATGCGGTTGGGGAAAAAATGGGCTGCGAGCGGTTCAAGTTCAAACTCATCCGTTTCTTTCAGTATTTCCCGGTGCGACAGCGTTTTTCCACCTACCGTCTGCATGACAGCCTGACCACCCCGCGTTCCGAAACTTTCAAGTCGACCTTTATCGCCCAGGATCATCTCTCCTCCGGTGCCCCCGGTCCCCCCCCGTCCCATGATCCAGTTCAAGGTGACCCCGCTTTCCATTCTGAATAAAGCCACCGACACGTCCTCGGCGGTAGCGGGTACCGCGTCATCCATATCCCGATGACGCTGTTGGTAGAAGGCATACTGATCGCCTATGGCTTTAGCCTTGTAACGTACCGGTTCTACTAGCCGGGCGTCTCCATATACTTCAGCCACATCGCCAAGCTGGTATCGAATCAGGTCGGTGTAATGAACGCCCATGTCCAGTATCGGCCCGCCTTTTTCCTTGAGATGCCGCCAGGGGGTAATGAAAATGGTATTCCCTCCTCCCAGCGCATGACACCAGGCAAGATAGGGATTGCCGATTTTTCCAGTCTTCAGTAGATGATTGACGAGTCTTGCCGACGGATCCCTTCTGTAATTCTCCGCCACCGAGAGAATTCGCCCGTTTCGCTCCGCGGCCTCCATCATCATTCTGCAAGCTCCCACCGTTATGGCCATGGGTTTTTCAACCATAACATGCATTCCCAGTTCAAGGGCCTCGCAGACGACTCCATGGTGTACAGAGGGATCCGTGACAACAGAGACCGCATCAAGGTCGGGTATCTGTCGAACCATTTCCTTGAGATCAGTAAAGACCGCAGGCCGTGTACCGAACAAGCTTTCCGCTTCGCCTGCCGCCATCTCCCCGTTTTCAACACGGATATCACATAGAGCGACCGGATCGATATTGTTAAATGGTGAATTCAGGAGTTCACGCATCCCGTAAAGATGTCTCGTTCCCATCCCGCCACACCCGATTAATGCGAGTTTAATCGCTTGCATGTTAAGTCCCATTCCAAAAGATGTCCATACGGTCGGAAAATAACCAAAGTATGTCGGCGCAATTCTCATTGCAAGGAGAAGATATAAAAGCGGCCTGGCATCACGTGCATGGGATAACACGAAGCTTGCCCCGATAAATGTAATGATATATAATCTAATCTACCAATCGGCGATCCATTGAAATCATGAACCGGTAAGGATACGATCCATGTCAAATCAATACGATATCATAGTAATCGGTAGTGGTCCCGGAGGGGAAGGCGCCGTTATGAAGGCGGCAAAGGAAGGCAAGCGGGTCGCTGTGATCGACCGGTACCCGCGTGTCGGAGGCGGTGCCACGCATCTGGCTACCATCCCAAGCAAAGCACTGCGGCATTCAATTCAACAGGTTATCGAAAGCGGGCATCTCAGCGCTGCGGACTACCAGGATCTGCTGCAATCAGCCGCCGGTGTAATCGATGAACAGGTCGCCGTCCGACGGGGATATTACGACCGAAACCTGGTAGATGTGGTTCATGGCTCTGCATCGTTTACCGGGCCGAATTCGCTCGAAGTCTCCCTGGACGTAGGCGGCAAGGAGCACTATGCGGCTGACGGTTTCATATTGGCCACGGGATCAAGGCCGTACCATCCATCCGATGTGGATTTTACACATCCGAGGATTCTGGACAGCGACATCATTTTGAGCATCCCGGATAATCCGCGTAGCATGACCATATACGGCGCGGGGGTAGTCGGTTGTGAGTATGCGTCTATTTTCCGCGGCCTGCGTATTAAGGTGAACCTGATAAACTCCCGAGACAAACTGCTGGCTTTCCTCGACGATGAAATTATCGACGCACTGGCCTATCACCTCCGGGAGCAGGGAACGCTGCTTCACCATAACGAAGAATATGAGAAGGTTGAGGCTGATGACAATGGCGTACGACTTTACCTGAAATCCAACAAACAGATCTATTCCGATTATCTGTTGTGGGCCCAGGGGAGAACCGGCAACTCAAACAATATGGGCCTGGAAGAAATTGGGGTGGAAATAGATTCGAGGGGAAACATCGTTGTCAATGACTCATACCAGACATCACTACCGCACATCTACGCCGTCGGCGATGTAGTTGGCTATCCGAACCTGGCTAGCGCAGCGTATGACCAGGGGCGGTTCGCCGCAACCCACTCGGTATCCGGTTCCTGTGAGAACAGGCTCGTAGAAGATATTCCCACCGGGATATACACCATTCCCGAAATCAGTTCCGTTGGGCTGACCGAACATGATCTTACCAAACGTAAAGTACCGTACGAAGTGGGGCATGCATTCTTCAAACACCTGGCCCGCGCACAGATCACCGGTTACAAGACCGGTATGCTCAAAATCCTGTTCCACCGCGAGACATTCGAACTTCTGGGTATCCATTGTTTCGGGCATGGTGCGTCGGAGATTATCCATATCGGTCAGGCGATTATGTCTCAGCAGGGAGAAGGAAATTCATTGTTGTACTTCATCAACACAACGTTTAATTATCCCACGATGGCCGAAGCCTACCGGGTTGCCGCACTGAACGGATACAACAGAGTGAGATAAGGCGTCACCTGTTTCCGGATGCCATCTTTTCCGCCTCGGGCAGACCTCGCAGCGTCAGCATGCACCATACCCCGAAAGCCGGACCTATCGCCAGAACAATAAAAACATATTCCCAACCGACCCACGCCACAAGGGGTGGTATCATTCGGATGGTGAACAGCGTAAGCAGAAACCCCAGGCTTGTCTGAACCGTCAGGGCAGTTCCCACATACCTCGGGTCCGCGAGTTCTGTGACAGCGGTACTGAATTGGGCGCTGTCGGCCACGATCGCAAAACCCCAGGCAAGGCATACCACCGTCAGAAGACCCGGAGAATTGAAGAACAACCCGGCGATCAGGGCACATGCTCCGGAAAGAGCCAGGCTCGATGCCGTAATTCGGGTTCGCCCCATCCTGTCCGCCAGGACACCTGCCAAGTACGAGCCCACGCCTCCTATGGCGATCACCGCGAATCCTGCCAGCCGGGCACTCTGGGTACTCCAACCGGCCGCCTTGTAACTTGCCAAAAGAAGAAACGGCGCCCAGGCCCACATGGCGTACAATTCCCACATGTGCCCAAGATATCCAAAATTAGCTAGACGAGTCGGCCGGTCCGATAATGCCCGACCGATGAATTTCCAGTCGAATGGAGCACTCTGACTGAAATAAGGACCAGGCCGAACGACCAAGATACCGATCAACGAAGCGATAACCGCCATTCCGGACGTGGCCAAAAGCACATATCGCCATGGCGGCATACCACCTTCTCCGAACACAGGCAGACCGTTGAGCAAGTGTGGTGACGCCGACCCCACAGTTATGGCGCCCACCAACATACCGATACCCAATCCTCTGTCCTCCTTGCACCAGGTGGCCACAAGTTTCATCGCGGGAGGATACACACCGGCGAGGGTTGCGCCCGTGCAAAATCTAAGGACCAATGTGACCGTAGCCCCCGGATTGAGCAAAGGGACAGCTGCGGTACACACCGCACCAAGTATCGTGCTCACAGCAAACAGATACTGATTGGCGATCCGGTCTGCCAGGTTCAACAGGGCGCTTATGAGTGCGCCGACCACAAAACCGACCTGGACACTCATGGTCATCCAGGACTGCTGGGCGCTGGTCAGGTTCCATTCTGCGGTCAACTGCGGGATAACGGCAGACGCAGAAAACCATAGGGACATGGCCAGTAGTTCGGCGATAGAAAGAAAAGCAAGGTTACGCCATTTGCCCGTCATGTTGATCGGAGTTTCAATTGAAGTGTTTACCATACTTATATATGATTGACATTGTTTTTTTTGAGGTCTATGTTCATTCCGGCCAACTTATCGAGATCAACAACAAAACCATAAGGATTATTACATGCTTCAAGTGGATCTTTCAGGAAAAACCGCGGTCGTAACCGGTGGTTCAGGTTATCTTGGACGGGTCATGGTACGGACCCTTGCGCGTTGCGGTGCGAATGTGGCGGTTCAATATAATGCAAATATAGATATGGCGAAATCCCTCATCAGAGAAATACAAGATCTCGGTGTCCAGGGCACAGCTCTTAAGGCCGACATTACGATCGAAGAAGAAGTGGACGCGATGAAAGACAGGATTATTTCTGAGCTGGGAGCACCACAGATCATCGTCAACAATGCAGTCATTCAGTATGACTGGAAGTCTGTTCTCGAACAGCCGCTGGAGGATTATGAAAGCCAGTTCAGATCCTGTGTTATGCAAAACGTCCTGATGGCCAGGGCATTTGTTCCGAGCATGATCGAGGGTGGATACGGCAGGATCATCGCGATCAATACCGAATGTGTGATGCAGAATGAACCTGGGCAGTCGGCTTATGTCTCCGGAAAGCGTGGTATGGACGGGGTACTGCGTGTGCTGACTAAGGAGATCGGTGAACACCAGATAACAGTGAACCAAGTGGCGCCTGGATGGACCATCACGGATCGGGATCGGAACAGTTTCAAGCCACTGATTCCCCCTCGGAATCCTTATTCAAAAAATGTACCGTTAAAACGCAGGGGCGAGGATCAGGAGATAGCCAACGTAGTCGCTTTCCTGGCGTCGGATCTGGCCAGTTTCATCACGGGCGCGTACATACCGGTCTGTGGAGGCAACGTAATGCCGGCTATTTAACGATTTCCCTCCAGGATCAAACGCGGCGAGGGTCTCTTCACCGTTTAACAGGAAGGTTACCGGACTCGAAGCACCTTTTCACCGCTACCGACCACAGGGGTCAACCATCCACCAAAATCTCGTTTACTTTATATCCGGCGAGCCGCAAAGTCAGTTCCGGCACCTGAACCGGTAAACCCAGTCTTATCCCCAAATAACATCTCGAAACCTCAGCCCTATCGCGGGCGCAGGCAAAATTGGTGATTTCGCTGCAGGTTTGCCACCTGGCGGTTTCACCATTTGGAACGCGGTCGAGAGTGTGCCGGGGTCGCCCTTCATATGGTGCAACCTATCCTATAGAGGCCTCAAAATCGTTCATTTCTTCCGCTCCATCGAGGACACCGATTTCCATATGGAAATCACGCACTTCTTCGGGTTCGATGTACTGCAAGGTACCGTTCTTTCGGTTCCAGGCACGTCCCAGCATGCTCACGTTTCCGGGTTCGATACCAGTGACATAGGTACCCCGGTGGAAGTGCTGCCATTGGCTAACAATCGGCACCTCCGCCTGTGGGAATTTCCAATATACGCCCAGGCCAAGTTTATCGTTGAGCAATCCCACCTTACCGTTACCGTCATCATCGGCTTTTACTCTGTGGACATACACATCGTCGTGCATCTCCTCTATCGGCGCGGCAGCGGTCGCATAGACTTCCGGACCGATTTCTTTATCCTCCAGCCACTCAGTCGACAGCGTGCTGTTGATGGTGACTCGGGTTCCCTCATCGAGTAGCGGAAACCCAGGATTACAATGGTATACAAACATGAGGGGAGACCGGTTGACGTCATGGTTTTCGATCCGATCATGAATTCGGAAACATTTCTCACCCAGCACCATCGAAATTTCACGGGTCAGCTCCAGATGTGTACCGAATGGGATCGCCTCCCGCATCTTTCCACGGATCCGAATGATATAGTCATCGCCTTCCCATTCACCATCCACGGCTACATTTTTCGCGGGTAGGAAGGACAGGCGACCATGCAATCCGAGTTCCTCATTTTCCTCTTCGGGGTCTGTTTCAGGATGGCCGGTAAACGTCATGCCGCAGGTAAGGACCAGGCCTCCATAAAATCCTCGCATCCAACCAAAGCCCTGCGGTTCGTAAAATGCAGGCCCAACATCGCCAGTATTGCCGCGGAAACAAAGGGACATGCCCTTGTAATGGGCAGATGCGACATCGAGGGCGCGTCCGGGCAGAATCGAGAGGCAGAGACCGGAGGCATTGAAAACTTCAACGAGATCGGCCCCGCGTTCGTTCCCTTCCACCAGTTCAGCCCTCCTTGCACCGGCTACCTGGCTGACATCTCCTACCAGGTCTAACAATTCGCGTTTCGTAAAATCTCGACCGAAAAGATGGGCCATCGGGATTCCTCCTTGGGGATTTGCTTAACATACATGTTCGATTGTCTCGGTTGCCCTGCGTAACGCATCGGCCATTCTGTTGCGGCCACGCAGCAGTTCTGTAGAAAGCAGATTGTACTGGTTACTTTCGGATGGACTTCTCAGGAACTCAGGCAGGTCATGTAATAACGGCAGCGGGGATTTCAAAGCTGGTTGCGCAACACGGTCCTGTTCATAGCGGCCGCCCAGCGTTTCGAAAGCGGGTGTCAGGATTCGGCCCAGCCGTTTTATGACCCGGTTCAAGCGGTGGGCATCCGAATCGGAGTTGATGTCTGCGATCGCGGCATCCAGTCTGTCAGCTGCATTTTGGAACGTTTCGATGGGAAGATCCAGGGGGAATGCATGCCCCGCCTCACACATTACCGCTGAGATCCTCTCAGCCAGATCCACCCCGACCGCCTGGTAATCCATAGGCAGCACAGGAGAAGTCGCCATGGTATGGATATAGCCAGCGTTCAGTTGATATGTCTGTCGGAATCGTTCCTGATCCACTTTATCGAGCGTGTCTGCGGTACTGTGCCACCACCAGCCCCCGGAAGCGTTATCCCATGCGGCGATCTGCTCGTCGCTGAAACGAAAGCTGCCTTCCATCGCCGGTATTCCAATCGGAAAGAAGGGTTGCTCATTGCTCCGCGTCAATTTTTTTCTCGAGGCAGGTTCACCCAGGACCTTCCGCTCCACCGCCTGATGAAATCGGACCAGTTCGGTACTGCTCGCGGTTTCGAAGAAGCTGGTACCCGAGAATCCAACCGAATCGATGTTGAAATAAGCGATGCCGTGCTCATCCAGCTCATCCCAGTTCTTGTCCACAAACCATGTGGATCCCGCAATTTCACCGATCTCGTGCCCATTCCACATGCCGAAGATGATATCTCTTCTTAGTGATTCCTTGTGGTTGCTGAATGCTCTCGCTAACTCGAGGATCAATGCGTTGCCGGCTGCATTGTCAGACATGCCGGGCTCCCAGGCATCGAAGTGACCGGCTACTACTATCACATCACCGGTCGTATTTGCACCGCCGCGAAGCCTGGCACGTGACTGAGGTAAAGTCCCCCAGTCCTGAGTTGCCTGCGCGACCATATGAATATATACTTTGCCCTGTTCACAATACCGACGTAGAATATCGCCGTCTTTCCTGGTGATCCCCACGGCCGGGATCGACGGTATCTCCTTGAAGGAAGCCCTGGTAGGATTACCCCAGATGGACTTGATGGCACCCATAGGAATATTTTCATGTTCAGGCGGCCCCATGTTCGTAAAGATGATTCCAGCCGCGCTGTTATGGGCCGCAATCCTTGCTTTTTCCGGACGGGCGGGTCCCGATGTGATATCGGCCAAGACCACCGCGCCTTCTACATTGGCAGTCGAATAGTCCCTGTGGTCTCCGTATCCCACGTTGACAAGCTCAGCCTCAAAACCTTTGTCTGGAGTAGATGCTATGTGGCCGCATGCTTCGCAGCGGATGTCTGACACAACCGGTGACAGTAATCGGAGAGATCCCCGATTGGGAATGCTTCTGTATGTCCGAAAATGATCCACATCCGCCTCGAGCCCGTAATCGTTGAACCTCTCCGCAAAATATTCAGCGGCTTTCAGGTCATCCCCTGAGCCGTTAATTCGGACGGGGGCGTTGTCATTTAGCCAGTGAAGGTGCTGCCAGGCAGTGTCAATGTCTAAATGATCGAGTGTATGGTTGACGGACATGGGAAAATCCTTATCTCAAGGAGGTAACTGCCCCTTCAGTTCATCTATCGAAACAGTATCGGTACCAATTTTCTGTACTACGATGGATGAGGCCAGGTTAGCCAGTTCAGCCGATCGGGGTAATGGCAGCCCTGCGGCATGGCCGAGCGCGAGCAGCGCCCGCGTGGTATCACCGCAACCTACAGCGTCCATCGCCGGTACGTCGATGGCTGGGATATGGAACGCATCATTCCCATCGGTGCCACAGATGCCATGGGCACCGAGAGTGACTATGAGATTCCGGCTCGCCACCATGTCGTAAAGCTTGCGCAATCCACCCTTAATCGGCGATGTTCTATCGAATTCCGGCCATATGGCTTCGGCCTCGGTAGCGTTCGGAGCGATGATGTCGGCATCACGAAAATAGGACCGGTTCGGGGGTTTAAAGTCCACGATTACCGGAATCCTGCGCTCCCGGCACGCTCGAATAATGTCCTGCGCCAGCCCCTCGGAGAAGACGCCTTTGTTATAATCGCTGAGGATAACCGCATCCGCACCGTCAAGCTCGAAAGTCACTTCGTTGAATACCGTGGTGGATATGAACTCCGGTATGGGGTGGTTCGCTTCATCGTCCCTGCGCAGCAGATATTCACCATCCAGATACAAACGGTTTTTCGTAGTAGTAGGCCGAACGCTATCCCTGATGAAACTGTAGTGAATACCGCTCTGTTCCGCCAATTGCTTGAGCGTTAGATGGTGCCCGTCATTTCCGGTAACCCCGATCAGGTATGTATGCACACCAAGCGCTGTCAGATTGGCGGCAACGTTACCCGCACCACCGAGTTGTTTCAGCAGTTTCTGCGCCTTGTACGCACGTGCTCCCGGTTTTTCCGAATCGATCGGTTTACTCTGATCCGAATGACAGTACTCGAATAGATCGAGCATGACATCACCGACAACCGCTACCTTCATTGTGGAAAATCGGGAGAGAATGGAATGGTTCATCGGGTCATTGATTCAGTTGAGTTTGATTCTGCATCTTCGCCCATGTATCCCTCAACGACACCGTACGGTTAAACACCATGGCGTGAGGTTTTGAATCCCGGCTATCCACACAGAAATAGCCCAGGCGTTCGAACTGGCAGCGGTATCCGGGTGCCGCGTTGGCGAGGGAAGGTTCTACATAGCATGGTTTCAGTACCTTGAGTGAGTCAGGATTCAAATATTGAAGATAGTTATCATCATCCGGATTTTCTTTAGTGAAGAGCCGATCGTACAATCTGACTTCAGTCTCTATGGCATGTTTTGCGGATACCCAGTGGAGGGTGCTTTTGACTTTCCGGCCGTCCGGTGCGTTACCACCTCGGGTTTCAGCATCATAAGAGCACCGAAGTTCTGTAATCTCACCCGTGACCGGGTCTTTGACGACGTCGTTACAGGTGATGAAGTAGGCATACCGCAGCCTCACTTCCCGGCCCGGGGCCAGGCGGAAAAATTTCTTGGGAGGGTCTTCCATGAAATCGTCCCGCTCAATATAAACTTCCCGAGAGAACGGTACGGTTCGCGTTCCCATGCCTTCATCTTCAGGATTGTTGATCGCATCCAGCTCATCGGTCCGGTCTTCCGGATAGTTTTCGATAACCACTTTTAGAGGATTCAAAATCCCCATCACCCTCGGGGAGGTCTTGTTAAGATGTTCGCGGATGTGGTATTCGAGCAGTGCGAAATCGATCAGATTGTACTTTTTCGCAACGCCCGCTTCCCGCCAGAACGAACGAAGCGCTTCGGGAGGGTATCCCCGCCGCCTCATACCGGCCAAGGTGGGCATCCGGGGATCATCCCAGGCGGTGATATATCCTTCCTCCACCATCCTGCGCATCTTCCGTTTACTGGTGACGGTATAGGCCACATTGCCACGGGCGAATTCGATCTGTTGAGGGTGGTATACATCCAGTTCGTCCAGGAACCAGTCGTACAATGCCCTGTTGTTCTCGAACTCCATGGTACATAGAGAATGGGTGACCCCCTCGATGGAATCCGAAAGGCAATGGGTGAAATCGTACATAGGATAGATACACCAGTCGTCACCCGTCCGATGATGGTCCGCATGCCGGATCCTGTAGATGGTAGGATCCCTCATAACCAGATTTGGATGCGACATATCGATCTTAGCCCGCAACACCCGGGCGCCGTCTTCGAAGTCACCGGCCCTCATGCACTTAAACAGATTGAGGTTGTCCTTGACGGAACGATCACGGTAAGGACTGTTCTTCCCCGGCTCGTTAGGTGTCCCACGGTATTCACGAATTTCATCGGCGCTCAGATCGTCCACATACGCCTTACCCTGAGTTATGAGCGTAACCGCGAACTCGTAGAGCTGTTCAAAGTAGTCAGAGGCGTAGTATTCCCGGTCTTCCCAGTCGAACCCGAACCACCGGATATCCTCTTTTATGGCATCGACGAATTCTGCCTCTTCTTTCAGGGGATTGGTATCATCGAACCGGAGGTTACACAAACCGCCGTACTCTGCCGCAGCCGTAAAATTAAGACCAAACGACTTCGCATGGCCTATGTGCAGGTATGCATTTGGTTCGGGAGGGAAACGTGTCAAAAGTTGACCGTCGTACTTGTTGGCTTTAATATCCTCTTCGATGATGGTACGAATAAAATCCTTCGTCTTTTCCGACTCAGACATAATTTTTCACCGAATTCCTTTCAAACTTTCACATTATTGACCGTCAGCAGAGAGAATGTAACCTAATAAAGCGAAAACGGCAACAGAAAAGGGATATGTATTCTCTTCAGAAATTGCACGTAGAAATCCATTGCTTATCCAAGGGATTTTCCATATATTATGTTCCGTTTGACAGGCCACGATAGCTCAGCTGGTAGAGCAATTCATTCGTAATGAATAGGTCGTCGGTTCGAGTCCGACTCGTGGCTTATTTCCAACAAATCGAGGCACCCATAGATTCGTCTGTCCCTGCCGTTTCAGTTTGGGTCGAAAGGCCGGAAGATCGGTGAGATCACGGGTTGGCCGCAGACTTCCGTATCCGAATTCAAGTGTCCCAATTCGTCACCTGTTATCCCTACGCCGCCGATCTTAGTTTTGAATCTGGCGGGCACGTATGTGATATCGATACATCCATCAGCACGGCCCCGGATCAATCCCCTGCTAAACGCCTCAGGGCATCCTCCTCTCTCAAGGATGCGGATCAGACCATCATGGTGTGTTGCTTCGCCAAATCCATCGAATCGCAAGACGTCCCGTTGCCGAATCTCTCCTTCACGCCGGACCTTATGCTGCCATGACACCTCCCACCCAAGGACTTACACCGGTCGACTGGGTTTTTATCTGCCTGTATGCCTTCGGCACGATCGGACTCGGTTATTACTACAGCAGACGCCAGGCAAGTACCAGTGAATATTTCACGGGTGGCGGCCACATGCATCCCACCCTGATCGGCATCTCCCTTTTCGCAACTCTTTTGAGTACCATATCTTACCTGTCCATCCCGGGCGAAGCCATCGGAAAAGGTCCTGTCTGGATGCTCAATCTGGTTGCGTTTCCGGTCGTGTACCTGATCGTCGGTTATGTCATCATACCGGTATACATGCGCCATCGAGTGACCAGTGCCTATGAGCTTCTTGAGGCGAAACTGGGGGTGTCTGTACGCCTCCTGGGCGCAGCCATGTTCATTGTACTGAGACTGGTCTGGATGGCGCTGCTGGTCTATCTGGCTGCCGCAGCCATGACCGTGATGATCGGGGTAGACGAATCCTGGATTCCCATCATCACCCTTTGCACTGGTCTTGTGGCGGTTGTCTATACCTCACTCGGTGGAATTAGGGCTGTGGTCATCACTGATACATTTCAGACATTGCTTATGCTCGGGGGCGCCTGGCTGGTTATTGGTATCGTTACATACAACGTCGGAAACACCAGTTGGTTTCCCACGTCCTGGCAACCGCAGTGGGACGAACAACCGTGGTTCAGCTTTGATCCGGGAGTGCGGTTGTCCGTATTCGGATCGATTTTGGCCTCTGTCACCTGGGTGGTTTGCACCGCGGCTGGTGATCAGACGGCAGTGCAGCGGTTCATGGCCACAAAAGATGCAGCCGCTGCCAGACGGTCCTACGGCATGCAGCTGATCGTAAATGCAGTGGTCGTGACAACCCTGTGGATCACCGGTTTTGCGCTAATGGGTTATTTCCAGTTTAATCATCAATTGCTTCCGGCCGGCATTGATCTGGACAATTCGGCGGACCAGGTGTTTCCCCACTTCATCGCGTACTACCTGCCTCCCGGTATCTCCGGTCTTGTCGCAGCAGCTATGTTCGCAGCGGCAATGTCCAGTATCGACTCCGGCGTTAATTCCATTACCGCGGTGGTCACTACAGACTTCTTTGACCGGTTCGGCTTGCGTCCTAAGTCGGAAAGAATGTACACTCGGATGGCCCAGGGACTTGCATTGTCAATCGGAACGATTGTGGTGGTGAGCAGTTCTCTGATGGGTGAAATTCCAGGCAACATTACAGCGGTTACAAACAAAACCACTAACTTGCTGACCACCCCGATTGCCGCCCTGTTCTTTTTTGCATTATTCGTCCCGTTCGCACGGCCGGCCGGCGTGTTAGTCGGGATGGTCCTTGGAGTGACAACGGCAGCCCTGATCGCATTCTCGGGCCCTATCTTCGGAATGAACCCGGCGACGGGCGAGGATCCTGTAAGTTTTATTTGGATCAGTCCTGTCGCATTGACCGTCAATATTGCCACCGGATCACTGGTAAGCTGGATACTCAGTCGCAGGCACCGGGCAAGCTGATTACAACTTGTCGTGCAATCGCCGCCCCTGTATTTTAGACCAAGAAGACAGCCAGACACACATTTCGTGGCTGGGTTCACGGCCAGGTTGATGTTTCTGCCCCGGTTCTGCTGGAAAAAATGACAAGCGCGGCCGTGCAGAGGTTACAACTAAATTTGCAGTGAAAGACATCATGGATCCGACAGATTCATGTCATGTTATCCTGGGAGGATCGCCCTTGATACACTCAAGGACGGATGGGCTGTTCCGCGTTCATTCATCAAGACTGATTTCGCAAGAAACAGGTTGGAGCATCTTAAACGAGGGAATACCTTCCCGACTATCAGAATTCAATAGGCAACAGTCAAACTGGAGGAGCAAATATGTCACGGCAACTCGAGACGGCAACACTCGGCGGTGGATGTTTCTGGTGTCTGGAAGCGGTATATCAGACGGTCAAGGGGATCCAGAAAATCGTATCCGGCTACGCAGGCGGTGAAGTTAAAGATCCTACATACCAGGAGGTCTGTAACGGTGCTACCGGTCATGCGGAAGTGGTCCAGATCACGTTCGACCCGGAAGTAATTACCTATGAAGATATCATTTATATATTCTGGCGGATCCATGATCCTACTACGCTTAATAGACAGGGCAACGATGTGGGTACACAATACCGATCCGTCATATTTTACCACGATGGAACCCAGCAGGAAATCGCGGAAAGATCCATGGGCGAGACGGATTCATCCGATCTGTGGCCCCGGCCCGTCGTGACGGAAATAAGTGAGCTCGACAGGTTTTATGAAGCGGAAGAGTATCATCAGAATTACTACAGGGAAAATCCGGATCAACCCTATTGTTTCATGGTAGTTGACCCGAAAGTCCAAAAATTCCGGGAAATGTATCAGGTGATGCTGAATCCGGCTGACGGGTGAGCGGGTCACCTTTTTTCAGGGATGCCCACCGTAACCCGCCTCTTATGGAATTCCGCCGCCGCTTAATCCACGGATGGGCCTTCAGATATCGACACCCGGGGTATCGGTCTGTGCCAGGGCATTGAGTTTTGGCCGCTTACGGCATGGGTATCTCGGCTACATTGCTATGACTCGCTGTGGATTGGGCCTGCTCTGTTGAAAATCGCAGACCTCCCCACACAGCGGATGTTTGTTCTGGCCCAGGGAATTGTTATCCGGAATTGCGTTGCCGCGGATGTTGAACGTCGCTTAATTTACTGAATCTTTTTTCTCGGAGGAAACCAATTGCCATCACCAGATGCATTCAATTTAGATGGAAAAACCGCGCTAGTTACCGGATGCCGCCGGGGGATCGGAAAAGCCATGGCCGTAGGCCTGGCAGAGGCAGGTGCGGACGTAATCGGGGTCAGTACGCGCATGGAGTCGGTCGGTAGCGCAGTCGGAAATGAAGTCGCCGCGGCTGGCAGGCACTTCAGCGGTTATGCCTGCGATTTGAGTGACCGGGAAGCACTGTATAACATCCTTAAAAAGGTAAAGGCGGATCATCCGGTGATCGATATTCTTGTGAATAATGCCGGAATGACCCACCGGGCCCCGATCGTCGACCATACGGATGAATTATGGGATGAAGTCATTTCCGTCAATCAGACAGCACCATTCATCCTGAGTCGTGAGATAGGACGGGAAATGGTCGCTCGCGGCAGCGGCAAGATTATTTTTACCGCCTCATTACTTTCGTTTCAGGGTGGCATTACAGTGCCGGGATATGCCGCCTCCAAGGCAGCACTGAGCCGTCTGGCTAATGCACTGGCCAACGAGTGGGCCGGTTTGGGCGTCAATGTTAATGCACTGGCACCCGGGTATATAGAGACGGATCTTACAGGGGCGTTACAGGACGATCCGGTACGTTCGCATGCTATCATGGAACGTATTCCTGCGGGGCGGTGGGGCCAGCCGGAAGATTTCAAAGGGGCAGTGGTATACTTAGCGTCTGCCGCCTCCGATTACGTCCATGGGACCACGTTGACGATTGACGGCGGATGGATGGGAAGATAAGGTCAGCATAGAGAGGCAACATAATGTCACAGCTTCCTCCACATCTTACGGAATTAGAGAAATGGCAGTTCGACTTGCATGGCTTCCTTGTTCTCAAGGATGTCATCAGTCCCGACCGACTTTCACAGATGCTCCGAGTAATCGACCATCTGATGACCGTGGATGAAACTGAAATATCCCGGCCGCTGTTGCGCCATCGACAGGAACCGTGTAAGACACATATCGACCACATACAGTACGGACATCGTCTTTTCGACGAACTGGCCCGGGATCCACAGATCATACGTGTGGTAGCTGGATTGATGTTCAACACACCACGGTTATTTCACTGCAACTTCACACACATGACCAAGCTCGATGTGGATTGGCACGGATTCCACCGGGATGACAGCGGATTTTCGTTTCCGCCCGGATTCCGGAATCCTCACAATGACTATCAGGCCAGCGGCGGCGTTCTTTATTGTAGCCACGTCGCCACCTGGGTTGCGCTATCGGATGTGCCGGAGGGAACCGGATTCTGCCTGGTGCCCGGTAGTCATAAGAGCAACTTCGTGAAGCCTGACGGACTCAAGCTGGCTCATAACCCCCCTTTATCGATCACCATCCCCATGACGGCCGGGGATGTCATCATATTTTCGACTAATTTACTGCACGATGCAGCGCCATGGACCGAAGACTATCCACGTATGAACATATTCCAAAGATATCAATTGAGCGTTTACTTCAACGAAACGCATAAAAAAGGTTATCCCCTGGAGGAACATAAAGAGCGAATCTCCCCCGAGCTGTATGAATTGGAGAACATGGGACGGGAAGAGAAGGCGGTCATCCGACACATGCGGGCACATTTCACAGGATAATAGACAGGGAAAGCGATGAATTTCACCCCTTTGAGCGATGAACAGCGGCAGCACTTCAACGAACATGGTTATTTACTGGTCCGAGACGCCATAGATCCCCAAACAGTAACAGGGCTCCAGAATGCATGCGACCGATTCATGGAAACCCAGCCCCCATACCATAATTACTACGCCAATCGGTACATAGACATGCTCTATGACCCAGCGCTTATTGCGGTGATTACCAATTCTCGGATACTGCCACTGGTGATGGAGCTTCTATCCTACGACCTGCATCTGATGCGGACCCATCTCATATACAAATACCCTCAGCAGGAGTCCGACACACCGATCCATCCGGATGGTGACGGTCGGTCTTTTCGAAATTGGCACAGGGATCTAAACAACTTTGCGCCGGACCATCCCATTCGGGGAACCGTAGCCATACGTGCAGGCTATGCTCTGACCGATTTCACCGAGCCCAACTCAGGTGTGACCTTACTGGTACCGGGCAGCCACAAGCTTACGCAGCAATTAAAGTTTAAAAAAGGGGCTCTTGATCCGCCAGACTTCGTGGAACCGATGGTTAAAGCCGGCGACGCTTATCTTTTCAGCACCTCCACCTACCATACCCCGGCTGTAAATTTCACCGACCATGTAGCCAAAATAGCATTAGTGAGCTATGCCTATCGGTGGTGGGGCCAATGTCATCCACGACCGGATGACACAGTACTGGATACGATGGATCCGATGACGGCACAGCTGCTAGGTAAAGCTTGGGAAGGCGATGAAAACCCTTTGAAGCTCTGGGCAAGGGAGAATGGCATTGAGGTGGAGGATCCGCCAATGCGGGCATACGTATAGGGACATCCATCAGATATTGTCGCCCCTGAATCGCTCCGGACCATGGATTTTCTAAGCGGCGTTATCAAGATTTATGGATCAACTTACCCGTTTTACCGGTTACAGAGCCGGTGCCGACCTGCTGCCGGAAACTCCGGCAACGCTTCAGAATAAACCACCGTCACGCTCCGCTTTTTCATACGCCTCGAAAACAGCGGACATGAGTTTACGGGCGGTATGACCGTCGGTCTGACAGGGTATTTTCTCCGTGATGCAATCCAGGAAGTGACGCACTTCCTCGGTGAAATCAAGCCCCTCTTCACTCTCTAGAAGGACGCCGTTATCGGAACCTGCCACCGTGATACGGGTTTCCCAGGGACAAAGGTGTCCCCGGGACACCAGGTCACCGATCGGATTTACCGTTAGCGTCAATGTGGCGTTTTCACAGAAAGCACGCAATGTGTACCAGTCTCCCGGCTTGGCAGAGAACCAGGTGTGCCGGGTGGCGCCCACGACTCCGTTGTTGAATTTCATAACGGAGAGGGCCGTGTCCTCCCCCTCCATGGCCAGTCCGCCATGGGTTCCCACCATGGAGATGGTCTTTATATCGCCGGCCACGTACATCATGACGTCGAGCATATGCGGAGTCGCGGAGAAGAACACGCCTCCTCCCAGGGTAGATTTTTTAGTCAACCAACCGCCGACATATTCTCTCTGATCCTCATCCATCATAGCATCGATCATAAAGAGTTCCCCGTAACGTCCGCCGGTGACCAAATCCTTAAGGATCCGTGTGCTTTTTCGATATCGATGCGGATAACCTACCATCAATACTTTTTCCGCCGCCGATGCCACATCGATCATTTCATCTGCTTCTTTTAAACTCAAAGCAAACGGTTTCTCCAACAGGACATGACATCCCGCCTTGAGGGCATCCACAGTCATGGGATGATGAAGATGGTGGGGCGTCAGGACAGACACTGCATCAACCCCATCCAGACCTTCGTGATAGTCGCCCAGAACCCCCACAGAATGGCTGCCTTTGATTTGATCGCTCACCTGCGCGGCTTTCCTTCTGTCCGTATCCGCAACCCAGACGATCTCAACCCGATCAGAAAGACTGTTCAAGGCGTGCACATGAAACGGCGCAACCCAGCCGCATCCGATGATACCCAGTCGTATTTTACTCATTAGCTTTCCCGGTTTATGTCATCGTGTCATTCTGCCGCATTAAGAATATCTTTGATCCGAAATTTGACAAGCTATTCTTGCGGAACTATATATAACGATTCACTTTAATTTCGAATTCAACTTATCTGGAGGGAGGGGCCCATGCACTCGATGAGAATACTTGCGCTGTCGTTAGCGATAATACTACCGAGCAATCTCTCTGCCCAGGCAACCCAGCCGGCCGCCGGTCAGCCGGTCCCTGCCGGGGCTCGATGGGATCAGGTTTTTAGCCGGGAAATGTATGTTTACGGCACGGAACCGGTCACATTTCTAAAAGAACAGGCCGCCCGCCTAAAGAAGGGAAAGGTACTATGTCTAGCAGCCGGCGAAGGACGAAATGCAGTGTACCTGGCGCAACAGGGGTTCCATGTGACCGCCATGGATGCTTCCCAGAAGGGCCTTGAGAAAACCCGGGCACTCGCAAGGCAGAAGGGAGTGACTGTAAACACGGAGATGGGCGACCTCCAAAAGAATTACGACATGGGGGTGGCGAAATACGACCTAATCACGGATTTTTACTACCATGACACATCGATTTTCCCCCGGGTCATGAAAGCACTCAAACCAGGGGGAATGTTCATCCTCCAGAACTTCAGTGCAGACCAACCCAACACCAACACATTCGGGCCAAAGGATCCAAGACACCTTGTCATGCCCAACGAACTGCTCACCCACTTCAGGGAATATCGAATTCTATATTACGAGGATACGAAGGTGATTCTGGATGAAGGTATGCATCAAGGACCTGGAGCAGTCGTGCGCCTGATTGTGGTAAAGGAACCGATGTAATCTTTCGATTCAGTTTTACCGGCACGCCTCCTTTTTCCGAACCTGTTCTTCGGCCCAGCCTTTCAGTGGCACGTCATCTGGGTTTTCGGTGAGCCAGTACTGCGATGTCGGATGAAACTCAGGGGCCGCACCCATCGGATCATCTCCTGATGCCAAAGCACCGAGTAATTGACGCCGCACGGGATCGCTTTGAGCGATTAATTCCTGCCCCTGTTGCATATAGTCTGTGGGGCGTAGCCAGCGATAGTGGTAACCCATGTGCATGATGATACGCGTCCTGTCCGACAGGTTCGGCCCCACGCAGTGCCAGGTGGCAGTGCGCCATAGTATAGCCGTACCCGGGGCCGTCCTGAGCTCAATCGCCTGCGAAGCAGGGACATGCTGGTTCATATCCCGCAATTCCTGAGGCGATCGTTTGTAGCTTCCGGGCACCACCCAAAGATTGCCGCGGTCAGAACCTGTGAGATCCGACAGGGAGTAGAACACTTTTATTTCCATGAAAGGTAAACGGCCGTCGAGGGATGCGGCCTCGAACATATGGTTGCCCGATAAGTCCGGGTGCCAGCCGAGGTTGTTATAGAATCTATTGTCGTCTCCCTTGCCGGAACCGACTAGGCCGGAATTCAGTCCTTCAGGGTAAGGGGGCCGATAATCCAGATGAGATGTTCGTATCTGGATGTTCCAGCCAATGGCGTCCACCACGAGCGGCAGCATGCGGGGGTGATCGACCAGGTCAAGAAACGCCTCGTGGTGCGCCAGCACATTGCGGACTGAAAACGGGTCTGCTGGCGCGAGTCCTTCCAACTTACGGATTCTTTCCCCTACTTCATCTACAGCGTGTAGAAGATAGTCCACCTCGTCCTGTGACAGAAACTCTTCCAGGATGATATAACCCTTATCATCAAATTCTCTTCGTTGCTTTTCCGTCATCGAGATGGCCATCATATTCTCCTTGGTGATTCATAGCCGGTGCAGGACGAGCGTA
>CAYYIS010000014.1:12761-16726 GCA_964470965.1 uncultured Gemmatimonadota bacterium | reverse complement strand
CCCTTATATTTCAAACCCAGGATTTCTCGAGACCGCGCCACGTTGCAGTAATTATCCGCATCGGGATGGCTGGCGGTATGCATGATATCGAAATCGATATCGGACGTCACGGCAAGGTGACAGGCTTCCGCCAGGTCGTGCCTGCAGACCCAGCTGATGCCACCACGAGCCGGCCTTCCGTCCCTGGTAATGCCCAGCCGGCTATCGCCGATACTGCAGGGGCGAAAAATGATAGTGCTTACTCCGTAGGCGTCATGGTATTGGCGGCAGACCTCTTCCTGGAGCCGTTTGGTGATCCCGTATAGATCCCCTTCCTCGCTCCGGACGTTCGAAGAAAGAAACACACCATCCGGATGTTTAACGACACAAGAGCCCATCTGTACAATCCGCATCAGATTCAACTGTCTGGCTGACTCTAAAATGTTCCACATCCCTTTCACGTTGATGAGAAACGGACTTGGATCATCCTCGGGCGCCTTCCCCTCGCCGAAGTAGGCGGCCAGATTGACGACCGCATCCATGCCTTCCAATACACTGCGGACATCGGCGAAACGGGATATGTCTCCGTAGACCTTCTCGCCTTCCCAGTTACCATGGAATTTGCGATACGCCGCCCAGGCTTCCGGATTGTAATCGAATGCCCGGACCACATGACGACCGGCAAAGTTCTCCAGAACCGCACGCCCAACCCATCCTGCCGCGCCTATGACTGCTACGTTCATGTTCTGTCCTTCAGATTTTTCATCAGTGATGACCGTCCTTATTGAAAATAAGCTGATTATTGCAATATTAAACCAAAAAAACATTGAACTGGCCCGATACTCACCCCATTATCCCAATATGCCAGCCGCAGGCCTGGTGAAATTTGTTCAACGTAGGAGAGGGGTCCATGAAACCAGACTGTACTATCAACAAACCGATTAATGCATGGAAAATTTTCAGCATCCTTGCGATTCTGTCCTGTGGCAATGCTCCGCCCGGTCGTCCAGCCATGACCACGGTCTCAATCATTGAAGCGGAAGAGGCGGTGGCAAAGCCACTTCCTTTCGATGCTGCGCCGCCCGCACGCCAGGTGTACCGGTACTTCACCGGTGAGCCGTCCAGCCTCGATGTAAGCGTCGCTCTCTACGAATCCCTCGGAAGCGCCTTCCTGTTCGAACGCCTATGCATGCTCGATGAAAATGACGAATTGATCCCCGGTGCAGCAGACCGCTGGGAAAGCTCACCAGACGGCAGAATATGGACGTTTTACCTCCACCCCGGCGGCCGGTGGAGCGACGGCACACCGGTTACAGCCCATGATTTTGTATACACCTATAAACGCATGCTTCAACCGGAAAGCGGTAATGTGTACGCATTCTTCTACTACGATATCAAAGGAGGTCGAGCGTTCAATCAGGGAGAGACTGACGATCCGAACACACTGGGCATCCGGGCCATAGACGACCTGACACTTGAGATCGAGACGGAAGGACCATGCGCCTATTTCCCGTATGTGATGTCTTACACGGCTTCCTCCCCGGTGCCGAGATGGCAGGTAGAGAAGTACCATTCCCGATGGACCGACCCCGACATATGTGTGAGTAATTCAGCCTTTCGGTTGGATGCATGGGTGCCCGGCAGGCACATGTCATTCCGGCTCAACCCTCATTACAGCGGTAACAATCCGGCCTACCTGAGGAAAATTATACGTTTCTTCTCGGGCGCGGCAGGAACCGGCAGCGCGTCCGGCGGCATGGGGCTCCTACCGTACGAGAATAATGAAGTAGACCTGATCGGGGTAGGAACGCCAGCAGATATAGAACGTATCAAGAAGGACCCGGAGCTGAGCGAACAGCTTTGGCAGTACAATGGACTGGTGACCACCTACCTGTTTTTCCGCACGCAGGAACCCCCCTTCAACGATTTACGCGTGAGGCAGGCCATTGCAAAGGCTATCGATAAGGTGACCATTGCGAATTTGTTTAATGGCACCGTTCTGCCGGCCTACACGATGCAGCCGCCGAGTTTCGCGGGCGTTGTTAAAGATAAACACAGGCATTTTCAGGAACACAATCCGGGGCAAGCCCGCCGCCTGCTTTCCGACGCCGGGTTCCCTGGAGGCAAAGGGTTTCCGGTCATTGAGATGTGGCTGAGGGATATGTCGTCCGCCTCGCGCGGTGGACAGGCGGCACAGGTTATCCAGCAGCAGCTTCAGGAGATCCTCGGTATTCGGATAGAAATTCGAAACACAGAGACGAATACGTTCAATCAGCTTATGCATGAATGGAAGATACCCATGGGAATGGTGGGCTACGGAGCTGATTATGCCGATCCGCAGAGCATGCTAGGAGTACCGTGGCGCTCCCGGCCGAGGGGATTCACACGACATGACTGGGCCAACACACGCTTTGATGCTCTTATAGACCGCGCAAGAGGCCATACGGACAGGGAGAAACGATATGAATGGTATGATGAAGCAGAAAGTATCCTGGCATCAGATGTGGGCGGCGCTTTCCTCTGGCACGATCAGGGATTCCAGCTTCGCAAACCGTGGCTCAAAGGTCTGAAAAAGGACCGTTGGGGATTTCATCTATTCTGGGAGAACAATACGGTTTACAGCGACATGTACATCGGTAAGGCACCCGATAATCGTTAATTAACTTGGTGCGGGTATTCGCGGCAGACGCAGCCTAAAATGGTACCTTTCTAACCATCCGGCATTGGTAGGCCGGGGGTATTCTTATGCCACAAGAGGAAAAACGCACCTACCGTAAAATAGCCTCTTATTCTGGAATCTGGTAAACCGCGTGAGAAGATCATCGATGTTAACTGAAACCAGATTTTATCCGCATTTAGTGTCGCCAGGTCGAAAATTCCTGTCTAGTGCCTATTTTATTCAACAAGCAGTCTAACCGGTCCCAGCAAAAATGGTAAGGCCGCTATGGAGTATCTAAATGCCTCGTATTATCAGTTTTGGAGAAGCCTTGATTGACGCCTTTGCCGAACCGGGAATTCCCCTGCGGGATATGCCCACACTCCACACCGCTCCCGGCGGCGCGCCGGCGAACGTGGCGGTCGCACTGGCACGCCTGGGGGCGGACGTTGGTTTTGTGGGCAAGGTAGGCGACGATGAGTTTGGTAGAATGCTGATAGATCTTATGGACGGAGAAGGTATCGATGTCTCCCATTTTACGGCCGACCCGGCGGCTCCTACGATGATGTCGGTCGTGGCCACGCCTACCCCAACGGAACAGGATTTCGTGATCTACAGCGGAGCCGGTGCACGACTGTCTACGGATAACCTTTCGCACGATTATTTTGCCGAGGCAGAACTATTTATCTACGGGTCGGTAACCTTGGCCGGTGATGCCGGTGACACACTGAGGCAGGTGCTGCAGTGGATACACAACTCGGCGGGACAAACCATATTCGATGTCAATCTACGGCCAGCTCTATGGCCCGATATGGATCAGGCTCGGCAGTGCATAGACACTTGTATAGATGCAGCAACGATCCTCAAGGTGAATGAGGTTGAACTCGAGTTCCTCACCGGCCAAACCGATCCGGACAGGGGCAGTCGACAGCTGCTGGAACGCGGTGTGCGGCTGTGTTGTGTCTCGCTGGGCGCAGAAGGTGCCTACTTCAACACCGGACACACCAGCGGCAGGGTCCCTGTCTTCCCCGTTGAAATTGCAAACACAACCGGCAGTGGTGACGCCTTCGTTGCCGGCCTGGCCCATCAGTTGAGTTTACGGCAGGTACCGATAGATGACATGGATGGCGCTATGATGACGGAAATAGTCCGCTTCGCCAACGCCTGCGGTGCCTTGGCTGCCACCCGGGTCGGCGCTATGAGTGGGTTGCCGTCGTTGGATGCGGTAGAGAAGTTTTTACAGATGAACTGAACTATTTTGGATTCTGAAACCAGGTCTGTATCCCCTGCCTGACTCGTAATGGGAACCGACCGGTTCTGGCAAAACCGC
>CAYYIS010000014.1:0-12661 GCA_964470965.1 uncultured Gemmatimonadota bacterium | reverse complement strand
CGTCCGTTGTATCGCATCGACAGCCAGTACATCAACAGTACAGGGGCAAGGAGCAGTGCCGAGGCGGCAAGGGCTGCCCGGGTCGACCACACCGTTCCGATCCACCCAACGAGCGGTCCGCCGATAATCTGGCCTACCGCATCCACCTGGCCCTTCATGGATAGGACGGTTGCACGGACCCTCGGGTCGAGACCCTGATTTATCCAGGTGGATGAAATTGGCCCTCCGATCGTCCGCAACATACGCTGAGTCCAGGTGGCCGAAATCGCCAGCGCGAACTGACCGGTCAATGCCAGAACCAGAATAGCGATAACCACTAGGGCGTTGATCGAGACAAGCGCACGGGCAGCAAGCCGTGGATCAGTCATGTTTATCCCGCGTCGGGCGATTCCAAGTGCCACCACGTTAATCCCTATGGCACCCAAATTAATCAGACCGAACCAGGTGACCGGCTTCAGACTCCCCAAGTCGGGAAAGACAAAATGTGTCAACATGTGAGCTTCCCACAACCGGTCGACACCTTCGCTGGAGAGCCCGTAAAACAGACTGACACTCACCAGGATCAGTAGAACTGGCCGGTGCTGAACAGTCCTAAAACCCGCTTGAAGTAAATACCCCATCTGCTGCCAGGAGGAACGGTCTTCTTTTGGTGTTGGACGAAAGCCGCTCTCCGGCATGAAGATCGCCAAGCCGACCGCAAGTAACATCAGAATCCCACCACCGGCAACCACCGGCAGATTGATCTGGACATTGGCAAGGCCCATTCCGACCAGGATGCCGGCCAGCCCGGTCAACTGGCTTACCTGAGTCCCACGAACCAGGATACCGGGGAGGTTTTCCTCTCCCACCTCATCGGCCAGCCAAGCCTCCAACGCGCCACTGATAAATGTATGACCGATTCCCCGGATCATCTGCATGGCCAGGATGTAGACGAACAGTGGCACCAGTCCTTCAACGACGAAAGTGATACCGATCAGGAAGATACCGATAATCACGGACCAGCGGCGGCTGTAGAGGTCGGCTACGATGCCCGTCGGTATCTCGAAAACAAAAACGGCAACTTCCAGTAGGGTACCGATCAACACCAGCTGCAGTGGGTTAAATCCAGCCGTCTCCACGTAATAGACAGCGATGAATGTAAACACCATAGCGGTACTAAACCCGTACAGCCCGCCCTGCACGATGTAAATTAGTCCAGCCGAAATGTTTGCATGGAATTTCAATGTGCACAGTTTCCTTTACGTGTCTGATTCCGCAATCCTCGCCGGGTCTTCAGTCTGTGATTTGAGATACCTGCGGTAACGGGTTCACTTGTTGCTTACCGTGGATGAACCATGTGGAATGTGGAATGAGTTAGCGGGCTAATGTGCATTCCTGGCGACCGGAGCACCGCTGCCGCCCACCAGAAAATCGAAGTCCACGCCCTGGTCGGCCTGCAGGACATGGTCCACATACAGACGGCAGTAACCCCGGTCGGTCACCGGCTCGGGTGGGGTCCAGGCTGTCCGCCGGCGGGTCAACTCTTCGTCCGGCACATTCAGCTGGAGTCGGCGCTCGGGCACGTTGAGTTCGATCATGTCACCGTTCTGCACAAAGGCAAGTGTCCCACCGGCAGCGGCTTCAGGAGCGGTGTGGAGCACCACGGTACCGTAGGCCGTCCCGCTCATTCGGGCATCAGATATCCGCACCATATCCGTGACACCCTTCTTCAATACTTTCGGCGGGAGTGGCATGTTGCCTACTTCGGCCATGCCCGGATAACCTTTAGGTCCGCAGTTTTTGAGTACCATGATACAGGTCTCATCGATATCAAGATCGGGATCTTCGATCCGGGTGTGCAGATCCTCGATATCCTCGAACACGACCGCCCGGCCCCTGTGGACCAGCAGGTCGGGTGACGCCGCCGACGGTTTCACAATGGCGCCGTCAGGACACAGATTACCCCGAAGTACGGCCAATCCGCCGCGATCCGTCAGAGGGTTTGCCAGGGTGCGGATCACGTCCCGATTATGACATTCCGCATCGGCTGTATTTTCACCGATGGTTCTGCCGTTAACGGTAAGCGCGTCTTTATGGAGCAAATCGCCCATCTCCCGCATCACTGCGGGCAATCCGCCGGCATAGTAGAAATCCTCCATCAGATACTTACCGGAAGGCATCAGGTTCACCAAACAGGGAATGTCGAAACCGAGCCGGTCCCAGTCGTCAAGGGTGAAGTCGACCCCGAGGCGACCGGCCAAGGCAAGCAGGTGCACTACCGCGTTGGTCGATCCCCCGATAGCACCTACTGTCCGCACCGCGTTTTCGAACGCCTCCCGGGTCAGGATCCTCGACATGGTCAGGTCCTGTTTGACCGCTGCTACGATCTGTTTCCCCGCCATGTGTGCCAACACGTTGCGCCGTGCGTCCACCGCCGGTATAGCCGCATTACCAGGCATGGCGATACCGAGCGATTCGACAACGCTGGCCATCGTGGACGCGGTGCCCATGGTCATGCAATGACCGGCGGACCGATTCATGCACGATTCCGCTTCAAGGAACTCTGGAACAGTCATGTTCCCCGCCCGCATTTCCTCACTGAACTTGTAGACGTCGGTTCCGGATCCTATATCCCGATTTTTGTATTTTCCGTTAAGCATCGGCCCGCCCGATACCGCGATGGTAGGCAGATCACAACTTGCAGCCCCCATGAGCAGGGCCGGCGTGGTCTTATCGCATCCGACGAGCAGGATCACACCATCGATAGGATTCGCGCGGATGGTTTCCTCTACATCCATACTGACGAGATTGCGGAATAGCATGGTGGTCGGTCGCATCACCGTCTCTCCCAGTGACATCACCGGAAATTCAACCGGAAAACCACCTGCTTCATAGACCCCGCGCTTCACCCGCTCTGCGATAACTCGGAAATGCGCATTGCACGGCGTCAGTTCCGACCAGGTGTTACAAATGCCGATGACCGGGCGTCCATCAAACAGATGATCGGGCAAGCCCTGGTTTTTCATCCAGGCCCGGTGGATGAAACCGACTTTGTGATCATCAGGGCCGAACCAGTTCGTGCTGCGTAAGCGGGCTTCGTTATCCTTAGACATTATGGCTCCACGAAAGCATTGTAATCTGATCGAGACAATGTAAGAATGGATAAAGATACATCGATATTTGTTTAAGTCCAATATTTAAATGTTCCACCCCGGAACACCCCGACTGAATATACGGGTCCCAACGCCGCCCCGACGTCTTACAGAGCGACCCCGTGGAAGAATCAATTGCGCTATTGCGCCTGCACCGGGTGTTTTTCGATTTAGATATGCGCGTTACGCCCGTCGGGTGCTTAGACCATCTCCGGGAGGCAGCCCCCCGGGGCATCGGCACCAGGCTTTAGCTCCGCCAAACGGAAAAACAGTGGGGAAAAAGATTAGGTCGATCGAAATTAGAAATGATCGAAGAACAAACCGTAGTTCGAAATCTCGAAGGGTCTCACCACCCGCGATCGTAAATGGCACCCGGTCATAATTCATTAAATGGAATTTGACGTTAACGCTTCCGTTTTGCCCTTACCCAGGCTGGGGAATGCCCGGTATGTGACCAGGAACAATTTTGATTAATGCGGCACCTTTGTTGAATTAATGTTCGTGGATCCTCTATATAACGGGATAATAGCCACATACGAAGAGAAAATTGATTCAGGCGGTTGTCCGTAGAAACATCCACATTGAAATGGATGGTAATCCACTCACCTAAATCATAATTGCCTGTACCATTACAACAGGTTATCTATTCCTTTTTCATTCCCCCCACATAGCCCGGTCCAATGACCGGTACTGAATCGCCTCCCCCACATGAATACTCGCGATGTCATCCGAGCATTCCAGATCTGCTATGGTGCGACTGACCTTCAGGATGCGGTCGTAGGCTCGGGCGGAGAGGCCTAGTTTGGTTATTGCATTGCGAAGTACCTCGTGTGCCGCATGGTCAACCTTGCAGTACTCTCTGATCTCACGGGACTCCATATGTGCGTTACAGAACTGCCGGGGCGTATCCTTGAAACGGAGCAGTTGTCGCGCCCTGGCTTCGTTGACCCGAGTTCTGATTTCAGCAGAGGATTCTCCCGTGGGGTCTGAGGACAGGTCCTTAAACGGTACTGCGGGGACTTCGATATGCAGGTCGATACGGTCCAGGAGAGGCCCGGAGACCTTGCTTATGTACCGCTGAATCTGGGAAGGGAGGCACTGGCATTCGTGGTCAGGTGAGCCATGGTAACCGCACGGGCATGGATTCATGGCCGCGACCAGCGTCAGCCGGGCAGGGTACGTCAGCGATACGGCGGCCCGGGCGATGGTGACTTTGCCGTCTTCTAGTGGTTGGCGCATGACTTCAAGGACGTTTTTCTTGAATTCCGGCAACTCATCCAGAAAAAGGACCCCATGATGGGCCAGCGAAACCTCTCCCGGTCTTGGATGAGCGCCGCCACCGATGAGACCGGCATCCGAGATGGTATGATGGGGGGCACGGAACGATCGCGTGGCGACGAGAGGTGTATTGGGTGGCAACAGCCCGGTAACACTGTGGATTTTTGTCGACTCCAGGGCTTCCTCTAGCGTCAGATCCGGAAGAATGGTCGGTAAACGGCGGGCAAGCATGGTCTTACCGGAACCCGGCGGACCGACAAGGATCAAATTATGTGCTCCCGCGGCTGCCACCTCAACCGCCCGCTTCACGTGATCCTGACCTTTCACGTCTCCGAAATCCAACGGGTAGGCAGATGCCCGTTCCAGGAGCGAGGCCATGTCCACATGGAACGGTTTGGCAGTTCCGCCGCCGTTTAAAAAATCGACTGCTTCTTTCAGAGAGGACACACCATATATATCCAGGCCATCTGTTACCGCAGCTTCATGCACGTTTTCAATAGGTACAAGCATACCGCGCAGGTTGTGCTTCCGTGCCGCCATGGCCATTGGCAAGACACCGCGGATCGGTCTAACCGCACCATCCAGTGAGAGTTCGCCCGACAGCACATAATCCTGAAGGCGCTCGCAACACATCTGCCCTGTGGCCGCTAGCAACCCCACTGCTATAGGAAGGTCGAACCCGGATCCTTCCTTGCGGACCGTCGCAGGTGCTAGGTTTATTGTTACCCTTTTGTAAGGGAAGGTATAACCGCAGTGTTTAACAGCCGCTTCAACTCGGTAGGTACTCTCTTTTACGGCACTGTCAGGCAGGCCAACGGTGGAGAAATTTGCAAGACCTTTATCTATATTGACCTCTACATCGATCATATACGCCTCGATCCCGATTACGGCGCCGCTCAATATTCTTGCGAGCATCTTGGATATCCTCATGGCAGGTGTAATTAGTATTGTCAAATTGGACTATCGAAACTGCCGTACCTACCCCACAGTCACCGGAACCAGTAAAACCTCGCACAAAGTTTAAAAAAATCGTCCTATGTTTATTTTCCGATTGCATCCAACCTTATTTGATTATATATTAAGCGGCTGAAAATTCCATGTGGCCTTGGCTGTGCCGAACGGGACCGAAGAATACTGTATAGGCTGATCAATTTATGACCGGTATCATATCGGCGTTACAGGACGATTCAGTCAAACTCAGCCTCCGGCTACTGGAGCCGTTGGAAGACAGACTAAGATTATATTTTGAGATTGGGCCCCGGAACGAAAGGGGCGAACAAGTTCATAGAATCAGAGCACACACCTTAGAGACGGAGGTATGCACGTTATAAACCGAGAACTTATACGTCATAAACGCATACTTGATATCGTAGGCGATATGATACGTGTGCGGGCCGCGGATGTCTCGTTGGGTGACTTGGCTGTCGTCGAGCACACTGACGGAGATGCCTCACTTGCGCAGGTGGTTTCACTTGAGCGCGACATCGTTAATCTCCAAGTATTTTCTGGCAGCAAAGGACTATCCACCCAAGCCGGGGTCCGATTCCTGGGCCATTATCTGGATATAACCTATTCAGAAAACGTGCTGGGCCGTGTTTACGGAGGATCGGGAGAACCCATCGACGGCGGGCCCGATCTTTCCACCGATCCTAAAATCGACGTCAGAAGTCCTACCGTCAATCCGATCATGCGGATGATGCCGGAGAAGATGATCCGTACGGACGTACCGATGATCGATGTGTTTAACTGCCTGGTTGAAAGTCAGAAGATCCCAATCTTTTCGATTGCCGGCGAGCCCTACAACGAACTTCTAGCCCGGATAGGCTTTCAGGCGGATGCTGATGTGGTCGTGTTCGGTGGACTGGGCTTGATCTTTGATGACTACCATTTCTTTAGGACATCCTTTGAAGAGCACGGCGTTTTTCCGCGTACGGTCATGTTTGTCAATCAAGCCTCAGACCCGATCGTTGAACGCCTGCTGATTCCGGACATGGTTCTCGCCACTGCGGAACGTTTCGCTGTTGAAGAGGGCAAGAGGGTCCTGGTACTCATGACAGACATGACAGCCTATGCCGACGCGATGAAAGAAATTGGCATCGCTTTGGAGCGTGTCCCCGCGGCCCGCGGCTACATGGGCGATCTGTACACGCAGCTTGCCGTGCGCTACGAAAAGGCCTGCGACTTCAAAGGGGCGGGCTCCGTTACGATCATCACGGCGACGACCATGCCCGGCGATGATGTAACCCATCCTGTGCCGGATAATACCGGTTACATCACGGAAGGGCAGTTCTACCTTCATGATGGGGTCATTGATCCCTTCGGCTCGTTGTCCCGTTTACGGCAACACGTCGTCGATAAAGAAACACGAGATGACCACTCTCAGATCATGAACACCATGATCCGATTCTATGCAGGGGCGACCGAAGCGGAACAGAAACAGGCGATGGCGTTTGAGCTTTCGGCTTTCGACGAAAAATTGCTCAAATTCGGTGGTTTGTTCCGTTCACGTTTTATGGATATTCAGGTCTCTTTGCCGGTCATTGAGGCGTTGGATCTCTGCTGGAAGACTCTTGCGGAATGTTTTGAACCTCAAGAATTACTTATGAGAGAGTCGTTGATTGACCAATACTTCCCCAAGGAAGGGTCAGTGCAGGCAGTAGCAGACGGAGAATAAGGTTCTATGGCCAAACTGGCGATGAACAAGAGTATGCTCCACAAAGAGCGTGAGCGGTTAAGTCTTTACCAGCGCGTACTCCCATCGTTGGACCTAAAACGCCGGCAATTGATCCTGGAAGCCGGACGTGCCAGAAAGGCACTTGTTCAGTCCCAGGACGAGATCAAACACTTAAATGCCGATATCGGTGAGCAGCTACCAATGCTGGCTGCGGAGGAAACCGAAGTTGGAGGGTTGGTGCGGGTCGAGTCCGTGGAGTTGGGTGAGGAAAACATCGTTGGTGTCGAGTTGCCGGCCCTCAAAGAGGTACAGTGTACCGTGCGGGATTACGCCCTGTTGGCCAAGCCACACTGGGTTGACGTGCTGGTGGACCGCCTCCGGGAGGGAGCTATTTTGCGCGTGACGGAGCAGATCATGGCAGAACGGGTACGGCTTTTGGATTATGCAGTGCGCCGTACCACCCAGCGTATCAATCTTTTTGAAAAAATCCTCATCCCGACAGCAAAAACCAACATACAACGGATTAGGATATTTCTAGGCGATGCGGAACGTGCAGCGATTGTGCGGGCCAAGATTTCGAAAGCCTTGCAACAACGCCAGCAGCAGGAGATTGCAGTGGAAGGAGAGATGCTGTGAGTATCGTGCCGCTGGTAAAGGTTACGGTCTATGGACATCAAAGCGATAAGAAAATGGCCCTGGCTGGCATGCAGGAGTTGGGGTGTCTTCACATAATTCCTATGCAATCCGCCGGAAATGTGCCTCACGATGACAGTTCGTCTGTCCGGATCCGGGAAGCCTTGAAATTCCTTAAAAGTTGTACTCGGCAGTTGCCTGACGAACAAGGTTCCGGCGATTTCGATACACTCAGCGCGGTCGCGGATGAGGTGTTAGACCTCCAGCTCCAATCCCAGCAGCTTAGCGATGAACGGGAATCCCTGGTAAGACGCATTAAGGATCTGCAGCCTTGGGGTGATTTTATCTTTCCCCCGGACGAAGATCGGCATTTGCTGCGTTTTTGGTTTTATGTGGTACCCCATTCCCAGATGGTCCAAATTGAAGAATCCAACCTGTGCTGGGAAGCCGTGGGATCCGACGATCGATCCGTATATGTGGTAGTTATTTCGGAAAGCGAGCCTCAGGAAATGCCGGTAGCACGCACTCAGACGGGTAACGTGCCGCTATCGGAGCTGAAGAATCGGCTAAATGAAGTGGAAAGAACGTTGGAAGACTGTGAAAATGCACGCGCCGGACTGACTCGTTGGTGTGGTTGGCTGGCTCGCATTTTGGCACGTCTGGAAGATCAAGCGACTCTTTCCGAAACGCTTAAAAAAACCTACGATGACCTTCCTCTTTTTGTTCTCCAGGCGTGGGCACCACGAGATAGTGTCGAACCGCTGAAATCACACGCCTCAAACGGTTCTCTGGTCCTGGAGATTGAAGAAGCGTTGCCGGAAGAGACACCCCCGACTCTCCTGCGCAACAGACCCGCCCTTGCCAGCGGCCAGGATTTGGTTTCATTCTATATGACGCCAAATTACTGGTATTCGGATCCCTCTGTAATCGTTTTATTTTCTTTCGTTCTTTTCTTCGGCATGATAGTGGGAGATGTGGGATACGGTCTGCTCCTGGGACTTGTTGTTTTAATGTCTTGGAAAAGGATGGATCAATCCATAGTCGGCCGGCGTTTTCGTATCCTGTTCGTTGCGTTGGTTGGAATCACTGTGATTTGGGGCGCGATGGTCGGGAGTTATTTTGGCGTCGCGCCCGAGCCCGGTACCCTCATGGGTGGATTCAAGCTGCTCGATTTGAACGATTACGGTAAAATGATGCAGATATCCATCATAATCGGTGCAGCACATGTGATTCTGGCCAATATGGTGGAAATCCGACGGCTTGGGTTTGGGTTCGGGATGCTGTCCCCTGCTGGATGGGTTGCCATGGTGGTCGGCGGTCTAGTTCTGGGGTACGGTGGTGGGCCGGCGGGATACTGGCTTTTGGGTGCTGGTGGAGCCGGCGTGCTCTTTTTTACCGGTGTTAGCGGCACCCCCGGCCAGCGATTAATAAAAGGGTTGCTCGGACTCACGCGCGTCACCAACTGTTTTGGAGACGTGCTCAGCTACCTGCGCCTTTTTGCCCTCGGGTTAGCGACCTCGTCGCTCGCTGTTACATTCAATGATCTGGCCATGCAGGTTCTCAGCGCTATGCCGGGGATAGGGCTGCTGTTTGCCATGTTCATTCTTTTAATAGGCCACGGTCTGAACTTCGCCCTTGCCTTGGTGAGCGGTTTTGTTCACGGCCTGCGCCTGAATTTTATCGAGTTTTTCAACTGGAGTGCACCGGAAGAGGGAGTTCCCTTCCGAGCTTTTGCCAAAAAGGAGACCGCAACATGGAGTCCATAGCTCTGGCATTGGGGTGGGCGGGGATCTTTGCCCCTGTAGCCCTGGGCGCCGCTGGTAGTATTGTCGGATGTGCGCGTGCCGGTCAGGCAGCCTGTGGCGCCCTGCTAGAAACCGAAAGCGGTTACGGGCGATTCATTGGTCTGTCCGCCATGCCATCATCACAAACCATTTACGGTATCGTCGTGATGCTGACGCTCAATCGCGTCGTCACACTGGAAACGGCACCGGGACTTTTCGGAATCGGCCTTCTGGCCGGCATAGCCCTGATGATGAGCGGCATATATCAGGGGTATGCGGTAGCTTCGGCCATTCATGTGTCCAAGAGCAAGGAAGAGATTTTCGGACTGTCCATCACCCCGGCAGCAGTGGTCGAAGGGTTCGCCGTTTTCGCCTTCGTCTTTGCACTGTTTCTTGCTGGTACACTGCCGGGAGACCAATAGACAATGGCAGATTCCCATAAGATCTCCTCAGGCGTCCAAGCGCTGATTACCCGTCTCCATGACGAGGGCGTGCAGGCGGGTGAAAACGAGGCCGAACGGGTTGTGAAAGAAGCGGAAACACGGGCGGCTGAGATTATGGCTCAGGCACGCACGGAAGCCGAAAACGCGTTGACCCGTGCACAGGAACAGATTCAAGCGGAGCGTGCAGCGGTTAAAGATGCCCTCAAACTGGCTGTTCGTGACACGGTGCTCGATCTCAGATCCCGCCTCACCTCGAATTTTGAGGTGACCGTTAAAAAGCTGGTTAGTACCGAACTGCTTGATAAGGATTTTCTCAGGCAGATGATCCTGGCCATCGTAGATCGTGCGGCTCCAGACGCCGGACGTGGCCAGGCTCTGGACCTCCTGCTATCAGACGAACTATTTCCGGTTGACGCGAACGGTGATGAGCCATTGAGCGCTTTTATTAAGGGTATCACCGACGAAGTGGTCACGGAAGGCGTTGAGTTGAGGCCCGCCGGGAATAACAAACCCGGTATCCGGCTTCGGAAAAACCAAGAAGAACTGGAGATTGATTTGACGGATGAGGCAATAGCTGCTCTGCTGGTCAAACATCTACTCCCCCGATATCGTACTTATGTCACCGGAGAAATTTAGCGACGCAGATGAGAGATCAACAACAGTATTACACGCTAGTGTCGAGTTTGCCGCCTGTACCGGATTTTGAACATGCGGATCGACTGCCCATTACCGAAGCGCGCCTTACCGAGCGCCTCAGCATGCTCGAAGCCGATGATCTGGAGATCGTAGAGTTCGCAAAATCGGTGTTTGCCTGGAAAGAGCACCCGATGGAGCGGACCGATTCCGAGGTGGTGAAACTTTTTGAGCGTATCACCTCGCATCTTCCATCCAGTGATTCACCGGTCAACCAGATGCTCGAATTTCGCATGAGCCTACGCACGATTACGGCTGCGCTTAGGCGCCGTCAACTGGGTCATCCGGCACCTAAGCCGGGTGAACCTTGGGGCGTTGGCTCATGGATGCGTCAAATAGAGCGCCACTGGGATGAACCGGATTTCAAGCTGAAGGCGGCGTTCCCTTGGATTCCCGAGGCTCGTCAATTTCTTGTTGACTCCGAGCCTCTTGCACTCCAGCGGCTGCTCCTGCGTGTAACATGGGGACGAATGGAACTGCTGACAAGAAGTTCCATTTTTGGATTCGAGGTAGTGCTTGCATACCTTTTTAAATGGGACATACTTCAGCGTTGGCTTTCTTACAACCGCGAGGAGGCGCAAACGCGCTTTGATACATTGGTTACGGAGGTAATCGGTGAACACGACCAGTTCTTTAACTGAAATTGACGCCACAGGACGGCACCATGAACGAGGTACCGCAACCGTGATCGCTGCCCAAGAGAATCTTGTCTCTATTGAGATGATCGATGGGCACATCGTGATGAACGAAGTGGGCTACATCTGCGTTGGTGACGAACGTCTCAAGGCGGAGGTTCTGCGCATTCGAGGCAACACAGCCGAGATGCAGGTTTTTGAGGACACACGGGGCGTTCGAGTTGGTGATCGTGTGGAGATGACGGGGGCCCTGCTCTCGGTGGACCTGGGCCCGGGCCTTATCGGACAGGTGTTCGACGGCCTGCAGAACCCGCTGGAGACGATCGCCCGGGATCACGGGTTCTTCCTGCCACGTGGCGTCGCCGTCGACACATTAGATCGGACGAAAACATGGGCTTTCACACCCTCTGTTTCTGTGGGAGACAGGCTGGAAGCTGGACAAACGCTGGGTATCGTGCCCGAAGGTCAGTTCAACCATCAAATCATGGTGCCCTTCAACGAACCGGAGGCGGTCGAAGTCACCTGGATTCAGTCGGGCAGTTTCACCATAGACACGCAGATCGCGCGTATCCGGAGGGACGACGGTACAGAACGGGATCTTACCATGGTTCAGCCCTGGCCGGTCCGGCGGTCCATACCGGAAGGCATGGTCCGGCGCCGGATGGCTGAACGGTTGTATCCGACGGAATTGCTGCCCACAACAATTCGCCTCATTGATACCTTCTTTCCGATCGCGCGCGGGGGTACCGCCTGCATTCCCGGTCCCTTCGGCGCTGGAAAAACTGTGCTGCAGAGCCTGATCTCAAGATATGCGGACGTGGATATCGTAGTCGTTGTCGCATGCGGTGAGCGTGCTGGCGAGGTCGTGGAAACGATTGTCGAGTTCCCCAGCATGTCCGACCCTCGGACCGGGGGGTCGCTTATGGACCGGACCATAATCATCTGCAACACTTCGTCTATGCCAGTGGCGGCAAGAGAGTCTTCTATTTATACCGGAATCACGCTTGGAGAGTACTACCGCCAGATGGGTTACAACGTATTGCTTCTTGCAGATTCCACATCGCGTTGGGCCCAGGCAATGCGGGAGGTCTCCGGTCGAATGGAGGAGATCCCGGGTGAAGAGGCCTTTCCCGCCTACCTCGATTCGTCCGTAAAGAACATCTATGAACGAGCAGGCATGCTCCGCTGTCCGGACGGTTCGATAGGCAGCCTGACCCTGATCGGCACGGTATCTCCTGCAGGCGGCAACTTCGACGAACCTGTGACGCAGGCGACGTTGGGTACGGTGAAAACATTCCTCGGGCTGTCATCAGATCGTGCCTATCGGCGTTTTTATCCGGCGATCGACCCCTTACTCTCATGGTCTCGTTATCTCGAACAACTCGAGGAT
>CAYYIS010000013.1:0-102764 GCA_964470965.1 uncultured Gemmatimonadota bacterium | reverse complement strand
GTGACCGCCGAGTCCCGGTCCAGGGTAAAACGGGATATATCCGAACGGTTTGGTAGCCGCCGCATCGACGGTCTCCCAAACATCGACGTCCAGTTTGTCGCAGATCAGCGCAATCTCGTTCACCAGGCCGATATTGACACTGCGAAACGTGTTTTCTAAAATCTTGACCATCTCAGCCGTACGTGTTGAAGACACCGGGACGATCTGATCGATGATCTGCCGGTACAGGGTAGCGGCAATTTCTCCACAGTCCGATGTCACACCACCCACGACCTTGGGTATGCTCTGCACATCATACTGTTTATTTCCGGGATCAATCCGCTCAGGGGAAAAGGCCAGGTAGAAGTCTGAGCCAACTTTTAACCCGGTCGCCTCAAGCATAGGGAGAACAAATTCATCTGTAGTCCCCGGATATGTGGTGCTCTCCAAGACGATTAACTGGCCCGCGTGGAGATGCTTTTGAAGTCCTTGGACTGCATTGGCGATAAAAGACAGGTCCGGCACTTTAGTACTGCTCAACGGTGTTGGCACACAGATGATCACCACATCCTGCTCCGCCAAAACCGAATAGTCGCTGGTAGCCTTGAACAGGCCACGCTGGACCACATCCTTGATCTCATAGTCCGGCACATCGTCCACATCTGATCTGCCAGAGCGCAGCAGTTCTATTTTACGAGGGGAAGCATCCAATCCCGTAACCGTGAATCGACTCTCACGAACGCCAGAGCCAGTGGAAGTCCCACATAACCGAGACCTACAACAGTAATCTGCGTTTCACGACTATACGTCTTTTCTTTGAAGGATGTACTCAAAATTAAATTTCTTTCAATCTAACTGGTTTTTCACTATGATCCTATGTTGTTTATTAACAGTAAAACCGTCGCCACCTGTCCCGCCGTAGTCATACCCTGTAGGAAAATGCTCCACCAGTCACGATATGGTTTTTCCGGAACCCAGATGGTATCGCCGGGACCAAGGTCTGAAACTCGGTCGGCCCAGAGCCACTCTCCGGTTTTAGCGCGGATGACACGGGTTTTGTCTTTACGGGCGTTCCAAGCGTAACCACCGGCTCTTTCTATATAATCATCCACACTTAAATCCACGCCATGCATGATTGCCCCGGGAACAGCTACCTGCCCGGTTACCACAACCGTTTCCTGGTTTCTTGCAATAACAATGTTATCGCCGTTCTCAAGCAATAATTCTTCGGTTTGGTCGCCGTTTTCGAAAAGTCGTTGGAAATCCACGACCATTACCCCCGGGCGCGTTCTGGACTTCATTTTGAAGTATTCGTATTCCGTTGGGATCATGTCGGTCACGGGCATCTTGTTCAGCCGTTCGAACTCCCTATCTAATGTCATGTTCGAACTTGATCGAGTGACATACGATTGAAATAAAGAAGCGTCCTCAGTGAAGCCACCAGCCAGTTCCACAACAAAGGTAAGTGTCGTGGAGTCTTTTTCAATTACATATTTACCGGGAAATCGCACCTCTCCACTAATGGTAACGGAATGTGATTCGTGCCAGTCCGGTATTGCCCTGACGAATATGCGATCATCAGGTTCAAGGCGCATTTGCCAATCGGTGCTGCTAGCATTTCTCAGATCCAGAATCCTGGTTGAAGTCGTGATATTATCCCCATTAAAACGTATCAGCTCCACGTCAGAAAGAAGCGCTTCCGGCCTCAAACCTTTGGCGAGTTGAACCATGGATTCAAGCGTGTCGCCATCACGAAGCTCGTAAGTACCAGGCGATCGGACCCGTCCGTATACGGTCACAGAGGAGATTTGCGGTGGCACAAAGATTATATCGCCGTCCCTGACAAACGGATTATTTTCCAGCGACCCTTCCACTACAAATCTGACCAGGTCAGCTTCATCGGCTAACATTCCATCTCTCAAAATCTCAATCGAGCGGGAGGAGGCGTTCTCTAATAACCCGCCGGATGCGGCGATTAACCGGGACACACGATCCACGGCCTGGGCCGGATATCCGCCCGGGCGTTTGACATCACCCAGAACATACACCTGAAATCGTCTTAATTTAACCAGTGTTGCATCTACCCTGATATCGAAGAAGTACTTTATCATCTCCTCCGCAAGACGTTCCCTGAGCCCTGATATCGTTAAGCCGTCTACCTGTATCTCGGTGATCTGAGGTATGAGCAGTTTGCCTTCAGGCGTGATAATCGATTGGAAATGTTCTGGCCGCTTACCCCAGATCGTTATCAGAAACCGGTCACCGGGACCAACAATATATTCGTCCGGAGATAACGTGCCTTCGATAACCTGCCCCGTATCCAACAGAAAATCTACACGCGTGCTGTCCGCGGTCTGCGCTTCACAGAGATCCCACAATGACAGGCAGACGACGATCAGAAAACAACGACACGAAACTTTTGTCACAGCATCCTCTATACTTATAACGATTAATATTATCTTGCTACCTTTTGTGAGTACCTTTTGAGAGTACGGATAGCATGACAATATAAGATAATTAATTGCATTGGCAACAACTTAATTAAAAGTTATGATTGGGTATAATCTATCATTGCCTAACCAAAATCCTCGGAAGACAACATCATGTCCAAATGCTCTTATTTATCCAGCCGGAATATCCTGTAAAAACAGTAAGTCGTAAATGCCGTAACAGAAAACCAGGCAACGGTCAGAAAAACCCAGCCTCCGGTCGTCAGGGATGTCGACAATTCCATGGTAGCCTCCTGAAATCATTTTGTTAAACGGTTTCTACCGTTTTGTAGCGAGTGTAACTTTCTCACCTTCTTTAAGGTACTGACGTTCACAGGTAGAACAGCGCGCTTGGTGGCCGCAGTCCATTGCCTCAAAGGACAACGCTAAACCACACACACACATCCACCCTTGAATCCCGGCCGGCACCCCGTAGGCCAGTGCGAAATCCGGCAGATCCCGTGTGAGCACCGACCCGGCACCGATAAAGGCGTAGGCACCGATCGTATGGCCGCAGACGATTGTCGCGTTGGCGCCGATGGACGCGCCGCGCCTTACCACAGTTTTACGGTACTTGTCTCGCCGGCTCACACGGCTGCGTGGATTTACCACGTTCGTGAATACCATGGACGGACCGCAAAAGACATCGTCCTCTATTTCGACGCCATCATAGATGGAAACGTTATTCTGAACCTTGACATTATCGCCAAGGCGCACGTTCTCTCCGACAAATACATTCTGTCCGAGATTACAACGTTCGCCGATGACGGCACCGGACATTATATGACAGAAGTGCCATATCCTGGTTCCCCTGCCGATCGCAACCGGCTCGTCCACATATGCGGATTCGTGTTTGAAGTACGTTTCGCTCACGGGATATCCTCCACACCGACTGGGATCCCGCCGCGATCCAGGGCCTCTTGTCCCGCTTCGGGCACACGGACTACATTTAATCCGTTCCGACTATCCGTCAGGGGGTCCTGCTTGTTGTTGATGCAGGATATGAAATGTTCACATTCCCGCTTCAGGGGTTCTGCCATATCAATCTGGGGAATATGGATATCTCCCTGTCTCAGGGTAGTCGCATCTCCGCAGGACTCATATCCCACTTTGATCTCGACCCCTTTATCATATATCCATAATCTTCTCTGTCGGTTCCATATCATTCTGTCGGTTCCATATCATCAGAAACCACCATTTTGCCGCTGCCTACCACCGTTATTTTCGCATTTTGTGCGGATCGAGCCAGCTCACATGGATCTGTCCCATGCGCCGGTCCGAAAAGCCCAGATTGGCGAAAACCACATCCTGACTGTCAGGTCTCAAATAAGCCTCGCCCCGTGTGTTCACGGAATCCGGAACCGAATCAAAAAGATGCAGGACCCATGAGATATCATGGGGCGCCAGACTCCACCAGGCGTTTTCATCCTTTCAACCTATGCCCGGGTTGAGGCGCTGAGCATATACGTGATAAATACCGCCCAGTTAACCACCCGCTATAAACCTTTGATGGTTGTCACTGCAGGGTGATACAGCAGTAGATAGCCTACCATAATCTGTCGTTCGTTCTTGTGAGCTAGGGACATTAAGGCCCGAGCATCGTCGGAGCGGAGTGTCAGTGGTTTCTCCACATACACATGCTAGCCGGCTTCAAGTGCTGATTATGCCACTCCAAAGTGTGTTGACGACGGCATGGCGATCGCAACGGCTTCTAGCTCATCATCTCCGACCATGGTTTCGACAGACTTAAAACAAACGGATATCCGGATAGGATTCGCACTCCTGCCGGAATCGGCTTTCGCTGGCGTCACAACAGGCATATTAACGCGTTTCAGGCATCCCGTCGAACGCGCGGACGAGGTTTGATCCCTAGTATCCGTTACCGCTCACTGCGACATTGACCATACGTTTCCCTGTTTTGGAACCTGTCGGCCGAATCCACGTCCAACCGTGTAACAAGGTTTTAGGCAACGGCATGAGTGTCAAGGGTTTTCTGGTCAACTGTAGTGGCCCACAACGGGCAAAAACGCTTGACACTCAATACACTACCTGATATATTGGGGAGCGTTTGTCGGGATTTACTGGTAAATCCTCATTCCTCGCATCATCACCCTTTAAGATGGAGCAGGCGTATACCACACGCGCTACAGTTTTGATTGTATCACGTTATCCTACATTGAGGATAACAGAAGCTGAAATCCCTATTTTTCGAAATCTGTTTTTCAGGATTTCCGGCACCACCTCTGTTCGGCAAATGGGATTTGTGTGGTTTAGGTCATTAAGGATATCGGGCGTAATTCCAGTTCGGTATTTTTAAAATTGTAAGAAGCTCTGTCTTACTTATATGTTTTATTTCCGTAACAAAACTCAAATCTTTATTCTTCTCTGTGCGGTGTTGGTGGGGTCACCGGTCGCTGCCCAGGATATCATTGATAGATTCCGGCTGGGCGGAACCGAAGCATACTTCGTAACCCCCGAGGACGCGGACGAGGCGATCGCCCAGAGTCGCACGGATGCCTGGTCCCTGGGCACCCGGCTGGATTTACTCGAGATACATGCCCGTATCGACCGGGAAACGGATCTCATCGCGTTTTACGACCACCCGGATGGCCTTGGTACACGTCTCCCTCTGGTGCTTACATCCGAAGAATATTTTGAGCTTCGCAACCAGGCACAGGTCCGTAACCTCTGGCCGGAACTTTTGCGCTCTCAAATGCAGCAGACCCTTTCTAATCGGGATCCGGAGAATCTGCTTTCTCTGGATATTCCGGTCCAATTGCCCAGCATCCTGGGAGGCGGCCAACCCAACTTCAGCATCCTGGGACGACAGCGCATTGAGCTGTCGGGCCGCAGCGAATGGACGGACGACCAGATTCGGACCGCCACCAACCGGGTCTCTCGATTTCCAAGCATATCGATGAGGCAGGAACAGCAGTTCATGGTCTCCGGGAACATCGGCCAGAAGATCGCGGTCACCATCCAGCAGGACAGCCAGGCGTTCAGTGATCTGGACAACCGGATTCAGATACGGTACGAAGATCGTATGGATGACGGCCGCGAGGGCAACGGTATCATCAAGCGGTTTGAAGCTGGTAACGTCTCTCTCTCCCTCGAAAACGCAGAGTTCACAGGATACACGGACCAACATTCCGGATTGTTCGGCATTAAACTGGAGAGCCAGTTAGGTGGATTTTCATTCACCACCATCATGAGCCAGGAAAAAGGTGAAGGGCAATCCGCGAATTTTGAGGCGGGCACCCAGGGCAGCAGGCTGCAAATTCGGGACGTCGATTACCGCCGGCGGACCTATTTCTTTGTGGACGCCGGATATCGTGAAAACTTCTCGCGGCGTGATGCCAACGGCCGTCATCTGGCGGATGCGGATTCGATCGAGAGCATCCGGGTGTTCGTGGCTACCCGCACCTCTCAACAGGACCTTGCCCTGCTTCGTAAAGGTGTGGCATACTTTACCCCGCCCATCACGGTAGACGGGGGGTTACCCTCCTTGCCGGACACATTGACAGAAACGTCAGAAAGAGCCGATTTCCGTGAGTTGCAGAGCAACGAGTTCCTGGTGGACCGAAATCTGGGTTACATCGCGCTCGCCACCCCGCTGCAGGCACAGGACGTCCTGGGGGTCTTTTATGAAACGCGCAATCGACTTACCGGTAAACGGGTCACATTCGGCGAGGTGCCGATAGTGAACGATCTCGAAAACGAAACCAAACTGCGCTTGTTAAAGAGCCGAAACGAACGTGTGCCCCAAGAAATCGACCTCGACAATCCGAAGAAGTGGGGTACCTGGCAGTATGAATGGCGGAATGTCTATTTCCTGGGAAAGACGGGAATAAACCCGGATGGGTTTGACCTGAAGATTTTCAAAAACGGGGCCAGCGGTGCAGATCAGGATGTGGATGAAAGCGGCGTACCCTACATTCAGCTCCTGGGACTTGACCGTAGGGGCGTCAATCCGGGTAGCCAACCGGACCGGCTGGTCGATATCGACTACGAACTTATCAATTTCCAGCGCGGCGAACTCATTTTTCCGGACCTGTATCCGTTTGCTCCCGGCCTGCTGTTCAATGAAGGTGCGGGTATGGCGTTTCCTGGCACGCAGGGCAGCGGTCTCAACGATCAGACACCTGAGCTGTACAATCGAAGATCCACCGTCATCAACAACAACATCGCCAACTTCAACAAGTATTATATCACGGTGGAACACAAAGACCGCCAGGCGCAATATTCGCTGGGTCGTTCCAACGTTATCGAAGGAAGCGAGGTCGTCAAACTCAACGGCCGAAAGCTCGTTGCCGGTTCCGACTACATAATGCTCTATGAGGTTGGCCAGATCCGTTTTCTCACGGAAGAGGCAATGGACCCCAATGCGGATGTGGATGTGAATTATCAGTTCGCCCCGTTTTTTCAGCCGGCATCCAACACGTTGATGGGCTTCCAGAGCCGTTACGATTTCAATGACCGTTCCTGGGTGCGCGGCACCTTGCTTTACCGATCCGATAAGAACCTGGATCAGAAATCCCGTATCGGGCGGGAAACGGGGCGTTCAATCCTATGGGATCTCGACACACGCCTGAGCTTCGACCCGCAGTTTATGACCTCGTTCGTGAATATGATTCCATTCGTCGAATCGGATGCGCGTTCCAGCCTGGATATTTCCGCTGAATTCGCCCAGAGTATCCCGAATCCCAACACACGCGGAGACGCGTTTATCGACGATTTTGAAGGAAGTAAGGAAGAGACGGACCTCGGTGTGCGCCGGACCGGATGGGTTGCGGCCAGCCCGCCGGATGGTCTGACTCACGTGCAGCGGGGTCGCCTGGTGTGGTACAACCCGATGGAGCAGGTGCCCGTCAAAGAGATATTTCCGACACGTCAGGTAATCGTACAGGACAGCCGTCAGCACGTACTTACTGTCGAATTCGATCCTCGTACACCGGACCTGCGTTGGGGAGGAACGGTCGACGATGCGTTTCTGGGAGAATGGATTCAGGATGCACCTGCCGTGGTCCGAAGTCGCTGGGGAGGAGTAATGCGTCCGCTGACCGGCGCAACCATAGACCAGACGCGCAGCAAATTCATCGAGGTGTGGGTAAACGGCAACGAAGGAGAACTCAACATCGACCTGGGATCCATATCGGAAGACGTGAACGGCAACGCGGTTTTCGACACCGAGGACGATCGCAGTGACGGGTTCGGCAACCAACTTCTAGACGCCAACGAGGATACGGGGATCGATCTTATTACGGATGTGGACGAAGTGGGATTCGATCCGGTTTTCAATATCCCCATGCCGTACGACGCTACATCAAACCCGGATCCGCACGGTGATAATTTCGAATTTGATCAAAGCGCCGGGAGGTCAGGCAGGTTCGACGAAATAGACTACAGCCGGATCAACGGTACTGAGAACAATGCAAACGATCCCGATGTGGGACGCCGGCCGAATTCGGAAGACACCAACAATTCAGGATTTCTTGACTCGAGCAACAACTTCTATCGCTACCGCATCCATATAGGTCCTGATCATCCGGACACAGCTTTCGTGGCCGGTGGTGACTTGAACAGGGCCAACTGGGGCGGCAAGAGCAGCTGGCGCATGTACCGGATTCCGCTGACCCCCATCGGATTGAATACCGCTTTCAACGGCCAGGTCGGCACGCCCAGTTTCGCGTTAATCGAGGCGGTGAGGATCTATATCACCGACGTGGAAAACGAGGTCACGATCCGTCTGGGATCCATCCAGATGGTCGGCAACCGGTGGCAGGAGGATCCAAATGGCGCCATCGTCGACTCACTTGGCCAGGCAATAACTATCGATGAGTTAACTGAGAATGCCGAGACATTCCAAGCTTCGGTTAAAAACACATTCGACAATCCGGACGACTACAGTCCACCTCCGGGCGCCATCGTTGAAATCGATCGGGTAACCGGAGTCAGGAATCGCGAACAATCGCTGGCTCTAAACTATGAAAACCTGCAGCCCGGGCATAACGGCCAGGTCTTTCAGACGTTTTACACCGATCAGGATTACACGGTGTACAACGAGTTGAAAATTTTCGTACACGGATCCGACCATTTCATCGGTGATCAATCTCCCGTAGTTTACCTACGATTCGGAAACAGCTTTTCCGACTATTATGAATACAGATCTAAAGTCGTTCCCGGATGGGCCCAGGAGAATGCGGTACAAATCATCTTCAACGACCTGACGTTGCTCAAAGGGGATACCGAACTGATAAGACAACAGGAAACGGATACAGATACTACGTTTACAATCCAGTTGACAGACGGACAGTACCATCCGGTGCGGGTGACCAGAGGCACTAAAAAAAACAAAAAACAAGCCATTGTTGTGCTCCCCGGCGGTAAGGAGTATCGCGTGCAAGGCCGACCGTCACTGTCCAGGATACGTCAGTTCGTCGCAGGCATCTCGAATCCGTACGAACATCCTCTCTCTTCCGGTGAGGTCTGGATAGATGAACTGAGGACCAGCAATGTTCGCAAGAATAAAGGCATGGCGGGAAGAATTTCCGTAGACGCCACGTTCGCCGACCTGGCGACGTTTCGAGGTACCTTCCGACAGATGGGAAGCAATTATCGCCTAATCGGACAACCGGAACAGGGAAGCACCACCACACTTCTGGATCTCAATTCGTCCATGAATGCCGACAGGTTTTTCCCTGAAACATGGGGCCTCAGTATGCCGGTTCGTATCGGCTGGCGATTCAACAAGCAGCTGCCCAGACTCAAGGTAGGATCCGATATTCTCCTGCTGCGTCGGGAAGACCGCGAAGAACAGCGCAGGGAGGAACGTCGCTTTCAGCTTTCGGCGGCCTATTCCAAACGATCCAGATCGGACAACTTCCTCGCGGCTTGGACCGTCGACCGATTCCGCGTAAACTTCGCCACCTCCTCGAATATCTCCCGTACCGTGACAAGGGAAGACACGTCCAACACATATAACGGAAGTTTTACTTGGGATCTGACTCCAAAAGATCCCCATACGATCCCCCTCTTCAAATGGATGGGATTCATGCCACAGTGGATTACCGATATCGAACTAAGATACCTACCATCACAGCTCTCTCTGGATGCCAGGATCGATCGCACCAAACAGGCCGGGGTCAACCGCCAATTCGGCCAGACACGCACCGAACGGTTCCGGCGGAACCTGAACAGAGCCCTTCGTGGAAAGTTGACGCCGTTTAGATCTGTGTCGGTAGATTATACCTTGAATTTGAGAAACGACATGCGTGCGGACTCCCTGGTGTCCTTTTCAAAATTCAAATTCGGACCAGAGATTGACTACACTGAAACGTTCGCTATCGACGTGCGTCCGGAAGTCGCCTCATGGTTACGACCCGGTTATTCATTCAATACAAATTACCGGGAAAACAGAAACCCGGAGCAACAGATCGTCGGTACTTCTCAGGACGACAGGACCATCAGTCTTAACAACCGCCGATCTGTACGTTCGAACTTGAACTTGGATCGAATGCTGACGAGCGCTTTCGGCCGGCCCGGAGGAAGCAGAAGCAGCCAGGACGGTGAAGAAAGCGGTCGAGGAGTAGGGTCATACATCTACGGGGGTATGCGGGGATTCATCAGTCACCTGAATCCTGTTAATATGACGCTTAACTTCGATAACCAGCAGAGCCTGTTCGGACTCCGATCCCGACCGACAGCATCCTATCGATTTGGTTTTTCGGATCAACCCGGCATCACCGCGCCTTCAGCAGATTCCACCGGTATTATCGCCATTCAGCAAGATCGCCGTACCGAGAGTTCTTCCCTCACGATCGATACCGGCGTTAAACTTTTTGCGGATATTACGCTGTCCACCAGACCGGCGTGGCGTACTTCGAAAACGGAATCGCCGACTTCAAACATCGAAACCTGGTCCCATACATGGCCGGATGCTGCGATACGATGGACGCCGCCTCTGCGTAGCTTTCAGTCACTGACAAAACTGATAAGGCGGATAGACTTGTCGACCGGATACAATCGAAAAGTGGATACCGCCACCAACATTAACCTTTTGAATGCCAATCCCGGTCTGGCCGGTGGTGCAGAAACGAAGACGGTGGTCCGATCGTTTTCTCCATTGATACAGGTCGCTTTGGACTGGGCCTTTGGTCTTTCCATGCGCTCGTCCTATCAGAAGACACTGACGGACCAGAAACTCGGTCTCAGTTCCACCGACCAGCAATTGAAAAATACCACCTTGAACATCAGTCTCGATTACCGCATACAACCGGGATTCAGACTGTTCGGCAAAATGCTGAAGGGCAGCATGAACCTGCAAACCCAGATAATTAGCAGTCTCAACGAAACGTTGATCGCACGCGACGGCTCTACTTTCAAACCCAGCAACGGCCAAAGGCAGCTGTCTTTCCGGACCCGGTCCGACTACCAATTCAGCCGCCGCATTCGGGGTGGCCTTACCATCGAGTGGACAAACACGGCAAACACCATTACCAACGAAAAAAGACGCATCCGCCAGGGTGGATTCTGGACGGAATTTGAATTCAACTAAATCCTATGTTTAATCTGACACAACTGGAGCAGCAGGCAATCATTTTTGTCGTCTGTAGTCTGTTGGTAGGCGGTGGTGTTACGCTGATCCGCTGGTATGGGCTGTACACGACTGTCGCTGAAGTTCAAACCGAACAGGCATTGGAACTATCCGTGCGGGGAGGAAATTCTTCGCTTCCCGATCCGCCGAATTTCCCGGCTGAAAACACACGTCAAGCGTCTGTGCTTAACATCAATACCGCCTCTGCGAAACAGCTGCAAACGTTGCCGGGCATCGGCCCCATACTAGCCCAGCGTGTTATATCGTACCGCGAGCAAATGGGCATGTTTCAGTCACCCGATCAGCTTCTTGATGTGAAGGGCATCGGCCCTGTTGTGTTTTCTGGTATAAAACCCCTGATTACCGTCCCAGAACCGTCGCCGAAAGGCCCTTGAGGCCTCCTACTTTTCTATTGACAAAAAGGCGGTCCAGGAGTATTTTGCGTGTGATTTGAATCTGTATTTATAACTAATTTTTAAATTTGGGTCTTCCCCATGTCAACAGCCGCCTCCCAGATCACCGTGGGCCTGGATATCGGTTACGATGCCGTACGCATGGCTGCGATCGAACAATCCCCCCAGGGGCCGCTTTTGCGCCGCATCGGTCTGCAACCCCTGTCCCAGTCATATGCCCCCACCAACCTTTTAGATCAGAAAGACGATGTTGCCGGAGCAATCCGGAAAATCCTGGCAGAACACAGTGATCCGGATTGGCCGGTCATCGTTGGGCTTCGCAACCGTTTTGCGACAGTATTGATTCCCAAGTTAGACGCTTCTGTGCCTCCCCAATCGACCTATGACTGGCTCATGTGGGAGGCGGAGCAGTTTACGGACGAGCCTATCTCGAATTATGTAGTCGATTTCGGAAGGTCAGATCATATGGCGGATGGCAATCGAGATGTCCTCGTGGTCGCCGTGCGAAAGGATTCGGTGGAAGCAATGCAGGACATTGTCGACGGCGCGGGGATCACACCCGCTGGTCTGACGGTGGCTTCCATCGCACTGATCAATGCCTTTGAAGTGACACATTCCTTGTCAGATTTGAAAACGGCTGCCATAGCGCATATAGAACCCGGCGCCATAGATATTATTTTGATGCGAGACGCCAGTCTGAATCTTTCGGTGATGCCGCTAGGGTCCGAACCGGGAAGTGATGAGAAGGCGATTGAGTCTTTCAGTACCCAGTTCCGGCATCTGCTCAACGTCATGGGAGAGGGAGATGTGCCAGATACGGTGTACGTCAGTTCCGAGCGAAAAGACCTGGAACGGCTTTGTAAACAGTGGGGAGAGCAGCTCGATTGTTGTATCACGGCCGGAGTGCCGTTAGAAGGATTGCAGATAGACGACGACATTACAGAAGAGGTAAAGCGGCTGAATCAAGCCGAGTTCATGGTGGCTATCGGCCTTGCTCTGCCAACGGAAACATAACGGTCGGAACTGTTGGAATGACGAGGGGTATGTGGTAAGAATTGTCTCAGGACAGGTGAAAGGGCGGCGTCTTAAGATTCCTTCCGGGCCTCTGCGCCCCACGAGCGGTCGTGTCAAAACTTCTCTCTTCGACACACTGGCTCCTTGGATAGGTGGTAAAACGGTGGTGGATCTGTGCGCGGGAACCGGCAGCCTGGGGATAGAAGCTTTAAGCCGCGGCGCAGCCTGTGCGGTGTTTGTGGATGACGATCCGGGTGCCGTCCGAGCTATCAAAACGAATCTTGGAATACTGGAAGACCAGGCGGCGGTGTGGCGCACAGACGCAGCGACGGCGCTCAGTCATCTGTCACAGTGCCATTGTCCCGTAGACCTAATCATCGCCGATCCACCGTATGATGGTCCGCATGTTTACGAAATTGTACATGCGGTAGCCGCGCTGCCGGTGTTGACCGACGATGGTCTCCTGATCATTGAACACAGCGCCAAATTCGAACCTGTGACCACCGATTCCGGCCTTATTCAGACGCGAATTAAACAATACGGAAACACAACACTGACCTTCTATCAGCGGGATGAACAGGACAGGATTACCTCTCCGCAACTCGCCTCGGGCGTCCGACCGGTCGATCTCCAGCCGCCATCACCAAGGAAACGCCGATGAAAACCGCACTCTTTCCGGGCACATTCGACCCCATAACAAACGGGCACCTGGACATAATACATCAGGCCCTGGAAGTATTCGACCGAATTGTCGTCACTGTTGCGCCCAATCTCAATAAATCACCCTTGTTTTCACTCGATGAACGAATCGGTATGATCAACGACACTATCGTCACACTCGACCGGGTGACGGTAGAATCCTACCATGGTCTTATTGTCGATGCTGCCAGACGCCTGAAAGCCATCGCGCTGATCCGTGGCGTGAGGACCGGTACCGACTTTGAATCCGAGTACCAGATGTCACTGATGAACCGACATCTGGCGCCGGACGTCACCACCGTCTGTTTTTTGCCAGGAGAACCTTACACCTATGTCAGTTCATCGCTGGTTCGGGAAGTCGCCCGATATGGCGGCAATGTAGACCGGTTCGTACCCGATCACGTGTCGAAGCACCTGAAGAAAATATTCACATCAGGGAATCCGGAGTAGTCATGCAATTATCCGAGCGACTCGCTCGCATCGCACCGTCTGCGACAACGGCCATGAACGAACGGGCTATCTCAATGCGGCGGGAAGGACACGAAGTTCTCAACTTCGCAGTGGGGGAGCCGGATTTTCCCACGCCCGAACATATCCGGAAGGCTGGAATCGAGGCGATAGAGGCAGGTCATACCAAATACACACCGGCCGCGGGAACCATAGATATCAAAGAGGCGATCTGTGGAAAATTCTCCAGGGACAACGATCTCAACTATGCCCCATCCCAGATCGTTGTCACGTCCGGAGGTAAGCATGCGTTGTTCAATATATTGTTTGCGCTGTGTAACGACGGGGATGAAGTCCTTGTACCGGCACCTTACTGGGTAAGCTACACGGAAATGGTTCGCCTGACCGGTGCGGAAGCGGTGGTGATGCCCACGGATGTAGAATCCCAGTTTAAAATTACACCGGACCAACTCCGTGCCGCTATCACCCCGAGAACAAAAGCGATTCTGTTTAATTCTCCATCCAACCCCACCGGAATGGTATACACGAGAGAAGAACTCGAAGCGCTAGCCGCCGTCATCTTGGAAACCCGGATCATCTTGATTTCCGATGAATTGTATGAAAAAATACTGTTCGACGGCAGGAGGCACCACAGCATTGCGGCTATGTGCGACGGGATGCAGGATCGATCGATCATCGTAAATGGCCTATCAAAGGCCTATTGCATGACCGGATGGAGGTTAGGATTCGCGGCCGGGCCTCAGGATGTGATGGACGGTGTCGCAAAATTCCAAGGGCAATCTGTCATGCATCCCAGTGCCATCACGCAGTATGCAGGTGTTGCGGCTTTGACCGGCACGGAGGATTTCATCGGGGCGATGGTGGAAGAATTTAGTGTAAGGCGCACCTATATTGTTGATCGGTTCGGCAGCATGGACGGCGTCACGTGCATCAATCCTGGAGGGGCGTTCTACGTGTTTCCAGATTTCTCCGCGCACATGGGCCGAGCGACGCCGTCCGATGGAAAAATCGAGGGCTCGCTGGACCTGGCCATGTATTTCCTGAAATCGTTCGGAGTCGTCACCGTACCCGGCGTTGCCTTCGGTGGGGAAGGTTGCATCCGCCTGTCCTATGCGACTTCGATGGATATCATCGAGAAAGGACTGGATCGTATCGAAGAAGGTTTGGGGGCATTAAAGAATTGTTGATGAATCTTAAACAGCAACCGTAAGTACATTAGGCGTGTATGGCTATAATTACTCTTGTGTTTTAACGTCAATAATCAATATATGGAGACACCGGAAAAGCCGAACACGCCTCTGCCCGGACCGCAAATCTATCGCCTGACACCTCATGTAGGATGGTGAGGAAGGTAATGCATTCTAACTATAATAGCCTGATAAAAACATTCGACCCACAGATTCTGTCCTGGATTCTGACCAATACACTGGACCGCTCGTCTATTGTCAATTTGTGTAACGCCTGCGGGGTCAGATACCCAGGGATGCGGACGAAATCCGTGTCTTCTGATATGCTGGTGGCCGAACTGGTCATTGAATTCAGGGAACAGGCTTCTACTGGAGATTTGGTTCTTAAGGCCCTGGCCGAAGTGGCGACCGAAGAGATAGAGGAACTACACCGTATCGAAGAAGCGGAAATCAAGGCCTGGTCCATAGCCTGCATGGAAATGCCGCCGGATCAGTTCTGCAGGTATCTGACCGCCATAGTGCTGGACGAACGATCGGCTGCGGTGGAATCCATATCCGTTATGATCGAGATCGCTCAAATGCAAATTAAGGCGCCTACCCCCGTGCCTCTCGCCCCAGAAACTCCCACGTCAGGCCCGGCGTCCGACAACGGTGAAATCCGAGTAAAAAGACTCCAGGAGGAACTGGATAAAACCATAGAGGCTGCGGCAAGGCAGAAAAACCAGAATGCTCACTTGAAAAACCGCGCGGGAAGCCTGCAGCAACGAATAAGGGGTTTACAGGCTGAAGATGACAGCGTCCGGCGCGCGAAACGAAACCACGAGACCACCCCGGCGGAAAAGGACCAGGAAATCGGCCGTCAGTTGGAAAAGCAGGGGGAAATGCAGGACTATGAGGTACGCGTGGATAGGTTGCAACAGGAAAATCGCAAACTGAAGCATGAACTTGAACAGCGGAATCAGGTACAGGCTGAGACAGATCTGAATCCCGTGCTTCAAACATTCGCACGTAATATATTCGACATCAGAGAAACCGTGGAGTCAACTGTCAACTCGGTACGGTCTGAAACTGAAAAACTTCGGGGAACAATCGGTGAACTGCAGAAGGAAGTTCAAATGCTCCGTAAGGAGACACAGAAAACCCAGGTCGAAGGGCACAAGACATCACCTGACTTGAACCGCGTGGGTATTTTTGTGGACGTACAAAATATGTTCTATGCCGCAAGGCAGTACGGCGCCCGTCTGGATTTCGAGAAACTGATGCAGGCAGCGGTAGGCGATCGCAGGTTGATTCGAGCGATTGCCTATGTCATCCAGACTCCTGAAGTGGATCAATCCGGGTTCGTGGCCATGCTGCAGCAACGCAGCTACCAGGTCAAACGCAAGGATCTACGCCAGCGCAGCGACGGGTCTGCCAAGGGTGACTGGGACATGGGTATGGCGATCGATGTTATCGGTATGGCTGACAAACTGGATGTAGTCGTGCTTGTGAGCGGAGATGGCGATTTCGTATCGTTGATATCGTTGGTCAAAGAGATGGGACCGAGGGTGGAGGTGTTCTCATTCCCGCACAACACGGCTCGGGATCTCATCGAATCGGCGGACCGCCATTATCCGATAGATGAAAGCCTGCTAATCAAGATGGACCGGCCGACGTCCGCCGAACCAGTCCCTTGCCGGGTTGCAGTACCGCAGCCGGGCGCTGTGAACAGTGAAACATAAATCTTCTCTTTTTCAATTAAGGAGTGAACTATGCCGAAGATAGGAGTTGTCGGAGCAGGAAATGTAGGGGCTACCGCTGCGCTGTACACCGCCCAGCTTGAGCTTGGTGATGTAACGCTGGTCGACATCGTGGACGGGGTACCTCAGGGTAAAGCACTTGATATGCTGGAAGCCGGTCCGGTTCTAGGTTTTGACAGCACCGTCGTGGGATCGAACGATTTCGCGGCTCTGGAAGGCTCTGACATCGTGGTTGTCACTGCCGGATTGGCCCGAAAGCCGGGAATGGATCGGTTGGACCTTCTCAAGAAAAACGCGGAGATTATCACCTCGGTGACCGAGGACATCGTAAAGTATGCACCGGATTCGCAGATCCTCATGGTGAGCAATCCACTGGATGTAATGACTTATATAGCGCTTAAAGCGTCCGGTTTCGGTCGCAAACGTGTCTACGGACAGGCCGGTGTTCTCGATTGTGCCCGATACCGTTCATTCATCGCAATGGAACTGGGTGTTTCAATGGAGGATACTTCCGCTATGATCCTGGGCGGCCATGGAGATACCATGGTTCCTATACCCCGATATACTACCGTTAGCGGGATACCGATCACGGAGTTAATCCCGCAGGACCGGATCGATGCTATCGTCCAGCGCACCCGGGACGGAGGCGCGGAGATCGTTAATTACCTGAAAACCGGTAGCGCCTACTATGCGCCCGGCGCCGCGGTCGTCCAGATGGTGGAATCAATGCTTAAAGGTAAAAACCGCATCGTGCCGGCCTCGGTCATGCTCGAAGGCGAATACGGGCTCGACAACGTCTGTGTCGGCGTGCCGGTCAAGCTGGGCAACAACGGCATCGAAGAAATCATCCAACTGAACCTGACTGACGAGGAGCGGGACGCCCTGCACGCCTCTGCTACCGTTTATCAGAAGAGTCTTGAAGAACTGGGAATCTAACGACCACCGTAATTATCGAAGGAGCAGAAGATGGCATATCAACCACCTACCGGTGGAGAATCGATTCGTATGGTTGACGGGACGCTGACGGTGCCCGACAATCCTATAATTCCATTCATAGAAGGGGACGGAATCGGACCTGATATCTGGCGTTCAGCGGTTCGTGTTCTCGACGCGTCCATAGTGAAAGCCTATGGCGGGTCACGCAGTATTGCCTGGATGGAAGTCCTGGCCGGAGAAAAAGCGTTCAACACTTCCGGCAGCTGGCTTCCAGACGAGACGGTCGAGGCTTTCCGTAACTATCTGGTCGGCATCAAGGGGCCTTTGACCACACCGGTAGGCGGTGGTATCCGCAGTCTTAACGTCGCATTACGCCAGATCCTGGACCTGTATGTCTGCCTCCGGCCGGTGCGCTGGTTCCAGGGCGTACCCAGTCCAGTGCGCGATCCGGAAAAGGTGGATATGGTCATCTTTCGGGAAAATACAGAGGACGTTTACGCTGGTAAGGAACACGAAGCCTACAGCCAAAACGCGAAAAAGCTGATCGATTTCTGCAAAACAGAATTCGACTGGGATATTCGACCAGACTCGGGTATCGGGATCAAGCCAATCAGCGAATCGGGCAGCCACCGTCTTATCGCCGCGGCTATAGACTACGCGATCGCGCAGAACCGGGAAAGCGTAACGCTGGTACACAAGGGCAACATCCAGAAGTTCACCGAGGGCGCCTTCCGTAACTGGGGCTATGAACTGGCGAGGGAACAATACAGCGACAAAGTCGTAAGTTGGGACGAGTGCCAGGGAAATGTGCCGGAAGGTAAAATATTGATCAAGGACGTTATCGCGGATATCTTTCTACAGCAGGTGCTCACCCGGCCTGATGAATTCGATGTGATCGCCACCATGAACCTGAACGGCGACTATTGCTCCGACGCTCTGGCCGCGCAGGTGGGCGGTATCGGCATCGCTCCAGGCGGCAATATCAATTACCACACCGGCCATGCCGTCTTTGAAGCCACCCACGGCACCGCACCCAAGTATGCCGACCAGGATAAGGTAAACCCCGGTTCCGTCATACTGTCCGGCGAACTGATGCTGCGCCACCTGGGTTGGTACGAAGCTGCCGACCTGATCATAAAAGGTCTCGAAAGCACTATCTCGGAAAAAATCGTCACTTATGATTTTGCCCGGTTGATGGACAGTGCCACCGAGGTAAAATGCTCCGAGTTTGGCACAGCCATTATCGATCATATGTAGGATGTCCTTCTCTGCCGCCTGTCATACCGGCGCATTGGTTCCGTGATCACAGGCATTGAGCGAACAGATCCCTTCATCATGTTCATCGACTACGCCCGAATACATGTACAGGCAGGCCGTGGAGGCAAAGGCTGCTGTAGCTTCCGCAGGGAGAAGCATGTGCCCCGCGGCGGACCTGACGGTGGTAAAGGCGGGAAAGGCGGGGACGTGGTGATGCAGGCGGATCCTGCAAAACGCACACTCCTGGATTTCCGCTACCGGCACAACTATAAGGCACGCAACGGGGAACATGGTCTGGGTAAGAATATGTACGGTAAAAACGCGGCGGACCTGATAATACAGGTGCCGGCGGGTACCGTAATCCGTGATGAGGTAACAGGTGAGATATTTGCTGATCTGGTGGAGCAAGATCAAACCGCAATCGTAGCAAAGGGCGGGGACGGCGGACGTGGTAACGCCTCATTCAAATCCGCCACAAATCAGACACCCAGGCGCTCCGAAGAGGGATGGGAGGGTGAAGAACGGGTGCTGGAGCTGGAGTTGAAGCTCCTGGCTGATGTCGGCCTGGTCGGCCATCCCAACGCCGGGAAATCCACCCTGCTGTCCCGCCTTTCATCGGCAAGACCTAAAATAGCGGATTATCCGTTTACGACGCTCGAGCCCAATCTGGGCATCGTCCGCATCGGTGAATTCGACAGCTTCGTGATGGCTGATATCCCGGGATTGATCGAGGGCGCCCATACCGGCAAAGGACTGGGCATCCAATTCCTCAGACATATTGAACGGACCAGAATACTCCTTTTCCTCCTGGATATGACGACGCCCGATCCCTGGCAAGATTATCAGGTGCTTAAGGACGAACTAAAACAGTTCAACCCATCCCTGTTGAAACGCCCTGCTATGATCGCCCTCACCAAGCTGGATGCTATGACGGACGCTGTTTTCCTCGATGAACTGAAGGCCGGACATACCCCTTCGCCCATCCCGATTTCCTCGGCTACCGGCGACGGTCTTCCTGAATTAATAAATAAAATAAGCGGGATTTTATACGAGATTGAACAGGGCGGCACCGACTGATAGACCAAGTGCTGATTATTATCCCTGTTGCAATTCATCGGGAGGACATCCATGTCCGACCCTGTACCCTGGTTATTGCTCAGCGTGATTCCCGGTGTCGGCATGCACCGGTTTCAGGGGTTGCTGCGCCGATTCGGTTCGCCGGAGCATGTGCTCAACGCATCGCTCACCGACCTTATGACCGTGCCGGGACTTGGTCCCCAAATTGCAGGCGCAATTACCACCCACCGGAATCATGCGTTCGTAACACGCCAGCTCAAACTGGCAAGACGTCACGGTGTCGACATCATTACCAGTCACGACGAAGCCTATCCGGTGTCCCTTCGTCAAATCTACGATCCTCCGCCATTGTTATTTGTTAGGGGGCGTGTTACCGAAGTGGATGAACATGTACTCGGTATCGTGGGTACAAGACGCGTCTCTTCCTACGGACGCCGGATGACTGAAAGGTTCTGTTCCGCCCTGTGTGATGCCGGGATCACGATTGTAAGCGGCCTGGCCAGGGGCGTCGATACGATCGCGCACCGTACGGCACTCGCTCAGAAGGGACGGACCGTAGCGGTACTGGGATCAGGATTGGATATCCCATACCCACCCGAAAACTTGCCTCTTATGGAACAGATTACCACCTCCGGTGCAGTCATCTCGGAATACCCGATGGGCACAGCGCCGGACGCGACGAACTTTCCTCAGAGAAACAGGATTATCAGCGGAATGAGTAACGGAGTGTTGATTGTAGAAGCGGGTGAAAGCAGTGGAGCTCTCATCACAGCCCGTTATGCGCTTGAGCAGGATCGGGAGGTGTTTGCCGTCCCAGGTCCTCTGACTTGCGAAGGAAGCCGGGGTACGAATAAACTGATAAAGGAGGGCACGGCAAAACTGGTAGAGGATGTCGGCGACATACTGGAGGAACTGGGGCCGGATGCAGTTTTGAACATCCCGTCCCATGCGAAAATCAGGGAGGCGCCTGCGTTTTCGCTGGCCCCGGAAGAAGAACAGCTTTACAGAATTTTATCGGAGACCCCTCAGCACATCGACCGACTGGCGACCACCTCCTCCTTGCCGTCATCCACCATTCTCAATACGCTCCTGAATCTGGAACTAAAAGGCGCCATCAGACAACTGCCGGGCAAGATGTTCGTGAGGGAATAGCCCTGTCCTTCTCCTGCTTCCTCCGCCTTGCATGCCAGTCCTGCCGGATCAGCTCTTACCCTGGAGACCACGGGAAGTGTCGCCGAACAAGGTCTGACATTCGAATGGGCGCTGCGCTGGTCTACCAGACTTTCGAAATCGATCAGTTCGCTGACGATCTTAAGTATGGTGGATAACATGCAGTCCTTGTCGACCCATTATGGGCTGCAGGTGAGGTGGCCCTGAATCCTGTGATAGGATGTGTAAAGGGTTGGGGAGCATGCCTGAGAAGGGTACCTATCCCCGCCCCATTACTGAGAAGAATAGGACGGGGGGCGACTCTACGGTGTCAGTTTCAGAAGCCTTGCTCCTGCTTTGTCTTCGAGAACCCAGAGGGCTCCACCTGGGCCCTGCTCGATTTCCCGGATGCGTTTGCCCATGCTGAAGCGCTCAGCTTCACGGGCAGTTTCACCGTCGAAGGTAATCCGGATAATCGCTTCGGAGGACAGACCACCAATGAAGGCACTGCCCTTCCAGTCCGGGAACAGGTCTCCGGAGTAGAACATCAGACCAGCCGGCGAGATGACAGGACTCCAGGTTATTTTAGGCGTTTCGAACTCGGGGCGTGTGTGGTGATCCGGAATTTCTCTACCGTTATAGTGGTCGCCATTCGAGACGATGGGGTAACCATAGTTGTGACCGCGCACTACCAGGTTCAGTTCATCCCCCCCCCGGGGGCCCATCTCCTGATTCCAGAGCCGCCCCTGTCCATCGAACGCGATACCAAGCGGGTTACGGTGGCCGAGGGACCAGATCTGAGCGGCCACGCCGCCCTGGTCGGAAAAGGGATTGCCAGGAGGTACCGATCCGTCATCGTTGAGCCGTATGATTTTCCCCAGATTCATCTTCATGTCTTGAGCAGGATTAAACTTCTGGCGTTCGCCTGATGAAATGAAAAAATAACCGTTGGAATCAAAGGCGAGCCGGTGCCCGTAATGCCCACGACCGGGTACTTTGGGATGCTGACGCCAGATGACTTTCAATCCTTCCAGCTGGCCTCCATCCGAGGTCAGCACCAGCTTCCCCCGGGCAACCGCGGCTCCTCGCACATCGTCGTCACCTGCTTCGGCGTAGCTCAGATAAACCAGACCGTTCGATCCATACTCAGGATGGATGATCACGTCACCAAGTCCTCCCTGCCCCCCATAATCCACCTCGGGCAGCCCTTTGATGGGTGAAGACTTCTTACCGTCCTGCGTGACCACCAGAAGGCGACCGCCTTTCTCCGTAACGAGCAACCGACCGTCTGGCAGGAAAGTCATCGCCCAGGGTTCATTGAAGGTAGTAACTGTAGCAGCATTAAAAGGGGCATTGTTCTGGTCTGCTTCCGCGGAGACTCGAGAGGTGGAGGTCGCAGTCCAACCAAGGACAACGAGAGTGATTACCGCGATCAGTTGACGAATCATTTCTGTTTCCCTCCGGACGTGTACGTTAATGGTGTAATTCCTTACAGCTTAACCGTTTGTACATACCTTCCTTTCGTGTAAAGGCATCAATACAGATCGAGTTTCAGACGCCAGACTTGGCTTGGAAAGAGGAATTCCCGACTATGGGACCCCTTCATCAAAACCCGTCGGGGGAGACCTATGCACTACTCGGCGATGCTTGTGTGAGCTTCGATGATAATTGTATCGCTGGGTTGGAGCCTAGTTATGATGCGATTGAAGAGAAATTAACTCAATCTCTGATGTTAGTTACGGCTTTAAATACTAAGATCGGTTACGATAAACTTTCTGAAACAGCTAGAAAAGCTTATAAAGAGAACTCTACACTCAAGGAAGCAGGGGTTGCTCTTGGTCATTTGACGGCTGATGAATTCGATGAATGGGGTCGCCCAGAAGATATGATCGGTGGTTTAAAATTAAGATGCTAAAGCGGTTATCCTAATTTAATTTCTTTCGCTTGTTTTTGTGCTCTCTTTTTATCCGTTTCTGCATAACGCTCATCATAATCATCTCGTATGGTGCCCATCCATCTGTCCCAAAACAAAAAATACAACCCATAATTCCCATTAAATGTCTCATGATGTTGGTTGTGATTCACGGAGGTATTGAACCACTTACCTATAAAGTGTTTATTAAATTTTTTAGGCATGATTTCATAACCCAAATGGCCATACGCATTGTAGACCGGAATAAAGCTTAAAAATAATAACATTGCAATAGGATGAAAAGGTATTAAAAATACAACGAGATATAAAATAAAGGCTTCTCCTACTGCTTCTATTGGGTGAAAGGCTAAAGAAGCCCACGGACTTGGATTCGTGGACTTATGATGGATCAAGTGTACATATTTATATAGTTTTGGATGATGCAGGCCTCTGTGCATCCAATAGAAATAGGTGTCGTGCAAAAATATCATCGCTATGATACTCACAAACCAGTAGAAGTAGCCATATTTATCTATGGGTGCATATATTTGAGTGTATTGGAGGAGGGGAGTATCAAATACTGTTAAACCAACCGATGTGAAAATAAACATTGTGGCTAATGAATAACCCACCTCTCTCTTATAATCTTTTGATTTGGGGGATCTCGACTGAATTTTTTTATAAAACCACTTGTTTCTAAATAGTTTGTAGAAAATAAAAAAGAAAATCCCAGATACTATAAAGTATCTCAAAAAACTGATCAAATAGATATACTGGGATAATTCTAAAAACGGTTTTTCCATTGATTTTTATTTTTATTGTAAATACATCTTATTTTAAGTATTTATGATATCTACCTTTACATGTTTTATTGGTTTTTGTCACTTTTACCACCCTTCTACAATTTTAGACTTCCCTTAACCTTTCTGATTTTTTTAATTAAAAAATTACTTTTAACACCAACTTTAATTTTGCATGGAATTTCCACTGGAACGTTAGAGGTATAGGTTTTATATCTATTCACGTTTTTATGGAAGAACTTTATAATGAATTAATTGAGCATATTGATGCTCCTGCAGAGCGCATTCGTTCTATTGGTGGTCGTCCTATTGGTACCCTTCATGGTTATTTATCTCATAGTTATGTGAAGGAATTTATTGATCGGGCGCCCGCCCGACAGCATCCGATTCCACCGCGATTGCCTACGATCCGACCGGAACGCAGGAGGGATGACAGCTTAAATCGAATGGGTGTTCTAACCGCTTGTTTTTCATCCGCATGTTACCTAGGGCTGAGCCCCGCTCAGCTCCTTCCCGTCCTGCGCGCTAAGTGAAGGGTAAGGGAACGGGCGACGTGACACATCCCCGTATTATCACCCAGCCGTCCAATCCTAAGCAGTAAAATCCAATTCTTTGGTTCCTGGCCTGTAAAGAATGGAACAGCCAAACAAACTTTTTTCAAGGGAGCATTTCAATAAATTAAGGGAATTTCACACGAAGGCAAACAAAATATAACTGATTTAAACCGAGGAAAACCTACTGGATTGGTCATACATAGGCAATCTGGTTTTAAGTTCGGTGTCTTTCATGTAACGAGCCTCCCGACGAACGATAGTCCGCCAACTTCCTTAACATTGCGGCGTAAAACAGGCCGTGTGTTTAGCATCGGAAAATTCCACTTCCAAAATTTTGTCCGCCATCCCCAATGGATTTTGGGCTACATCCTATCATCTGCCATCAGAATTTCCCCGTCATGCTCGTGTTCAAAATACGGAACACTAATGTTTGGTGGTTTTAATTGATTCATGTCGCTGACATTTTAAAGGCATAGTCTGTGATTTACCGTACAGCAACCGATTTGGCTGGTCGTTTTTATATAAAACATTCCAAAATTTGAAGCGTGTTTTTTGTTGACACAGCGCCTGGTTCGTTGTATCTCATGGCAGTGGTTTTCATCACCCCGCAGTATCATATCTTAAGTATCGGCTACAAATAGAAAGGTGTGCGATGCCATTGCGTCAGAAGTTGCTCGTGCTCTACCTCCGCACGCCGGATCTCGACAGTCCGGTGGGGTCCTGGACCATATATGACGGAACCGGCAAAACTCATCCTACCACCGGTGACAGTGAAACACCCCCTTACACTTCGGTTCTGGAGGCCATGCTGGACGGTTGGCGGGTAATTCAGTTTCCGCAACAGTGGCCGGCTTTTCCCGGAACCGAATACCAGACTTCGTACCTCAAACATGAATATATCCTGGAAAGATTGGAGGAAATCGATGGTTGACCGGAAGTATCTGCTCGATTCGAAACAGATGGCCTCGTTTGCGGCCAACGGATACCTGCGCTTCGACAGCCTGGTTCCTCAGGAGCTGAACGAAGCCGCACAAAAAGAAATAGCCAGCCATGAAGTACCGAGGGAAAAAGCCGCGACACCGATTGAAAAGATCTGGCCGGAACCGTCTGCGCTCGGCAAAGTGTTCCGCCTTCCGGAGATCCAGGGTATCATCGAAAGTCTGGTCGGCCCGAATCCACTCTACGACCATCATGCGGTACATACGGTTGGTGCCACACATACCCAGGGGCAAATCTGGCATGCAGATGCAATCATCGACACCCGTATGCACTTCGACGTCCAGTTTTTCTATTTCTCCCATGACACGCCTCGTGAAATGGGCGGTACCATGATCCTTCCCGGCAGCCACTTCCGCCAGATTAGCGAAACAAACATTGGCCGGTATCAGAATTTCATGGGTCAGCTGGCCATGGACTGCAAAGCAGGGACTGTTGCGGTCGCCCACCACGGTATGTGGCATTGCGCCCAGCCCAACCGGACCGCCCGGGTCAGATACATGTTTAAACTGCGCCTGAACCCTACCGTCCGCCAGCTGCGCCTTTGGAACACGGATGACATAGACGATCCTGAAATCCCAGGCATCCTGAGTGCCAATCACAAATGGTACGGCAACGATGATCGCCTGGAACAGGTGAACCGCATCAAGTTCTGGCGTTTCCTCACTGGAGATGACGATTTTGATCTTCACTACTGGCTCGGGCGATTGGAGAATGAACCGGAACTGGTGTAAGAAGATTATTGAAATGTCGGATTGACGGGAAGGGCTGTGTTTCAATTTCAGGAATGGTCATCTACTCCTTGTGCGCTATCGATACAGGGGGGAGGACTTTAAGACTGTTTTTTTGAGTAATGCGGCAATCCCAATAACTGTCAACAATAACAAATATGGACTGGGAAATAAAAAAAAGCGGACGCGTCACGTATTACCGTAAAAAAACGAATGATGTCTTCTCAGACCTTGTGGTAGAGCAGCTTGACAACGGCGATCTCAAGATTCGGTTTGTGGGCATGACCGGCGCCATCGCCGCGACCAATGAACTGGGGCTGGACGACATCGCCCGCATGGATCCCGCGCGGGAGATTCCCCGGCTATTCGACACTTGGGAACATTATATACAGGCAGCAGGTATCTGTAACTCATTGGCGGATCTCGACTTCTTAGAAATACATTCCTTCGGAGCGGCGCCAAAAGAGCCGAGTCCGTTGGCCGATCCGGTGGGATACATGGCTGAGAAGAATCGCATTCGCAGAGAATATGCGGCCGCCTATGCGAACTACTGGAAAGAAAAGATGCCGGACAACGGTTTACCGGTACGGTTTACGGTCTATCTAGAAGAGCTGCCGGATACAGACGCCTGCTATGAGTTTGGTGCGGTGGCGCTCCTTCAGAAAGATCGGTCCTGATCCTTATCGTCAATCCATGTCGAATCTTGCCATATTCCGCATCATCGCATTTCTTGAAGGGCTTTCATACATCCTGTTGCTCGGAATTGCCATGCCTCTCAAGTACATGTACGGCATGCCGGTGGCTGTAAACATCATCGGCATGATTCACGGTATCCTGTTCATGGTGTACTCCGCTTACCTATTCGTGATTCTGAGGGAGTACAGGTTACGGGTCCCTATTGGAATCCGTGGTTTCATAGCGGGATTGTTACCGTTTGGTACGTTCGTATTCGACGGTTATATCAGAAAACAGAAGGAAGTTCAGGAATGAGGGTAATGTGATGAGCGACACATTGCAGCGCCAATTAGGGGTGGGTACCGCCACTGCGATGGTTATCAGTGGGATGATCGCGGTCGGGATCTTTCTGGTACCTGCGGGCATGGCCAAATCGCTTGGCTCACCATTTCTGATTCTGATTATCTGGGCCTTGATGGCAGGGATGGCTTTAAGCGGCGCACTATGTTATGGGGAGCTGGCGTCCCGGTTTCCCCAAGCGGGCGGAGGATATATCTATCTGCGTGAGACGTACGGTCCCCAGCTCGCGTTTCTGTATGGTTGGAAGTCCATGCTGGTACTGGATCCCGGCCTCACCGCACTACTGGGTATGGGGTTAGCCGAGTATGCGGATTCCCTGTTCAAGCTGGGACCGACCGGAATAAAAATTACCGCCATTGCCGTGATCTCGATCCTTGCCGGAGTCAACATGGTCGGCGTTCGGATCGGGGCGTGGTTGGTGCAGTGGATTACCATTTTCAAGGTCGGCGTACTGGCGTTCATCGCACTGTGGGGGTTCGGCTTCGGGCTCGGTGACTGGTCTAATTTCCTCCCGTTCGTCGACCAGCGGCCCGGTTCGGCACCGCTGTTTCCCGACGCACTGGCAGGTGGATTCGTGGGTGCCTTCTTCGCGTTTGCCGGCTGGTGGGACGTGAGCAAACTGGCAGGCGAGGTGAAGAACCCGGAAAGGGCATTGCCCCGCGCTCTGATTCTAGCTGTTGCAGTGGTGACGACGACCTATATTGTCACGAGCGCCGCGTTCATGTATCTGGTGCCGGTAGAAGATATCACATCCGATAGGACGTTTGCGGCACAAGCCGGCAGGATTCTGTTCGGACGCAGCGGTGAGGTGATATTCGCGTCCATCGTCATTGTTTCCGTTTTAGGAAGCATCACTGGAACGTTGATGGCCATGCCGCGAGTCTACTATGCGATGGCCCGCGATGGTGTATTCTTAAACTTTGCAGGTGTCATTCATCCTCGTTTCGGCACGCCCTCCAGGGCCATTTCCATCCAGGCGGTTCTGGCGTCTATTTATGTTTTATTGGGAACCTTCGAACAGGTCATGGCTTTGATTATCTTTATCGCGGTAGTGTTCATCGCCCTGACCGTAATCGGTGTCTTCATCCTACGTCGAAGGCGCGATGAGACCCCTCCGTATTCGACGCCGCTATATCCGATAACACCAATTATTTTCCTTATACTTGTCACGATCCTGCTGCTTCTGCTCGGCGGCGACAGTCCGATGCAGGCGGGGCTTGGAATCGGCGTGGTTCTTGCCGGCATTCCGGTTTATCATCTTGTGTTTAAGAAAAAGGGTTCCAAAGCGTGAGTATCTCCATATTCACTGACGAAATCACCCGTGAATCCCCCCAGCGTGCCATCGCTCTCGCCGCAGAATGGGGTGTAAGTCATGTGGAGGTTCGCTCTTTACGGAACGGCCGGTTTCCGAACGTTTCGGACAGTGAGCTGGAATCCTTTCGGACACTTCTCCACGATGCCGGACTGTCTGTCTCCGGCGTTTCGCCGGGGTTCTGGAAATGTTCCGCTGATGACCCTTCTGTTTCACGCACCCTGTACGAAGACGTACCCCGCGCCTGCGATTGGGCACATCGATTGGGTACGGATCTGGTGTCAAGCTTCGCCTTCCAACGTACCGACGCACCCAGGCCACCCCAGGAAATCGCCGAACACATCGGTCAGTTAGCGGATGTGGTTCATGCGCACGGATGTCGGCTGGCCCTGGAAAATGAGGCATCCTGCTGGGGTGCAACCGGGCAGGAGGCAGCGGGAATTATTCGTGATGTAGGCGCCGAAAGAGTTGGTTTGTGCTGGGACCCCGGTAATTCCGCCCGCGCGGGAACCGCCCATCCGTTTCCCAATGAATACGAGCAGATTAAAGACCTGGTTTCTCATGTCCATATCAAAAATTTTGATGCCGGAACCGGCGGATGGTGTCTGGCAAAGGACGGTGTCGTAGACTGGTCCGGGCAGATGAAAGCCCTTGCCAATGACCATTACAAAGGTCATATCGTGATTGAAACCCACACCAACATTTCACCGGACGCCTTCAAGATTAAAAATGATGATCTTTCTGATTTGGAATGGAATACTTTGAAAAACCTGGAGTTTGTGCGGGCACTCTATTGAAACGGAATACGGTCACTCCCTGCGCCGGGAACCAAGCGGCATGTGCCGGAAAAAAAGTTGGTTGACGAATAAGCCCATCTAGCGCACTTGAGAACGGGATCGAGATGCTTTGCAATCAGGTACACTAGGAGACACGGGCTGTGATAAAATAGCAGGCGAAATCGTTTTCCTGAGACACCGTAGCTGTTCAGGCAGTACTTATATAAAGATTGGATGGCTGGCATTCCCGCGCCTGACAAAATAGCAAATATTTTCGTTGTACTGTTAGTTAGAGGGAGGATTTGTGGATTGAAAATTGACGGGATATAGCCAACGCGCAATCGGCCAAACCATCAATTCGTCAATCCGCCAGATACACTCATGGATCAATTCGTAGTCGAAGGTCCGTGCCGGTTGCAGGGTGAAGTGACCGTTCCGGGAGCCAAGAATTCTATCAGCAAGCTGATTACCGCGTCGATGCTCACCGACAAGCCGTGTGAGTATTCGAATGTGCCCTCGATCGCGGATACGGCCGACACGCTGAATATCTGCCGGGCCCTGGGCACGCATTTCGAAATGCCTGGGGCGCGGTTGCTCCAAGTTCGGACCAGGTCCGTTACAAACTCCGAAGTACCCGCAACGATGGCACTGAAGAACCGTCTGTCTGTTATGATGCTCGCGCCGTTACTGCATCGCACCGGAGAGGCAATCATCCATGCAGCGGGAGGAGATCGGATCGGGGTTCGCCCAGTGGATTTTCACCTGGAGGCATACCAGCAAATGGGGGCTGACGTGCAGGTGGTGGACGAGGTGTATCACGTCCGTTCCCAGCGGCTTCGGGGAGCAGAGATCACTTTGCCGTATCCGAGTGTATCAGCAACGGAAAATATTCTGCTCGCGGCTGTGCTTGCCGAGGGCAGGACGTATATCCGCAATGCCGCTATCGAACCTGAGATTATAGATCTTGCATTGTACCTTCAGAAGATGGGCGCCATCATCGATCAACAGGTCGACAGGACCTATGTGATCGAAGGAGTCCGGACGCTCACCGGAGCCACACATGAAATAATCCCCGACCGGTTCGTCAGTGCTTCGCTGGGTGCGGCGGCTCTGCTTACGAAGGGAGACGTCTTCGTCCGACAGGCCAGGCAACGTGATATGCTGACGTTCCTCAACACCGTTCGACGGATCGGCGGATCCTTCGAGATCGAATCTGACGGCATCAGGTTTTTCCGCAACGGCCCGCTTCACGCACTCTCTATGGAAACTAGCGTGCATCCCGGTTTTATGACCGACTGGCAACCACCGTTCGTGGTTCTCCTGACCCAGGCCGAGGGTATGTCGGTTATCCATGAGACCGTCTTCGAGAATCGGTTCGGCTATGTGAATCAGTTGAGGGAGATGGGTGCGGACATTGAGGTATATGACGCCTGCCTGGGAGGCAGTGGCTGCCGGTTCGCCGCCAGGGGTTACAGGCACAGCGCGGTGGTACGCGGACCTACCCCTCTAACAGGAATCGACCTCGAAGTACCGGATCTGCGGGCCGGCTTCACTCAGTTGATCGCAGCCACGGCGGCGCAAGGACAATCCATTCTCACGGGCGTCGAACATATCGATCGGGGTTATGAACATATTGACGATACACTGCGCCACCTAGGCGCCTCTATAGAACGGCAGTCGCGGAAATAATTGGCCGTTGACAAAACTTTAAAGGCCCAATAGACTGTCTCAAATCCTATTTTAGAATCCATAAGGAGGTATGCAATGTTCTATTTGAAACCAATGTTTTTGTTGACATTGGTGGCGGTGCTTGTACTGAATTTGGGGCAGGCTCTAGCGCAGAACCACGCAACCAATCCGTACGATACAATAGAAGGTGTCTGGGGTAAATTTCCTTCAGAACGAAAATGGGGATCCACAAGCGCCGTGGCCGTGGGACCGGACGGCACCATCTGGGTGGCGGAACGGTGCGGTGCCAATAATTGCAACGAAAGTCATGATGTCCCGCCTGTTCTTGCCTTCAACTCAGCCGGTGAATTGCAGAGGAGCTTCGGAGCGGGGATGATCATTCAGCCACATGGTATGGACGTGGATAGCCAGGGCAACGTTTGGGTCACCGACACAGGCAAAAACGACAGCATCGGGTATCAGGTTATCAAATTCAGCCCAGACGGTGAGGTGATGATGAAAATCGGTACCGCCACCGGCAAAGGCGACGGCCCCGACAGCTTCAATGGCCCCTCCGATGTTCAGATCGCGCCCAACGGTGATATATTTGTCGCCGTCGGCCACCTGGGTCGGGGAGATGACAATCGCATCGCTAAGTTTTCCTCCGATGGCACCTTCATCAAGTCATGGGGCAAAACAGGTAAGGGTATCAACGAATTCCACGATCCCCACGCCCTGGCCATGGATTCCCAGGGACGCCTGTATGTTGGAGACCGGTATAATAACCGCATCCAGATTTACTCCCAGGACGGAGAATACATTGCCACGTGGACCCAGTTCGGCAGGCCGAGCGGCCTGTACATTGACCGCAACGATTATTTGTACAGTGCCGATTCGGAATCCAACACTCGTCGGAACCCGGGCTGGAAACGTGGCATCCGTATCGGCAGTGTACGAGACGGCTGGGTGGTCGCATTCATCCCAGACACGGAACCCATGCCTGACGGTTCCGCGACCAGTGGCGCCGAAGGGGTGGCAGTGGACCGCAGAGGCAACATCTACAGCGCTGAGGTTGGGCCACGCATGTTGAGGAAATATGTAAGGCGGTAAGATTCAGCCCCCTTCCAGGCTCATTCGATTCGGGGGTTTAATTCTTTGTCTTGCCCACGTCAAACGGGCAAACCACCCTTTCGGGTTACAATATCCTGATATCTGACATTGATATCATCACGCCGGTTCAGAGCTTCCACCAGAAGCCTGCAGCCGGTTATGCGCACCAGGGAGACTAAACAAATGCACGGCAACCGTACACGAGATAAACTTCTTGCAGGAAAACACGTACACGTCCTAGGGGGACATAATCACACCGCTGCGACGATCGATTTCATTGGGCCACTCGGGTTCGACGGATTTTGGATCGAAGGCGAACACGCAGGGGTTACCTTCGACAAAATAGGCGATGTATCCAGGGCCTGCGATCTGTGGGGCATCTCGTCTGTCATGCGCGTGCACGACAACAATGCCGGCCTTATCGGTCGGTCGCTCGATTGCGGTGTCAACGGCATCGTCGTGCCCCATGTAAGCAATAAAGAAGCAGCGGAAAACGTCGTTAAAGCAACGCGCTTTGCGCCGATCGGCATGCGGGGCATGTATTCGGGAAGACGAGGATACGGTGTCGAAAAATACGTTCAGAAAGCCAATGACGAAATACTCACCGTGGTACTAATAGAGGAAATGGAGGCCGTAAACAACCTTGATGAAATACTCACCGTCGACGGCATCGACGTATTCTTCGTCGCCCCCGGAGACCTGGCCCAGACCATGGGACATGTGGGCGACTGGTCCCGACCCGAAGTGCAGAACGTGGTCTCCGACACCTTGAAACGAATCGTAGACGCCGGTCGTATCGCAGGCACATTGAACAATCCCGATACGCTGCAGGAACATCTCGACATCGGTGTTCTTTTCCTTCATATGTATTACGACGCGTGGATTCGTGAAGGGGCGGCGAAGTATTTTGAGGAAGTTAATGCATTGATTCATTAGATCACATTCAAATCTCGGCAGAATGAGGAATACACCTTTAGGATTGAGACTTAAGTTTTCGTCTCTTTATTAAACCATTGAACGGATGAGTCAAACCCTACATACGAAAACGCCCTTGTGGGAATCAACCCCCCTGTCCGTTGCGCTCGGTACTCGGGTTCTAATGAAGATGGAAGCGCTGCAGCCGGTAGGGTCGTTCAAGATCCGGGGAATCGGGCGTATTTGTCAGGCGAAGCACGAACAGGGTGCGACGGGCCTTGTATCGTCTTCCGGGGGCAATGCGGGATATGCGGCCGCATATTCTGGGCGGGTAATCGGAGTGCCGGTAACCGTAGTGGTTCCCAAGACCACCTCGGCGTGGATGCGGGAACTGTTACGACAGGAAGGCGCAACGGTGGTCGAGCATGGAGACTCCTGGTTCTTTGCACACAAATATGCGGTAGACCTGGCAAACCTGGAAGGCGCGGGATACATTCACCCCTTCGATGATCCGTTGATCTGGAGCGGTCATGCCTCCCTAGTCGAAGAAATGCATTCTGCCGGTCCTAAACCCGGCGCGATCGTGGTAGCCGTCGGTGGCGGCGGTCTGCTTTGCGGCGTAGTCGAAGGACTGCACCGGGTGGGTTGGCACGATGTACCCGTCCTGGCTGTAGAAACGGAGGGGGCGGCCTCATTCGCAAAGGCGGTCGATGCCGGTGAGCCGATCACACTTGACAGGATCGATTCCATCGCGGTTACCCTGGGCGCCCTGTCAGTCACACCGAAAGCGCTCGAATGGGCCCAGATACATCCCGTCACGCCGTGGCTCGTTTCCGATCGAGAGGCGCTCAATGCCTGCAACCGATATCTAAACGATCATCGTATTCTCGTCGAACCGGCGTGCGGCGCGGCGCTGGCAGCCGTTTACCACCGAGCCGCCCCACTTCAGGACCGTGGCCCTGTGATCGCCATCGTATGCGGGGGCGCAGGCGTCAATCTGGAATTGCTTGAGACATGGACAAAAAGAGTCTAACAACAAACATCGAAAGGAATCCCTAATGCAACATCACCCCCAGTCATTAAGCACTGTTACCTTAACCACTCCGATGATCCCGCCCGAATGGGCCTTGCTGGAACGGGAGCTCATCAGGATGCAGGCACAGGCTATCGAAGCGTTTTACAATCATTATTTTGACGAACGGGGTTATCTCCTCTGTGTACCGCGATGGGGCGGAGATGACGGACCGGACGATGCTGCGGAGAATTTTGCAAAGTGGCCCGAACTTCACGCGATCGGGGCGTCGGACGTTGTTCTCGATCTGTATAAGAAAGCCTGGGATGGCCACCTGCTTCAGTATACCGAAGCAAAAACCGTAGACGTGGATTTTGCCCGGGACGGCATGTACTTCAAAGAGTTCCCAACCATGTTTGACTGGATGCACAATGGTGAAGGGTTCACCGCGTTTTTCCAGCAGGGATTGTCGGATCCCTACGACAAAAAGTTCCAGGACCGAATGCGGCGTTTCAGCGGTTTCTACATGGGGGAGGATCCGATCGCGGACAACTGGATCGCAGAGCATAAGGTCATCAAGAGTTTCTTCAATGGCAGCCGAGGCTCCATGCTTCGGAAGGCCACCGGCCTGGACTGGGCCGGTGATCCAATCGAAGTGGAGGGACGCTTCAAACCCGGTCATGGCGAGCGAAACTATGCGGAGATGGTTGCCCATTTCAAGGACTACAATGATGTGGCCGGCGACCATCCGCTCAATATGAACACCACAACCATGGCGATCAACGCGTTCATGATCGACAGCAACGAAAAGTACTACACCTGGGCCAAAGAGTACTTGGACGTCTGGGTAGAGCGCACCCGGAAGAACGGTGGGATTATCCCGACCAATATCGGCCTAGACGGCACGATCGGCGGAGCATGTGACGGAAAATGGTACGGCGGTGTCTACGGCTGGGGATTCACTGTAGAGGTACCTCAAACAGGGGCCATGTCCAATCGACCCTTTTTCCTGCATCGGGCGCACTGGAGCTTTGCAAACGGACTGATTCTGACCGGCGATCAAACATACATTGACACCTGGCGGGGTGTCATCGATGCCGTTAACAGCAACAAGAAGGAAGAAGACGGCAAATCCCTGTATCCGCGCATGTTTGGAGACGATGGATGGTATGATTTTCAGGCCGAGCCATTCGACACCGGCGCACAGGAGATTTACTACTGGTCGATGGACAGGGCGGATCTCGAGCGGGCACCAGAAGATGACTGGTACCGTTATCTCGATGGTCAGGATCCCCACTATCCCGTAACCGCGCTGCAGGAAGATCTGACCTATGTCCGTGAGCGAGTTGAGAAGATGAGATCGGATACCTCATCTCCTGACAACCGCATGTCGGATGACCCGAACGGCATAAACCCCGGCATCGTAGACGCGCTGATCCGGCTCATGCTGGGCGGTCTGCCTACAGGACATCTGGGCCACTTGCTGCACTGCCGCTTGCGCTACTTCGATCCGGCACGAAATCGTGCCGGTATCCCCGAGGACGTAGCGGCTCTGGTAAATTCGCTGTCAAAGGATGAAGCATCGGTGACGCTGGTCAATGTCAATCAGGTGGAAGCCCGAACGGTTGTCGTTCAGGGCGGGGCATACGGGGAGCATCAGGTGGAGAGCGTTACTGTGGACGGTAGCGAGACTCCCGTCGATGACAGCACGTTCACGGTTCATCTGGCGCCAGGATGCGGCAGCCAGATTACCGTCAAGACAAAACGATATGCTAACCGCCCGACCCTTGTGTTTCCATGGGATCGGTCTTAAAACAATGTGATTAACAGGTAATCTTCAAATGCCGTAGGGCACGAACGATCATCCAAAAGTACTGGGTGTGAGGGCAAGTTCAATATAACAGGAAGGTTAGGTGGCAGGGATAACGGGCCAAGCACCGCATAGGCAGCAGTAATCGTTGTGCAGGGTTTTATGCGACGCGTTGGTGCGGTTACGGGCCCATCATTCCGCACAGATACGCTCTATCAGAAGTTCGCGTATCCTCTTTGCATCGGCGCGACCCTGGGTGAGTTTCATGGCCAAGCCGATCAGACGGCCGACAGCTTTAGGGTTGCCGTCACGGACGACCTGCACCGTTTCCGGATCTTCGGCAATGACCCGGTCAACCATCCCAACAACAAAGTCATCTTCCGGTGGTTGCAGGCCCTCTTCTGCGACTACCTGTTCGGGGGATTTGCCGGATACCAGGATTTTATCGAAGACCTGGTGCGCCAGGGAGTCGCTGAGGTTCCCGGATTCAATCATAACAAGAAGATTGCCGAGATATTCGGATGTCACAGGCAGGTTGGAGAGGGTGTCGTAGGGATTCGAGGCATCGTTGAGCGTCCGTAGCACCTGGTTTCTGACCCAGTCAGAAGCCCGTTTGGGCGGACCGTCAAACGTGGTTGTAACCGCATCGTAGTAATCCGCAACCGCCTTCTCTTCCACAAGCGTCTCAGCATCCGGGACACTCAGGCCATGCGTGTCAACATAACGCCGAAGGCGATCGAACGGTAATTCCGGTACACCCTGTTCACCTTCCTTCACAACATCCTCGGTCACTTGCACCGGAATTAAGTTGGGCTCTCGGAAGTAACGGTAATCGGCTTCCGTTTCTTTTTCCCTGGAAAGGCGGCCTTCACCACTGCGTTCATCCCAGTGGATCGTAATCTGTGAGATGTCACCACCTTCCTCCAGTGTCTGTACCTGCCGTTCGATTTCCCAGTTGACCGCCTCTTCCAAAAACCGGAATGAGTTCAAATTCTTTATTTCGGTCTTGGTACCCAGCGTCTCCGAACCAGACGGACGAATCGATATATTTGCGTCGCACCGCATGTTGCCCATTTCCATGTTACCCTCGCTGACGCCCAGATAACGTATGATCCGCCGGAATTCGCTTACAAAAGCAACAGCTTCCGCCGCTGAGCGCAGGTCCGGTCCGGTCACGATCTCCACCAGCGGGACGCCGCAGCGGTTCATATCCACCAGCCACACGCCCCCTTCCTGCTTGCTTTTGCCGGGATCTTCTTCCAGATGCATATGGTCGAGGTGTACACGCTTCGTGCCCGTGTCAGTCTGGATATCCACCCAGCCGTCGGTCGCTAGGGGACGCTGATGCTGAGTGATTTGATACCCTTTGGGCAGATCAGCATAAAAATAATTTTTCCGGTCGAAATCGCTAAACTCGTTAACGGTGCAGTGGCATGCGGACGCCAGGCGCACCCCCATCACGACTGCTTTACGATTGACCGGACGGGGCAGGACGCCCGGATGACCGGTGCAGATGGGGCAGATATGCATATTGGGCGGCACATCACGCACCGACACCGCCTCTGTGCTACACCCGCAGAACAGCTTGCTCCGGGTGTGAAGCTGGACATGGATTTCAAGGCCTATGACGGGTTCGTAGGATGGCATGTAGAATCTATAGTGGTAAATAAATCCGATGCGCGCCCTGCTTACAAATGCGGGACGGACTGGTCACTGTTTTGCGTCGGATTGTATCATGGATGGACGATTAGTGTGCCAATCCGTTTCACTCTCGTAGGCATGAGCGGCCTGCAGAATACGTACTTCACTGAAGTCCGGACCGATAAGTTGCAAACCGATCGGTAGTCCCTGCCCATCGAAACCGCAGGGCTGACTGATGGCCGGGATGCCGGCGTGGTTAGCCGGTACGGTCAATCGGTCGGCGTTCTGCATCTGCACGGTATCACCGTATATACCACCCAGCGGGAAAGCTGTGGTCGGTGTTGTAGCGGACATTATCAGATCCACGTTTTCGAACGCCTGATCGAAATCGTGCCGTATGAGTGCACGCAGTCGAAGCGCCCTATCATACAGTTGATCCGAATATCCCGCACTCGACACATGCATGCCCATCATAATGCGTTGCTTGGGCTGAACACCGAGACCTTCTGTGCGGCTGGCCTCGTACATCTCGAAGAGATTGTCCACCGGTTCTGACGTTCTATGGCCGTACCGCACGCCGTCGAAGCGGTGCAGATCGCTGGCCAGCTCCACGCGGGAAACTACGAAATAAGTCGGGATCGCATAGGAGGTGTGCGGGAGTGAAATGGGAACAATCTCGGCACCGAGGGACCTGAAGACATCTGCGGCTGCATCGATTGCCGACACTATGGCGGCGCCTTCGACCGGGTCGATCAGGTCCTCATCTTCAAAATACTCCTTCGGCCAACCGATTTTAAGGCCGCGGATGGTTTTTTTCACGGCATCGTCATCCAACAGCGCTACGTAATCGGGAATCGGATTCGTGGCAGTAGTCCAGTCGTACGTATCGTGACCCGCAATGACCCGCAACGCAAGGGCACAGTCTTTTACGTTGCGGGTAAGCGGTCCGACACAATCGATACTGGCGGCCATCGCGATCAGGCCCCATCGGCTAACCAGGCCATAGGTAGGCTTCATACCTACTGCGCCACAGAATGCTGCAGGTTGTCGGATTGAGCCGGCCGTGTCGCTGCCGAGCGCTATGGCCGCCTGTCCGGCAGCTACTGCGGCCGCGCTACCTCCGCTCGACCCTCCGGGCACCCTGGACGGATTCCAGGGGTTCCGCGGTACCGGTTTAAAGGCACTGCTTTCAGAGGATGAACCGTACACGAATTCATCCAGATTGGTCTTTCCAATCAAAACGCAACCGGCCGCCCGAAGCCGTTTCACCGCGGTAGCATCGTAGGGCGCTTCGTAATTATGGAGGATCTTTGAAGCAGCGGTCGTGCGTGTGTCCTTGGTACAGAAGATATCCTTTACCGCTACCGGTACACCGGCCAGTATACCGGGATCGTCACCCCGCGCAATAGCCTCATCCACCAATTCCGCCTGCCTGTGGGCTGCTTCAAGCGGCAACGGCGCCACAAACGCATGGACCGACTTCCTATCCTGCGCTTCATCTTGGTCCGAGGGCTGATAATCTAGCATCCCGCTGCGCCCCTCGACCTGCTCGACCCTGTGTGCCACGGACTCAAACACTTCCACCGCGCTGGCGTCCCGGCGGCGGATCAACTCCGCAATTTCCAAGGCTGTATGATCACATAGATTTAAAGGCATTTTTCCACCAACGAATCAATGAATGATGGGTCAATGAACAGATCTCTTACAGTTCCTGGTGGTTCTTCACGGGTACGACAAAATAACGATCCTGTGTTCGCGGTGCGTTGTCCAGAACCCCATCCACATCGGGCCAAGGCTCTACCACATCTTCACGTAGCGGCGCACAGTGAGGGAACAGCTCGATGCCGTAGGTTGCTGGGGTTACTTTGCTGAGGGCATCGTCAAGTCCCGGATCGAGAACACGGACCACCATTTCATCGAGCTGGCTATTCAGCTCACGTCTAAGGTAGTCGTCCTCCTCCTCCGAATGAGAGGCGATGGCCGCCCATTGTTGCAAACGAGCAAGCCGCTCTTCATCGATGTACAGTGCCGGATTCTTTCCCGGGGCAAAAGCCATATGGTTTGACTCCTAAATAACAGGTAAACAAAAGCCTGTGATAAAACTTAAGTTAAAACTATAGAGGATCAGGTCCGTCCTATCAAGCATTTTCTCCTATTGTGGGCACGCATCCACATGCCGTTTCAAGATCGATTCCAAGTCGGGCGGTGAGAAAATATCCGATTTAATGACTTTGCCATCTTCACGATACACCGGCTTCCCCTGTGCATCTAATTTACTCATATTGCTGCGGTGTACTTCATTAAACAACTCAAGCGCGGACGTCCTGAGGCCGTGGGTGATATAAGCGCCCAGCAGAACGTAGAGAATGTCTGTCAAAGCATCCGCCACCCCGACCAGGTCGCCGGCGGCGATCGCCTGGGCATATTCTTCTACCTCCTCCCGGAGTAATTCGACCCGTAATGCCATGGTTTCCGGCGGCAGATCGACGGTCGGTGTTTTTTCCACATGCCCACCAAAAACTTCGTGGAATGTCTGGACTTTTTTCAGAAGATTTTGCATGTTGATATCCTATATTTCGGGTCCGATTCATTATCCAATGTTCCATAGGGCAGAAGGCGGTACGCACCATGCATACCAGCTCCATACTGACCGCATCCGACTTTACCTATAGATCGATTACACGGAATCAATCAGAGGCTTGCGACTTCTCCGCTTTCTGTCCCGACTACCATGAGCAGGACCGGGTAGGAGTTGTGACACTGCACCCGGAGGACGGTATTCGGCACTGTGGGATCGCGATGCTGGCCATCACCACGTCCTTCTACGACACCTTGCGCAGCCGGTACGATGAGTTTTTCGACTATCCCCAGCATTTCGCGATCATCGATGCCGGGCCTGCACCGCAATGGGAGCCTATCGGGTCGGCCTGGGGGTGGATCGATGTCTGGCCCAACACCAACTGGATCGCGAGCGACGGCAACGCCTTTGATATGCTCCATCAGGTCTTTCGGTATCAGATCAACTGTCTGTTCTGGCCCGAAAACCTGCCGCCTAACGGATCTGGCAACTATCTTCCTGGCTATGCGCGTCAGTTAATGAGCAGGCGCCTCAAATCCGTCTTGTATTACCATACGGAAAATCCCACCTTGGAAATTCAAGGGACAGCATCTTCCCTCGACATCGTGTCCGGCAGTTTGGAGCGCCTGGGCCCTACCATCGGTAATGACAGGCCACCTCACTGCATACAACGGTTCAGATCCTTAACTCCCAGTGAATTCCTTGATGATATGTCCGGTTGTTTTGATTCGTAAACCAACCGAGATACGGCAATAAATAATTGACTCCAATGACCAGTTCGACACATTATAACGTCCAGACTCTTGATTTTATACTATATAAGCACCTTGTAATATGTCCAACATTCGATTTTCAATAAAAAGGGGTACGTAGAACATGACAGACGCGAATTACTTGTTCGACGATGAGGCGATGAAGCAGTTTGTCATCGATGGATATTACGTGATAGAAACGGATTTCCCGGAAGAATTCCATTCGGACATTTACAGGAAGACACAGGAAATAATCGAAAAAGACGGCAACCCGGGTAACAACCTGCTGCCCTGGGTGCCTGAGATCCAGCAGGTGTACGATCATCCTGCCGTTCAGGGGGCGCTGACCAGTATCCTCGGCCCCGACTACATCATGCATGCCCATCGGCACCCGCATGTGAATCCCGCTGAAAGCAGAGGTGGCGGGTGGCATAAAGACAGTTACTGGGGTTACCGCAAAATGCGGGACCACCATCCGCGCTGGATAATGGGCATGTACTATCCGCAGGATGTCACCATTGAAAATGGTCCCACTGGTGTAATCCCCGGCACTCAGTATTTCGAAACCCGCCCTGAGGAAGAGGATCGCATCGGGATTCCGATGACTGGAAAAGCCGGATGCGTCATTTTAATACATTTCGACCTCTGGCATCGTGCGTTTCCGAATATGACGTCCAACACACGGTATATGATGAAATTCCAGTTCACTCGCATGAGCGAGCCGTCCACACCACAGTGGCGGAACCCGGGTTCCGCGCTCCCGTTAAACGGCGATTCACACAGCCGGCGCGCACCCATGTGGTCGAACATCTGGGACTGGCTATCCGGTCAACCGAATGCCAAACAGGCGGAACACAGCTCTATCGGAAAGCTTTCGGACGGACTCCTTGACGACAATGAAGAAAACCGGTTATACGCGGCCTACACGCTGTCAACCCTGGGCCGGCCTGCGGTTCCTGTGCTGATGCATGGATTGCACAACGACGTTGATGAAATTAAGCGTGACGCCTGCTACGGTCTCGGTCCGGTGGGTGTGCCCGCCATACCGGATTTAGTGGATGCCTTGAAGGACGATAGTGAAATGGTTCGAGGCTACGCGGCCTATGCACTAGGGGATATGGGAATCACCGCCGCCGAAACGGTACCTGAGCTGACGAAACTGGTGGACGATCCATCGGATTGGGTACGCCGGAATCTGTCGGAGGCACTAGGCAACATCGCCCAGAAGCCTGACAAAACCGTGCCGGCGCTGATACGGCTAATGGACGATGAAGACGGCCAGGTACGCTTCAACACCGCGTATTCTATCGGCAAATTCGGCGTGGGAGGGCAGGATGCTGTTCCAGCCCTGAAAAAGGGGTTGTCGGATGAAAATCGTTATGTCCAAGGACATGCCGCATCAGCCCTCGAGACTATCGGAACACCGGAGGCCGTCCGCGTACTGATGGACTTGATTCATTCTTCCCGCTGGTGCCCGGTGACCACAAGGGAGAGTACATTTTAAACTAGTCCTAAGCCTTCTGCTTAAACAGCTGTTTACTCTCATACACAGGAATTGCCGACCGGATAAATCCAGCCGTTTCCTCTGCTCCGTAGGTGTTTTCCAGCGTGTTGCACAGCATCTCCAGTTCCTGTTTCGTGGATCGGTGTGGCCGCATGGCGTTGTAGACTTCCAGCAGCGTTCCGTTGGGAATGGCGGTTAGTTCCGCGGCGCGACGCAGATTGGCTGCCAGTGCGGACTGACCGGAAGCGGCTGCGATGTCGGCCTGTTTACGAAGCGAATCAGCGGTGATCCGCAGGTCATCGTTGCCGACTTCGCCGGCCAGAACTCTCTCCAGGGTGATATCAGCAAGTGGGACTCCGGAAGGTGTGGTCACCAGATCCGGATGTTTTTCTGCGAGGGGATAGTCGTCTCTCGGGTCGTTCATCCTATCTCCATCTCACGGGCCGGTGCGTCCGTGCGGACCTGCTCCGTTTCTTTGCGGTGCATCAGCGTGGTTTTGACGATGTACTTCAACCGCGCCATGTTATCGATAATGGACGGCACCGGAACGACCGGCTCATTTTTAGCGTACCGGGCCGCATTCCGTCCTATGGTCCAGTAGGATTCTACCGTAAGGTTCGGAGACATCCCGAACAACTCCAGGTTGTTGAGCGGGTTCAGATCCTTCCGTGTGATCAATATGGTGCCCTTGGACTGTAACCCAATCGCAATGCCGGACCCGCTGACCTGTGCGCCGTGCCATCCCAGAAAGCCACAGTCGGAAGTCCGAAACACTTTTACCACTCGCGGTTGCAGACCTTCTTCCCTAATTCCATTTACGAGCTGCTGAAGCACCTTTTTATGAGAAATACCGGAGAGCGTTTCGGTGATCGCAGAACCGAACGCCGGCCCCACCGCGATGACCACCTCGTTCCTCTTTTTTCCCTTCAGCGCCGGTCCTTTCGCCGTCATAGACCATACGCCGTTTTCGGTCGGGTTGACCAATTCCTCCGGTCGCCTCGCCTGAGGAATGTTCTTGAGCGCCTCCCACCGTTCGCCTTCCAAGCGATAGCCTGTACCCGGTCCCGCATAATCGTTCGGATCATTGATACCGCTCAGTGACTGGAATGACTCTGTGATGATGGCTGCAGGCTGCAGATAATCGCCTGATATCCTCTGTTTCTGCATATGAAGCAGCCGTTCTGCCACGTCCCTGAATCCACCTTCCGCCAGTGCCTTGATAACACCGACGACCGTGACGGGTCCGTCCAGGAAGGCCTCGGCCGAATTGAGATCGGCCACCTTGTCCCGTTCGGGCATGTCTTCGCTCGCGTGACCAAATACGGCGGCTTCGATTTCTTCTTCGGTGATGGTCGGAAATCCGAGACCCGCATAAACAGTCTGAATCGCCCGAGCACCCCGTTCTCTGATGGCGATGACGTCGGATTCGTTTGCAGGAGTAATACCTCCGTCTACCTGCATATCGCGTTGGATCACGTTCCAGTCGTCCAGATCTTCGGCGTCGAAATCGCCGCCACCGAAGAGGTTATCTTCCTTCGGCATGGCGCTGTAGCCGGAGGTAATGAAATCAGTCCCCGGAAGCATCTGGAGCATTAGCTTCGCAGTTTTTCGGATGTCAGAGTGGGACGCCATAGCGTCGTTGCCGGAGGCTACTTCGAGCCCAAGCATTGTAGCGATCAGGTTCTCTGCGAGTACACCTTTTACACCGCCAGGCAGGGATTCCGGCAGCGCTATGCAGCTGATGGACCCATTCTGTACACCCTGACTGCCGCCGCCTTTGACCATCATCAGGCACCGGGCTTCCAGATACAGCATCGACTTCCCTTCCGAATGCCCCATCAAGGCTTCAGACCCGGTACCTGACGTAAAGCGGATCTTGACACCCCGTGAGGCATAGGCCCCCGCCAGAAACGCTTTGGACCAGGGAGTATCGTCCCCGTCTATGAACGTTTTGTCCGTACCGTAGACAGAGAGGGTCTCTGCATATGAGGTCAACCCCTTCAGAGCCAGTTTAAGACTCATATCCTCTTCGACCGCGCATTGCGTGAGAACACCGCCGCGTCCGGTCTGGGAACCTACGAGAATGGAGAGCGCATTGAACGGGGCCGAGCGGGAAACCGCCACGGTGGTTTCTTCTTCCGCGAATCCGCGCAGGCCTGCCTCAGCCGCATCTGCCGCCAGCAATGCCGGATGTTCCTTCCGGTTGGTCACATGGGCCTGATTGGCAGTGGTCTTGCGGACACGCAGCTTCTGCAGCGCCATCATCATTTCGACCACGTTCAATCGGCAGACGATATCCACTAACTTGGCCGGCGTCACCCCACACAGCAACGCTACGATTTTGTCCCGGTGTTCATGAATGTCCACCAGCATCCGAGCGTAAGTCAACGAATCAATCGCCATGGCTTCTTCGGCAATCTTCGTATCGATGGCGTTGGCTACGATAAACCGGTCGACCATGTCGAACTGATCCCGCGATCGCCCGTCCATTTCTGCCACCCCATCCGCATCGATACGTATCCCCGGGGCTGGATCGTTCGGACTGCCAACAATGATAAGCCCGGCATCCGCCCACTCATGCACATACGTGTCCCGGTTAACATCCCGCTCCGAAAGAATCTCGAACCGACGGGATCTACGTCCTACACTGGTATCGCGGTTGCCGGCACCTGCAGGCGTTTCATCCATCATCCTAGCATTAACTCCCTATATGCGATCTCGTCGGGATACAATCTCTTCGGGATACATCCCCTATCCACTACCTTCATCATGACCCACCCACGTCCACGGTTTCCAAAATCTGTAACCGCAGCCGGCACATTGATAGGGGCAGCTACCCCACTGGAAGAAAATAAATAAATAGTCGAACAGACGAAATGGCACCTGGTGGACCGGTTCATGACGGCACTTGGGACAGATACGCATCAAGCCTCCACCGGCTGAGCTGCCCAACAAGCGCCCCGTTGCAACAGGGCCCGGAACGTCTGGTGACCACAGGCGTCGCCGTCGTGCCCCAGAGCAAGGTAGAACACACGGCCGTCACCCCATGATTTGGTCCAGGCTACCGGCATAGCGCCGCCCTTGTGCAAGGCAGAGCAGAGAACGTGGTTCCTTAAGTCATAATCGAGGATGTACTGTTCGTCCCGCACCGTGAATTCGGTCAAACCATCGGTGATGGCATGCCCCTCATCCACCACACTGACTTGATAATCACGGTACTTTGGATGCGTCACGAAATGGCCGCCTACCATGGCCCGGTACTCCGGGCACCCACGAAAAGAATCGGCCGCGGAATGTATACCCACGTATCCCTTACCCGAGGCCACCCAGTTGAGTAATCCATTCTTCTGCGGATCACTGATCTCGCCTACGGTATAGTAGAATACAATAAGATCGTAGGCATCGAGATTCGGGGCAACGAGTACGTCAAGATCTTCTTCCACGTACGTCAGCGTCAGATCGTCGCACTCGGACAGCGCATCCATGATAGCCGGGCCTGCACTCTTGTAATCATGGATCTGACCGCCGGCAAAAACCAACGTATTATGCGAAGCCATGCAATTTACTCCTGGAGTTTGGCTATATCGTCAAATGTGTCATTCAAAGTTGGTGTTTAGGATAGCGGTACCACCCGGAAATGGCAAGGAAAAAAGAGGATCTGGGGGATTCTTGACAGAACGAATCTAGAACAGTAAAATTACAGATGAAGCCTGGCAGGTTCAGCCAATTACTAACGGTATCGGAGGGATTGTCAATGTCCGCCAGAATAGCTCAAGATAAATACAGTCAATTGATAAAGGATGGGTTCTGTGTTATTGAAAAGGTATTGCAACCGGATTTACTGGCTCGGATACAAGAGGTCTCCGACCGGTTACTGGACGCGCAGGCTCTCTCTCATTTTTCTGAACAGAAATCCACCGGCAGTATGGTGAGCGTCTTCGATGACGTATTTTTTTCAGAGTTAGTAGCCTATCCACCGGCTTTGACAGTGCTGTCGGATCTCGGGTTCGACAGGCCCACCTGGTCGTCGGGTTACATCATCAGCAAACCGCCCCGCAGCCCGGCCCTGTTCTGGCACCAGGACTGGTGGGGTTGGAACGACCCGTGCAGTTATGAACCGCCGCCCCAGCAACTTTTTTTCATGTATTATCTGGTTGACACCAACCGCCATAACGGGTGTCTGCGCGTCATTGCCGGATCGCACCGGCACCGCCATCCGCTTCATGACCAGGTAGTGGAGGCCCATACGAACGACCTACGATCCGTCGTCGATTCTGATCACCCGGCCTATCAGCATGCGGAGGGAGAGATGGATGTGCCGGTGCGAGCAGGCGACTTGGTGGTCGGCGATTCCCGGCTCCTACATGCGGCCCATGGAAACCAGAGTGATCAAAGACGTACCGTAATCACCCTGTGGTACCATCCCCTTTTTCATCAGATGCCCGCCCCGATCCGGGCCCGTCTGGTGCAACATTATAAACCGGATACCTGGGCGGAAGCCTATGAAGGGATTTTAAAACCTCTTACGGCGGTCTATGAGGGTAAAGAAGAACCGATTGTCTGGAACCGCACACCTGGGGCGGCTTTCAAAGAATACCAATAGAGGCTCTAACGCCTGCCACCGAAATTCGCATAGACGACCTCACACGCCAGATACTGATGCTCGCCGCTGTAGAGGTGTATATTCCATTTCGGTTTACCGCTCTACCGTAGCATTCTCCATGGCCGCGGATACGAGATATGCAGCGAACCGGGGCGGCACTAGGGATTAATTCAGTTGCCTTTAGCCTGACGCTTCTTCATGGCGTCAGCGATATCCTTATGCCGCATGCCCTGCCGCCGCATGTCGCTGTAGCGTGTACGATCTTCCGGTTCCATGGCCAGGAACGAACGGATGTCGTAGGCGCCTGGTTCGATGACAGGAATCTTGCCCTCCTCGAACATAAGATTCATCGGATATCCGGTCTCCGCCATGGGCATACGCACCACCTCATGGTCGCGGGCCGACTGATACATGGCCATCATAATATCGACCGCATGACGTGCTTGTCGTGCCTCGCAACGGTGCCCTTCGCCGCCCTCAAACCAGGCGACGGTCGCCCGTGCCTGTAACACCCAGGGGTCTTCCGTCGGCAGATCGATTGTGACCCAACCGTCGGAGTCGCCATTAACATATCTTACGGCCTGCGCGTTCGTTTCCAGAACACCCTCCGAACCTCGAACCTGGTATTCCTCGACCGACCAGTGCTCCGGCGTCAGATCCGACTGCACAAGCGCCTGAGCGCCTCCCTTGAACTGGATCAACCCCATGCAGCAGTCCTCTATACGAACGTCCCGTTCGTACCGGTCCGTCTTACGTTCCACCGCTGCCATCACCCATTCCGTCTCGGGGTCCCCCATAAGATACCTGCAGGCGTCGATCACATGTGTTCCGCAGTTCAACAGTCCCTCGCCGGACTTCGTGGTCACTATCTGAGGCGCGCCGATGGCTCCTTTTTGAATAAGATCCCGCGCTTTGGTCCAGGAGTGGTAGAACCGTCTCTGATGGCCGATCACGAGTTTGACGTGCCTTTCCTCGCATTCCGCGATCATCCGATCCGCGGATGCCGTGCCGACCGTCATTGGTTTCTCGCAGATAATCGCCTTCGGGAGGTAAGAGGCAGCCAGCAGTGTCTGTGGTTCATGCAGGAGGTGCCAGGTGCACACACTCACGAAATCCAGATCCTCATTGTCCATCATCTCTTTCATATCCGTGTAACCGCCGGGGATTCCATATTGATCCATAAACTCGGCCCGCCCCCTGTTGTTCGGTTCCGTCACAGCCACGATCTCCACGGAATCTACACCCTGATAGCCAACGGCATGGGCATGGCCGATCTGTCCTGCACCCACGATTCCTGCCCGATAGATCGCTGACATATTTACTCCTAATTAAATGGTCTTGGAGGGTTATAATCCTAACCTCAAATTCCGATATAGAAAAAATATGATACAATGTAACATCCTGCAAGGAAAACCCAATTTGTTGCATTATTTTGATAATATGAGTATCCTTTGAAAGAAACCAGGAGGATCTTTATTATTCCTCACTTTGTGATTGAAACTTCACGGGGAGGGACGATATCCATAGAAACAGAAGGTATTCCGGCAGGTATTTCCCGTGCCAGCGCCGGGGTGCATGAAGTGCTTTGTGCGATGAAGTAGATCCTGCAAACCAGTTTGACGACGGCGGACGGAAACCTCTCAGCCTACTATAAACACACAGCGGTTATCTCAGTTGGAAGATCGGAATCATCAATATCCTAACATAATCAATGGATTTATGAAAAGTCCCGTAGCTGTAATCCGTCAATCAATCATCCAGATAGGTTCCTTCGATGATGGACTTCCAACAAGACGCAATTGACCAGACCAAACGCTGGATTCATGACTTCGTGATCGGGTGGAACATGTGTCCCTTTGCTCGGATGGTGTTTGAATCGGAGCGAATCCGATACGCGGTTAGTGAGACGGACGAACCGGAGAAACTGCTTGATGACTTTGTTCGTGAATTACGCATTTTGCAGGAAGCCGATATAGCGCAGATAGAGACATCATTTCTCATACATCCGTTGGCACTGACGGATTTCTACATCTACAACGATTTTCTCCATGTCATAGAAGCCGCCATAGTGGATCAGAACCTCGACGGCGTCATACAGGCCGCCAGCTTCCATCCCCATTATCATTTCGCCGGAACGCATCCGGACGCCATCGAAAACTTCACCAATCGTTCCCCGTATCCCATGCTGCATTTGCTTCGTGAGGAAAGCGTTGCACGGGTGGCGAGGGATTATCCCGATATAGAAAACATCCCAGCGCGGAATATGCAGACCATACGGGAGCGTGGCGTTCCGGAGGAAAACCCTAAGGCCAGGATAGATCGTTCCGGTAATGCGTAACGAAATCGGAAGGTGTTCATTATCGTGCTCAAATTCATCATCTGAAGCAAATATGGGCGCCTCATGCCGATCGACGGCATCTGCGGTAAAGATTGGTCGATCTGTGGCAGTCACCGGTGTTACAATCGATATTTTCACAACATAAAGGGACAATTTTATGAGCTGCTACAACGTGGGCGTCTCTACCCTCGATGTCACACCACCCTGCGGTGTCTTTCTGGCCGGATATGCTGGTCGTAATACACCTTCTCAGGATGCCTACCATCCGCTGCGGGCAGTGTGCATCGCCATCGATGATGGACGGGAACCGCTGTTGCTGGTGTCGATCGAGTGGCTCGGATTCTATGACCGTACGCCGGAGGCGCGGCGATGCATCCAGGCGCGGACCGGACTCGAACCATCACGCATCCTGCTGAGTGGCACCCACACCCACTGTGGTCCAGTGCTGCGACGGGAAATAGACATCAGGCGCCATGGTGTTATTGATGAAGAATACATCAGGACCACGCTGGACCAGCTGGCCGAGGCCGCGGGCCAGGCGCTGGATAACCGGCAGCCCGCGCGTCTGCGGGCAGGCATCGGCTGGTGCGGTATCTCATCATCCCGGCGACGGCCCGACGGCCCGGGCGGTGTGCAGTTCAATCCGAGTCTGGATGCGCCTCACGATCACCGTGTGTCGGTAATTACCGTGGAATCCGAAGACAATGAGCTTCGTTCTGTCCTGTACAGCTACGCGTGTCACCCCACCGGCAGCGGCGCCATTAACCGCATTGGTGGCGACTACGTAGCATTTGCCAGTGATGCTATAGAGAGCGCTTATCCGGGAATCGCAGCGTGCTTCTTCCAGGGGTGTGCCGGCGATCAGAAGATTGATGCCCGAACTCCGGACGGTGACGCCTACCGGAAACTCGAACTCGACGAGCTGCAGAAAAAGGGTGACCAGCTCGGACGAGCCGTGGCGCGTACCATCGACTCCGGCACTCTGTATCCGGTAGAAGGCTCCATAGATGTTTCCCAGGATTTCTTGACGCTCGCCACGGATACCGTCGACGAGGAGGAACTTGTATCTTACCTCGCGGCTGGCGGGTATGTAGCGGAATGGGCGCGGCACCACCTGGACCTGATCGCGGCTGGTAAGCCTGCGGACCGCAGGTTTAGTTTCGAAGTGCAGACCGTGCGCTTTGGCCGGAGCCTGGCGATAATCGCTCTGGCAGGCGAAATGAGCGTTGAATACGCCCTGCGCTTCAATAGGGAACTGGGCAGTGTCTATCGCAATGTGTGGTCACTGGGTTACACCAACGAGATGGTGGGGTATGTGCCGGTACGCCGGCAGATCCCGGAAGGCGGCTATGAGGTCATCGACAACAACCGCCGCCTGCTCTATACCGGCCCTTTTGCCGAGGAAACTGAGGAAAGCATCGTCTCGGCGGTGAAACGGGTTCTGCTTTAAGGGGGCATGATACCCATCAACGAGTCGCACCGCGCGCCTTCAGCAGCGCCGCGATTTCCGGATGGCCTTTACGCTCCGCCCAGACTAGGGGTTTCGCCCAGACCGCTCCCCCGGCGTTCGGGTCCGCACCGTGATCCAGAAACCACTCCGCCACCGCCTGCTCACCGTACATGCACCGCCAGGCCAGTGGTGATGCGTGCAGATTGTCGTCGAGCGCGTTAATTTCGGCGCCATGATCCAGAAGCACGCGGCCCAGAGCGATTTTGATAGCTTCTGATTGGTCCGAATCCCGGGAACATTCGAAGAGGTGGTGCAACAGGGTCAATCCATGGCCGGACCTGACATTCGGATCGGCGCCGTAATCGAGGACGAGTGACAGTACCTCCGCCCGCTGTTCGGCGGGACCGGCTACCCGGCGCCACAGTTGCGACATGTGGTGAAACCAATCGGTATTTTCCAAATTCGGCTTCTGATCCAGGCACATTTTCACAAGCGGCGCGTCACCGAAGTAGATGCCCCAGTGCAGGATCAAATCCAGGTTTTCAGCATATCCCGGTTCCAGTTTGGATAGGTGCGTCCAACCTCTTGATGGCCTGAGCAGCTCGGCCAGCACCGCATAATGTTTTTCTTCCACATAGGTATAAATCATGGGACGGCCACCGCTCAGAAGAAGGCGGTCCCCCAGTGTTTTGTCCGTACGATTGAGCGCCATGTGACCCGGGGTAGAGCCGGCATAGAAGCCGTTGGCATCAGCCCTTGCGCCGCGGTCGAGCAACAAATGGGCGATATCATCATGGCCCTTGTCCATTGCGGAGAGCAGCGGCATACCGGATTCAGGGAACCCGTCGGGGTATTCTTCGCTGATTTGATCCGTGTGGATGGCTGCATCCGGATCGGCCTGATGATCCAGCAGGACTTCGACGATCTCCCGAAATCCGTTCCGCGAGGCAATCGTCAATGGAAACTGGATCGATCGATTGCTGTACCCTCGGCTGTTATTGTAGTTTGCCAGGGCCGCATCCTTCTCCAGGAAACCCTCTACGGCTGAAATGTCACCCAGCGCCGCCGCGACCCAGATATCAAAAACCGCACCGTGAGCCAACAGAACGCCAGCGATCATGTTCGCCGTTGCATTATGATCGTACCGGACGAGTACCGTTTCGATTGGGCGCCGACCTTCGTCTCCTCGCCTGTCAACCTCCGCGCCGTGGTTTACGAGATCATCGACCAGTTGCCGATGGAGATTTGACGCCGCCACATGCAGGCCGGTATCAGCGTCCATGTCTGTTTCATGGACAATCTCAGGATTATCCCGCATCATGGCATGGACCTTGTCAAAGTGTCCGTCTCTTATGGACTGGCAGAACAACGCTCCAAGCGGTGTTGTTCCCTTTCGTTCGTTCAGCGACGCCAGCATCATCTGCGCCATTTCTTCCAGGCCACGGTCTTGTGCCATGACAAGAGAATTCGTGAATTCATGCACCGGATAAAGTCCCCACAGGGGATCGCAACCGGCCGCAACAAGAATACGTGCCGTTTCCGTGTGGCCACCGAAGACAGCGTAATGCAAAGGTATTCTGCCCGCAGGGTCCCTGTAGCTGCTTAAGGCTGGATTAGCGTCCATAATGCGTTGGACGCGCTCGGCGTCGCCCGACTCGGCTGCGGTACATAGAGTTACGATGTCGTGCGGTGAATCGGCATCGGGCGCCACCCTCTCCTTCAAGGTTGTCTCAGCCATATAAAGAGCCTTTCCTCTTGTTATTTCCTGGTGGTCTCACAGTGATCGTAAGGAGTATTTTTTCAACTTCCGGAGTCGGCCGCATTTCTATGGTGGAATGGCTGTAACTCACACCTCCCCTTACGCAAAGTTAACATTCCCTTAGAATATCCGCAACACGGGCAAAGCATACAACCAGGAATATCTCCTGGACCGCCGGAAGATCCTGGTGGGCTGAGCTGTTGACGAACTGATCGATGGTCATCAGTGTGAGATAAACTGAAAGTGTGTCGAATGTGTTCTGGGCTTCAGGATGGAACGTGTCCCGTATCAGAGCCGATAGCAAACGTCCCTGGAACATCATACCCTCCGTATCGCCTATTTCATGGGATTCCTTAAAATTTCTGTACATGATGATAATCGATCGGCGGGTGTCCTCCGGTAACGTGTAGGTTTCTGCCAGTACATCTATCGCTTCTTCGAGTTCGTCTTCGAGTTCGCCGTACCGTTTGTGCTCCTCCAGGTTAAGAAACTGGTAGAACCGACTGTTCGCGCCTATAATCCGACACACACTGTTCAGCAACTGTAAACGGATAGCTTTCGAAGGAAACGCCCCCATTCGGTCGAACACGGGTTTGATGACACGCTGGTCCTCGAACTTACTGAGTGATTCGACCAGGATGGGGAATGTGCGTACGTCGAACCGATTAGAAAAATACCAGAACAGCATCTCCTCCACGTCCGGCCCTCCAAATTCGGCCAGTCCCTGAATAGCACTGATCTGAATCCGAGGATCAGAATCTTCCAGAGCCTCAAACAGTGGATCCACCGCTTTCGGATGTTTCAACCTCCCGAGAGCTCTCGCGGCCTCTTCCCTGATATCAGACGTGCCGTCTCTGAGAACTGAAATCAAGGTCTCAGACGCCTGGTCCGAACCTGTCTCTCCCAAAGCTCGAGCCGCCTGCCTCCGGACAGCCGGACTCGCGTCCGATATAGCCTGCATGAGATGGTCGACCGCCAGCGGGTTTCTGGACCGACCGAGCGCAAACGTGGATTTAGCGCGGCGTTCTTCTCCGGTTGCCACGTTCAGCATTATGTTATGGAACGCGTAGTTAAACACGTTGCCCTGGAAAATCTGGGACAGCAGGCGTTTGGACGATGTCGCTCCCGACCCCGACACACGACGCAGTAAAATAGACGGTATAAATCTGAGAAGGGCGCTGATAAAAAACATGACGTTTATATCTCCAAACGTCAGTTCGCCGAAATTAAACTTGAATCCAGCCAGAGTGGCCACCATGATGCCTCCCATAATCGGGCCCATCGCCGAGATCAGGTTGATACAGGTGGACCAGGATGCCAGGTAGGAAAGGCGCAGATTCAGGTTTGACTCGGGAAGAAGGCCGTAGAGCATCGGGGTGATTGAAACGTTGATGCCGGACATAATGAAACCTGCGATCAACATTGCTATGGTTACCATCATGAAATTACCGGGCTGACAGGATCCCCATAGGACCGCGTTTAAAGCCGCCGGTACCAATAGAATCTGTGCTACCGGTTTGCCACCAAACCGATCTATAAGGGAACTCCATACACGATAACCGACGATAGTCGAGGCCACCCCAAGCCCATTGAGAACGGAAATCGCAGTGAAACTGAAACCAAGGCGGTCCAGCATGAATACGCTGAATAAAGGACCTGCCACACCGACCGCCAGGTTCCAGGAAGCGTAATACAGCAGAAGGCGCCTGAACTGAAGATCCCGAAACGGCAGAATCAACTTCTGCAGCATATTGTCATCTTCAGGATCGTCTTCCGATTGAGGAGGATATTGGGCCCTGCTGATGGCCGCATGGCCACCCCACCCGAACAGGGTTCCCACGATGAATATGCTCACGAACGCCGTCATCCGGTCAGTTTCAGGAAAATAGTCCACGAACCATCCTGAAGCAATGCCTGCGATCACACCGCATACCTGGCTCACGATCGTTTGCCGACTCGTGAATCGCGCGCGAATACTGGTGGGTACGGTGTCGGCCAGCCAGTTGTTGTAGAATGGATTGTAGAGATAACCGGCGATCAAGCCCATCGCCAGACAGAAGGACAGTACCGTAAGATGCAGGACCGGCACAAACAGGAACGGTATGCCTATCACGATACCCCGGAACAGGGATTCCAGTATACCGTTGACGATGACCCATCGCCTTTTGTTCAGGATCCACCGGCTACTCAGAGAAGAAAGCATTTGCACCGGAGCCACAATGTAGGCGATAGACGTGAAGAACGCGATATCGGATGCTTCGCCGCCAATAGTGAGAACAAACCGGTAAATACCACCGATCCGATGCCCAGCATCTGCCCCCACGCCCCCCACATACCACCGGCGATCGTGAACATCCGAAGTGCGTTGTTTACTTCTCCCCGTGAAAGCGGCATAGATCATAGATCCTTGAGACATGGACTGACCAGACAGGTGCGCGAAATCCGCCGCTATATAAGGAACAAAGGCAATTTTTGCAACCGGAAAAATAGTTACGGGAAAAAGTATTTCGATGGTTGGGTTGTGGTGGTGAAAAACAACAGCATTCGCCAGCCCTTAACTGATCTGCTCAGGAGCACTTCGTTCACCGGATTCGGCCGGGCCATTCAGCACGACCGACGGCCTTATATTTGTGTCGTGGAATTTCTGGGAGGCTTTCGTTTTCCGTGACAATCGGTCTCCATCGGAGAGACGTAGCGAGTATGATCAGGTAGAATCAATAATCGAGGAAACGCTTCCACGTGATCGCGTGCGAGGATTTTACGTTGTAGGCCGGGCAAGATCCTGCAGTATGGCGTCTACGTGGCCGCCGACCTTCACATTGGGATAGATCCGGGCGATTTTGCCGTCCCCATCGATGACGAAGGTGGTCCGCTCGATGCCCATGGATTTCTTACCGTACATATTTTTCTCTTTGTACACCCCGTACGCCTTACAGACGGAGGTATCCGGGTCGCTCAGGAGCGGGAAAGGAAGCGAGAACTTGCTAGCGAACTGCTCGTGCGACGTAATATCATCGCAGCTCACACCAAAAACATTAACTCCTTGATCCCGGAACGCACCGTACTGATCCCTGAAGTCACAGGACTCCTGCGTACATCCCGGCGTGTCGTCTTTGGGATAGAAATACAATACCACCGAAGAACCTCGCATTTCCTTCAGCACGACCTCATCGATTTTGTCCGACGCCATCGTAAAATCGGGCGCCGCATCACCGACCTGTAACATGGACAACCTCCTCTTGGATGTTAACGATTCGTTGAACTGCCGGGATATCCAGAATGATTAATCCGGCGCTTATCCAATACGTCAATCTTTTTCATACACAGCCCGATAAATCTTCCTTCCTTCTGCCGCGTATTTCACCTCATAGTTGGTCCTCACATCACCGAGCGCTCGGACGCGTTCCGGCAGTTCATCCCTTCGCTTCAATACGTCCGAGGCATCGAGGAAACCGGTCGCTTCCAAAAAATAGTCTTCATGATCGGTAGCGAGGTCCAAGGTACCTCCGCTAAAAAGTGAGCGTTCCACATGACAGATAAAGGGTGGTTTTATCAGACGGCGTTTATTATGGCGCCGCTTTGGCCAGGGGTCCGGAAAATAGACGTGGTACGCCGCGATAGATTTATCCGCCACGAACCTGCGTACCAGATCGGCCGCATCATCCCTCAGGATTCTGATGTTGCTCAACCCTCTGTTCATGACGCGTTTGTTGATGATCCGGAAGTACTCGAGGGCCCGTTCTATCCCCACGTAGTTGACATCCGGATAGGTCATGGCGGATGTAATGAGGAATCGGCCTTTACCGCATCCGATTTCGATCTCAACAGGATTATCGTTCCCGAACAACGATGCCCAGTCTATCTGCTCTTCGCGCGCTCGTATCTGAAATGCTATAGGGGAATCTAGTGTATGCGGATCTTCTTTCTTTTCAGGCGTCACGGCAACCATTCTCCCGCCTATGGCTCTTTTAGAATAGAACCCCTGACAATTCGATGTGAAGATAGGCCCCGATGCGACGTCTGTCAAGCGATACGCCGACCGTGAAATAAGGTTTGATTTTCCGCAAGTGGTCGATTATCATGGATGGGGATCGTTCTGATGGTGAAGGAGGAACTTACGAAATATGATCGATTATCACATGCATGTGGAAAACTACTATCCATTTGGACGCACTCCGGATACCATGCCAAAAGGCGATGACCCGATGGACACCATCCGGCAGTTCATACATGCAGCGCGGGTGGCCGACGTGAGCGAAATCGCCATCACCGAACACATCTATCATTTCACAGTAGCCCGCGACATCGTCGATAAGCCCTGGTCAGATGACAAATGCTTCTATGACATGGATGAATATGTAACTTTACTGCAGAATGCCCAGCAGGAAGGATATCCTGTCAAGGTCGGCATCGAGATGGATTATGTGGAAGGGAAAGAAACGGTCATCGAACGTGTGATAGACGGATATCCGTTCGACTTCGTGCTGGGGTCGGTCCACTGGATAGATGAATGGGGGTTCGACCTCTCAGAACACAGGGACGAATGGAATCGTCGCACGGTCGACGACGCCTACCGTGATTATTTCCGCCTGCTTGGCCAGGCAGTGCAGACCGGTTTCTTCGATTCCATGTCGCACCCAGACCTCATCAAGGTGATGGGCCACATGCCTGTCATGGACATGACAGCGGTCTACGCAGAGCTGGCGGAGCTGGTGGCGGGCCAGGACGGGCTGTGTGTCGAAATTAGCTCGGCCGGGTTACGGAAACCGGTCGGCCGCATTTATCCGGAGCGACCATTAATGGACGCCTTTGCCACCCTCGGCATTCCTATCACAACCGCATCAGACGCACATTTTGCGGAAGACATCGGCAAGGATTTTGACCAGGTGGAAGCGCTCGCGAGAAGCTGCGGTTACAGGCAGGTCATGTCGTTCTCGAAGAGACAGGCTAAACCGATTGATTTGTAAAACAACAGCAAAAAGGACGGATTGATTCCGCTTGCTCTACCGGGTCCAGCGGGGTTAACGGATTGGTGGAATGAAGGAAAATCTGATAAAGTGATTCGTTAATTTAACAAGCCGTCATTCCGTCAATCAAAGGAGTTCTACATGGCTCGGGCAGTCATTGCCCCGCGTATCCGGGGCTTCATTTGTACCACCGCGCATCCGGCTGGGTGCGCCAGGAACATAGAAAAGCAAATCGAGGTGGCCCTAGCCGCTCGATCCACATCGCCGAAGCAGTATCGTGTACTGGTGGTGGGATCATCCACCGGTTACGGCCTGGCCGCCCGCATTGCTGCGACCTGGGGGTATGGTGCAGATACGATAGGAGTGTTCTTTGAACGCCCGCCCGTCGGCAAGAAAACGGCCACGGCCGGCTTCTACAACACTGCGGCATTTCACGAGAGAGCCCTGGCGGACGGGCGGACCTCGATCAACATCAACGGCGATGCGTTTTCTCATGAGATTAAGAACCAAGCCATCAACATCATCAAAGAAACATTCGGGCAGGTCGACCTGGTGATATACAGCCTGGCCTCTCCGCGTCGCACTGATCCGTATACCGGGGAGGTTTACCAATCCACCCTAAAGCCGGTGGGAGGATCCTACACCGGTAAAACGATCGAACTCCGGGACGAGGTCATTACCGAAATCGAGATGGAACCTGCTACAGAGGAAGAGATTTCCGGCACCATCGGCGTCATGGGCGGCGACGACCTTCGCCTCTGGACCGAGGCACTCCTGGCCGCGGACGCCTTGGCAAATGGAGCCCATGTGGTCCCATTCTCCTATATCGGCCCGGAACTCACCTGGCCGATCTACCGCAGCGGCACCATCGGCAAAGCCAAGGAGCATCTCGAAACCACCACCTCCGGCCTGAACGCCCTGCTGCATTCCTCCATAAACGGCCAGGCCCATATCTCCATCAACAAAGCGGTGGTAACCCAGGCCTCCTCCGCCATCCCCGTGGTGCCACTTTATGTGAGCCTGCTGTACCGACTCATGAAAGAGCAGGGTATCCACGAAGACCCCATTCATCAGATGGTCAGACTGTTCAATGACCATATCGGTCCGGGCACGCAAGCCAAGCTGGACGATGAGCACCGCATCCGCCTCGACGGCCCGGAACTGGAACCGACTCTTCAGAGTGAAATCAACCGCCTCTGGGACCTGGTCACCACCGAAAACTTCCGGGTACTTTCCGATTACGACGGTTTCAAACGAGGTTTCCGCCAGCTCTTCGGATTCGAGGTGGACGGCGTGGACTATGGGGAGCCGGTGGAAATAGATGCGGAAGTTTAAGGGAATTGGTTCGCTTGTCCATCTACTGATCGTATCATTAAAGGTCTATCAATCACGGCTGTTTTTCACTAAGGCATTCGGCGGTCTGTACCACTTACCTCCGGCACCCTTCATCATTTCCATTTAATCTATTGCTCGACCTATCGGAACAACGCCTCAACCGCACTATCCTCACTCTTGCCTGGCCGGCTATCCTCGAAAGCCTGCTGCAGCTCACGGTATATCTCACGGACAGCATCATGATCGGCCCCCTCGGTAGCGAAGCTTTCGCTGCCGTGGGCCAGGGGTCGATGCTGGTGCATTACATCACGTTTCCGATCTGGGGGATTGGGACGGCGGCAGGGGCCATCGTCTCACGGAATATCGGGCGGCGGGATACGGCAGCGGCACAGGACGCTGCCGGACAGGGGTTATTGCTTGCTATCTTCAGCGGGACCACCTTTACATTAGTGGGTTTCGTGTACGGCCGGGAAATCCTTGAGCTGCTCGGCACGCCCACGAATGTGGTGGAACCGGGGACGGACTACCTGGTCACCGTCCTTGCGTTCAATATCTTCTATTCCGTTAGGATGATCGGTAGCAGTATCCTGCGGGCTGCCGGAGACACAAAAACTCCGATGGTCGCAACCGGCGTCATGAACTTATTCAACATCGGCGCCAACTACGTACTGATATACGGTATCGGCCCCTTTCCCCGGTTGGAGACCACTGGCGTGGCTCTGGCATCCGGACTTTCGTTCGTTATCAGCGCCGCGATCGTTTTCTGGAAACTGTTCCGTAATCCGGTAGGGTTTCAGATCCTGGCGGGACATTTCCTGGCATTCCGCCGTAGAGTCTTGGCCAATATCATGCGTATCGCTGCGCCTAGTTTCGGCGAGATGATACTGATGCGTATCGGCGGCTTTACCTACCTGTGGATCATCATCAGCCTCGGCACGATCCCGCTTGCAGCACACTTCATGACCCTGCGCGTGGAATCTCTGGCGTTCATGCCGAGCTTCGGACTGTCCATGGCCGTGCCGCCAATTGTCGGCCAGGCCTTGGGCGCCGGTCGCAGCGACATAGCCCAGCTGGCGGTGAATCGAACTATAAAACTGGGATTTTGGGCGATCAACACATTGGCCGTGGTATTCGTGCTGGTCCCTGGCTTCTTCGTGCAGATATTCAGCCCGGAACCGGAGGCCTACGCCCTCGCCTCCCTCTGCGTGCAGATCGCAGCGCTCGAACTGGCCGGGGTGACGGTCAACATGATCTACGGCGGGGCCATGCGGGGAGCGGGTGATACGGTCAGTCCGATGATAATTACCTTCATGGGATCGGTCGTCGTCCGTATCAGTCTTGTATACCTGTTCGCCATCTCCCTAGGGTGGGGCCTTGCCGGCGTTTGGGCCGCCACCGCGGTGGATTGGATACTCCGTGCCACGGCAGGATATATTCTGTTTCGCCGGGGGCGGTGGATGCGGGTTAAAGTATGAATTAGATTGACGGATCCGAGGAAACATTAAACTATGGATTTTTCAATATTCCAATCCGTCAATCCTCCCTTATTTCTTCACATATTTCCGCAACATACGCGGACCTACCTCGGCGCCGTAGATGTTACCGGCGGCATCCGCGGCTACACCTTCGGCGGCGGTGGTACCGGCGTTGTCCTGATCGGGTTCCGGATCCGGTATGAAACCCGTGATCCAGCCGCCTTTGGCGCTGCCGATCCTGATACCGCGCTTCCAGCCAGGATTACCGGCCCAGGTGGCGTTAGACTCTGAATCAGCGCAATACAGGATGTCGTTGGCGTCGATGTACAAACCGCTCGGGCGGCCGAATTGGGTCCACGTGGCGATGTGTTCGCCCTCCTGCGTAAAGATCTGGATCCGGCTGTTCGCCCGGTCACCAACGAACAGGCGTCCCTCGGAATCCATGGCCAGTGCATGCGGATCGCGGAACTCACCTGGACCGTAGCCTGTTTTACCCCAGGCTTTAATGAACTCACCGTCGGCGTTGAACTTCACGACCCGGTTGTTGCCTCGGGCACCATGACCGTCCACCACGAAGATATCACCGTTGGGGGCGATCAATACGTCGGATGGTGCATTGAAGGTGTTTCTGCCTTCGGCGGCCACGCCCGCTACGCCGAGGCTCATCAGCAACTCTCCGTCCTGGCTGAATTTGTAAACCTGATGCCCGCGTCCCGGTGCACCGCGCGCATCTGCAATCCAAACGTTATTCTCTTTGTCCACGAAAATGCCGTGCGGCCACACGATCATCCCGGCACCGAAGCTGCGCAGTAGTTCACCGTCCGGACTGAACAGCAATACGGAATCGACGTCGTGCGCCTCGGTGCAATCGTTCGCACCGCACCGCTCCGCCACCCAGATATTGCCACTCCCGTCCTGTGCCGGATATACCGCACTGGTGGCACCCCAGGTCCGTCCTTCAGGCAATTTGCCCCAGATGCCTTCGATCGTCTCGTACGGGTTCGGCGCATGGTTCTGGGCCTGGACTACCTGGTGCCCCGATGCAATTAGCACGAAAAACGCAACAACCAGTATCCTGTCCACAAATGATGCCAATGACATGTTCTGCCTCCCCATGATATTTTTTGAAATGAGATTGCCCGGCTACACGGTACAGTATATCGGATGACCCGGTCCGTATCAACAGCTTTTTTCTGGAGCCCCGTCGATTAACTCATATCCATTTGATATTATTTAGCAGGCTGTTATATTTGTCTGAACGTGCCTGAGACAACATACTTGCTTGAGCTGGTTGCGAGCAGCTACAAAATTTCATTTCATTTTTTCACGAACATTAGTACGATCTGGTAGATTAGATAGCAACCCCGGCACAAACGCTGGACAGGTAAATATATGGATCTGACATCGGCGGCAGTGAACGATTACTGTACATCCGAGCAATTCCTCTTTTTAGATTCCGCCCTGAAGGAACACGCCGAACCCCTCCTGGTCTTCTGGTGCAGCAGAGCAGGAGACGAAATAACCGATGGTTCGATAAAAGCGGCCACCAAACAGGTAGCCTATCTCGATGTACCCCTGCCAATACGCAAAGAATTTCCAAAGCTTTTAAAAGCGTTCTTTGAATACCTGGTCGACAGTGGGCGAATTCCCCATGCACAGGGCTGGTCGAACACAGTCAGTCAAATGGAACAGTCCTACGTCAGTGGTTTTCGCGAAGACGGTTCCGTTCGTGGAGAAACATTTCAGAAGGGATATTCAGACGTCGGGCGGAACGATCCCTGTCCTTGTGGCAGCGGAAAGAAGTACAAAAAATGTTGTTACGGGGTTTTCTCATGAAACAAGACCATGATTAATCGGCTACACCCGGTAAATCCCCCTTTCGGCAGTGCAAGTGTGAACGTGAGATTTCAAGACCATATCAGGCAGAAGTCACTGCCGTCGCGGGATCACTTTTTAGGTTATCCTTTAGTCGAGATACAGGATTCGGACGGCAACCAATTGCTGTTTCCTATTGACACCAAAGACATGGTTTTAGCGACCCAGGCTTTGCCATATGGGCAAGGCCCATTGCCCGCCGCAAGGAAGGTGGTTTACTGATTTGGAGGGACCGGCTGCATATTGCATACCGTGAAGCCACAAAACACGATATCAGCGATATCGTTAAACTGTCCCAGGGCGGATCCACGGGATTAGCGCCCACAAGCGAGGAGCAGACACAAAGAGCCGTTAAAAGGTGGACAGGTTACATGAACGGGACCCACACGCCCAATCACGGCAAACCACCTCGCCTTGTCTATGCGGCTTTCGAGGAGGGGCGGCTGATCGGTAACATGGCGTGTCACCACTGTGATAAACAGGGTTGCCAGGCCGAACTTCAATCGATTCATGTTTATCCTGAATATCAGTGTAAGGGCATCGGTGCCCATCTGTTGCTGATAGCGGTCGACTGGTTGCTGCAGGAGGGCATCGGCTCTATGCTGGTCGGATTCGACGAGCATAACCCATACCAGCGGTTTTATTTAAAGTATGGCGGCATCAAAGCGGCCCCGTACCGGTGTGAATGGCACGACCTGGAAAATTTGAGATCGAAGTTGATTTAAGACGGGCGAACTATCCCGATCCTGTGTCAACCGGTCTCCACTTGGTTTTCAATCAGCAGGTAGTTGCCGAACAAAACAAAAGCTATGAATGCCAGATAAACCTGACGCTCACTCCAATTCGTATTGAGGCGTTCCATGAAGCGGAATTTAAATCTATCTGTAATGTCTGTGGTGCCTCTGCTTGTTATGTGTTCGCTGTCGTTGCCGGCACATTCCCAGGATACCGACGATTTGATCCAAACGGTCAAGCAGATTGAGACAACGCTTGGGACACGAATCGGTGTTTCGGTTTACGATGAAGAGACCGGGCGATATTGGCAATACCACGCCGACGACCGGTTTCCGATGGCAAGCACGTTCAAGACACTGGCATGTGCAGCGCTCCTTTCCCTTGTGGATGCAGGAAAGGAGCGGCTCGAGCGGGTGGTGACATTCGATGAAAGCGATCTGGTAGCCTATTCGCCTGTAACCAAAAACCATGCGGACGTGAAGGGAATGACTCTTTCCGAACTGTGCGAAGCTACAATGTTTATGAGCGACAATTCTGCGGCAAACTTTATTTTGCGTGCGGTCGGCGGTCCGGATGCCCTGACTGAATTTGTGCGCTCCATAGGCGATGAAGTTACCCGACTGGATCGTTGGGAACCAGACCTGAACGAGGCTACCCCCGGTGACAAACGCGATACCACGACACCAAACGCCATGGCATTTACCATAAAAAAATTAGTTCTTGGAGACGTGTTGTCTAATGAATCGCGCGCGAGGTTGACGGCCTGGCTTAAGGGCAATAAGGTAGGTGACGCGTTGTTTCGTTCCCGTGTGCCGGGGGATTGGATAATCGGAGATAGAACCGGTGCCGGGGGTTATGGTACCCGGGCGATCACGGCGATCATGTGGCCACCTAACCACAAACCTGTCATCGCCACCGTTTACCTCACCCAAACCGACGCTTCATTCGATTCCCGGAATGCTGCGATCGCAAAAATTGGCGCATCGATTTCAGCAGCGGTAATGTCCGGCGTCAGATAATCACTGCGAGGTAGCATGTTACGGCGACCAGACCAGGCTCAACGAAAGGCTCACATTGAGTTCAGCCCAAAAAAGAAGGTCTTGTGACAGGTATTGAATCACACACGACGGAGAAGATTTCCGATCATTTGCTTGATAGCTGCTGTGGAAGGCACTGAGGGAGGATGAATAAAACCGATTGCAGGTCAGGCCAATTGACCTAACGTCGATGCCATCAACGAAGAATAGGCATATCTGCCCGGCGGATTCAATGCCCCCATCACATTAATTGCGGTTTGACAATATTCTTAAGCCGGGATATATTTCGAATATTACGTTCCCACAATTTAGTTCGCTGACAACATTCCAACTGAGGTATGGTTCACGGTATGGGAGAATTAGTCTATGCCGTTTCAAAGGAGAACAGCATGAAGTTCAGCTATTGTATGGCTGTATTATTCGGGGCCTTCTGTTTTACGCTCACTTCACCCCTCCTTGCGCAGGATGACGACGTACTCAAGGAGCTTGAGGCCATCGCCGTGATTGATCAGAAACTGATGGTACCCATGCGGGACGGCGTGCGGCTTGCGACCGATGTCTATCGACCGAAAACCGACGAACCCGTCCCCATCATATTTTCGAAAACACCGTACAACTTCAATTCCTGGCGGGACGGCGAACTGTCCACACGCACCCATCGCGCTGCACTCGAGGCGGTAACACGCGGTTACGCCTTTGTGGTCCAGAATGAACGCGGCCGGTATTTCTCGGAAGGAGAATGGGACATTCTGGGGCCTCCGCTTACGGACGGATATGACGCGCTCACCTGGATGGCGGATCAGCCTTGGTCAAACGGAAAAGTAGGAACGCTGGGATGCTCCTCCACCGCCGAGTGGCAGATGGGATTGGCGTCGCTGGACCACCCGGCACATGCGGCGATGGTGCCCATGGGCTTCGGCGCAGGTGTCGGGCGCATCGGGGAGTGGTACGAGCAGGGTAACTGGTACCGTGGCGGCGTCGAGCAGATGCTCTTCATTTCGTGGCTCTACGGCGTTCAGAACGATGTGGCCCGACCCACTTTCGGACCAAACGTGACCCAGGAAGACCTGATTCGCCTCTCCCGCTCGTTCGACCTGGCACCCGAACGCCCCAGGGTCGAATGGTCGAAGGCGTTCCATCATCTCCCGATCACGGACATTATAGACAATGTGGATGGTCCGAAGGGTGTCTTCAGTAAAATGATCCGGAGAAAGCCTAACGACCCCGCCTGGTATGACGGCGGGCTTTACCATGACGACATGCCCTTCGGCGTGCCGAGCCTGTGGTTCATGTCCTGGTACGATGTATCGGCAGGTCCTAATTTAGCGCTTTTCAATCACGTGCGGAACAACGTGTCCGACCCTGAAGTGGCGAACAACCAGTACGCGGTTATCGCGCCGACCCTCCACTGCGCGTTCAAACGGTCGACGGAAGAGACCATCGTGGGAGAGCGTAACATGGGCGATGCCCGCCTCGACTACGATGCCCTTATTTACGGCTGGTTCGATTACTGGTTGAAGAGTGAAGATAACGGTATTCTCGAAAATACCCCCAAAGTTCAGTACTACGCAATGGGATCCAATACCTGGCGGACCTCGGAATCATGGCCGCCAAGAGAAGCTGATATGCTGACATACTACCTTGGGAGCGGAGGCAATGCCAACAGCGTTATGGGCGACGGTAGGCTTTTGCAAGCGCCTACTGAGGAAGACAACCACGACACCTTCACCTATGATCCGACATCGCCGGTGCCCTCCTACGGCGGAAATGTATGCTGCACCGGCAATGCGATCCAGGCTGGCTCCTTCGACCAACGGCAGCAGGAAGCCCGGAACGATATCCTGGTCTACACCTCGGATGCACTCGAGGCCGGTGTAGAGGTAAGCGGAACCATTGAAATCACCCTTTATGTGTCGACCGATGTAAAAGACACGGATTTTACGGTAAAGCTGATCGACGTCTATCCGGACGGCAGGGCCTACAATCTCGACGAAACGATTCAGCGGGCGCGTTACCGGGAAGGATACGATAAAGAGGTGTTCATGGAGGAAGGTGACATCTACAAGATTCGAGTCAGCCCGATGTCGACCAGCAACTACTTCGCAGCGGGGCACCGCGTTCGAATAGAGGTTTCGAGCAGCAATTTTCCGAGGTTCGCCCGTAACCTGAACACTGGCGGCAACAACTATGACGAGGCGCAAGGCATCACGGCGCACAACAACGTGCACCACTCGGCGGAATTCCCGTCTCAGATCAGGTTGCCCATTGTCGAGCACGTAACCAACCCGTGAGAACGGAGTGGTGAGTACATGGGGTGCCACGGTGACCTCAGCGTAACCGAAAATGGTACGCCTCCTCAGCACAAGGCCACACACCGAGCGGTTGATGCTGACATCTCACGGGGGGCGATACTGGAATTGTCTTGGCCTCAACTAATCTAGAAAGACGCTCGTAGCGCCGTATGGCCAAAAACGACATCAACGGATGGACGTCGAGTGGAGTTCGGCTTGGGCGCAACATGAAGCCGGCTTCCCCAGGTCAAAGTCTGTTGCCACAGGGATCCACCGGTGCCCGTCGGATCACCCCGTGCAGAGCAGAGGTGGCCACTGGAATTGTTTGGATGCAAGATCCCGCGGATTACTACGGCAGCGGGCCAGCGCCTTCAGCAAACGTTAATCGATTGAAATTACCGACTGAGTTGACCAATGCGTATAACACACTGTTCCGGGGAGCCTGGCAATGATCCTTAGATTTATTACCGGATTCATTCTAACACCGATTCTTGGCTGCATCGCCTTGATCACAATCGCGCTCGGTGTGTTTTTTGTCTCGGAGCAGAATACCGGTCCGCTGGACCAGTTCATTCACCTTAACGGAAGGGAAGCCGTTCTCTTAGGGATCGGGCTTCTGGCGGCGGGCGTCTCGTGTATGATTTTTTACCTGGCCACCTGGTTTCTTGCTGTTCCGCTTTCCGTAATCGGCACACTCCTGGTCTTAGTGGGGTTCAGCCTCCGATCGGCGGACAATTATGTCCCGAAATCGATCATGGACGGATACGTCGTCGACCCGGTCACCGGTCTGGTAGACACCTATGCGAAACCGGTGATTGACGATGTGATTAAGCCGCTCATCAAGTCGATAGATTCCATAGAATCATGACTTGCCCCGAAATCCGTACCGTCATTTGTACATTTAACACACATCTGATGCCCGTACTGGGAGGCCTACCATCACTGTCGGCTTGGTCGTGGGGTTCAACAAATACCAGATCCATCGATCTGGGCAAGACAGCCTATTGAAATAGACGTAGCTAATGGTTAATCCGAGTGATAAGCGCATTTGAAGGGGTGTGGAGTTGTCGGCGTGTAACAATTTGGATAACAAAAGGCCTGTGGTTAAAATCCATATCTCAGTCTGTCTTTTCACGAATCATCCGATTCTCCAGGGCCCCATGTCCACATTCTCTGCGATGAGACCATTAGAGTCGGCATGATACGGGTCAACAGACTGTTAATATATGCCAGCCTGACCAAGGCTTTTATGACATGGTTTCATAACACAAAATCTGGAATAAAAAATGATGGACTTAACAGTCATTATACCTACTGTCAACGAGGCCGAGAATCTGCGCATATTGTTATCTAAAATGTGCCAGGGGCTGGATCATCTCCACCTGTCGTCGGGTTACGAAATTCTGGTAATAGATGGTTCTTCAACAGATGAAACAGAGATAGTCGCCCGTGATTGTGGCGCCCGCTACCAGCACTAGCAGTTACCCGGCTATGGCGATGCTATGCGTGAGGCATTCGCCCTGAGCCAGGGAGATTATGTGTGACCATTGATGCTGATCTGTCGCACAATCCATACATCATCAAACCGATGTATAAAACGCGCCACCAGGCCGCGTGATCGCTTCGCGATATGTCCGGTCTGGTTTTGGCCGCATGCCCGTGCTTCGTAAGGCAATGAGCTGGACACTCAACCGGGTATTCTGTTATGTTCTGGACCTTCCGTTGCGTGACATCTCAAGCGGGTTCCGACTCTAACGCCGTCGTGCGCTCATGGAATTGGAACTGAAAGGTCTCGATTATTACTTGCTGGAGAAGATTGCTGTCGAAGCCTATTTCCGGGGGTTCGGGTGATAGAAATTCCATTTCATTACGCACCGCGCCATGCCCTATCATCCCATGCCCGTTTTATATAGTTTCGCATGGGCTTATTCAAAATTGCTGCTCGCGCTATGGAAACGGCGAAACTCCATCCTGGCGGCCGACTATGATGAACGTGCCTTTCACAGCATAATTATAATCCAGCGCGCCAGGAAGCGGAGTCGCTATAAGCACGTTATGGACCTGCTCGATGACCATGAGGCACTGGCCTATCTGGGATGTGGCCCCGGCAAGATCGTGGGAGCGCTGCCTAATGCGATAGCCATGGATATTCTGTAAAACAGTCTGTGTCATCTGTGCAATCTGCCTAACGGGCTCGTCCAGGGTTCTGTATTTGCGCTACCGTTCAAAACTGCAGTCTTTCCTCCGCTCTCAGGTGATAGATCATATACCAGCTGATGAGGTTATATTCGAAGAATTCCGACGGATCTTACGAGACGACGGTATTCTGATTCTGGGTACACTTGTTTACGGGCGGTGGCGATGGCGGGCGAGCAAATGGATATACGGCCGTGTAATGACGGGAGGATATGCGGATGAGCATATCACACAATACACTTTCGAAAGTCTGGTGGCAAAACTCAAAGAATTTGGTTTTAAGTACCTGGATCATTGTTACATCGGCGGTGGTAAATTGATTGTCAAAGCAAAAAACGAAACGCTGGCTTCAATATCATCTCGAGGGAGTTTCCATAATGAATACTAGGCAGACTTTTCTATTAATATCGTTGCTTTTCGCTGCGTTGATAATACGCCTGTACTTTTTTATTCCTATTCAGGGGAGTGATGATCTCGGCTATAACAAAGCGGCGCATGAACTGGCCACAGGTGCCTATCAACTAAAGCCTCAGGAGTTCTATCTCCGATTCGGCATGATCGTTCCCATGTCGTTATCTCTAAAACTGTTCGGTGTGTCCCCTTTAGGATCGAGTCTGTATCTGATCCTCTGTTCCTTGAGCCTGATCGTCATCGTCTTCATAGCCGGCTGGTATTTCTTTAACCCGGTTATCGGGTGGCTCGCTGCGATCCTGCTGACAGTATTCCCGTTAAATATCCATGCGGCGACGGAACTCCATACAGATCTACCCATGAGCCTCTTCCTCGGACTTTCTTTTCTACATTTTGTGAAGGCGTATGAGGTAACGACCACCAGAAGCCAAGTACTCTGGGGACTGGCGGCCGGGGTCTGGGGAGGCATTGCATATCTCACAAAAATACCTGCCGTTCTTCTCTTTCCCGGATTCGTATTTTTCTATGCACTTTTCACGAAACGATGGATATGGCCTGCCATGGGTTCGGCGATATTCGGTTTCGGTATTTTCCTCCTGGGTGAGGCGCTTATAGGGTTTATTAAAGCAGGTGATCCACTCTTTCACCTCCACGCCATCCTTCAACAGGCGCACATGAAGGATATTAATGAAACCTATGCCGGCTGGCAATCCGGTCTTTATACACTTCTGACGGTATACCCTAATATGATGTTTAATGTCCTGACCTTTGAAAACGCCTATTTCGGTTGGTATTATTATCTGGCGACAGGTGGACTTATCTTATTCCGGAAACAGAACAGATTCGACTGGTTTTCACATCCGCTGGTCATCTATACCATCGTCACATTCCTGATTTTAAACTTTGCCGTCAGCAACCCCAGTACGTTGGCTCCCGTGCAACACCATGTACCTCGGACGCTTGACCCTTTAACCCTCTCCTGCGTTATATGGGCCGCTGTCCTCCTCTATCAATGCACGACAAGGTGGCGCACCTTTGTACTGACCATGACGGCCCTGGCCTCCATGGCACATATCTGGGCACTGAAAACGGACGCTGAATATGCCACCTCTAGTATACGAAATGCATATCATGATGTTATTTCAAAATTGGATGCAGGTGCCGGAGCTTCAATTGTAACCGATAGCCGATCGGCAGCCATCCTTCGCTACCTCTCCGGTTATACAATTGAAGCCACCCCCTTTGAACACTACACTGACAGAGAAACTCCACCTCGAACGTATATTGTGGTCGATGCCTACCGGCTGGCTTGGTTGGAACGATATTATGGGTATCAGCCTGACGATATCTTCATTCACCCTCCGGATAATTGGGAGTTGGTTTACAGAACCATACCTGAAAACAGGGCCTCATTTCGTGAAGAGTGGTCCCGCGGAAATTGGATTATCAATCCATTTATGATGGTACCGGATACACAGAATTCCCTTGTTATTTTCAGAGTTTCATCATAGGGACTAATCACCGTCTTTCACGAGGTAGGAAAGAGACACCGGTCCAATCCACATGCCTCAGTAGGATAATACACTGGAAGAAGAGGAACATACCTGCCACAGAGCATGCGTACAGACTGAACAGGACTTAGGAATTTGGATCGTTGATGAACCTTTCATTAAACTGACATTCGATCCAATGAGTCAATCGTCAACGCCCCATTATGTTGCCACCTCAACACCAACCAAGCGCCATCGCGACACCAAGAACCTCTCCCTCCGGAACAACATATCGCTGAATGATAAGCATGCGGGGCCGCCATATTTGACGAAGCCGCAGATTTTGTTGGCCCATTCCCTATCCGGCCACACATGGTGATGCGGAGAAAGGAAATTTGGATCAGCGCTCAGTCGCCCATCAACCAATTCATACCATTCCGGGGAGTACCGTACATATTCCTGAACCGAATTCCACCAGGACCGCTGAATCCAACAGCGCCGGCACAATCCGAATGACACTGACCGACGGGGCACCTGGCAGATCCTGATATTCAAGAGAAGCGGTATTGCATGCGGCCAGAAGATTCCCGGCGTGGCTGCCGCCTGAGACTGTTCATGGCCCTGGATTGAGTGTTGAAAAGCAGGACGTTTGAGGATTGCTGTTCGAGGAGTTTTGTCCCTCCGCCCCCTATTCCAGCACCAAAGCCAGCATACGACAGCGATGGCAAGGAAACGTCTCAAGGGAGCTTTAGAAGCCGTTAGGGCGGATACAGAAGCGACGGGGCACGCGGCAGTATGAGCGTTGATTCAATTGTGGCATTTTATTGATACTATATGCCGGAACCATGAAACACTCCGGTAAATTCGAGACATTCACCCACAGCCAGATTATGTCAAATCCTGCTTGTGCCGTAACCTTGTATCGGGTATCATAGTGATGATTTTCCCGCATTGAACCATGGTGGAGTAAATTAATGACGGTCAGTATTACTAGTCGCTCAAATTCCAGCCATCCGGTATTACAATGTCTGTCGTCAGGCTGTTCAACGGAAGCGCAGCTGCACAACGGATCACCAATTCATTCCGGCCGTCTCCGTAATCAGTAACCACTCTAAAAGACCGAGGAAAACTATGGATCTTACTCTGAAATACGGTTGCAACCCTCACCAGGCGCCTTCCCGGATCATCCTCCCGGATCCTTCACCGCTGCAGGTGCTCAACGGGTCACCGGGATACATTAACATTCTGGACGCTTTCGGCGCCTGGCAACTTGCCAGGGAACTCAGGCAGTCCACCGGCCTCCCGGCTGCAGCCTCGTTCAAGCATACCAGTCCCGCCGGCGCCGCAATCGCTCGCCCGCTGACCGACGAATTCCGTAAATCCCAGTACCTGCCGAAGCGGGACTACTCACCGGTTGCACTGGCCTACATCCGTGCCCGCGGTGGTGACCGGATGTGTTCTTTCGGCGACGTGGCCGCGGTCAGCGACACCGTAGACGAGTCACTGGCCCGAGTGCTCCGGCGCGAAGCCACCGACTTGATCATCGCCCCGGGATACGAACCGGAGGCGCTGGAGATCCTGAAGCAGAAAAAAGGAGGTACCTACCTGGTCCTCCAGATGGATCCGGATTTCGCACCACCGGAACTCGAACAGCGGGAGATTTTCGGCTTCACCCTGGAACAACGGCGAAATCATATGTTGTTTGAAAGGGACCATTTTCGGAACCCCGTCACCGAGAAGACCGATCTTCCGGATAGTGCCGTAGAGACCCTGATGGTCGCGACCATCGCACTGAAATACACCCAGTCTAATTCCGTCTGCGTAGCCTACGACGGTCAGATAATTGGTATGGGCGCCGGTCAGCAATCACGTATCCACTGCACCCGGCTGGCCTGTGACAAAGCAGACAAATGGTTTCTGCAGCAACATCCAAAGACACTTGGCCTGCCGTTTAAACAAGATCTGAAGCGGGTGGAAAAGGTCAATGTTGTGGATCAGTACCTTCTCTGGGATCAGCTTGCCGATCATGAGGTCGCTGTGATGCTCCAGAGCCTCACAGAATGTCCTGAGCCGGTGAGGGCAGATGAACGTTGCACCTGGGGTGCGGAATTCGGGGAGATCTGTCTGTCGTCCGATGCGCTCATTCCATTCCGCGATAATATCGACCGCGCCAGCAGGACCAACATCCGCTATATCGCACAGACTGGCCAGTCCAACCGGGATAGCGACGTCACGCAAGCAGCGAACGAATACGGGATGGTGATGGTGCACACCGGCATCCGGTGCTTCCTGCACTAATTCTCAATACGGCCGGGACATAGCGAAATCAGGAGGGCTATTTTCCTGCATCGTCTCGCAAAACAGTTTAACAGCCATCGAAGCCTCTCGGTTCACTGGATACGGATACAGGCGATATGTCCGATCCTCATCAGAACCGGAAAAAGTCTTGCTGCTGATACCGGTCGAAGAATTCGTCTGTTTCCAGCGAATTTAGCGTGCCCCGGGTGTGAATCGGGCGCGAACATTGAGGAAGACAACGTTTACCTATGGAACAGTCAGTCTAGGCGGGAACCCCCGAACGGGGTGTTTTCGTGCTTGCGGATGTAGATCGTGGTGGAAAGATCCTGTAATTTGTCCTGACGCCAGAACCTCTGGCCGTACCGGTTCGGCTCCAGTGTGTGGCTGATAAGGTAGGGACGCCACACCTGGTTGACGCGGGGATGCCACAGGAAGATACCTCCCACCCTATCGACCAGTATACGCTCCGCCGCTTGATACATTTCCATACGCTCTTCTTCACTGCCTGTAAACGCATTGGCCTGGAATATGAGTCGTTCAAAGGTATCGTTCTTCCAGGCATGACGACCGCTGGAAAGCCACAGGCCGAGCAGATTGCTCGGATCCAGGTAGTCGTATTCATACGGCACCATGGCCAGAGTGATCCGGTGGCTGTTTAGCGCATCCATAAACACTTTAGTTTCGATATTTCGCAGTTTCAGTTCGATATTCAGCTCCCGCTTGATCAATGCCTGGATCGCCTCCCCCGCAGTACGATTCACCGAACCTTCGTTTCGAAGCCACAACTCGGTCTCAGGGAAGCCTTCCCCTCTAGGGTAACCGGCTTCTGCCAGATATTTGCGGGCAAGAACGGGGTTGTACTGCTGCAGCGGTTTCAATTCCTGTCCGGCTTCTGCCGGAAATCCGGGCGGCAGCATGGCATAGGCCGGTACGCCGAAATACTTGAGCGCCGAACGGCACAGCGCCTCCCGATCTATGGCGTGGGCAAACGCCTTACGAATACGGACGTCCTTGAAAATACTATTGTAGGTGTCCATCGTGAGATAGTAGGTGGAAAATTCCGTATACTGGTTCAACTGGTCCTGCAGCACAGGACTGCTGTCGATGCGGGCCACCTGAGCCTGACTGGTTAATCCGGTGAAGTCAATCTCATTTGATTCATATGCCGGCAGGAAAGGCGGTTGGGCAGCTACCACGTACAGCTTGAAGATTAACCGCTCCAGAAACGGTCGTTCGACCCCTTTGTAAGCGGGATTCAACGAAAGAACCATCCGGTCCGATTTCTTCCACTCTGTCAGAGTAAACGGCCCGCTGGATATGAATGTCTCCGGCCGTGTGGACCAGGCATCGCCGAATTTTTCGATGGCCCGACGGGGGGAAACCCATGAGTAAAATATGAGATAGGGAAAGTACGGAACCGGCTCTTCCGTCGTGATGGAAAGGGTCAGTTCGTCTATGGCATGGACCGCGATAGAATCCACGGGCATCCGCCGCCCGACAACGTCCGCCCAGTTCTTGATTGGGCGGTAATACCATTCCAGATCGTAGGCATTTTCGGGATCTGCCCCGCGGCGAAAAGTATACACATAATCTCGGGCGGTCAGGGGGCTGCCGTCACTGAATACCTGGTCGGGGCGTAGGTAGAACGTCCAGGTGAGGCCATCTTCCGACGCTTCCCAGGATTCCGCGGCGCCCGGCATCAGGTCGAAATGGTGATTCACACGCATCAGCGGTTCCGCCACCAGATGCATGGGTTGAGCACTTTTGTACACGGTCCGGAACCACTCCATGTATGTATTGTCCACAAGGAATTGAACCAGGTGCTGTTCTTCCGGTGGCGCCGCATCCGACGGTAGCGTCACCCCCAGGCTGTTTACATGCGGACCAGACTCCCGCGGCGTCACCGCGAACAGACCTAAGGCGGCGGTTTTGGCGACCACCCCCAGCAGAATTATGACGGCACAACGAAAAATTGCGCTCTGTTTCATACTTCCTTTCAAAGAGCCAGTTACCATCATTTTGAAAACCCCGAACAGACTACCCCATCATTCGTTCAGGTCAGGATTTAACAGGTTGACGATCTGGACCGCCTGAAACAGTGCGGCCGGCTCCAGCTGGGGACGCAGGGTGCGGCGTTTGGGGAACAGAGTGGTTTCGCCCGACATCGGTGGGGAGATGATCACTTCCACCAGTCCCGGATTGATGCGGATGTTTCGCCTCGGTGCCTTCGGCCAGATAGAATGGATGCCGCGGAACGCTATAGGAATGAGAACCACATCCGACGGCAATTTACTGAACAAACCATGCTGTAATGGAATCGACTGTGTCCCGAATGCCGCCACCGTGGCAGCCGGATATATGACGCCGGGGCGTTCGTCCAAGAGATCCGCGAACCGCTGTGTGGCATTACCCGTATCGCCGGAGCGGGGCAGCACCACATAGCCATCGATCTCCTCCAGCAACCGGTCGAACTCATCTTCACTGACACCAAACAGTGTAGTGGACAAGGATCCTACCCTGATGGCCACATAGCTAATCAGTCCTGATCGTGATAGAAACGTGCATGGGCGCGTGGTCTCCCAACCCATTGCCTCCAGCAGTTCCGGCGACTCCAGCACATTGTACATTACTGGATGATCGAACACGCTCTGGTGCGTCGGAAAAAACAGGATTTTGTGTTTACCACTCGCCAGATCGAGCCCCTGCGCTATCTCGCGGAAGGCCGGATCAACCTTTACCTTTACCTCTATGCCGAATATACGAAGCGTTTTTTCCGCCCAGCCAAGGTTATTCTCCCACGCCTCCTCAAGACGTTCCGACTCCGGCAGGCCAGCTTCCTCAATGGCGTGCTTATGCCGGATAAGACGCCAGGAATTAACAGCCCACCTGCCGAGTTTCATGACACGCTGAAAATTGGTGTGGGCGGCTTTGCGTCCTGTGTGCTCATATTCGAGGAAGCACCCGTTTGCGGTTCCGTCAAGCAGCGGTGGAACTTTCATTACTTCAAGCGGTGGCAGCCAGTCGGGCAACTTCGCTTTCTGTTTAGCACCGGCCAGAGCGATCTTCCGGATCAGTTTGTTGGACGATCCTATAACCTTCATAGCATGGTCGATCATATCCCGCGTCAGATAGGTGTAGGAATGGCCGTACCAGTATCCTGACGGCTTGAGCTGCGTTGGATCCTGCTGATGCGCCTGGAAGAACTCGACCATCATGCTCTGCCCCACAAGAACATCGTCCTTGAGGCCATCGAGCAGGTGGTGGATGATGCTGGGTGGTGACACACTTCGTACCGCCTCCACAAGCAATTCGGCTTCGCTCAATATCTTCCAGATGGCGCTCCCGAACCAGGCAAAATTATGGTATGTGTTGTACCGAACCGCCATAAGTTCACCTACCGAGAGGCAATCCAGAGTTCGCTGTGCAATATCCTTAAAAATTTTCCGCAGTGGTTGTTGAACAAACGTCCCATTCAGACTGTACGTATAAATCTCGTCCCACCGCGGATCATCGTCATCGACCGCGGCCCTGAGCTTCTCGGCTACAGGCCTGGCATGGGACAGCGGCACCCGTGACAGCCTGGCCTGTTCCAGAGCCGCTTCACCCTCATCGGGTCTGAACAGGTTGGCGGCCCGTAATGCATCCACGTACACCGTCTGGTACAGCTTTAGGAAATCTTCTTCTCTCCCATCATCTTTCGCCAGGTACTGCTGCTTTACATGCGCGTAGATTCGGGTGCCGTCGTGGTAGGCAGGAGTCACTTGCTTGAATTTTTCAAAGGCATCGGTCAATCGGGCGTCACGCAGTTTGGGCACGCCTTCGTAGATCGCCCCGATCAGCTTGGCGCGATACCCGAGAGCTTCGAGACCGGACGGGCCGTCGGGCGACTGGGCAGACGGCCACTTGATCAATGCAGGGTCTACCCCTTCAAAGTAACCTTCCGTCAGGGCAAGCTGCAGCACCCCCTCCGCAGATTGATCATAGACGGCCAGCAGAAGATTGGTGTCCAGCAACAGCGTCTTATGGTCGTGCCATATGTCGGTTTGAGGTTCGGACATCAGCATTCCTCGGACGGATTACATGTACCGTCTCGGTAACCATGAGTTAAGATGCATCAGCAGGGTATATACGCCGACGCCTGTTTTTGAGGCGACCGCATGGGCAGTAAGACCCTGATCTTCAGTCTCACCGATGAGGAGGACTTCATCACCCACCTCTGCGGTTTTCTCATCACCAAGATCCACTAGGCAGTGGTTGGCAGACAGCGTGGCCACGACCGGGTACTGCCGTCCGTTGATTAAAACGTTGCAATTATTGGCTGTCTGCCGAGGCCAACCATCCGCATGCCCCACAGGTAGCGTGGCGATCCATGTCGGTTTCTCCGCGATGTATTTCCGACCATACTGCAACGAGTCCCCCTTACGGATCTGTTTGACATACATCACCCTCGTTTTGAAATTGAACGTCGACCGCAATGGGATTGACCTGCTCTTTTCCGCTTCATCATCAGGAAAACAGCCATACAAGCTGATACCGGGACGTACCATATCGAGATGCGCCACCGGTACGTGAAAGATCCCACCGCTGGAGGCCGCATGACGGATGCCTAAATCGATGCCCTTCTGATCGGCCTGTTCGTACACATGATTGAACCGGCGGATCTGTTCCGGATCGAAATCGTCATCCTCGGTTAACTCGGTGAGCGTGCCGTCGAATATAATTTCATTATGGGCGGCAAGTGCTTCCATTAACGGCATGGCCTGATAGTAGGGCACCCCGACGCGCCCCATACCGGTGTCAACATAAAAATGGATTTTCATAGGGCGATTGTATTTGGCAGCAAGTTTTGTGAGCAGCTTGCTGCGGTCTGTGTAGACCGCAGGAATGATGTTGTGTTGCACTACGTGTTCAAGTTCAAAATCCGTGGTCGGTCCCAGTAGGACGATCGGCTTTCGGACACCGCTCTCCGCCAGGTCTATGGCGGATTGGATTTTCACCACGGCGTACCCATGTACCACATCCACCGACTCAAAATGCCTGGCGACACCGACGATGCCATGTCCGTAGGCATGATCCTTGAGGACCGCCAGTACAGGCTTCCCGCCTGCTTTTTTGGATAGCTGCTCCACATTCCACGTCAGCGCATCCTTCTTAATCTCCAGCCACGGTTCATACCCACCGGGTAATGGATCCGGCGGCGACTGATCCGGAGCAGAGGCTGCCTCCGTGGACCGGCCGACCGATGACATAGCGAATGGCGTCAAACCCGCTGTCGCAAGAAACGACCGTCTGTTCATAGTTGCCTCCTTGTTCAATAACTCAGAAACCCGCCATCCACGAGCCATGTGGCTCCGGTAACGAAGCTGGCCTCGTCACTGGCCAGAAAAACGACTACGTTGCCGATTTCTTCAGGTGTGCCGCGCCGGTCCAGCGGTGTATATCGAAAGAAATCACCGGTCGCGCCTCTCTCCGCGGCCTGTCCAATCACATCGGCGCTCGCTTTGGTATCGATATCACCGGGCGCCACGCTGTTAACGCGGATTCGGTTCCGTCCAAGTTCAATCGCCGCCGTCTTGGTCAACCCGTCCAGACCAGCTTTGCTGGCGCAGTAGGGAGCTGCGTGTTCCTGTGCGGCAAACTGGGCAACAGAGGAGATATTGATAATGCTTCCTCCGGCTCCCTGGACAACCATCCGGCGGGCCGCCTCCTGTGTGCATAAAAAAGCACCGGTAAGGTTGGTAGCGATAATCTGTTGCCAGTGCTCGTCGGATTCTTCCAGGAAGGCGCGACTCTCCGCGGCCGATCCGGTCAGAGCCGCATTGTTGACCATCACATCAAGCCCTCCGAATTCCTCCACCGCCGTCGTCACCATGGCTCGCACGTCCACCCTCCGGCTCACGTCGCACCGGACCCCAATGGCCCGATGCCCCGCCTCCCTGAGCCGCCCGGCTTCCCGTTTCACAATCTCCAACCGTCGTTGTCCCAGTACCACCGCCGCTCCCTCTTCCACACAACGACTGGCGATCCCCAAACCGATACCGGTACCTCCGCCGGTTATAGCTACGACTTTATCTTTCAGCTTCATCTTCGTCCTTCGCCGTCCAGGCGTGTTACCCCGGACAACTTCATTATAGTTTCCCCTGCCGCTTTAAATCTGCGATAAGTGAAGTCTGATAGACTTCCATCTCTGCGGTATCTTCTTCCACACGTGCGGAATAGTATATGAAACCGAGTGCTCGACGCTGCCTTCCACTGGAGTTTCCGTCGGCCCGGTGCACCATCAGACAGTGGTGCGCGCTCAGGTCACCCGGTTCAGCCTGGATCGTTGTCTCTGCTCTGCGGTCTTCGTCTGTAAATGTGACAAGGCCCTGTGAGAATCCGAGGGTCTGAGTTCGGGCATGTTCCCGAAGCCCCTGCTTATGAGCACCTCGAACGTAACGAATACAACCGTTTTCGTCGTCAACCTGATCAAGCGCCAACCACATGGTCAACGCCTCCTTGGGCTTGATCTTAAAGTAGAATCCGTCCTGATGGACCGGCGTCGGTTTGCCTATGCCGGGAGGTTTATTGAAATACTGCATATTGGTCGGAATCACATCTCCGTCCAGTAACACCTCGGCCAACGGACTGAGTCTCCGGACGAACAACTCTTCGAAGAACGGATCGTGCGTGTGCATCTTCTGAAGCTGCTTGAGCGTTTCCTTCCGTTCTGGAACTTCATAGTACACCTGCTCCGATGGCATCGCCGGTATCACTTCCTCGATATACCGCTCCACATTCTCCCTAACCTCCCCGACTTCCTGCTCATCCAGAAATCCGCGAAGTATCACGAAGCCGTCACGATCAAAAACATGCTTTACTACCTGTGGCTTATATCCTGTCTGCATGTGGCATCCTTTTACCGAATGAGAAATGTAACACGGGGTAAATTGGTTGTCAATACAAGAGACCATCTCAAACATAGGGCCCGTCCCAAGCGTGAGCGATAGAGGTATTGCCAAGGTGCTTGAGAGACAGCTATCCTCTGCCACATTGTGATAGCAGTCATCGCCGGCAGCGCCTTCCGCAAGTTCTGCGGAAGGCTTTATATTTCAAGTCGAATGCTGCGCATGGTGTTCGGTTCCCGGTCACGGCAATAATCTCTGCAGCACCTTACATCTGTCCGCATGATGGCACTATAGGCGACTACACGTTTACACAGCAGCACCAAAGATGGCCCCGTTTCAGGCCCCAGGGAAACAGCCGCTAACGCAAAATGCTCGGCTAACCTTGACACCTCACTTACTTTCGCCTGTTGTCCGAACAAAGGTCTCATGCAACAGCCTAATCGATTTTGCCCGTCCGCCGGGGAGGTTGATCTGGCATCAGGAATCGCCTCGGGGGTGTTTGTTGATATAAAATGGGGCGCATCTTATACACGCCCCTGGATTGATTCCATCACCAACTATTCATCAGGCGGCTGGAAAGGGATGCCGACCACCCCGTTACCGTTTAATTGTCACGGGGCACGGCCGTAATCAAAACCCTGTCTCCCGACTTGCACCCCAACGCCTGGGCGGCGTTCTCGAAGTTTCGAGCGATGCGCAGGACACCTTCCCAACTAATGAAACCAACCCATTCGCCACGGGGAACATCACTGTAGGTCGTGCCGAAGAGTACTCCAACCGTCTTGTTTCCGTAAATTACATTAAATGAGTCGCGACGATCAATGCCCAGTATTGCAAGGTCTTTCATGATGATGTCGGTATTTATGTTACCGAAATCGGACGAAACCTCCGTGATACTGCCGTAGGCACCGCCGTCTTCAAACACGGCGCTGGATATGGCCGGGGGATTGGGTATGGTCGCTTCAGCGCTGCGGTCGACCTCGCCGGTAGCCGCCCACCTGTCCAGGGCCCTGAGAGAGGCTTCATGCTCTCGTGCGTTGATGTTAACATGACCATCTCGCCCGATCTCCCAGACTACCGGCCTGCTGGGTGCATTCTCCGCCTCTCGAGCATACTGCCGGACCTCATCCATCTCATCCTGATTACTGAGAAACAACAAAGGAATTTTCGGCTTGGCGGTAAGCTTGTAGGATTCCTCTGGGGCGGTCATCCTCAGCGCCGCCCCCTTCGCCAGAATGCCGTGGTATGCCTCGAACCGCGTTTCGGCCATACGGGTACCGATAATACCGCCCATGGAACTGCCGTCCACCAGAATCCGCTTCGGTGCACCGAACTCAGTGTTAATATGATCCCGCAGATTATCGAGATCCTTTATGGCGTCTGAAATGATCACGCCATTTCGTCGATAGCTGGTCGCGGCTACCATCCATCCATCCTGCAATAGATAACGATAGGCCTGGTAGTCCGGATTAAACCCGTGTACCAGCGGAGCATCTGGCGGACGAAAACCGTGAGCGACCAGAACCAGTACACCGTTCCACTCCTTGGGTTTCGCCACCGCATACGCAGCGCCTTCGATTACACCTTCTACCAGGCGATGTCCGGTTTGCCCGAATGCATTTGAATAACATACAACGGGTAAAAGCAGGGCGATCAATATTCTGAATTTCATTCTGCCATCTCCTTGAATTGGCACCATCTCAGTTTTACGAGTGGTATTGAAACCGCTCGAACGCCTTCTATGGGACATCGTTGTCATAGCAATGTGATTTGAATGGGCAGGAAAGGGGGGGGCCTGTGGGCTCCTCGTGCCCACTCGAAATACGGCTGAACCTAAAGTAGCGCCTCTACCCGGAATTCCAACGGGCACAACTGGTCTTGAGGCAGAGGAGTGCGTGTTCCCCAGATGATCGATTACTGATTTTCGCACTAACTGATGGGGTGGCGAAATTGGAAAATACACGGCAGGCTTACCTGACGCGTTACCATTCTAGCCTATTCAATAAATCAATTACAGGAAAGCATCCGCTCCCGTTCTTGTGTGAGCAGGTTAATCCAGTGTTTCATATAATGCCCGTGGTCATGCCATGTACGTCCACTGACCAAGTTGCCATCGATGACGCAGGGCTCGTTCACGAAGGTGCCTCCGCAGACTTCCAGGTCGAATTGGCATTTGGGCACGGTCGCCATCCGACGCCCCCGTACCACGTCCGCCCGGGCCGGAATCTCCACACCGTGGCAGACGCTTGCGATCGGCTTGTTCTGTTCGAAGAAGTAGCGTGTGATACGGATTAGATCAGGATCGTCTCTGATGTACTCCGGTGCCCGTCCGCCCGAATAAAAGATGCCAATGTATTGTTCAGGGCGCACATCTCTGAATGCGATGTCCGCATCGATCGAATACCCGGTGGTTTCTTGCGTGATATCCCAGCCGTCGGGTACTTCGTGGAGCACCATCTGATAGCATCTGCGGTCCGGGCCAGCCACGACCGGCACAAAGCCGTCTTCCCGGAGCCGGAATATCGGGTACAGAGTGTCCATCGTTTCAACGGCATCGCCGACGATAATCAGGACTTCAGAAGCCCGATTTTCCATTTACCGCTCCTTGTTTCCTGCAACACGCAAGACCGACCGATTTTCCAATGACTACCTCACTTGTGCGGCCACCACCCGTGCACCGGGGAATTCATGTGCGATCGCCTTCGGAGAGAGGTCGATCACTGCAGGACGGGTAAGAATAACGTTCGTCGGTGCGATTCCCTGGTCACTCCGCGTTGGGAACACGGTATCTCCCGTGCTCTCATCGACATACCCGAAACTGATATCACCTTGAACCGCCACCGAATAAGACTGGGGTGGCAAGCCCACCACAATCGTGGTATCCGATAGTGCTCCGGAACCCAGAATCGTTACAGTGGCACCGACGGTAGGGGAGGTAAAAGTCAGTACATAAGAAAAGGTGGGAAATTGAAGCGATGGCGGTGTAATGTCCCAGGCTACCCGAATACCCGCGACCATGGCACCGCTGGTTCCGGCGACGGAATCGAGAGTTGCGGACACATTGGTCGGTTGCGGGGCCATACGTCCAATATCACCTGAATGGAAAGCGTTTCCTCCACCCACTACAAAATTATATCGCTTCATGGTGCCGTACCCAATTGGGGACCCGGGATTTTTCGAAGTTTCCACGATGTAGGTGCCAGCGGACACATCATTGATGGTGAATGAACCGTCCGGACCAGTGGTAGCAGACCGGGTGGAATCCCCTGAAAGTGTTACAGTAAAATCACCTGCCGGAATGCTGGTCGGAGCATTCTTGGAATTAGTCAGGGCATCTTCCCATACGGTTATCTTGCCTGACACGGAACCGGACGTCAGAAGTCCCTCTGGACCGGTTGACCCTTTACAGGCACTTACTGCTATGGTACCCAGAAGCAAAATATACAACAGGAAATCCGGACTTCCTGAATTTCGGTGCGGCATAACTCTCCTCCCCGCGGCAAGCCGCGGTAGCGTTAAATTTCCTTCTATTCACATCTAGCAGAATTTACCAATTTAAGTGCCTGATTCCAAATCGGCAACACTTTCATCCTGTTAAAATAACCCTAAACCGAAATAGTAGCGGACGGAGTCTATATCCTGTCCCGCCAGAAGTCCGAGGTTCCGCCGGCTGCGATCAGTTATATCCGTCAGTGGTGCGGACACCTGAAAATAGGCGGTCATCGGGATCCTGTAAAAGCTGTAAACCTGCATTCGGATCTGTGCGCCCACACCGTGGTGAACCCGGCTGGCTGCAAGGGCGTCGTTCGTGAGTTTCTGAAAATTCCAGGTGGTGCCGCCTTCCCAGAAAGCGGAAAGGAAGAGGCTGTCCAGGTAGAAAAACGGGATTTTCTTGTGGATTCTGGGGAACACTGGTAAAGTGTATGACATGCGCCACAGCGCGGCTTTGCTCCCGGAAAGAGTGAAATATGGATACCCGCTCAAAGAACCGAGCCCACCCATATAGATACGCAGCGGCCAGTAGAACCCGCCCCCCTCATCGGCTTCACGAAGCCGGTTGTCCTGGTACCGGACCAGCGTGGAAACTGTCAGCGTGTGTTGCGGGATCGGCAACTGGAGATATTCGGTCCATTGGAATCCCAGTTCATTGAGGCTGAGCCGGTTTCGTACCGGGATAAGGGGGGAGAATTGGCTAGGATTCGGTGTCAGAGTAACCGTCATCCCGTCTATTAACCGTTCATTAGACTGGACGAGAGAGTCGGCCACCGAGGCGCTCTGACGACGATAGAAAAGTGTGACATCCCGTCCGCCGGACGGATTAACACCCGTATCGAGGGCAGGTTTTACGGTGCGGTAATTCCAGAAAAACAGGAGGTTACTGCTGGAAAAGAATTCCGCATCGTCGAGTGACAAACCGGATATGGAGAATGTGGTGTCTATATCGGCGATGAGCTGAGAGCCGACGAAAACCTGTTGCCGGAGGCGATCGGGCCCGCTGGATTCAAATCGCTCCAGATACCTACGATTGGAGTATTCCAACAAGGCGGTCTGACGGGCGGAAAGGGGTATGCGTAATCCAACCGCGTATGTTCTGAAGTCAAACTTGAATTCGTCCCTTGAACGTAACGTCTCGTTGGTGATCCGTGTGCCATCGACCGTGTCTATTGCTCCGTTCGCCAATTGTACGATCTCCTGGGTGTCCGAAGTATCACGAAATGCCAAGGCCCGATTACGTAGATTGTGGATGATAGATCGGTCGGCCACCCCATATATACTGGGGGCAAGCGCCCGGTTTTGTGTAAGAATAGGCGGAAGCTGCCGTTCGTATACCACAGTACCCCTGAGATTGGGATCAATCCGGTTTCGGAAATTCAGCCCCACGGATCCGGTGACAAAAATCCTGTCTCGGCCTAACACGTCGTCGATAGAAACCTGCGCGCCCACGTCGACGGCATTGAGTCCGTATTCATTGCCGATAAACGTTTGAGAAAAGCCAACAATCGGCACAATGCCGGAAAGGGCAAGGCGCCGGGGCACACCACCCACGCTGTAGGATTCGGAAATAGGCGATTCCCGGAGGACACTGGTATAGTCCCGGGCTACAGGGGTCATGGTAACCGGATCGCTCAACGTGGTGCGACGGTCAATGCGGTACAGGCTGTAATTGTCCGCGTGGTATCCAGCATAAACGATGCCGTGTCCGTCGGTCGTCACCGACGCCTGGAAGGCACCTCCAGGTACATCCGTCCGACGGCGCAAGGCACCGGTGGCAATGGTGTATTCATAGAGATTAAAAATCCCGTCTTGATCCGAGCTGTACACCAGACCACTTCCGTCGGCCAGCCAGGCGGGATCCCTTTCGTCCGCTGTGGAGTGGATCAGCGCGGAGAAACGGGTGGTGTCGGCAAACGCCAAAGTATCCTCGCGCACCTGCTTCTTGCCGGCTATCCGCTCGAATACCGGGCTGTCCGCGTCAATCAACGCGATATCCCGGTCCCCTCCCCGAAGGATGGAAAACGCAAGCCTTTTACCATCGGGCGACCAGCGGGGCGTGTAGTAGATAGTGCCGTCGTTGTTGTTAGTGAGATACCGGACATCCGTGCCGTCGATATGCATCAGGCCGATGTTGGTGGTGCCGTCTTCATTCCGAATGAATGCGATGGTATTGCCATCCGGAGAGACTGCCGGATCCCGCACGCGCAGATTGGCGCTCATTCGGCGGGCCTTACGAGTCTCTGTATCAAAACGGTATAGGTCGTAGAATGCGCCGGTACGACGACCGTACAAAATCTCTCTGCTGTCTGCGGTCCAGGAGATGGCTGTCGTGGCCCGCTCCTTTGTGTTGACCCGCTCACCGGTTTCCAGATCCATGATTCGGATCGTCGTGATTACAAAATCGCTGCCTTCGTTGGAAAGGTAAGCGAGTTTTGTCCCGTCCGGTGACAACGAGGGGTGTAGATCGAACGATCCGCCGTCCACCAGCTTTTCGCCCTCGAACGTTTGATTAAACCTCTGCATCAACAGTTCCAGATCTTGGTTGGTAATCTCAGAGGACGTATCGATGCCGATATCCAGCCCGAGACGTGCCTGTATCTTGTGGGTCATCCGTTCCGTGTATCGGCTGCGCAGGGATGCTTTCCAGTCCCGATAAAGCTGTTTTGATGAGATACCCACCACCTTCTCAACCGCCGGATCAAACCGAAAATAGCCAACTTGTTGTATAATTTCTTCGGCCTTGCCTTCACCGAAACGCTCCCGGATGTAGCGCAGCAGTCCGAACCCCTGATTATACACCATCTCACTGTGGGTGCTGTTGTGCGCGAAGACGCCCATTTCATCATAGGTCAGCAGATCGTTCTCGAGAGTCGCCATGCGGAGCAGCATATCTCTGTGCGAGTCCCACTTATCATAACCGATCTGTTCATCCGCTAACTGCGCTATCCCCTCCACATACCACATGGGCGCAACCAGATGTAGCCAGGGCAACTGAAACGCGAAGTCGGGATTCTTATTAAACTGGCCGCTCTGAAAGACCAAGGCGTTGAAAGGGCCTTTAGCCGCGACTTTCAAGGATATGATGTGGGCGAGCTCATGGGTGACTACCAGTTTAATCCATTCATGGGATCCCCGAAGATGAGGGAAATCGAGATCACTGGCCCATATTTCCACCCGGTTCTGATAATAATTGGCGAATCCGTTGGAAAAATCCTGATCATCGTGCACCAGAATATGAATTCGGGAGAAATCATCGTAAAAATCGAAGGCGGAGGCGAGAGCATCAAAAACTTCTTCCGCCACATCAGCAATCCGTTTCGCGGTGTGCTCCGCGTTCCCATCGAAATAGATGTAGAAATGATCTGTGGCGATCTGACGCTGGGCCTGAACTGTGGGTGGCAGCACCACCAGCATGAACGTCAGAATAAACCTGTTTATAAATTTCATAAGGGGTTTGACTCCGATTCAATACCACTCAGCCAATATCGACCTGGTTGATTTCAGCGTTGATTTTCAACGCCATATCTTGAATAAGGTCACAATGTTCTTGCGTAAGTGTGCGAGTGTCCAGCAGAAAACGGTCCCGGTGCAGCCGGCCGAAAACGGGAGGCGCCTGATGCCTGAACAGATCGGCAACCCGGTGATTCGATACGGCGTGCGGCGTTAGAACAACGACCCTGGTGGGCAGCTGGTGGGACGGCATTGTGCCCCCGCCGATTTCTGTAGTGGAAGATTCGACGGAAACCGTGATTCGATCCTCAAAAATGGTCTGCAACCGGCCACAGAGCGCCTCCGCTCTCAATCCAACATCTTCCATCGGTTCAGCGAGCATGCGGATGACCGGATGGCGTACCGGCAGCATATCCAGGTCGTTGAACAAATCGAGTGTTGCCGAGAGTGCCGCGAACGTCAGCTTATCAACGCGCAGCGCCCGCATAAGCGGGTTGGACTTAATCTCGTCCAGGTAAGGAAATTCTCCGACTATGATACCTGCCTGGGGTCCGCCGAGTAATTTGTCGCCGCTGAAGCAGACGACCGATACGCCCGACGCGATGCTGTCCTGCACCGTCGTCTCTCGCTGAATGCCGAAGCGCGACAGGTCCACAAGAGCACCGCTACCCAGATCATGGACCACCGGAATGTCGGCCTCACCGCCGCGAGCAACCAGTTGATCCAAAGGCACATCCAAAACGTCACCGACCACCTCGAAAATACTACGGTGGACCGCCATCAACAGCGTGGTGTCATCTGTAATGGCATCTCGGTAATCGTCTATTGTCGTGTTGTTTACGGCACCCACGCTCACCAGCCGGGCGCCGCTTTCCGCCATCACATCCGGCATTCTGAACGAGCCGCCGATTTCCACCAGCTGCCCGCGGGAAACTATCACATCTCCTTCGCGAGCCAACGCATTCAGAATCAGCATAACCGCAGCCGCGTTATTGTTGACCACCGCCGCGGCTTGTGCGCCGGTCAGCGCGCAGAGCGATTCAGTAACGATTTCATGTCTCGATCCACGCTTACCGGTATCAATATCTACTTCGATGGTGCAGTAACCGGACATGTTCAGCATAGCTTCGCGCACAGTGTCTGGAAGGACTGCACGTCCGAGACCGGTATGTAAGATGACCCCCGTTCCATTGATAGCCGGGGAAAGCAGTGGCTCATGCATAGTTGGATGAGTCCGAAAAGCGATTTGATGATCTATGTGGCGACATCTTCACACACTCTGAAGAGCAGCAAGTTGTTCCCGCACTAGTTTCCAGGGGAACGCCGGGCCCGGGTCTATTTTACGTTCCGGAGCGATATCGCTATGCCCGACCACATTCTCAAGAGGGATGCTATAGGTCCTCATAAGCCGGCGAGACAGGGCGATTACACCGGTGATTTGGTCTTCGGGGTAAGGCGCCCACCAGTCTGAATCACCCAATACCGGTTCCGGACCTTCATAGGGCGTTGTATACTCGTCAGGCCAGCAGAAGAACGCATTGCCCTTTTGTTCCAACCTACCCCAGTTCACGATCTCTATGCCTAAAGCCCGGGGATTGCATCTTCCCCGGCCGTGCCAGCTGCTCGCACCGCAATGCCAGGCGCAGTCCTCATCGTATACCATCTGAACAATTTCACCATCCAATCCCGCGATATAATGGCAACTGACTCGTCGCATCGGGTTCCTGAAGATCTCGATGCAATGTTCCGTGGTCGGGCCGGCGGTATAATGCATAACCAGCATATCGATCGGAACATTGTCCCTGCCGGATGAATATAGGGCCGGCTTGAACCGGATATTCAAGTCAGAGGGAGTTGAAACTTTTTCATGGGGGCTTGGAGGAGACGACATGTTCTGGCAGACAACCCAGAGTGGGTATGCAGATTTATTTTATTTTATATTGAGTGCTACCGGTTTACCATTATAACCAGCACAATGATCCTGAACAAGGGAAATATCGGCAGGGAGGTGGAGATGGGCGCAGTGTTCGGAGCGGAGACCCTGGTCGGTGTGACTTTCTGGACTATGGATCAGTTGACACCGGTGACAGGATTTTCACTGGCGGAAATGCGACTGTCCGCCAATTCATGAATTAGGGTCAGGTAATCCGTTAATATGGTAAAACAGTCCGTTAAGGCAGGTTTTTGATTTGAGAAAATCAAATGACTCGGGATTCATCCCTGCGGGGAAATCTGTAGCTAGTTGGAAGGGACCAGGCACCCCGCTACAACAAAGGGTGTAGAGTTTTGTTTCCTGGCGCCCGAAGCTGAAACCCGTTTTCGTGGCAGTGATGCGTGCCCTCTTTAGGGCTTCCGAAAATAGCGCAAGCGCTGTGATCCTGAATGTTATCGCAACAATCAGGAGTTCTACCTGGTTGAACCCGACTACGTCGTTGCGAATCGAACTCTGAGTGATATAGCATAACGTTATTGAAAATTCGGAACATAACCGGTGTGTCAACCGGTATTTTCTACATATCTTGTCGAAAGTTCTCCAGTAATCAATTGGTCGCAAACATCAAATAATCTAACGGGGTCTAACTGTCAATTGTTTTATGGCGCTAAAACATTTTCTATCGGTTATCAGTGGTCTAATGCCATCAATCTGGCAGTTCGCCAATCATGACAGGGCTCTGGCCTGACATGTAAGAATGGCCAATGTATCCAGGTTGACACGTCCGGTCTCACGCGCTATACTTCAGAATGGACGTTCCAAGAAACGGTGTCTTGTGTCTATAGAATACAGGGAAATCATGGGCAATGAATCTGGTGGAAAAATAACCTTGCGGGATCGTTATCTTGTCGACTCAGGCACGGTGTTTCTGACAGGCGTCCAGGCGCTTGTCAGATTTCTGATCGAAAAACACCGTAGGGATAAACAGACTCAAGAGGTTATTAGAAGCACGTTTATATCAGGTTATGAAGGCTCCCCGCTTGGGGGACTCGATCTGGAAATCAAGCGGAACCTCGATCTTCTTAACGAGGATAGTCATTGCGTACATCAACCCGCTGTTAATGAAAAAATCGCTGCTGCGTCTGTGACCGGGAGCCAGTACAATGGCGATGTAGACGGATTCTGGTACGGCAAAGCACACGGAACCAAGTGGGCTGCGGATGAATTGAGCCTTGCAAATTTGAGTGGTAGCGGTACTGATAGCGGAGTAGTGCTATTCTGCGGCGATGACCATGGCGCCAAGAGTTCCGGTTATCCTGCCGGTAGTGAAACCGTACTGAAGGATGCAAAAACCCCTGTTTTCTATCCCTCATCCATTCCGGAAGTGGTTTCCTATGCGCATCACGCACTCGCCTTGAGCCGATATTCCGGCCTGGCCTGTGCGTTGAAGCTGGTCACGCCGATCTGTGATGGCGCCGCCACCCTCCCGGTCTCTCCGGATGAGCCATGCATCGCCCTGCCGGACTATATTGTTAACGGCAAACCGTATCGGAAGACTTTTCACCCTGTCGTCATCGCAACCGGTAGTCTGCCGTACGAAGAAGAAATCGCAGACATTCGCCTCGATATCGCTCGGTGTTATGCACAGCTGAACGGCATAGACCGGATCGTCAATCCTGAATCAAACTGTCCACTCGGGATCATCGCAACAGGTAAAAGCTATCCTGATGTACGATTAGCATTGGATGCTATGGGACTGGGCGAAGAGATCAGGCTTTTAAAATTGGGGCTCATATATCCCTTAAACAATGAGATCGTACAGACTTTCGGTCGTGGTCTCGAATCTGTGCTGGTGGTGGAGGAAAAAGGGCCTTTCGTCGAGGAACCGGTGGCCCAGGCTCTCTTCAGTTCCTGCGTGCGCCGGGTTTACGGAAAAAGCGGTCCTGACGGAAATCGGCTTATTCCGGCCCATGGCGAGTTAAATCCGGATCGGCTTGTGGAGTCTATGGCGCCACTGCTGAAACCATATTTCCCGAAGGGGAAAATCTCTCAACGGGTAGAAGAGCTGGAAAGTCTCGATTCCAGAAATACAGCGATGTTTCCGCGGCGTGCCGCCCATTACTGCCCTGGTTGTCCGCACAGCATTTCCGTCACTGCGCCATCCGGCGAAACCGCCGGAGGCGAGATCGGTTGCTCTTCTATCGATGCCTATGTTAAAGCGGATGGCCGGGGCGTACGATACATCCCGACGATGGGCATGGGCGGCGCCATCAATAATGGTGTGTTCCCATTTAACGGTAACGACCACATGTTCCAGAATGTCGGTGACGGAACCGTTCTTCACAGCGGCCTGTTGACGATTTTCAGTTCCATATCCCACGGTGCCAATGTGACCTATAAGATCCTCTGGAACCATGTTGTGGCGATGACCGGAGGTCAGGATATCACCGGCCAACCGGGTCTCGACGAGTTTATATTGATTCTCCTAGGGCTGGGCGTTAAGGAAGTATCCGTCGTCAGCAAATACCCGGAAAAAGTACCGCTGGATAGGGCAAGGGCAGCGTTACGGGCAGGGCAGCGGTTGAACCTCTGGGAGAGGGATGACCTGGAACGGGTGCAACTGGCGTTAAAGGAAAAAACCGGTGTCAGTGTCCTGATATTCGACCAGGAGTGTGCAACCGAAATGCGGCGGCATCGGAAACGCAAGGGTATTGCCGCAAAGGAACACGTCTTTATTAATGAGGATGTGTGCGAAGGGTGCGGAGATTGCGGCCAGCAGTCGATGTGCCTGGCGTTGTACCCTAACGAAACAGAATACGGTGTAAAAACCGCGGTTCTGCAATCTTCCTGCAATCAGGACGCTTCGTGTGTCAAGGGGGACTGTCCTTCATTTATAACGGCTGCGGCTGCGAAAGGTGTCCGTTTGCGTCGCCCGACTACCCTGTTGATTGCTGAATCGGATCTTGCCGAACCTGAAACTAAGGACCGCATCAACGGCACGTACTCCATCCATATCATCGGAATCGGAGGGACAGGTGTGGTGACGGTTGCGCACATCCTCGGATTCGCTGCTAATTTCGATGAAAAACAAGTAAATCAACTCAATCGGACCGGTCTGGCCCAGAAAGGTGGACCGGTGGAATCACCGGTCATTCTTGGAGATCCGGATATACCGCTGTCCAACACGATTCCGGCGGGCCGATGCGATCTTTACCTGGCCGCGGATATAATTGGGGCGGTCAACCCTCTAAATCTCACGGTCGCGGGAGAAGACCGAACGGTGGCGGTGGTCAGCAGTTCTAACATCCCTACGGCGGAGATGGTATACAACCCGACGCAACCGATGGCGGATGAATCTGTTATGAAAGAAACGATTAATGGCGTCACCAGAAAAGCCGTCTATGTAGATGCACAGGGCTATGCAGAAGCCTTGTTCGGCAATCATATCTTCAGCAATATCTTTCTACTCGGAGTGGCGTATCAGGCAGGACGTATACCTCTGAATTCTTGGAGTATTGAAAAGGCCATAGCGCTCAATGGACAGGATATAGATCTCAACCTACAAGCCTTCCGGTGGGGACGCATGGCGATCCTTGACAGGGACCGGTTGGATGCGATGGTACAGCCGGAGGTCCCTTCATCAAGTGAAATCATATCTGATAGGCAGGAACGGTTGGAGAATTCAGGGAAGTCATATGGCGCTTGTTATCGAAATGCGATGGAGTTGATCGGCATCGACCAGGAGGATTTTCGGCGAATGTGGGCGATTCGAGTGGCGGACCTGATCGCTTTTCAGAATACGGCCTACGCCGAAAAATATGTGAGCCAAATCGCCAGAGTGTACGAGGCGGACCATCAGAATGGCGGCGCGGACCACCGCTTCCGCCTGACGCACTGGGCAGCATTCGTGTTGTTTAAATTTATGGCATATAAAGACGAGTATGAAGTCGCCCGTCTTCTCACAGGTAAAAAAGAACAGGAGATCCGTGGGGCATTCGACGGCAAGGTACGACTTTCCTACAACCTGCACCCCCCCCTGTTACGTGAGTGGGGACTCAAAAACAAGATTCGTCTGGGCCCGTGGTTCCGACCGTTTCTCATCGTTATGGCCTGGCTGAAAGTCATCCGAAATACTGCGCTTGACCCGTTTCGTCGAACCAAACCACGAAAGAGAGACCGGGAACAGCTGCAGTGGTACGAAGCCCTGATCGACAACGGACTTGATCTTCTGACTCCTGATTCCTATCCGGATGTGGTAGAACTCATGCGTTTGCCCGGACAGGTCCGGGGATATGAAGAAGTGAAATACCGATCCTTCATTCACGTGAAGTATCAGACGAACCAGATGATAAAGAGAATTCAAGAAACCCGGCTGAAAGCATCGGAAACAATTTCCGGATAATTGGAAATTTGTAAGCACTGCAAAAAGAAGCCCGACAGGATCACATGAGACGGCCGCCAGACCAGGCAACTCCTGAAAAGCAGAGAAGGCTCACACGGAAACCGTTCCCCTTAGGTATTCCGCCTACCGACGGTGTCGGGAATTACAGATACGGGATTAACAGGAAACGGGAACTCAGGCAACGGGGAGGCGTATAGCCATATGACCAGGTGGATAGCGCAAATCGGAAAGTCCGTTTTACAGGCAGCGGACCGACAGACACCTACCGCTTTACCACCTGACAGGACACTACCCGCCTTAACTGGGCAAGTTGTATGACCTTCTCCGTAGAAAAGAGGCTGCGGAAGCAGGGTACCGATCCTGCAAACATTGCGCCCTTATGACGGTCTCACCTGGTGGACCGAAGGGGACACCTGCTCATGACAATTATCTGAATATTCCGCCCCTGTCGTGTGTACATACTAAACGAGATGTTCAGGACGCGATTCAATATAGTCAATTTAGGTTTGAAAACGCCGATTTGACAGATCGGAACAGATTCCGTGATATATAGATCCTTCAGCCGTTTTCGATTCATCGCGCTTTTACTCGTACTCGATTTCACCGTTCAGGCCCAGACGCATGAAGTCGTAGAAACAGGTCTGTCGTACAGAGAGTATGGTGCTGCAGTAAGAAACCTGTCTGAGCCGGCCTCGTTATTCGACAGCGATAATTATATCTCCAACGAAACTGGATACCTTCATATCCTGCCCGCTCTGGAAAGGGTGGGAGTAGGGGACGGGGTTTATATCGGTGTCGGCCCGGAACAGAATTTCACCTATATTGCCAGAATACGGCCCGAATACGCCTTCATCCTAGATATTCGGCGTGATAATTTGCTGGAGCATGTCCTGTTCAAAGTGCTGTTTGAGATGGCCGACAGCCGGCAGACGTTTCTTTCGCTTCTGCTGAGTAAACCCCAAAAGGACAACGCCGAGGTACTTTCCTCGCCAACCATAAAAAACCTGGTGGATTACTTCGATGCACTTGAGGGTGACGAAGCATTTTTCAATCTGAACCTTTCACGGATAAAGAAACTTGCCGGCACATATGAGCTGAATCTGTCGGCTCGCGACTATCAGGTTATTGAAAAAACTTTACGGGTTTTCATGGTCAGGCACCTGGATCTGCGTTGGGAATATATGACCGGCGGCAACAGAGGAATTTATTTTCCGTCATTCCGTGAAATGCTTCTCGAAAAAGACATGGACGGCCAGTACGGCAACTTCCTGAACAGCGACGATGATTTCTACTACATTAAGAATATGCAGGCAGCTAACCTGATTATTCCGGTGACCGGTGATTTCGCGGGAAAGCTCGCACTCGCGAACATCGCAGAATACATCAGGAAACGAGGAGACATGGTTTCGGCGTTCTACCTGTCCAACGTAGAGTACTACCTGGTGTCGGATGGTCTGATGCCCGGTTTCGCGGAAAACGTGAAACGGTTGCCAATTACTGATAAGAGCATTCTGATTCGAGCGTTTGTCAATCTCAGATCCGCCGAACATCCTGCGCGGGTGGATAACGAGCTCATGACGACAGTGATGCAGTATGTCTCTTCGTTTAACCGGTTGTTTGAGCAAGGTCGCTACCGTAATTATCTCGATGTGGGAACCGCCGATTATTTGAGGTGACTCGAGGCGGTGCAGGTCCATAAATAATACTTTACATTAATTAAGAGGCGATTATATTGATTATCCGTAACCGCAAAAATTTATAATAAAATCGAACGACTTTTTCCGAGTGGTAGCACCAGTCGGGCCACGCCTGTCGATATGCCTAATGGCAGGATTTTTTACCGTTTTGCTAGATCGGAGGTATGCGAGTGCAAGTATCCTCGAAACGCTCTTTACGAAGTACCGGGATCGGGTTGGTTGCGATGCTCGCGTTTATGATGGCTTTCGCCTGCGAGCAGCAACCGCAGCGTCAGCCAGGTAATATCATACCGGTCGAACAGCCGGATAGTGAATGGCGTAGTCTCGGGAGAGACCTGGCATTCACACGTTATTCACCGCTCGACCAGATAAACGCCGAAAACGTTGGCAACCTTGAGGTCGCCTGGCGTTTTAAGCAGGAAAACTACGGTCCTTCACCTGCCATAGGCGGTCAGAGTTCTGAAGCTACAGCCATCTACGTCGATGGCAGCATTTACGTCACCGCCGGCCTGCGCCGCGCGGTAGTCGCCATCGATCCGGCTACTGGTGAAGCACTCTGGTCATACCGACCGCAGGAAGATCCGGATCGATTCCAAAAAGCGCCCAGGCCGAGTCCGGGACGCGGCGTTACTTTCTGGACCGATGGACAGGGCGACAATCGGATTTATACCGTATCCAAGGGATTCTATCTACATGCTATCGATGCCGAAACAGGCGATCTTGTCCAGTCGTTCGGAAACGGCGGCATCGTGGACCTGATGGGCGGCCTGCGTAAACGTGATACGGTTGACATGGCCGGTTCCATAGGCTCCAGCTCCCCGCCCACCATCGTAAACGATGTGATCGTAGTCGGTCCGGCACTGGCGGCGGCTTCCGGTTTCCGCCCCAGTAATGTTGCGAATACTCCGGGTGACGTGCAGGCTTTCGATGCAAAAACCGGTGCGCCGTTGTGGACGTTCCACACCATCCCCGCAGAAGGTGAACCGGGCGTCGAAACCTGGGAAAATGATTCCTGGGAAGTCATCGGCAACACGGGTGTATGGACGTCGATTTCTGCGGATCCGGACCTGGGTTACGTTTATCTCCCGGTGGAGTGCCCCACCAACGATTATTATGGTGGCCAGCGGCACGGCGACAATCTGTATGCCAACTCTCTGGTCTGCATGGATGCCAAGACGGGCGAAATGGTCTGGCATTATCAAATCGTTCACCATGATTTGTGGGACTACGACAACCCGGCAGCTCCTATTCTGGCCGACCTGACCATCGACGGTCAGGATCGTAAGATCGTCATTCAGAACACCAAGCAGGGTTATTCGTATGTATTCGACCGCCAGACCGGCGAACCGGTCTGGCCGATCGAAGAGCGGGAAGTGCCGCAGACGGATGTACCGGGTGAACGCACCTCTCCCACCCAGCCACATCCAACAAAGCCGGCTCCGTGGGAACAGCAGGGCATCTCCGAAGCCGACTTGGTCGACTTCACACCTGCGGTCAAACGTGAAGCGCTCAAAGTCCTCTCTCAGTTCCGGTCCGGTCCGCTCTTCACACCGCCTTCTCTGGGCGATGCCGAAGATGGTACCCTGGGCGTGATCCAGATTCCTGGCGCCAATGGCGGCGTCAACTGGAACATGACCGCTTTCGACCCGGTGCTGGGTGTTAACTACATACCGTCCAACACCAGCATCTCACGCCTGGCTCTCCAGAAAGGCTCTGAGGAATCCGGAGTGGATTATCACCAGAGTTTCGGACGGATCAGCACGCAGGTTTTCGGTGCGATTCCCTTGAGCAAACCACCCTGGGGACGAATAACGGCCATCGACATGAAGAGTGGCGAACACCTCTGGATGGTGCCGAACGCGGACACGCCACAGGCTATCAAAGATCTCCCGCAGTTAAAACGCGCTAATGTACCAAAAACCGGTAAAGCGACACGTGTCACCTCCATGGTGACCAGCACGCTCCTATTCGCCGGTGAAGGCTTCGGCGGTGATCCTTACCTGCACGCGTACAACAAGGAATCCGGTGAAGTGGTTGCCTCAATCGAACTTCCGGCAGCCGTCAGCGGTATGCCGTCGACGTTCATGCACGATGGTAAACAGTACATCGTGTTCACGGTCGGCGGGCGTGGCATCCCGGCAGAATTTGTCGCTCTCAGATTACCGGATGCGCAATAGTTTTCCTTCGCAGGGTACCGGGAGCTTGCCGCTTCTCCGGCAAGCTCCCCTTCTTATTCCGTTATAAAAAAGGGGGAGCGTATGAAACGCCTGTTTTGCCTTTTTGCTGCAGCAATAATGCTCATGGCCGCCAGTACGGACGGTTATGCCCAGGACAACGTGCTATCTGATACGGAGAAAGAAGCCGGTTGGAATTTGTTGTTCGACGGTCGTTCCCTACTGGGCTGGAACCCACGTGGCGGTGGCGCCGAGTGGGCTGTCGAAGACGGCACGGTCACAGCGGTCGCCGGCAGAGGTCCCAGCTACATCGGCACTACCCAGGAATTCGTCAATTTCCACCTCAAGGTTGATTTCTGGACGGACGAAGGCCACAACAGTGGCATTTTCGTGCGTGGACCTGCCAATCCCGGCGCACGGGTCAGTCAGTCCACCTTCTACGAGATTAACATCGCCGACACGCACCGTTCGGGCTTTACGACGGGCAGCATCGTCGACAAGAAAGTATTTGAGCCCGTACCCAAAACTGCCGGCAAGTGGAATACCATGGATATCACAGCTAACGGCCGTGATATTTCAGTTACCCTGAACGGTGAAAAGGGACTGGAAATCCAGGACAGCACCCACTACAGCGGCGTGGTTGTCCTACAGGTGTTCGGACAGGGACGGGTTCGATTCAAAAACATCAAGATTCTGGAAATAGACTGAGTTTATTCTGAAAGCAGTGGATTTAAACAGCCACGAACGGACACGAACGATCGCGAACAATGAATATATGTTGCGTTCGTGCTTGTTCGTACCCGTTCGTGGCTGTTTTATTTAGGTGAAGATCCGGTATCGAGAAAATAGGAAATGATGAACAAAGTATTGATACGTACGGTAATTTGTATTTTCCTTTCTCCCTGTCTTGTCCTTGCCCAGGAAGTACAGGACTCGCTACGGACAGAGACTCCTCAATACGAAATCGATCCGGTAGTAATAACGGCCACGAGATATGCCCGTCCGATCTTCCGTGTTCCGTACGCGGTGGACCTGATAGACCTGGATGATATTCAGCTCGGCGAAATCGGACTGTCCCTTGAAGAGACACTACGGGCTCTACCCGGAGTCGTGGTGAACAACCGTTATAATCTGGCCCAGGGCGATCGTATCTCCATACGCGGCATCGGCAGCAGAGCACCGTTCGGTGTGCGCGGCATTAAGCTGATGCAGGACGGGATCCCTCTGACAATGGCAGACGGGCAGTCGCAGTTGAACAACGTCGACCTTTCATCCGTGGGACAGATAGAGGTACTGAGGGCACCCGGTTCAGCGTTATTCGGTAACGCCGCCGGCGGTGTAATCACACTCCAGACACAGCCATCTGCAGGTGTTCCGATTCAGGTCCAGCCCCGTTTTATCACCGGTTCCAACGGTCTTTACAGATTTCAGGGAAAGGTTTCCGGCGAGGTCGGTCAAAGTCAATATCTGGTAAATATCAACTCGTTATGGCAGGAAGGCTTTCGGGATCATTCCAACGCCCGATCCACCGATATCAATGCCATCGTTCGCCGCAAAATTTCAGACCGACTTTCCCTGACCACCATATTTAACTTCTACAACGCTCCTTATCTCCTGAACCCCAGCTCTCTGGACAAGACTGCCGCCGAAACAGCGCCCAACACCGCCAGGGGATTTGTCAAAAACCAGGGCGCCGCCAAAAGAATCAGGCAGGGCCAGGGAGGAGTAACGCTTCAGTATCAGGACAACGTCGATACCCGGCTGGAAATGACGCTTTACGGCGTCGGACGATCACTGTTCAACCCCATTCCCGGGCAGATTATTGATCTATCCAGGAAAGCCGGCGGTGCACGGACGGTTTACAGCAAGAAACTGCCTACAGGAAATCTAGATATCCGGTTTACCGCCGGAGCAGATGTCGAAATACTGAGTGATACACGCAAGGAATGGGACAACAATGGCGTCTCAGCCGTCACATCAGATGAAACGATATTCGACAATTTATCTTTCGGAGCCCAAGAATTGGACCAGGGAGAATCGGTACTGGGTATCGGTCCGTTCGCCGAGATAGAGCTCGTACCTCTCCCAGACTGGATTATCACAGTAGGCGGACGGTACGACAGGTATCGGTTCAAGGTGACCGACTTCCTCCGTGACGGTGGTACAGATTACTCCGGATCGCGGGTTATGAGCCAGTTCAGCCCAACAGCCGGCGTTAGTTATCGCCCGCACCCTTATGTCAACCTGTACGGGAATTTCTCCACAGCCTTCCAAACGCCCACCACGAATGAATTGAGCAATCAACCAACGAAAGCGGGTGGGTTCAATCCTGACCTCAACCCTGAACGCCTACGGGGCTTCGAGGCCGGAGTTAAGGGTGGATGGCCGGACCAACGGCTCAGTTGGGATGCGGCATTTTTCTTATTCAATATCAAGGACATGGTGATACCTTTCCAGATTAACAATCCGAATACAGATGAAGTTTTTTATCGCAATGCCGGTAATTCACGCAACAAAGGTTTTGAAACCAAGGTTTCCTGGTCTCCACTGCAGGAAGTAAAACTGTCGCTTGCGTACACACTGATGAGTTTTAAGTTCGAAGACTTCGTCGTGGGGGGAACCCAGTTGGCCGGAAATGACATTCCTGGCGTGCCACCGCAGCACCTTTTTACCGGAATTTCCGTCCGTCACCCCATCGGAGTGTTCGCTGAGACCAACCTCCAATGGATAGACAGACACTTCGGAAACGACTTCAACGGAGCACCACCCGGCACTGCAAAACCGTTGTCTGACTTCATCAATGAGGGCTACACTCTTGTGGATATGCGGATGGGGATACAAGGTGGCTTCGCCAGCGTCGGATTCGAGTTGTTTTTAGGGGTTAACAACCTGTTCGACACCCGGTACAACGGATCGATTGTTCCCAATGCATTCGGAGACCGGTTCTTTGAACCGGCTGCCGGACGGACGTGGTACCTGGGCGCAGGTGTACCGTTGCCCTATTGACTTTCCGTCATCGTTTGACAGAGTTGGATTTGTACAGATATATTGTCACGGTTAACATTAATCAGATGGCTCTACAGTGGAGGAATTAATAGATGAACAAAATCGGTTACATCGCAGCCGTCATTTTGCCTGCCGTTGTCCTTGCGTTTTATATGTATCACGTAGCGGAAGCCAAGGAACAGGCTATGGCGAGAACCCACGCCACCCCCCCGGAACCGGAAGTAATGACAGACCCGGTGACCGGTCTTGAAATAGACCCGCTAACCAATATGATCAAGGGGGATGGATATAGCACAGTAAAGAAAGAGTGTGTGAGGTGTCATCCCACAACGCTTATCACCACTTACCGGGCGGACAAAGCGGGTTGGACCGAAGCCATCCGCTGGATGCAAGCCGAAAAAGGTGTACCCGAGTTTACTCCGGAGACGGAAGCAACCATTCTGAATTACCTTGCAGCTTATTACGGCAAATAGCTTCAATATACCTGTCCGTTAGATTCCGTCATTTACCGCCACGCAACGGCTCGGTGGGGGATTTACCCGTTTGTGGGAGTATAGACCATGTCCCGGCCGGCCTCTTCCACTGATACACCGGAAACGTCGACCCTGCCCTGGTATCGTGAAGTCAACCGTGACCAGTGGCGTGCCTTTCTTGCCACGTTTTTCGGTTGGGTACTCGACGGTTTCGACTTTACAATTCTCACCTTCATCCTAATAGACATCCAGGAGAGTTTTACAGTCGACAAGGCGCTGGCCGGTGCTCTTGGCACCGTGACGCTACTCTTTCGGATGGTCGGCGGTCTGGCTGCCGGCACCGCGGCCGACCGGTGGGGGCGTAAGCTCCCTTTAATGCTTTCTATCCTATGGTTTTCCCTGTTTGCATTCCTCAGCGGGTTTTCAACGTCATATGCTATGCTGTTCTTCTTCCGCGCCCTGTTCGGAGTTGGCATGGGCGGGGAATGGGCGGCCGGCATGCCCCTCGCACTAGAGCACTGGCCGACCAGATTACGCGGCGTGGCGTCCGGCCTGCTTCAAGGAGGCTGGTACTGGGGATACATTCTTTCCGCGTTCATATTTCATTATATTTATCCTCTTTTCAGTGGATATGACGATATATCCTGGCGGGTGATGTTCTGGATCGGCGTTGTCCCGGCTCTTCTGGTTCTCTGGATACGTATCGGCGTGAAAGAGAGTCCTGTATGGCTAGAACGGCAGCGGCGATTGAAGGACCTTAATCAGACAGAACGTGTTTCTGTGTTCAGGTTGTTTCAGAGGGACATGATCGGCACCGTCATACAATCTTCTATCCTAATCGGCGCGTTCATGTTCTCCTACTATTCGATCGCGTTCTGGTATCCCACCTTCCTCAGAGAGTCCGACTATGATCCCCTCGCGTTTATCATCGTCCTGAATATCGGCGGTATCGCAGGTACGGCCTTCTGGGGACGCATATCCGAAACCCGCCTGGGTCGCCGCGGCGCTGTCTCCATTGCGGCTGTCGGAGGCGTAGTGGTCATTCCGGTATATCTCATGAGCGACGGGATGTCTAATCTGTTGCTCGGCGCCTTCCTCATGGGCGCCTGTGGGACCGGTATCTGGGCCATGGCTCCGGCCTACCTGACAGAACGATTTCCCACTTCGGTCCGGGGTGTCGGCCCTGGTCTGTCCTATCATGTAGGTGCCGCCATCGGTTCCTTCACCCCTGCCGTGCTCGGTGCGTTGCAGGATGGAGGCATGGGCCTCGTCAACGCCATGTCCACCTGTATCGCCATCTCCGGTTTAGCCGTAGCCTGTATTATATGGCTCGGTCCCGAAACGCGAGGGCGCGAGTTCAAGGCACTGGAAGACTAGCAAGGGTTGACAAATACCATCGGGATTGTGTAAACTAGCTTACAACCAATTTATAGATTTTCAACTTTCGATTTCATGTAGGAATTTTTGTATTAAAAGATTCTATATTCATCCATATTAATGGCAATTTTTTTTCAATGAATAATCACCCAAAGGGGTCAATATGTTAGCCTACCCTACACGAAATCTTGGCGATCTGAAACGGCCGCTCCGTCTGATCGTCAGTCTGCTGTTACTGCTTGTTCTGTGGACACCGACCATTGCCCAGGAGACGGCGCCAACCGCCGGCATGCGGCACAATACGCCTCGGGTCCACGCGCTCACCAACGTTCGGATCGTTCCATCACCGGGGAGGATGATCGAAAAAGGGACGGTGATACTCCGGGACGGCGTGATCGAGGCAGTAGGCGCCAATGCACAGATTCCGGCGGATGCCTATGTATGGGACTACACAGGGTACACCGTGTACGCCGGTTTGATCGAAACATACAGTCAGGTGGGACTGCCCAAACAACAGACGGACGAGGAAAATCGTGGACGCCAACACTGGAATGCGAGTGTGCATCCTCAGGATCAGGCGGCAGACCTTTATCAGATCGACGACGATGGGCTCACCGCCCTGCGCCAACTGGGCTTTACCGCGGCGATGGTCCTCCCGAGTCAGGGTATTTTTTCAGGCAGCGGCTCCCTGATCGCACTGGGAGACGGCACCCCCAATGACAACATCATCCAATCGCAGGTCGCTCAGCACGTTCGGCTCGAACGAAACAGAAACCGCACTTATCCAGGGTCACTCATGGGTGTTGTCGCACTGATCCGGCAAACGTTTCTTGATGCGGAATGGCACGGCAAGGCCCACGATGCCTATACTCAGAACCCTACCGGCCAGACCATGCCGGAAGACAACAAAGCGCTGGCAGCGCTGGAGCTGTCGGTACAGGGTCAACAACCGGTGCTCATGGCGGTGCGGGACGAGCAATCTGTTTTACGGGCCGCATCCGTAGCATCAGAATTCAACCTGGAATTGTGGATAAAGGGAAGTGGACACGAATACAGACTTTTAAACCTGATCAAGAAAACCGGATCCCCAGTGATCGTTCCGGTGGCCTTCCCTCGCGGGGATGACCTTAATGTAGATACCCCCGAGGATGCGTTGAATGTGTCACTGGAACAGTTACGGCACTGGGAAGCTGCACCCGAAAATCCCGGCAAATTGGCGGCCGCCGGTATCCCGATCGTGTTGACGAGTGCCGGGCTTGAAAAAGCTTCGAATTTCCCCGACAGAGTACGGCAGGCTATAGAACGCGGCCTAGATTATGACGCTGCCCTAGCCGCCGTAACCACCACACCGGTACGCATGCTCGGTCTCAGCAAACGGTTGGGCACGATCGAAACCGGTAAATTGGCCTACCTGACCGTGACCGATGGGCCCCTGTTTGGTAATAACGCAGTAGTCCGGGATGTGTGGATCGATGGTCGCCGCTATGAGGTTACACCGGTTCCT
>CAYYIS010000012.1:0-105870 GCA_964470965.1 uncultured Gemmatimonadota bacterium | reverse complement strand
AACCCATCGCCTGACCCACCGTCGGACGCCGTGACCTTGAACTCGGATTCCGCGGATACCACGGTGGACCAAACTGAAATGGCCACTAAAAACCCCAAACATCTTAAAATCCGTTGCCAAGATGTCATTTTTACACCCCTTTGGTTAGATTAACTGCTCAGCGGAAGGTTAAATATTGCTTACACCGCTTGTAGTTTTGATTCGAAATTTAGAATATACTGATCTTAAGACCAAAGCGAGCAGGCCGATTCTATCCATGAAAAACTTAAGCATCGCACTTACCATCCAAATTATTGGCTGAGACTCTTTTTACATCATGTCGAGCACATAACGATCAAAGCAACAGGCTAAAAGCGATACATATTAGCGTGTTGGAAAAGCCTGGGGAACCCTGTGGCCACTACTGCCGCGCCCGCCCGTATACCGTTACGTGACTCTTGCTGTGGGACGTGAAGGGAGAGCGGTCCCACCACGCCCACCGTTCGACACGTTCTAGCCCTGCCAGTTCCGCCATCAGGTCCAGCTCACCGGGCCAGGCGTAACGCATGAAATGAGGCGCCATCCGTGTACCGTCTTCACCTATCTCGATACGTTGAAAAGCAACGGTCTGGGCGACGCGGTCATGCATCGCGATCTCGAAGCGGGCGGAATCTATCGTTACCCAGGATCCCTTCATCCGCTGCCCGTCCACATAATCAGAAAAGTCCGGCACGACGGTTTCCACAACGAACACACCTTTGTCGCTGAGGTGCCTTGCCGCATTTTTGAAACATCGTACCTGATCTTCCTGTGTGGTTAAGTTGAAGATCGTATTGAACACCAGGTAGACCAGATCGAAAGCGCCTGCCACGCGAACCCGCGCCATGTCTCCGATTTCCACGTGGATGTCTCTGCCGCCGGGCTTCTCGCGCAGCTTGGCCGCCATGGCTTCAGACGCCTCGATACCCTGGACGGACAGGCCCCGGGCGGCGAGGGGAAGAGCCACGCGACCTGTTCCGATCGCCATTTCCAGCACGTTCCCGCCCCCGGAGAGTTCGGCGAGGGCATCCACGGAGTCAAGCGTTTCACCTAACATCGCGTCGCCGTAAGTCTCGTCGTACCGATGGGCATACAGCTTGCCGAACGTCTCCGTTCCGTATCCTTTCATGGATCCCCCTGACATTCCCGAAGATCGTGGCTCCAGTGGCCGGCAGTCATCACTAATTTTATGATTTTATGCCATTGCCTTCTTTCGGCCAAACAAAACCTATAAGCGCCTTGGTGGCCTTATAGTTACACGGACCTATTAAAGGTTATTCTAATATCGGAACTATGAATTACGCTTAGGGTATTTTGCGCTGGAATGACCGGAGCATGGACTGATTTTTCTGTTGGAGCTCTGGTTGGAAATTAAAATAACGTTTTGATAAAGATATTGTTTTACTGGCAACTTGCATGTGATGTCTGTCACGTAAACATGTAAGTCGTAAAAAGATTACCCGGGTTTTTACATGGAGAATTGCCGATATAGCGTCGTGTTTTAAAAGTTTTTTTTGTGTTATTTCGGTTAGGAAAATATACCGGGCGGAACCATAAAACACCGACGCCTCTCTGCGCTTGGTGATGGCGACAAATGGCTCCGGACCACAGGTTCTGGCATTCCGTTGTTTTCTGTAAGTTAGGAGCAGACCTATTGGATCTGTCAAGCTTTTTGTTAACCGATTGAGGTGTGACGTTCCTTTCTGCCCGGCGCCAGGATCTGTTAGGCTCCGGGATATCAAGGAATCTTGTCCAGCCGTCACAGGGAGTCCTGTCCATGACTAACCCGATATCAGGCGAAATGGCAAAACCGGTCCGCGGATCTTATAGACTCCGTTTGCGGTAGGGATTATACTGTTTGCAACAGGCATTCAAACGACCGTAGGTCCACCTCTATCCGCGTCCTCCAACCGGGTTTCTATCGCAACGTCGGAATGGCTCAAGTGAAAGGCAGGTAAGATCATGACACCAGGCAGGCGCCCCAACGTTCTTTTGATTATGACCGATCAGCATGCCCCGCGCGTAGCGGGCTTCGCCGGGGATACGGTCGTCGGTACGGCTAATCTCGATGCGCTGGCGGCACGGTCCGTACAGTTTGACGCCGCAATCTGCGCTTCACCCGTGTGCACGCCATCCCGCATGTGCCTCCTCACCGGCAAAGACGTCCATCACTGTTCAGCCTGGAACAACCACTGGGTGATCTTCCCCGAACACACCACATGGCCCGGGCACTTCGCCAAATACGGGTACACGACTTGCCTGGTCGGTAAGATGCATTTCGGCGGCAGCGACCAGATGCAGGGTTTTCAACACCGACCCTATGGCGATTTGCGACATGGTTTGGGCCATCAACCCGATCCGATCGACCTGTTTCCGGCGTATCACGGCCCGACGCTGGTCGGTGAGACCGAAATCCCGGAGAGCCTGCTGCAGGAACATATCGTTACTCGGGAAGCCCTTTCTTTCTTAGAGGAGCACCATAGCCGCACACCGGATAACCCCTGGTTTCTCTGTGCCTCTTACAGCCGCCCTCACTCCCCGTACACGGCGCCTGGAAGGTACATACGGCGTTATCGGGACAAGCTGCCGCCACTGGCGTTACCACCTGATTATAAACAGAGGATGGATCCCTTTTCACAACGCATATATGACGGGGAACCCGGACGCGACCTGACCCAGGTTGAGTCCCTACGGGCCCGGGAAGCATACTACGCATGTGTGGATTTCGTCGATGACTGCATAGGTGACCTGCTGGACGGTCTTGAAAGGGATGGATTGCTCGAAAACACCGTGATCGTCTATACATCGGACCACGGGGACATGGCGGGCATACAGGGCATGTGGGGCAAATGCGTGCCGCACGATCCGTCGATCGGCGTGCCCCTGCTCATGACCGGGCCGGGCATTACACCGGGGCACCGGCACGTGGAGAGCCCGGTGTCCTTGATGGACCTGTTCCCGACACTGTGCGCCGTAACCGGCCTCCCGGTTCCAGAAGGCCTGGACGGAATGGACCTGTCGGCCCTTCTGATAGATTCAGACGCTCCTTCGCCGCGTGATTATGCGACCAGCACCTACATGATTTACGCCGTTCGCGTCAAGGGCGGATGGACCCTTCCCGAACATGAACCGTGCGCGGCCATGCGGACGGTCCGCGAGAAAGACTGGAAATACGTGGAGATCGAACGCGGTGACCCCATACTCTTCGACTTGAAAAACGATCCCGGGGAAACAAAGAACCTGGCCGCCTTGCCGGCCTATGCCGCACGCTGTGCTTCCATGAGAGCCAGGGTCTTCGACGGGTTTTCGTGGGAAGATGCCCGTGAGCAGCTTGCCCGGGACCGAACCCGTGTCGCTTCGTTTGCGTCGGGCGTTAAACCCACGGTTCCCAATCAGTACATGCTGCCCGACGGACGCATTTTCGATGCCGAAGCAAGTCTATACGATGCCCGGTGGCTGCATCTTCCGTCCGTTCACGGCGGCGGCATTATCCCCCAGCAGTTCGGTTAAATCCCTGCCGGTCTGCCTCTTTAAAGGTTCGTCTTTGAGAAGAATAGACCCGCTGGAACACTGTGTAGCACCTTAACGCCGTGAACGGGGCCGGCCGGCCCCGCGACGCGAGGTACTGAGAGGGGTGTGCCGCCCCTGGAGCGCCATTTGCCGGTGTATGGTGATTTTACATATCACCCAACAACCAGCTCCGAAGGCGGTCCATCAGTGTTGGCGTTGGATTTGACGCCGTCTTCCCGGTTATGTAACCGGTCATGTACGGGGTGCTGCCCCACACTTCGTCTCCCCTTCGGTTCGGAGTGAGGTCAGGGCTTTTGATGTACGGCTTCCAGAGTCTGTGATGAACCGGATGCCAGATAAAGAGGCCGCCCACCTGCTCCACCAACCTTCTCTCAGCTGACTGATAAATGGCGTAACGGTCCGGGGTGCTTCCCATAAAGACATTGCCCGCCCGTACAAGACGTTCAAAATCCTCGTCATGCCATGCATGGCGGCCGCCCCACAGCCAGAGACCCAGCAGGTTGCTGGGGTCGGGGTAATCCTGCGAATAGGCTACAAGCGCGAGGGGAACCGACTGGCTGTTGAGCCCATCCGAAAAAACCTTCCGCTCAATGACACGTATACCGATTTCGATATTCAGTACATCCGCCAGCATGGCCTGGATGGCCTCGGCAGGCAGGCGCGTCGTGTGGGCATCGGGCGTTCGAAGCCAGATATCCACCTTCGGAAATCCCAGGCCGCCCGGATATCCGGCCTGCGAAAGTAACGACCGGGCCTTTTCGGGATCGTACGGTCGCACGTCTTCCAGCAGATCCGGGGCGGCACCGGGAAAACCAGGCGGCAACATGCCGTGGGCGGCTACCGCCACACCCTTGAGTGCCGAACGCAGAAGTGATTGCCGATCCACCGCGTGGCCGAAGGCCTGCCGGACACGCAGGTCATTGAAAGGCGGATTCAGTGTATTCATTGTCAAATAATACGTGATAAAGGCCACGCCTGAATGAAGCTCGCGTTTTAACGCGGCATCGCTCTTGACCCGCCCAAGCTCAGCCTGTCCGGTCACCAGGATCATGTCCACTTCATCCGCCTCGTATGAGGCCAAAATTTGAGGTTGACCGGCCTGTGAGTATACGTTAAAGACCACTTCCTCAAGGTACGGCGGCGAGGCGCCCCTGTACCCTGGATTAATCCGCAGGACCACCTGGTCGTTTTTTTTCCACTCGTGCAGATAGAAGGGACCGGATGAGACGGACCATTCCGCCCTGGTAGACCATTCATGGCCGTATTTCGCAACCGCCTGCCTGGGAGTGGCCCAGCTCTGGATCATGTTGTAGGGAAGATAAGGCGCCGGTTGTTCCGTCTTCACTTCGAGGGTGTGATCGTCAATGGCGCGAACCCCGAGCGAGTCCAGCGGCATCCGCCGGCCGACCACCTTGGACCAATTTTTTATGGCGCGGTAGTACCATTCGAAATCGTAGGCATTTTCCGGGTCGGCGCCGCGCCTGAAGGAGTACGCGTAGTCGTGAGCGGTGTAAGGGCGCCCGTCGGACCACTGCATGCCGGGCCTGATATTAAAATACCAGGTGTGGCCGTCAGGTCCGGCTTCCCAGGAGGTCGCACCCGCCGGGAGCAACTCGGAATTTTTGTCCATCAGTACCAGCGGCTCTGATATAAGGGGCGGTGTCCCCGGCAGGCAGCGCCTGTAGATCGTCTTGAACCATTCCATGTACGTACCGTCGCTCTCGAACAGGCTTATCTTCTGCTGAGCCAGCGGCGCGGCGTCCTCCGGCAGGAGGCGACCCAGGGTATTCTTCACCTGCGCAAGGACGAGGGATGGTAGAAATAAAATAAAACATGTCAATAGAACAGGGACAAAACGAATCATATGACCTCAAGAAAACCGCGGAGCCTAAAGTGAATTCGGGTTTGGGACAGGGGTTCTCGACGGTCCCATACCCATTATCTTAACATCGCCCATTGCCTGTTCATTCCTGGATTATGCCAAAATGTCAGGACGCGTTTCCTGGGTGATCAGTTTTCCCATCGCCACAGCCGCGCTGCCGTGCCACCAAGAATCCAGGACCTTTCTTCGTCAGACAGATTGATTTCGTCCGTGAACAACGACAAGATTTGGCCCATGCCCGCGGCGGGACTATACTGTTCTGAAGGAAAATTAGTTCCGAAAAGACACCGTTCCGGGCCGAAGGCATCCACGAGTTCGCGGACCATCCAGTGCACGTCATTAAACGGGTAAGATGCCTGGCTCGCCAGCGGCAGGAACGTCAGTTTCACATACACGTTGGAATACCGGGCCATGGCAAGCACGGGCGCCACGTTATTCCCGGCAGGCCGCAATGTCCCGGACACATACCCGCAATGATCGAGGATGAAACGGGTATCGGGAAACTGGCGCACGCGATTTTCTACGGAACCATACTCCTCGTGGATGGCGTTGATGTCTACCGTAAGATCAAGATCTGCAGCTTTGGCCCACAGTGGTGTGCTGATCGGATCGTCCAGGGACGCATGATAAAACAGATGGCGCTGGATACGCAGCCCGCAGGCGCCCTGCCGGACGGCACGTTCCAGCTCCGCAGGTGCGGCGTCACTGGCCGGATCGATGAGGACACCGACTGCCAGCCAGTCCTCGTTTCCCTCCAGCTGGTCCAGCGAGTAACGGTTGTCCCAGCCATAAAACCCTGCCGTTATGGTTAAGGCCCGGTCCACTCCAGCCGCATCCATCCGGCGCCTGAGCAGGGCGGCGGATCCGTCGGTGTCGGGACGGTAGCCAGCGGTTGGGTCTGCCAAGGGGTAAAGACCTGTATCTGTCGTAAATATATGGGTGTGGGCATCGATGATCAATTTTTCACCGCAGGTACCGGCCTCTGCGCGGACTACCCACCCTTTCACTGTGGTGTTCTGATTGGTGGCCAGAACGAGGTGTCCATCCATGCCGGGTACGGTCTGTGATACTCGCGAATCAATTCCGATAGAGGAAAACATCGACCTTATGGTTTCGAATGCAACGTGCGGCTCCGGGGTGGGACCACGGCCTTTTCCTCATCCTACGCGGAATCTCTTTTTTTCCTGAACAATCGGGACCGATTCAATCCAGCCCGATGGGACAGCTGACGAAACTAAACACCAAAGTGGGCTCGTTCGTTAAATCTACAGGAGGTATGGCGGCTTGCGCCGTGAAGCAACGTAATGGTGCGCTCGCGGGACCACCGCCTGGGACGGAAGGATACGTTCCGGACACGGGTTTGTCATTCTTGTTTCCGCTCAACCTTCTCGATGACAATGGCCGGCGTCAGGGTCTGGCCATCGTGTGCGGACATCTGGATCTTCTTGATGACATCCATTCCGCGGACAACCTTGCCAAAGGCGGCGAATCCCTGGCCATCCGGATTACGCTGGCCGCCAAAATCCAATTCCGGCTGGTCACCTATACAGAAAAAAAAGCCCGAAGTGGCGGTGTCGGGGCCGCTGCGGGCCATGGAAATAGCGCCGTCCGTGTGTTTCAAGCCGGTTTTGTCGGTACGTTCCAACGGGATAGGGTCATGCCCGCTCTTTGGTGGATAGCTCTCGTCTCTGAACTTGGGATTCACGGCACCCTGGATGACTTCGATCTTGATGTCATTATTGGGCTGGTTCTCCATGGTCACGGTCCGGTGAAACACACCGCCGTTGTACTGGCCCTCGTCCACATACCGCAGAAAATTCGACACGGTTACCGGCGCGTGGCCTTCGTCCAGTACCACCTCGATCTCTCCCAGGGCAGTAGTCATCACCACGGTATGCGTCACGTCGTGGGCTTTGGCCGGGGAGAACAAACCACAGGAAACATAGAGAAAGGCGAGAAGCCCCGTGATGACGATTCTGTTTAACATGTTTTCTCCTTTTGTGAAATTAAATGTAGGCGATATGACATGGTGCAACCTTGGCATCATGTAACGAGAATACCTTATCCGCAAGGTAATTCAGCGAGACAACGGAAATCCATAGTAATTCGACGCGAATAATAACAAGGGTGTGCAACACAGTTTCTGTAATCCCTGCCTGCGATTCATAACGGGACACGTGCTGCTGCACCGGGCGGTTCGTGCCATTACTGGCAGGAATCGGGCCACGTGTACCTTTCTTGAAGAAGTAAATGCAACGCCGGCACAAGATAACAGCTTTTTACATGAACCTGTCTGTGCTGACCGAGCAAATTCCCGCAGGGCGTCGGCCGATTGACTTTCTCGAACTGGTACCCCGCGCAGCCGAGGAGTCATGATACGCCACGCAGATTAATGGTGACCACCACGCTTGAGGAATTCAACCCCGGGAAGGTTCGTCCATCTTCGCTTTTGCCTGCCGCGTCAAATCGGGAAGGTGATCGTCGTTGGCCATTACCTGTTCCAGATGACGCATCCGTTTGGGAGTGGCTGTACGGATCATGGCTTCACCGTATCCTTCTTCTACCCAGAAACGCGCGCCGCCGCTGATATATTCACGCAGTTCTCCCAGGCGGTGTTCAGGATAGCGCTGACATAAATTCATGGTGAACATACGACGACGCTCGCTGCCTCCGAACGCTGCATGCTTTGTGTTATGATTGAAACACACCAAATCTCCTGGTTTTGTTTCCAAGGCTATGGCAGGAATGTCCATGCCGGCCATGTCCCATTGGGCATCGTTTTCGCCGAGGTGCCGCTGCAAGGAATCCGCATATTGGTCACCTATCTTGTGACTGCCAGGAATGACCCTGAGACAACCGGTATCGCGGGTCAACGGGTCCAGATAGAAGGCGATCTTAATGTGTATTCCCTCCCGATGCCGCCCATCCGAGTGCCATCTGGTATCACCCACATAGTAATTCCCGTCACTACCCATGTAGTTGTAGTCGTCGCCTAACAGGCTGGACGCTATTCCTGTAATTCTTTCATCATCCACCAGAGTAGAAAGCCGGCCATGCAGATCGATAAACTGGGCGATACAGGAACGCGCCTTTCCATCATGGGGATGCCCGTTATGACCACCACCGTGCTGGTCCCATAGCTCTTCAAAATCACACGTAATTTCATCAATCCGATCAGACAGCAGACCAGGCAAGCTCAGGTACCCGAAGACCTCAAAAAATGAGCACTGCTGGGGATTTAGTTGGTTGTCCATTGGGCAGGACTCCTTTGAAAATTAGAGCCGAGGTTATTTTTTGCTGCTGACAAATCGCTATTCCAATTATTTTTATCCATCTGCCACAGCCCATCCGGTTGTTTTCTCCAAATCACTAGGTACGTCCCACCTTCGGGTTCGAATTTCCGTCCGTAGACTTGATATCAAAAGGGGATTTTTCCCTTTTGATCCAGTCAGGCTCCGCGCCGGCCAGACTTGCAGCAGTCGGCACAGGTCTCTTGATCCAACCGGAATGTACGCCTCCGCGAGGTTCTGGATGTCTCTAATTGTACATTGCGTTTAAATTGGGGTCGAAGACGGGCGGTATCCGGCAGAATTGCCATTGCCTCTCCCGCATGGAAATCCCGTGTTTCCTGCTGCTGCCAGCGCCGTACGATTAAAGCTTCAACACTGTGCGCAACTACAAGGACGCTCCTCACTCGTTTACGATCTGAAATCACCAGGGATTTGTCGCCGCGAGGTCCCAGACGTCCAGGCGGCGCACTTCTGAAGGACCGGAAGTGCAAAGCGACACGCCCAGGCTGTTCTTCAAAGACGGGTATATTCTCTGGGTGACACACTGCCGGCCGTTCGCAAACACCTCCAGGATCGAACGATCCAGGAAAACATGCAACCTGAGTGGCTCATCGAACCGCAGAGAAAACGGCGCTTCTTGGACCCGCACATCTTCTCGCCCTCCAAGTTGGCCTTTTTTAAAAGCACCCTGCGGCACCGGCCAGGGCTGCGCCACCATTTCACTGAGCGTGGATCGAGTGGTATCGATTTTCAGCTTGCCTTCTCCCGGGTCGAACAGAATGACGGTTTGTTCCCTGCCATCTGGGGAACACCTTAATTTAAGGCCTACCACACTTTCTATGGGACTCTCAATTTCAAGAATTATTTCGAGACAGTCTCCCGTCACATCGCTCAATACATAATCGGATCCGGCGGCCAAACGGACATGTTCATGTCTGCGGTGGTTCATCCTCAGTGTTCTTAATTCATCCACCGGTTCGATCAGAACGGCGCCGTCGTTGGCCAGTGACATGACCCTGGGTAGACTCATCACTCCGGACCAGCCCCGTTCCTGCTGGACATCCATCGATATCGACTCACAAACCCATGCCCAGAAAATACGCCGGTTGCCGCCGTCCACCAGACTTTCCTGGGCGAAACAAGGGCCACCAGGCCAATTCATTCGCTCATGGCGTTCTATGTGAAATGTTTCATTTTCCAATCGGCCTATATAATACTGGGTTCCCTGTGTGTGGCTGATAAACATGAGGACGTACTTATCGCCCAGCGGAAAGAAATCGGCACATGAACAGTCTTCGTCGGCTTCGGTCCACTTACGCTCGGAAGTGTAAAAGGGCTGGACATATTCCCACCGGCTCAAGTCTTTGGATTTAAACAGCCAGGCGATATCACCGTCTGTATCCGCAGAATGGGGTTTGTTGCCTGTGATGGCATAATAGGTGTCACCATCTACCCAGCCACAGACGTCCCAGATGTGGTACTTTCCGTATTCTTCATCTCCTTCGCGGGGTTCGGGAATGATCGGATTCGCCGGATGTTTTTTCCAATGAATCAGCTCATCATCCTCACTGGTGGCCAGGCATGTACCAGCATTGACACCGTGGTAGATTATGGTGGGAATTCCTTCTTTATTTATAAATGAGTCCCCGGCATACACCTGATCCTCGGGATCGCCAGGTTCAACCCTCAGCGGTACCGGATGGTGGCGCCAGTGCAAGAGATCCGTACTGCTTGCGTGGCCCCATACACCGACGCCGTCGATTTGAAATCCATAGAAAAAATGGTACCTCCCTTTCCAGTAAAGGCACGCTTGAGGATCAGCTGGATGACAAACGCCTTCTGGCGGGATAAAGTGAAAGGCAGGCCTGTGCCGATCGGCCTGGTATTTCTCTCGCAGCGCCCGCGCGTTGCGAATTAGTTGATCTTGCATTCGGAGTCCGCCTTTGTGATTTTGAGCTGTCTGACCATATTCGTTTCCTCCTGTGGGCCTGATGATTCATCTGCAGTTAGAACAGCTCACCGGTGGTACCCGGTATCTCTCAATCCCTCAGGCGCCAGTTCCCCAATCGAACTGGCCAGGGGATCCGCGGTTACTGGCGCAGCCTGATTCGGGTTTGCCGGCAGTGGCGTATCATACTGATACCCGGGTTCGGCCTGCTGGCGCCGCCAGGTTTCACGCATCTCCCGCCAGGCGTCCAGAAGCGTACGTGGCGCCGGCATGTCATCGGCTATCTCTCCGGCAAGCTTATTAAGGTTGTAACAGGGCACGCCGGCAAACATGTGGTGCTCGATATGCCAGTTCATACGCCAGTAAAGAAATTCGGCGATGGGGTTGAGTGTGATGGAACGAGTGCTTTTACGAAAATCGGGAACGTTGTCACGTAGGCCACAATGCTGGGTAAGGCCGATGAAATAAGCGCCCCAGTTCGCAATGAACGGAAAAAAAGATATCAGCAGGGGCAGAACCCATTGACCGGTCATGATTGAGATGACGGTCACCGATCCATGGAATAAGAGCAGGAATCGTGACCACCATATCGACCGCCTGTGTTCCCTGGGCTGGTCGGTATGAAGGGACCGCATCCATTCATTGACGGGAACATCGAGGGAACCGTCGTGGCCAAACGCTGATTTGAAGGTTACGGTGATCGTCGAAATCAGAGCACCTTTGCCGAAGATACGTCCAGGTTTCGGGAACAGATTGATCGTAAACAACTGGATCAGGAAAGTGGGTTTCAGAGAAGGTACCAGCGGGAACAGATTTTCACGATCTCCCTCGGGATGCATGGTGAACCGATGATGATAGGTATGGCTGCTGGCGTAGTCGAAGGGATCCCACCAGCTTAAGAGACTCGATAAATACAGGAAACTCTTATTCAGCCATTTTGTGCGAAACACCGTGCCGTGACCCAGTTCATGCGGAGCTATGCCCCGCAGGAAGCTACCCACCGTACCGTGTGCAAAAAGCGCTGCGGCAAAAGCAAGCCAGTACTGTTGCGACCAGAAAACATAGGTGGCAATACCTGTACCGGCCAGCAAGGCGAAGTGGCCACCGGCCTGAAACCAGCCCTGCAGGTCACTGCGTTTTGAAAGCGCCCGGAGCTTTGCGTGGGGGATTGGACAACGATACCATTCGACGCGAAGGTTCTTCCGCACATCTGCAAGCGGTTGATAGCTCATATAAGGCACTCCCCTTTTCATGTGTAATCAATAGTTTCGCCTTTTGCTTCGACCTGCGCGCCGGTAAATGCGTTGAAGCCAACTATCATAGTTCCCGGCTGTTATCTTCCAAGGTTTCGATGTCAAATTAAATAAATCCCCATAGAGTGCAAGAGCTATTGCCCCGATGTAGTCACACTCTGGGACGCCTGGATATGTGCCCCGCTGGTTTGCAGACACTTAACATCATGCCAATCAATAAAGAGCGGATTAGATGAAATGGAACACGTGGAAACCGTTTTGAATATCCGGGGCCGGACACCATTGGGTATCAACTATTTTCGCATCAGAGCGAGCAGGAGCCTATGCGGCTCAATTGAAATTGGATTAACCGCTGAACTCCGTATCGGTGATCGTTTATTGGGGAGACGCCAAGGGAAAAGTTAGTTTCAACGGCTTGTGGGTGGAAGCTGAATGGTTACAGCGTTTTTTGCATCCAAAAAACAAAACCTACAGGGCAATAGGGAGTCCGGCTCTGACAACCCCTGGAGGCGCGTCCTCTGTCAAGGCTTTGCCGTATACATTAGAATCAGAATTCCCGGCCTGCCGGATTTATTCTACAGGCTGTACGCTAGAGGGGGGAGGACACTTTTAAAATCACCGATTGGTAAAACATCAGAATACCACCCCCACAAGATTCACATACGCACGGGCCGAGCTCCTAATGCTGGCAGGCTTGGAAAAATACATTGGTGGCCGGTCGATCTGAATCCTCAAGCTGGGCCGTGAAAATTGAGTTGATCCGTCGGTATTGAGTTCAAAAGCAGGTATCACTTCAGGCCGGTCATTCACGTGCCTCCAACCGTAATACATACCAATAAGAGTACCTGCGGCAATAGTATATCTCATGACCTCGTAATCTTTTACCGCAAGTCCTATGGCGAATCCAGTCGTGACGCCTGCAACCCCACCCCAGAATGCACTTTTGGCCACCGCGATCACCGGGTTGGCTTCACCTTCCCTTACGACAGACACCTGCGCTTCCGCCACGGAGATAGAGAACATCCGGGTACTGAAAACGAAGAGAAGCATTATTTTAACGATCCAAACTGATCGGTACATATTTGTCTCCTTCAGAAGGGTATACCTTGCTGAGCCTGACAGACATTTCGCCTATTGGCTATTGATCTTACGGCACCCGTTCCAATCGCATGATCCATGGAACTGTTTCTCATGTGGTGCCTGTCACCACCGCCGTCATAATTTCTCGCAGCTTGCCTTGTCCCGGGACTTCTGAAGTCGCCATAGCGTCCCGGCGGATACGGAGTGAACAAAAAAGAACGACGGTGTCCGGTTAAAACCTTTCACACACTAAAGTCGATCACGGTGCTTAAAGGAAGTCCGTATATGTGTCAATTTTCCTTTGAACAACTGTTTTCTTGACGCAAACATATCTAAAAGTGCCATGTTAGGCAAGCTATCTTTCCCTTGTCAAGTATATTTATCCTCAAGTGTCAATTACAAGGCGGTTCCTTCCATTCAGACAGGAATCGACTACTCCGAATACTGGTCCTCCTCTTCAGCCACTTCGGTGGACAAGTCGACTTTCTTCCAATCCAGTTTGGCTGTGAACTGCATTAGCGAGAGTAGGGTCAACACAGACACTATCGTAACGATGAGACCCGTAATCCCTAACCCGGATTCTGTCTGGTAAAAGAACGACCAGGAAAAAACCACCAGGTAAAGAAACTGCAGCAGTGTGGCTATCAACGCAAACTTTTGATCCTTGACCCGCACCAGATAGCTGAAAGTCAAAATGCAGGAAACCAATGAAGCGATGGCAAAAGCATAATACATGGAGATGTGATCCGCTGAGTACGAGAATGTTAAGTGGAATGACAAAAATGTGGCCGCGACGAAAAAATAATGCATCGGGTGCAGTTTGCTGCTGGCCAAAATGCCAAAAATCGTCAGCACGACAAAGAAAAACAGGAGGGAGACCGGCGCGAAAAAGGAAATGCGAGAAGCTATCTCACCAGGATTTATCTCCGCGGGAACGATTAAGCCGATATCCTTCCCCGTTACAGATTTATCAAGTTGCCATTCAAATTCTGTACGCCCATCTGCCTGTAGTATCCCCGTATACGGAATGGTTCGTTTCGGAAAATCGTATTTTAGGAAATCAGCCGTTAGGCGGAGATTGAAGTCATCGAGCCTTGTAAGCCGTTGTTTTTCCATCCCGTCCATTGTTTTTTCTTTATCCTCCGAGATTCCATTCATATCCTGATTCGATAGCTCATAAAGCAGGTACTCCGTGCCTGTCGTTTCATAATAGAAATCAACTGTCAGTTTGCCGTCTGAATCCAGTCTTGACGTGAGTTCAATGGGTGTATTGGATACGAGTTTCGACAGAGGCTGAACCGTCACACCGTTTATCTTCAGTTCTATGTTGCGGAATATGGACTCAGAAGAATTCAAACCTGGAACAAGGAACAAGGGTTCGGCATGATAATCCGCAGGTATCGACGGTAAATCGTACCTGTATTGGCCTTGGTATTTCGCCAAAAACACGGAAAACCACAGATTCCCTATTTTTTTCCGTTCGAGTGAGAGATCGATTTCTACCTCGGAACCAGAGGGATCCACCGTTTCTCTTTCTTTGTAGGAAGAAATTGTTTCGAATCCGGCTACTTTCGCTTTGCTCTCTTTAATGACTTCATAGTAGATACGGGGTGGATTGATTATGAGCGGACCACCATGAGAATTTTGAACCCGCTTGGTTAAAAGCTCCGTCTGCCCATCCGTCCGGTCTGCGTTAACGCCGCCTAAAATAAACAACGCAATAGTAAAGCCAACAAATATTACGGCTATAGCAGCCAGTTCGGCAAATTGTCTCAAAGCCATTAAATCCTCCAGCATTTAATTACACATTTGTGTTCCAGAAAACACGGCTGAGGGCCGGCATCCGTAAATGCTCTTCAACGTCGCTCCGGCCGATTCCCCCTTTATACTCTCCCATGGCCCTGCCACTTCCTACTTATTTATAACCGTAATGATTAAGTAGCTTCAGTATTTTTGTCAATACCACGGCCACTGCGACAACACACGTTCACCGAACTCAGTAAATCTCCGGATCGTTGTCAATACAGAGTTGTGTCATCAACGGACCGGATATCCATCCATGGAACGCGTTAGAAAGAGTAACGATGTGACTTAATGCCTCTATGGCGGTTATGAGTCGGCTCATAATGGGGCAGGCGGCAACATGTTGAATCCCCATCACAAAAAATGCACCATTTACGCGAACAGCAACAAATCGGAAAGCCCTGACGGTGTCCATAGCGCCCTGAATTGGATGACTTCCTTAAACAAATTTTCTATATACCGTCTCCCAGTCGTCACCCTGTCAGAACTTGTGCCTGTGAAGCCCGTGGTTTATATTGCACTATAGAAGCCTGCCCTGAATTACACATGACGACAATGACAGTTGGGTACACCACAAAGTCAAGGTGCGGCATTGCCCCAGAGATCAAAACACAAATCGCTCTGCATAGCCCCGGGTAGTCCCTGGCGGGACGGAGCAATAACGTTGTTACCAGGAGGATCCTACCATGGCCTACAAATTGTACGCGGGGGCTGCCCGCAAAATAATCAACCCGCCGATGGGTATCAAACGCCCCGGTATCCGTCTCTTTTCCGATCCCATTCAAGGGATTGAATCCGACCTCACGGCAACGGCACTTGTGGTCTCTAATCAAACCGGAAAGGTGGTCATCGTGGCATGTGACCTGGTGATGATTTCCCTGCCGGTCTCTATGGACATACGGCGTCGTATCGGTGAAGCCGTTGATACACCGGTCTCGCACGTGATGATCAACTTCAGCCATACACACAGCGGGCCGGCACTTCCCGATTTCATCGAAGACACGCCCGAGCAAATGCGAATTCAAAGGCAGTATCAGGACAAGTTGATAGGTTGGCTCGTGGCGGTCGCCTCCGAAGCGGACGAGCATCAGCAACCGTGCCGGATCGGGGCGGACTGGGGTGAATCTCCCATGGGCATCTACCGCCGCGAGACCGGACCTGACGGCCGTGATGTGCTCGGCGAGGATCCGGATGTTGCAATCGACTCGGCCGTTGGCGTCATCCGGGTCGACGACATGGAGGGACGGGCTATCGCCACGCTTTTCAGTTACGGGTGCCATACGGTCACAATGGGACCCCGGTCCATGATCGCATCGCCTGATTTTCCGGGCCCGGCCCGGGGACTGATCGAAAACGCATTTGGCGGACTGTCTATGTTCCTGCAGGCTTGCGGCGGGAATATCAATCCCGTCCACGGCATCGGCTATGAGGTGGATTGCCGGGACACCATGAGAAGAACGGGGCTGGCACTGGGAAGTGAAGTGGTGCGTGTTGCAGCAGGCATTCGCACCCATGTGCGCCGAGGAAAGGAAAGACGCCCCATGGGCGTCATCCCTAATATCCTGTTCTGGTCCTGGGAACCGGTGGACGATGACGGAGAACCCTGTTTGCGGGCAGTCGATGAAACCATCGAACTCGAATTTATGGATTTGCCCTCGTTAAACGAGGCTGAGGCCATTCACCAGGGGTGGCAGAAAAAACTGGCTGACGCACGAGCGAGCGACGCCAGGGAATGGGACATCAGTGTCGCGATGCGCTTTGAAGATTGGTCGGCCAGGCTCGTAGCGGCCGTGCAGGAGGGTAACCCGCCGCAGGAAACGGTTATTCAGGCCATCCGGATCAACGATATCGTGCTGGCCGGGATCGGCCTTGAAACGTTTACCGAGACCGGCCTGGCCATCAAGAAGGAATCCCCGTTCGCCCATACGCAGGTACTGGGCTATTCGAACGGCCTCGTTGCTTACCTGCCGCGTGCCGAAGACTACCCTGCGGGCGGTTGGAAGATAGAGGAGCGCTACGCCGTACCGGATCTGTTTTTTCAGGCCTACAGTCTACCGGTCGCCTTCCGGCCGGATACCGAGCAACGGGTCGTGGAGCGCGTGGCGGAGATCATTCGGCAACTGGCCTGAACGCACCGACCAGCGCTTCCCAGTCGTGGGGTCGCGGAAATCCACGGCACACGTTAGCCCAAACACTAACGGTATCCGGGAATATACCGTCGCAGAACAGATATCCGCCCTCCATCAAACCGCAACACACGGTCCCGTATTTATTTTTATTCAACGGCTGTGTTTCGGGATCAGATGACCAACCGCCCTACCTGAGGATTCAAGGTTATTCTGCTGCTGCGGGTAAATCACTATTCCAGATATCAACGTCCAGCAGCCAGGCCCCATCCGGCTGCCTTTTCCACACAACCACGTACTTTCCGCTGTCCGGGATGGATTCGCCTGCCTCAAGCTGGATGTTCAGGGAGTATTTCCCTACTTCACTCACCACGCCATCCGCAGCCACCATACTCAAGGTGGTTAGCGAGAGATCTCTAATACCGCCTTCAATATCCGCCTCGATCAAACTTTGAATGTCTTCTCTACCTCTCACTGCAGGGTGGTTCGGGGGCATGACGATGGCATTTTCGGTATGAAGAAGTGCCACTTTTTCGGCTTCCTGACTGTTGAACGCGGCCACATACTTCGCATTCTGCGCCTCTATAGACGTACGGAGTAAATCAGGACTGCCTGCAGGATCCCACTGCGCGCTGTTGGCATCGGTATTGAACCTGGTCTCTATCCGGATGTCAGCCTGATCCAGAATGGCTTCCGCAACAACGGCCAGGATTATCAACGATATCAAGGCAAGAACAGCCATTCTCATACGCCGTCCTGACTTCTCCAATGCATCGATACGTTCATCAGTCGTCATAGTACCTCCACAGGCAGGTGTTTAAAATTAACCCCCGGTCCCGAATTTTTTTTATTAATCCGGTCAAAGGGCGAGAAGGACAGTTACTGTGATCGCTGGGGGAAAGCCCGGCATGGTTACTAACTCGTGTCCTCTTCCATGGCATAATGCACGAGGCAGATATGTTGAACTTCAGCACACATTAATTTGGATGGTGCAATGGCTTAATCCTGGCCGTCACACCCGCAGATTTCCCGGAAAAGCTCTGCGTGACGTTTCATTAAGCGGTATGTTGGGTTCAGGGCGTTTCGGCTGGGAAGTAGTACATCATCCTGTCGAAATCGATTGTCCAGGATCCCAGATGCCGCAGATACTGATGGGAGACCAGGGCGTCGAAAAGGAAACCCAGGCGCCAGTAGGAATCCTCTTCAACCAGAACATTTCCTAGCGCCTGAGTAGGACCGCGTACCAGCGAGCCAATTCCATGTGACTTGATATCGGCTCGATAGTACTTGGTCCCTTCAATCTTGATCTTTTCGATGCCGAGAAACTTGGTGGTTTCGTCGAGAACAACGAGTGGCATACTGGCCGCAAGCCCCGAATCCATGAACATGTTCATTCCTTTTTTATCGTTTAGCGTACCCTTCGTGAACATCAGATGAGTTTTTGCCATAAAGAAAGGTATCTGATATGGTGGCTTGCGATCAAACTGGTTGAAAACCTGGTGACGGCCGGTTTCGGTACGTTCCCGAAAAGTAATACGCCTGTTATCATAGTCCACGGTGCTTAGGAACTGCTTGAGGATCTGTGTCGTTAAAACGCCATCGCTGTGGTCTTTTCCGACGAAGGATTTCCACTTAGCCACAATCACCGGCACGTTCTTAAGCGTCACGTCCCCCATGGTAACCGTCCTCGCAACACCGAGCGGTTCCTCGACGGCTTTCCCACCCGTGTAAGCATAACTTGACTGCCGCTTGGCTATAGCTTGAATGCCTAATTCACTCGCCACGCCTTCGTCTATGTACAGTCGGTCCCCTCCCGTATCGAGGATAAACTTTACAGGGTGCCCGTTGATTTCGAATTGCACCAGGGGCAGGGCGCCAGGTGGTGTGAAGTCATTGGTGATGGGAAGATGGGCCACCTTCTCTGGCCTTGCCCACGCGACCTGATAGGGATCTCCTTCGAAATTCTTCATGAAGGTCAGGAGCGGCTCCAGTCCATTGTTGGCACCTTCATCCACGAGATTCAAGTGCTTCGACCTGGCGTATTGATTGGTCTGGTAGTAGACCATGACAAGGCCTTTGGTCGCCTCTACAAACAGGGCGGAGCCCTCACGGACAGACTCTTTGAGCTGACTGAATAGGCGTTCCGCACTATCGTAATTCGAGATCAGTAAAGCGATTCTGGCGCCCAACAGCAAGTCGGCCGGATCCGAAGATGATGAAGCGGTCAAAGGCGCGATCACCTCGTTGGCTTGCCACACGTCACCGAGTTTGAAGAGAATATCGGCAAATGCTCTTCGTCGTACGTTGTCGCCCGGTGAGGACCGAAATGCCTGCTCGATCTCTACGAGTTCTTTCTCTAAATCACCGCGGTGCCTGTTTTCGCCTTGTTCAGGTCGAGGATCTTCCATCTGTGCAAAGGCATTGGAAGCGATTGTCATTGCCTGCGTCAAAAAAAGAACAACAACGCTTGACCGGCTTAAGAAAAGGCGGAAATGGTTATTGGACAGCGACACGAAAGCCTCACAAATTAAATGCAGGGTGTAATTCATTGAAGCGAAAAAGTCCTACACCGTGGCAGAAACAAATAGACAAGGTTGCCGGCAGTTTCGCCAACCGAGATACGACGTCAACCCATCTGAAGACATGGGAAATTCTCCATTGCCAATCCACCTGCGTCGTATGGTCGACAGTCTCGGTGGGGACCCTTTATCCTCCACCTGACAAATAACTCCTTGTTGATTCATAAAATCAACCTAAATGTTGTGCTTTTAATCATATGATCATTGCAATGTGTGTTCTACCGCGTCTTTACAGGGGGGTGCCACGGAAAATGGAACACGGTCATTACCCCCGGCGCGTGTATTGAATACAACACAAAATCCATTGTCCAAGCCTGCACGTCGCGGGTTGCAAAATATTGGGGATCCTATTACATTGAATGTGTGTTTGGGTATCGACTGGCTCAGCACTCCTGGCACCCGATGAAATCATGGACCAAAGGTAAATACACCTATCAACATTGATAAAATGGAGACTAAAAATGACCAAAGTGGCAGTTATTCAAGAGGCCCCAGTTTTTTTAAACAAAAAGGAAACCATAAAAAAGGCGGTGGCATTGATAGACAAATCTGCGTCCTCCAATGCCAGTCTTATTGTATTTCCAGAAACATTTGTTCCAGGTTACCCCGATTGGATATGGCGTTTAAAGCCAGCTAATGATGAAGAATTAACAGAAGAAATCCATGCGCAGCTGCTGGCTAATTCAATTAACTTGAAAACAGATGACCTGAAGCCTCTTTGTGATAGCGCCAAAAAACATCAGGTGACGATTGTCTGCAATATAAACGAGCGAGATCATGCCCACAGTCAGACCACGATTTATAACACTAATGTTATAATCGGGTGTGACGGGGCGATATTAAATCGTCACCGAAAATTGATGCCTACCAATCCTGAGAGAATGGTGTGGGGGTTCGGGGATGCGTCGGGCTTAAAGGTAATTGACACGCCTTGCGGAAAAATCGCAAGCCTGATCTGTTGGGAGAATTATATGCCCCTGGCCCGGTATGCTCTTTATGCCCAAGGGGTTGAAATTTATATCGCACCGACGTGGGATTCCGGAGACACATGGGTTTCCACGATGAGGCACATTGCAAAAGAGGGTTCTTGCTGGGTGATAGGAAACGGTAGTGCCATCAAGGGACGAGATTTCCCGGACAATTTTCCGGGCAAAACCACATTGTACCCCGATCCCGATGAATGGGTCAATACAGGTGACTCGGTCGTTGTTAAACCCGGTGGCGAAATCGTGGCTGGCCCGATGAGGAGAGAGCAGGGAATACTCTACGCTGATATTGATGCCTGCAAAGCGTCATCGGCACACAGGAAACTGGATGTAGCGGGTCATTATGCGCGGCCGGATATCTTCAAGCTGCATGTTAAAACAGAGGCCCAAAGTCCAGTTGCGTTCGAATAAATCGAGTAGCGGGGCCGATGCTGACGTTCAAGGCAGGTGTAGGTGGACATGAAGGGAAACTCTTAAGGAAGGCGTGATGAAATTCGCGGGGGGACGACAACCATTTAAATAGTATTTTAGTTGACGTCACCTTCATCGCAGGCACTGAATATTAGGCCATGACATAAACACGGACAGTACCTTGTGTTTTGTTGCCAACAGGAGAAGGGATAACATGAAACTACTGAAAATTCCAATACTGGTTTTCGCCGTTTTATTTCTTGTAAGCAGTATCGTACACGCGTGACGGAAGCATCACCATTCTGGCGGTTCACCGGGCGGGAGCCGACCTGAAACCGCAGGTTCGTGCCCAGCGGTGTCGGCACGTCGACTTCACCCTCCCTGAGGGCCTGTTCGAATCTCACTTGAAGGCGCGCCAAGGCTTAATAATCGGTATTCAGCAACGCATACTGATATATGCCATCTATTTTGTAGAGTGACGGTACTGGCTGTCCGGGAAGGGGAATCACGCTGTTGTCCTCTGTCCAGTGTATATGAATCGTTCTTCCCTGTCCCTATTTCAATCGATCCTGGAGCGCGGCGTATGCCGGATGTGCTGGTACCGCACCGGGACGCATGATCCCTGCATCGACTTCTTGAAACATCTTGCGGTGAACGGCGCGGGTTGATTCATATGAGGGTTCGATGATCCCCGTTTCCCATGGAATTGGGGTCGAGGAAGCCAGTATATTCAAGACCCCCGGGTTAACGCCTCCTGTCCTTATGATTTCGTAACGCAGATGAGGGACGAGGTCCTGGAACATGTCTGGATGGGCGATAACAATAACACGTTCGCCGGGCTCCAGTGACAGTCGTGCGACGATCGTCCGGGCGGGATCAGACCACGCCAAGATTCGTCGCTCCTGTGCAATCAGGTCGGATGTCCTCGAGATCCATGCCGTAAGAATGAACAAGAGTACCAGCATGGACCGCCCATACTTCAATAATTGATAAACTGGACGCATCGTATGATCTCCCGGAGACCACAGTGGGTAATTTGCATGGTGGTTCTCTGTGATTGATCCCAACCTCAAAGATATTCCCTTCGGCTTTGACACAGATTTCGCGATTACCGATGCGGTTTCCAGCGCCACGCTACCGGTACCGGGTGTCATCCCGATTCCTACCGCTAGCGTATTGGCCTTTGGAACCGGGGCATTGGGTGGGAACAGGATACCTCAGAGCTGAACCGCTCGGTTTGTATTTACGCAAATTATGTAACTATTGCGTGCAAGGATTTCACGCCGGAGTTCCTTACCAAACATTATGGATCGATGCCCTCAACTCTTACAACAGTCTTGGTCGTTGTCACCGATTCACGGAGTTCTTTCCACGGCCGATAATCATCAGACGCACTGAAGGCATCCTGAGCCTCCAGGCTTGGCCATTTTATAATCACCACCCGGTCTGGTTTCCAATCACCGACGAGCACGTCGATTTTACCGTCTCTCGTCAGGTATTCCCCACCTGCGGCCTCGACCATTGGCTTCACCGCAGTCTTGTAGCGCTCGTAGGCTTCCTCATCATGTATCTGATTTTCGAGGATCAAATAAACGGACATGCTTCCTCCCGTGTATAATTTTCATTAAGCGGTTGCGATCGATTCGTTTGGGTTTGCAGCTTTCCGTTTTTTTTGCAGCAGCACAGTGGTGCTTCACAACCGATGGATTCCAGAGTCTTTTCTATACGTCGCGGCCGCCTCTATCGTAGTCCACCGAAAACATCACGGCATTCCCTTTGGTTTTCTTCTCGTACGAGTGTTTCCCCTGTCCTCCGATTTTCGTGAATTTTCCCGATCTACTTTCAGGTTTGCAGTCTGAATCCCTCGGCTCCCGTCTACAGCCTAGCCGGGCTCTAACAATCGCACGTCTGTAATATCAACAATTACTCTAAACGTTAAGTTATAGCCTGTTGGAAGTCATCCTACCCAAATAACACCCCACATACCCGCTACGGTCAACCCTGTTCCAGGTATCCAGAAGGAATTAGCGGTTGCTCACCTCTGAAAACCAGTATATAATTAATCTTCAGTCATAAGTTTATTTAATTATTTGACCCTCTGGACAATCAAGCGGAAACATCCTGGAAGTCCCGCTTGATGGCTGTCTCTCCAGCCGCCTTTGTTTTCGATCCAATAATACCTGTTGTGCGTGATAAAAGGTTTCTTTCAGATCGGCTTAAGCGGGCAACAAATCTCGAACGCAATCCGAATTGTATGTCGCACTGGTCCTTTAACAGAGATTGCGCCGCGTACAAGGACGTTTAGGTCCCTGATTCAGCAGGGACGGGTCATCTATCCTGAATCAGGCGCATCGGGGAGTTCACCTGATCGTAACAGGGTACAAACCCCTCTCTATTGTGTTCCAGGCCAGATCCATCGAAAGAGGCGCTCCGTGCATAAACAGATGTCCCCCTTTAATCAATCTTCTCCCGGACTCACGCAATCCGGCAAGTATCTTATTATCGCAGCTGCCTTTTTAGGCTGGTTTTTCAGTGGGATGCACATGGCCATTACGTCTGTGGCCATGGGTTCTGCAGCTGAGTCCCTCTTAATTCAATCAGGAGCGGCCCATACAACCGGAGACGACGTTGGGCGAGCCCGGCAAATCATGACTGAATACGACGGAGACAATGACGGCCTGCTGAATGACGATGAGGTCGGCCCCTTGCAGGAAATGATGGGTATCAATGTTTTAAACAATATAACCGAATCTGAACTGGTTCAATGGGTGTCTGAGGAGCGACTGGCGGCGGCGGGCAGTAAGTGGTACGGATTTTACGTGGGCGCATTCTTGTTCGGTGCCGCGCTCGGGGGATTGATCTTCGGACGGATGGGAGATCGTTACGGCAGGGTCAAAGGAATGGCCGCGAGTATTCTATGTTATTCATGCATGTCGCTCCTGGCCTACTTTGTCCAGACACCTGGTCAACTCTGGATAGTGCGATTTGTAGTATGCATGGGAGTGGGTGGGATCTGGCCAAATGGGGTGGCCCTGATGTCGGAAGCATGGGAAGGGGTGTCCCGCCCCCTCCTGGCTGGCGTCATAGGCACCGCGGCAAATGTGGGAATTTTTTTGACTAACGTCGTGGCACGCAATGTGGATATAACGGTCGAAAGCTGGCGATGGGTGATGCTGATGGGAGCCGCGCCAGCCATCCTTGGGGTTCTAGTGTTGGCCATAGTACCAGAATCACCACGATGGCTGGCAGGAGCACGCAAAAGCGGAACTAGAAATGTGAAACCTGTAGCTGACGTTTCTCAATCAAATGCAGCTTCAACATGGGAGATCTTCAAAGGTCCGTTTCTGGGTGTGACCCTTGTGGGAATCCTGCTGGCCACGGTACCGCTTCTTGGAGGATGGGGCAGTGCAAACTGGGCAATATTATGGGCGGACCAGGTCGGACAGGAGACAAATAACCCCAGCCTGAAGGCAGATCTTGGAATCGCCCGATCCCTTCCAAGCATAGTCGGAAGTTTCCTGGGCGGCCTGATAGCCAGTATTCTGGGCAGGCGAATGGCATACTTTGTTTCCAGCCTGATAGCGCTGGGCAGTGCGCAGTACCTTTTCTGGTTTCTGACACCGGACCAAACGGCCTTTCTGGTCTGGTTTGGGGTTTTGGGGTTTTTTAGCGGTGTATTCTTTGGATGGTTACCCCTGTTTCTGCCGGAACTCTTTGTAACGAGAGTCCGGTCAACAGGTTCCGGAGTAAGTTTTAACTTCGGACGAATCCTCACAGCAACGACCGTTTTCGCCACGGCGATTTTGATAAACTATTTTGAGAATGATTATAGCCTTATCGGCCGAATAACCAGCCTGGTGTTCCTGCTGGGGGCGATCGGCATCTGCCTGGTACCCAAGGGCGTTGCCGGAAAGATACAAGACTAGAGAGAATCACACATATGCGTCCTTCTACCGGTTGAGTTCCCGATGTTTGCCTTCCACATTAGAACAATGTGAAGACTTTATCACGATCTTATGTTTTGCAGATGGGGCCCCTGTTTCATCCTGAAGTTTCGCGGTGCTTTAACGCTGTTCTTATCAAGATGTAAGTTGACAGCGGTGGTGACTCACAATTACATTTTGAGTCATCTGAACTACAAAATATCTACGAAAAGTCAATTTGCTGACTGTTTAGTTTCACTGGAAACAGAAAAGGAGACGGAACGCTATGAATTTTCAGAGTAAATACTACGGATTCAAATTTATTGTCGTCCTGATGGCGTTGTCGCTGCATAGCTGTACCGCTACCGATACCAATCAGTCCGAGAGCGATGGAGAGTTGGCGGTCCTTGTTGATGGCTCAGGCACTTATTCCCGGGCTATTTCGACCGATTCCGAGCAGGCACAGCTGTTTTTTGACCAGGGGCTCCGACTGACGTGGGGATATTTTTTCCCGGAGTCAATTGCCTCCCACCAGGAAGCGCTGAGACACGATCCTGACCATCCGATGATCTACTGGGGGATGGCACTTGCCATGGGACCCAATCCCAACAGCCGTTACAGTGGTATGCCGGATGACCCGCATGGCGAAGCCAGGAAGGCAATCTCACAGGCGGTTAAATTCATAGGGCGAGCAAACGATTCCGAACGCGATTTTATCGAAGCGCTTTTTGTCCGTTTCGATTCAGAGACGTTACCGGATAGGTCGGAACGCGACCATGCCTACCTGGAGGCCGCCCGCGAACTTTACGCGAAATATCCGAATGACCCGGACGCCGCGGCATTGTACGCGGACGCGTACATGGTCATTGGGCAATGGGACTACTGGGACAAGGAGGGGCGGCCGAGAGACGGAACGACCGAAGTCGCCTCAGCACTTGAGGACATCTTGGAACTGCGGCCGGATCATCCCGGTGCCAATCATCTGAATATTCATTTACTGGAAGCATCTTGGAATCCCGAAAAAGCCCTGGCTTCGGCCGATCGCCTTGAGGCCCTAATGCCGAATGCGGGGCACATCGTACATATGCCCGCCCACATCTACGTTCGTGTCGGTCAGTACAAAAAAGCGATCGCTATCAATGAACGATCTCTCGAAGCGGACAAACGATTCCTCGCCATGTGGGGTGATCACCCTTTTCCCAATATCGGCACCTACCCCCTCTCCGCCAGAATACACGGACCCCACGCGCTCGAGTTCATCCGTTATGCAGCAACGGTGCAGGGAAATTACACCCGTGCCATTGATGCGGCCCAACGCTCCTTTGCCGGAATGAGTGGTGAAGCTGAACGGTCAAGCCGCGGCCAGAAAAGAAAAGCCGCCGTATGGATGGTGCATAAAATATTTGGCAGATGGGACGAATTGCTGAGCAACACACCTCCGCCAGAAGAGTTCCCTTATCTGGATGGACTTCACGCTTATACCAGGGGTAGTGCAAAAACCGGAACGGGTGATCTTGATGGAGCCAAACTGGAGTTGGAGAAATTGAAACGGATGATCGAAGATCCACAGATCGATGCGGCGCGAATTGGTGTGGCACCGGTCTCCGCGGTCCTTTCCCTGGCCATCTCGGGACTTAATGGGGAGATCAAACAGGCAGAAGGGGACCTTAGCGGTGCCATATTAGCATTCGAGGCAGCGGTAGAACTGGAAGATACATTTCGTTATATCGAGCCACCGGAATGGGCCCAGCCAATGCGTCATTACCTCGGTGCTGCCCTACTGGAAGCAAAACGTCCCATTGAGGCAGAAGCTGTATACCGCCGGGATTTGAAGTGGAATCAAAACAACGGCTGGGCGCTTTTCGGTCTGTCGCAAAGCCTTTCAGCGCAGGGTAAACAAGCAGAGGCGCATTCTACCCTCGAAAGGTTCCAGACAACATGGCAGGATGCCGACGTGGAACTGACTCGTTCACGTTTGTAGATACATCTGTGCTTGCCGCTGGCCGCACGAAGCGAGACGTTCTCATGTTCCCTTTACCACCTGCTTTTTTAAACACAGCCGATAAACTATTTCGCGCAGGGGGGAGACGTGAATTTCGCAACAGCCGTTTTCCCCGTTTAGAAAAACCGTTCCTATTCCCTTGCAATGTTCAAACCGGGCTCAATGATTAAACCGGAGGGACTCATGCACGTCGGTACACAGCAGTTCAATACGTCGCCCGAAGATATGGAATATCTGGCCAGGCATGGTGTTTTCAATAAAAACGAGAACTTTATCACCTTTCACAGGGCATACGGATGGGATGTGGAAGAACTGGTACGGAAAAAGGAAACATGCGCCCGTTACGGTATCGAAATGGAGATGGTGGCGCTACCCAGTGACCAGATGAACGTTAACGGCGGATCGGTACCAAATTATATGCTGGGTAACAGGGAAGAAGGTGATAAAGAGATCGACCTCGTCTGTAACATGATCCGTCAGGCGGCCGAAGCGGGAATACCCGCTATCAAATACTACCTCTGCGAAATGGAAAATCAACGCACCGAAAGTTTCCCTCCTGGCCGCGGTGGTTCCATTTACAGCACCTGGGACCTTGAAAAGGCAAGACACTCGGAACCAAGGTATGAGGCGCCGGTTACGGCAGAAATGAACTGGGAACGGATTACGTATTTTCTGCAACGGGTCATTCCCGTGGCTACCGAATACAAAGTCCGCATGGCCTGCCACCCCTGCGATCCGTGGCTGCCGCCCGGTTTTCGGGGTGTCGACAGGGTCCTGGGCGGTGCGGAAGGCTTCAAGCGGTTTATAGAAATCTGCCCCAGCCCATACCATGGCGTTAACCTGTGTCTGGGCTGCATGGCGGAAAGCAGTGATGATCCCTGCAACGAGGTACCGGAAATTATACGGTACTTCGGAGAAAGGAAGAAAATCTTCCTGTGCCATTTCCGCAATATCATCGGCGGCAAGAACAAGTTCCAGGAAGTGTGGCCTGATGAGGGTGTGATGAACATGCATCGTAACATGCGGGCTCTCAAGGAAGTGGGTTATGAACACATGTGTGTGCCCGACCATGCCCCGGGCCATAAAGATCCGGCCGCGGGCCGCCAGGCTTTCGCCTATGAATTCGGCTACATTAACGCGATGATCCAGGCGGTGATGGACGAATAGCGTCGGGAGACATTTCCCTATGTGCCGTTGCAGGAGTTATCATGGACCCTTCTTGCCTGAAATATTGCCTTACCCTGCAGGAACGTCAACAATTCGAGGAAAACGGTTTTTTCATCGTGAAGGATGCCCTTCCACTCGGACTTGTTGAAAATCTAATCGCAGCGGCAGACCGTATAGACAACGACCACAAACACGAATTTAGTGGTTTCGGCGGCCGGAATCATTTCGATGTTATTGGCAAGGATGACCTGTTCCTTGAATTGCTGGACTGGCCGAAGACCTTTCCTAAAGTATGGGGCCTTCTGGGTTGGCATATCCAGCTCTATCATTCCCACTTTATGGTTACTCCTCCCTGGCCGGCCGACGAGGCCCGTGAATTCAATCGACTGGGCTGGCATCAGGACAGCGGCCGCCTTAATGTGGATATAGAAAGCGTGCCCCGTCCCCGAATCTCTCTTAAAGTCGCCTATTTCCTCACCGATTGCACGCCGTTCGATCGCGGCAACTTCCATGTGCTCCCGGCCAGCCAACTCCAGAACCGAATAGAATTTCCAGAAAACAGAAACCTGGATCCCGAGGGGGCCATGCCCGTGCTGGTCACCCCCGGAGATGCCGTATTCTTCGACCGCAGACTCTGGCATGCGGCCGGACACAACCAGTCAGATATCACGCGTAAGGTTCTGTTCTACGGCTACAGCTATCGTTGGCTGCGGCCCCGAGATGACATGACAGTGGCCCACTATATGGAGCGAAGCGACCCTATTCGCCGCCAGCTCTTGGGAGATGCGCCTTCCGGCGGCCACGGCTACACCTCGCCAAGGCCGGAAGACATCCCGCTGCGAGCCTGGATCAAAAAGCACCAGGGAGATGACGCGGTTGGGCTTTGATTCAGTTGCAAATCACCAGCCTGTTAGCAGGCTGAGCCCAGTTCTGTCAGATAACGATGTATCATTTGTTGAACGATTGAACCGCCACCTTTAACAGTCAGAATGGGTGGTGCATAAACTTCCGGGGTTGAATTGCAATGATATCCGTTGATATCTAACACTTTACGAACTGTCTTTCCTGTCTCATGTCCGCTGTTATAAAGAATCGCCGTACCCTGAAGCAGTTTGGAATCTGTTTGACATTTATTCAGCAGGGGCCTATGGTAGCGGTAGCAGAACATCACCTCCGGTGGTGTTCTTTGCTGCCTGGTGTACCCGCCTCGTGCCAGAGTACCGGGTACACCGGGCCGTTATCGTTTGCCCGACCAAGGCTTACGACCCACCTGGCCTGCCTTAAACGTGAGTACTGAATCCCACCGGACACACCAATTTACCGACCGGATTTCCGAATTCGGCCAACACGCCATTCCTGAAGACGTTTCACCCCTCCAAATTGAGTGCGGAAATTCAAACACTCACCCATCTAACAACTTACTCTGTGAGGCAATCCGACGCCTATAATTAAGGCGTGAGGCGTAAGGAGGGGAAGCTGCTTAACCAGCTTCAAATTGAACCACAGCCCGTGGCGAGAACCGATCTGCATAACGGATTGGGAGCAGGGATTGACTTTTATCCAGCTATATGGCCAGGCCAGCATTATTAATTGCCTGGCTGTGCCCCTTTCCCCGGCGATAGCCGTGCTATAGGGTAACCTAACAGGCACCACCGTCTGGCCCGCAGAATACGGTCCCCGGCGACCAGAGTGAGTACCTCCTGTCCGGGACATGCACCACGCTAGCTATTCAGCTTTTGTAAATGCGCCTAACGAACAACGAGGAATCAAAAAACTTATTACGAATAATCCTGTCAGTGCTGAAGATCCCTCCCCAGGTTTTGAGGTCCGCAAATTACCAACCGGAATACCTCGGGTGTATCAAGGGGGCAGCGATGCCAGCCATGTTTACTCCCGATTCCTTAGTGGGTAAAAGAGGTGCCGACGGTCCCGTTGCCGGCAAAAGAACGTCCGGCGGAGTTGGTATCCGCCGGACGTTTCATTCCGACGTGGTCTTTTTTTGGCCGTCCCTATTTCAGCCGCGTCATCCTCATCGTTTACGTATCTCCCTTGCGGCTTGTGATGGAGTCAAACTACAGGCCGCTGTTCAAGCCGTAGCTTCTTCTTCCATGCGGCTGAAATCTTCATTGCGCTTCCGTTTCCCGGTTATCTGAAAATCCAGGAATTCCACCCCAAGTGCCTGCAAGATGCTCGCTTCCAGTGCCGTGTAGTCGCCATCTGGCCGGTTGAACTGCATGGGTTCGGTCAGAGAGACGACCTTGTTGTTCATAAAGCGGATACGACCTGAGGGGTTCTGGGATGCGGCGTGCAGCATAAAAGGATGCAGTATGATGACGTCTCCGGTATCGGCAGTTACTTCCCGGAAATCCTTACACCCGCCTATGAATCGGCCCCAACTCCGAGTATGGGGTAAACCTTCCGGGTGGTCGAGAAGATCCCGGCAGATGAACGGCACCGAGTCGGGTGCATAGAAGGTGCCGCCGCTGCGCGGTTCGATATCACGCCAGATCACCAGGCACAGCAGCGCCTGTTCCGGGCTATCCAGGAAGTGGCGGAAAAACCAGCCGTCCTTGTGCCAGCCCGGTGATTGGGCGGACGGCCTTATCCACGGTTCGTCGGCACCGTTGTTGGCATTCAGGTTAAAGCTGTTGTTAAAATTCAGCGTGCGTTCGTCGATCCGGTCCTCACCGCCCAGTAACTCGCAGACGGCGTCCCACAGCATCGGCGATGTCTCCTGAACGGGTATGGTGCGCGTGCGCTGCGAGAACCCGTTGATGTCCTCCGGAAATGTGCTGGGATCAGACTCGTCGATGCCCATCCGGTCACAATAGTCCTGCACCCAGTCTTCACACAAGCTCCGCGGTAATGCCCCTTTCAGATGAACCAGGTTGTTGTTGAGGAATTCTTTTCGGATATTCATCATAAACTCTATTTTGAGATGGTTGGAGGTATCACGCTTTGCCCTTGGATACTTTGATCCGATACATCACGGCCGTGTTCGTCGTTTTCTCCCCGGTCCTGTCTACAGGCAGCACCATCACGACGTGCCGGCAGCATGAAGTCACATCATAAAGACAACCTTGATTCGTTCTCTTCATCATCGTCCCGCCAGTTCGGTTGAACGCCGCCTACCGAGACCCGATCTTGGATTTCACCACCGGGAAACCGCCAGACTAGAATCCATAGCGCCCCGATTGGTCCGCTTGATAGGCAACGTACCTTCCGTGCCAATAATCTTCGCAAGGTATGCAGTCACCTAATTCTGCCGAAATTATATCTCTTCTTTATCCATTACGGCACAATTGCATCCGTCAGAACTTTTGGGCCGTGAGACAAAACTGTTCATTACCGTTAATCGGGAAGGATGATGCAACTTGGAAAACCAGGTATATCTTCTCCTTTCCGTTCAAAACTATATGATGTTGCCTGTTTGGCAAACTGCAGAATTTCATGAATTACGCCACCACCTGAGTTCGTTGCTTTCCCGCTCCGCTTCCGCGAGTATATCCGGCCTACCGTCGCCATCCAGATCGGCTATTATCACCTGGTTTGCGTTGATCCAATTTTCCTTCAAGGTTTTTTTCTGCCAGGGGCCGCGCGGATCACCATCGTGTTTGAAGATATGCAACCCGCCGTGGGCACCCCAGGTGGTCACGGCTACTTCTACTGCCCCGTCGCCATCCAGATCGGCGGCAAATGCCTCGAATGCCTGCGGGAGATCGGCGCAGATCGTGTGCCGCTGCCATTCGCCTGCGGGATCCCCGCCGTGTTCGTACCAAACCACGCGGCCCGATGTGGATCCCTTTTTCATACCACAGGCCATTACCACCCCGGATTGTCCGTCGCCATCCATATCCACCGGATGCCCGTGGATCGGACGTGCGACACCGTCGTCGATGGTATGTTTGCGCCAGGCTCCGGCCCCGTCACCGCCGGGATTCTCAAACCAGGCCGTGAGATCCGCTCCAGCGGCGGTAGCCAGCAGATCGGGGCTGCCGCTGCCGGTAAAGTCCACTGCACGGATGGTGCGCGCTTCGATCATGGTTTCATCGAGCAGGTGCTTGGTCCAACCCTTGTGGGGTTTCACCGGCTGTTCGAACCAGGCGATTTCATTTCCCAGCCATCCGCTGGCAGCCACATCAAGCCTCCCGTCCCCGTTGAAGTCCGCCAGCGCCACGTCATAGGCATGAGGCATACCGCCGAGGGTGATCTCGTGAAGCTTCCATAGGCGCCCGTCATCCGGCGTGCCGTTGTTTTCAAACCAGTACAGATCACCGGTCAGATTCTCCACAATCACGATGTCCTGCTGTCCGTTACCGTTCATATCGCCAATAGCATGGCGTTCCAGGCGCGGCTTCGGATGGTTTAACTGGACTGGATAGCGGGTAAAGCAGCCCGTTCCGTCGTTTTTGAACCAGTACAGCGCGCAGCCGTCGGCATCGGCTGCCGAGATGTCCGGATGACCGTCTCCATCTAAATCCGCCACCGCAATACCATAAGCGTAGCCGAAACGGTCCATTATCAGATGCTCTGAAAATGAAAGCATGGCAACCATGTGACTCTCCTCGCTATGTGCAGTAGTAAAATACCAGGTTGGTTGGCACAGCTGAAAACCAGATAAAACTATTTTCGTTACCCAATTGTCACACAATAGTAACCAGACGGTCATTTTTCAATCTTATTATCGGGAGGTTGAAAATTGTTGGTGCTGTTTGATGATGTTTAATTCGATGGATTTTTATAGGAGAACATAGAATGAAGCGTTTCACCATCGCAAATATTCTAGTATCTGCTTTGAGTATTCTGCAGGCAGTTGCGTTTGCTTCAAATGTGACCACAACTCAAAGTACGATTATCGAAATGATGGTACAAAAAGGGCAATTCCAACAATTGCTGACGGCTCTCGCCCACACGCCTTACCTGTCAATGCTCCAGAATGATGGGTCCTATACCCTTCTGGCACCGACTGATGACGCGTTTGCCGCATTACCAGAAGGTGCATTCGACGCCATATTAGAAGATGAGCGAAAATTGAGGGATTTATTAGGTGTGCATATTATCCGTGGCAGCCTGGCGGCGGACGATGTCCGAACATCGGGCGCTGTAAATACATTTCTGGGTACGGTAATAGACATCAGATTGCAAGAAGGTAAATTCAGAATTGAAAATGCTTGTTTGATTGCAGGCGACGTTGTTGCAAGCAATGGTTTTATTCACATTATCGATCAGTTGATATTGCCTGGAGGAAAGGAGCATGGACCATAAGATACCTTTGCCGTATCACTGGGCATAAGATAAACACTTTCTGATCTCCTAGCCCATTCCTTTAGGCACTGCCTCGAAACGGAGAAACGGCGGGTGGTCTTTTGGAAAGTCGCCGATATTCCGGTTGAGGACGGGGCAAGGCACCACACAATTTCTGCACTGGGATATATTGGCCGCATGAGCAGTCCTCAGTCAACCTTCTTTGCGGTTCTTTCACGTTTCTTTCCATCCTCGTACCGCTTATTCTTCGGTCATATCATTCCGCCGCCCGTCACGCCATCAGTGACACGACTCCGCCGGGTGACCTCTCCCTTTTTGTACGGTAAGGAAAATCTATGAATTTGTACGAAAATGTCTTGAAGGGGCGTATGTGCCAAAGATTCCAAAATCCCTGTACAGACTATGTTCGGTCCCATCCGTCAAAGTTCGTTTCCGGTTAGCTTTTCATCATCTACTCAAACCTACGGGCAATATCAGTGTATGAGCAAAATCCGCGTAACGGAAAATCATTGATGCCAAAAAGCACCCATGGAATACGTGCGAAATTCCAGATGATGTTTGATATACGGAAAGTCTGGACAACGACGGAATAAATTGGTATCAAGACTCAATAGATACATTTCAACCCGACTCGATTCATTCGGAGGTATGTTTTCGATTATGATACGCAAAATTATATTCTGGATGCATCTGCTTTCAGGTTGTGTTGCGGGCGTGGTTATTCTGATGATGTCGGTTACCGGCGTAATACTCACTTTCCAGAGCCAGATGGTCGCGTTTGGCAACCGGTCTTTCTCTACGGTTGAACCTCCTTCACGGGGCGCTGTTCGACTGGACATGGACACGATCGTCAACCGCGCGAATAGCGCCGAACCAGAGGCTGAAGTGACCTCCGTGACTGTTCGTCCGAATCCGAATGCCGCATATGTCGTGAATTACGGGAAGATGAAGACCGTATTCGTTGATCCCTACACGGGAGAGGTCAAAGGAGAGGGCAACACCGGTCTCCGAGATTTCCTCCGTAGCGTTATGTACTGGCATCGCTGGTTTGGTGCAGAGGGGGAGAACCGGGACATTGCCATGGCAATCACTGGGGCGTCTAATTTGGCTTTTTGTCTCTTGACTATCACCGGAATATTTATTTGGTGGCCTCGAAAGTACAGGCTTACAACCTTTAAGACCAATATGATTCCGAATTTTAAAATCCAAGGAAAAGCCCGGGATTTCAACTGGCATCATACCGCAGGATTCTGGTTTCTTCCGGTTCTTTTTCTGATCTCTTTGAGCGGTATATACATCTCCTACAGGTGGGCCGGCGATCTGGTCTATACATTAACCGGGACCGAACGGCCTCCTGTCCAGGCTCTCCCCCCCAACGGTGCGACATGGGAAACGCCGCGGGCTCCCCTTGAATCGTTTATCACGGCTGGCAAAAAGCAGGTTCCTGAATGGGCCTACATTACACTGGACATACCAAAACCTGGGGCGGAAACAACAAGGCTGTCCATGTCGGAATCTGACAGCCGCATACCCCTGACCCGGTCGACTCTGAAGTTGAATACCGCAAATGCCGCATTTGTTGAATGGGCGCCGTTTTCCGAGGTTAATCTCGGTAACCGAATAACCACCTGGCTGCGGTGGATTCACACGGGCGAAGCCGCCGGATGGATCGGTCAACTCATCGCGGGTCTGGCAACAGCGGCTGCCGTGGTACTGGGATGGACGGGCTTATCGCTGTCGTACCGGCGACTGAGGCAATTCCTCAATCGGCGGCGGTACGTATAGGATCACAGAAATAAAAAGATGAATGGACACAGTTTCGGCTGTGTAGGAGATTGGCTGCTTGCAGGCAACAGGGTGGCCGCTTAAAGCCGGTACGCAGGTCCACGCCATTGCGGAACGACTCGTACATCGCAACGTGACTATTACTCCCGAATTAGAGGCTCGTGCGCTACCGGGAATGCACAGGGCTGCCGGTCAATAATTCTCTCTGACAGTTGAATATTAAAACACCGCCGGAATTTTCTTCCGGCGGTGCCTGGTAGCCATTTGACAGCTAATCTATCGCTATCTTTCGCAATTTCATTGAATCACTGCCTTTTTTGAAACCGGGGAGCGGATACAGACAGGTCGGTATAGCCAAATACCGCCCTGTTATGTTGTATACGCCATGATCCACAATACCTACACTTTACCGTTTTGCATTGTGTTGCTTCACCCTGACGTTATTCGGATTTCGACCATGGAATGAACACTAATTAGCGGGACAGTACAGATTAAAAAAATCACCGCCAATACCCTTTCCTCCTATTTCAGCAGCAGCCTCCGCTTCGTCTCGGCATAGCCGCTGGGGATGCGGTACAGCAGATTCCCCGGCCTGTCGCTCCGCAAGTACAGACCGAAGACTGTTGACGAACGCCGGTCAATGACCATCGCGATGATGTAGTCTGGCTTACGCAATGCATTCCAGGAAACCATTTGAATCGCAATGGATTGCGATCGTTTTCTAAAGTAAAAGATCATAGCTTTTCATTTCCTGCCTCAGCGGAATCATCTGCTTGACCGAGGGAATTGGTTCGCGGCCGGAAAGTTCTGTTCCGCGTCTGAATCTTTGTGCGCCTGCAATCATTCTCCATCGGCGAAACCCCGTTCAGCGCAAAAGCTGCATGGCGTCCCGAACGCCGCTGCATAAAACCCACGGCACGGACTGACACTAACTTCTTATATTAGTATCTTAACCGGATAACATGATTTGAAGGCTGTATAATTTTAACGCCTAACGTGCTGATCCGGACTTCTGGTTTTCCCGGTAAAACTGCCGAGCAATTTCCCATTTCAATTCAAAAAATCACCTTGACAAACACTAAACAAATGTTTAGGTTTTATGGGTTGACTATTACTCCCTCGGGGAAAGGTACTATGGGGATAGCCTGCATCCGTATACCAAATTTCAGAGCCTGGGCGGCGGTCCGGCACTTCAAGGTACCAGGACCGTTATACGTGGCTTTTAAGAACTGCATTGTATCGATGAACCATTGTATCAGTGCGTTGGGTGTTAAAAGGGGAGACACGGTCGACCGGGCCAGGGCGCTTGATCCGAAAGCAAGAATCATTGCGTGGGAACCCCACATGGATTTCGTGACAGAAGAGGCCGTCATGAGGTATCTCTATACCTTCACACCGCGGATCGCATCCTTACCAAACCCGGTAAACGACACAGCCTGGCTTCTTCTGTCAGAGGTATCATTTGAAGAACTGCAAGATATAGCCGCCAGGCTGCAGGCCAGTATCGGTGTCTCTGACGAGAAGCGCATCGCAATGCTTGCCGCTGTCCGCTGTGAGGAGGGGAAGGTGTTTTCCGTACCCGGTACCGATATCGTTCCGTTTCTGAAGACTACCCGAACGGAGTGGTTTCAGAAACTTGATATTTTCGACTTCGGTGATGACGTAATCGAAAGGCTCTTGTTGTTTGGTTTCCGGTCCGCATGGAGTGTCTACCAGCTTCGCAGGCGCCACCTCCAGGCACAGTTCGGTTCTTCGGGAGAACGCCTGTACTCCTTTCTTCATCCCCCGAACAAAGAGAACACCATACCATTTTTCCAATGGCGCGATATCGAAAGATCGTATGATTTCGAGTGGCCTGTTTCCGAACCGGATTCCATCGCGGGAGCGCTGGAGCAGCTGGTCGCGGATGCCTCGGTAGAATTTGCCGGTGAAAAACCAAGCCGTATAGAAATTATTTTGAAGCAGGAAAAGAGACCTTGGATCTCTGGAGGGCGCATCCTCCCGGAGCCTACGAACAAGACGGATGTACTTTCACACCTTGCGGTAATGACCCTGAAAAAAATGGTCTCGTCGGATATGTTCGTCAAAGAGGTCGTACTGATCTTTGGCGGCCTGATAACCGTAAAATCGAAACAGGAGACTCTTTTTTTCCAGAACGGCAGTATCGACGCATTCATCGAACAGATGAACCGGCGCTTCCCCGGCCGGCTCATGAAACCCGTAATCGTCCATGACACGGCGTTTTTCCCGGAGGATGAATGGAAGTTGATTCCCGCCAGGTGACGTAACCATGAGGGTATTGGAAGAGCCCATCCGGGTCTGGACAAGAAATAACACTCCGACGCTTATAAAAAGAGGACACTCGGTTTATCATGTCAAACGCTTGATGAACTACTGGGTAATTCAGGGCAAGTGGTGGGTGAACGAGGAACGGCGTCTTTACATGCGGCTGGAAACAGACCGCGGCATGATGGAAATATTCTGCAGAGAGAACGAGTGGATTCTCTCTAAGATATGGGATTGAACCGGTATGTTCGCGCACTTGCACGTTCGAAGTCACTTCTCGTTCCTGGGGGGCGGCTCCTCACCAGCAGAGCTTATTGCCGCCGCCAAGAAACACAACTTCAGATATCTGGGAATTACGGATGCAAACGGCGTTTACGGAGCGATCCGTTTTCTGAAGATATGTAAGGAAGAAGGCATCCGCGGCATCGTCGGTTCGGAGATGATCGTAGAGGGATATCCCATCGTTCTCCTGGCTCAAACGAACGATGGGTATGCCTGCCTGTGTGACCTTCTCACAAGAGCCCACCAGGGCAGCAGGGAGCACCCTTCGATATCCCTCGAAGACATGACGGGAAACACAGACCTGATTTGTCTATCAGGTGGGCGGGAGAGCGCGCTGTACCGCACAATGCGAAATAAAAAACGCGCCGTCGCCCAGCGATGGCTTACTCGCCTGGCTGCTGTATTTCCGGGGAAACTCTACGTGGAACTTGTTAATAACATATCATTCGACGATCGAGACATGGTAAACGTCTTATATGGCCTGGCAAAAGAGATGGAGCTTCCGGTAGTGGCAACGAACGATGTGCGGTATGCTCATCCTACGGATTATATTCGTTACGATTTGCTCACATGCATCCGGCTCGGCATCAAAATCCATGAACCTCATGCCGAACGGCCGATCAACGCCGAGGCCTACATAAAAAACGAGGCGCAACTATTTCGGCTGATACCTTACGGTGAGGCATTCGATAACAGCATCCGCATAGCCGAATCGTGTAATGTGGAACTGGTTCCGGAATTCATAACGCCCCCGGCGGCGATATTACCGAAAGGCATGTCACCCAGGGCTTATCTCAACAAACTCTGCTGCGATGCCCTTCTGAACGTGTACCCGGAGTCGCAGCAGGACAGGGCGGTGGCACAGTACAACAAAGAATTCGGTGTCATCACTTCGCTCCACCTGGAAGAGTTTTTTCTGGTAGTCAGGGAGGTCGTAGTCGAAGCGAGAAGCCGGGGAATACGATGTTCCGGCCGTGGGTCGGCCGCCAACAGTATCATAGCGTTTCTATTGGGGATCACGGGCGTGGACCCCATCGCACATCACCTGCTGTTCGAACGGTTTCTTCACAGCGGCCGCAAGGGTACTCCTGATATCGATATCGATTTTGACAGTGAAAGGCGCGATGAGGTCATAGAATGGATGGAAAATCGCTTCGGCATCGAACATACCGCCATGACCGCCACGGTCGTGACCTATCAACTTCGCATGGCTATTAAAGATGTGGCGAAAACACTCGGATGGCCACTCGATGTTGTTGACAAGCTTACCCGTGCCATTCCGGGAAGAAGTGCATCGGCCGTTCGGACCTATAGAGAACATCTGGTTCGTATTCTCGGAGAATCCCCCCTCTTCGAAAAGTTATTGGCACTCGTAGAAAGCCTGTCCGACTGCCCCCGCCATCTCGGCCTTCACGTGGGGGGCATGGTCCTTTGCCGTAAACCGCTCAGATTCTTTTCTCCGGTTCAAATTTCCGCGAACGGCGTAAAAATGGTGCAGTTCGATAAGCACGATGTGGAAGCACTTGGACTGGTTAAACTGGACGTGCTCGGACTTCGAATGCTTGCCACGTTGAGCGAGTCCGTGGAGCTTGTCAACAGGCAGGATGTAGAAAAACCCATCGATATTGACAGACTGCCCCTGGACGACAAGGCGGTATACGATATGATATGTACCGGCAGTACCGTAGGGCTTTTCCAAATCGAATCACAAGGGCAGATACACCTGCTAGCCGTCAATCAGCCCAGGACGTTTGATGACCTGACCGCAGAAATAGCCCTCTTCAGGCCGGGGCCCCTGCAGGGTGGCATGGTCCATCCATTCATACGTCGGCGTAAAGGCCAGGAACCGATAATATACGAACATCCGGACCTTATACCCACTCTGAAAGACACGTACGGCATCATCCTATTCCAGGAACAGGTTCTCGAGGTGGCCCACCGGTTCGCAGGTATGTCTCTGCCGGAAGCCGATGATTTCAGGTCCCTGATGTCTAAATATAGAAATCCGGAAGAAATGGAATCCATGAGGGGGAAATTTGTCGAGGGCGCCATGGAGAGAGGCGTTTCACAGGATATAGCAAACAGTGTGTTCGACAAAGTATCCAAGTTTGTCGGATATGGTTTCTGCCGCAGTCACGCCGCCGCATTTGCCAGGATCGTCTACCAGTCCGCCTGGATGAGGCTATATCATCCGGATGCCTACATGGCCGCTGTCATGCATCACCGGCCCGGCATGTACGGCCTTATGACCCTTGAGCAGGAGGCACGCCGGGCCGGTGTTGCGATCATTATACCCGATATTAATAGATCAATGACCCGGTACAGTCTCCTGCCGTCATCCGACAAGTGGCTATCGATTAATAAGCCGCTGACATCTGTCGATGAGATATCGGCCGAGGTGTCACGGTCTATCGTCTGGGAAAGGTTGAAGGGGGAATACCGAACGGTAGAGGACCTTTACAGGCGCGTTGAAATACCCCGTTCCACCCTGGACAAACTCGCAAAATCAGGCACTCTGGACAGTATTGCCATCAGCAGCCGAGGTGCGCTCTGGGAAGTGGGCGTTCTGGCTACACGGATCGGCGGTTCCGGAGATTCCGGAAGACCGGAATTGTTTGACCTCCCTGTCGTCATGCCGCCAGATATGCCGGTTATCCCCGACCTCACGGCTGCGGAGCGATTAACATGGGATTACCAGACACACCATTCAGGACGCATCCACCCCCTGTCACTCGTTCGGAGAGCGTTGAAAGAGTTCGGTATCCTTTCGATAGGCACATGCCGGCACCTTGTCCCCATAGATGACACGAGCGACGAAACGGTCGTCCTGCTGTCCGGCATCGTTATCATGCGGCAACGCCCCCCGACGGCCAAAGGCATGATGTTTATGACTTTAGAGGATGAAACAGGGTTTATCCAGTGTGTACTCTCGCCGCCGACACAGGAGAGCCATGAACATCTCCTGACGCTGCCCGCCTTGACCGTCCGGGGCGTGCTGCAGGCAGCGGGCCACTGGAGGGGTCTCGTGGTGTCGCAGGTCTGGGGGCTGAAAGGGATGCTGGGAGGATATGCCGGCTTTCCTGGACAGGCAGGAGGCAGGGATCGTTGGGTTCGTACCATAGAGATAGATGAAAACGATACGGATAAGAAATCTGCCTGATCGTAAACGAGGGAACTGGGAATCTCAAAAACGATTTTCCACGCCCGGACGTCAAAACCGTCTGTACCCCGGACACGCATCACGGCGGGACAATCTGTATTTCCCATAAGTTTACAGTATAACATCCGGCACGGTGCAACGATCCAATCCAGTCCGCTGCAGCGGTTAACCCGATTTTATCAAGGCACCAGGCCTTCCCGTATTTTATCAGCCAGCCCCATGGTTTTTACGGCCTCATCGAGGTCAGCTGCCGGAAGACAAATCGGTAAATCGTCTTTTATGCAGCCAATAAAAAACTGGTTCTGTTCGGATGTGCCGCCCCCGTCAGCTGTACCATCCAGGCTAAACCGCCCACCGTCACACACAATGGTTCCCTCTTTAATTCCTTCAAGATAAGCCGATATTCCATTTCCGTGGATTTCATACCGTTCGAGTCTGGCATCCGTCGTGTAGTTAGCCGTAAACTGGGCCACGCAACCATTATCAAAAATGAGGAGCGCTGCATAAACATCGATGAACTTCGAAAACACCCTCCTGGCGACTGGATGCACAGCCGCAACCTCCGAAGCGGCGAGTGACCTGCATAGGTCCAGCGCATGTATCGGAGTCTCCACTAACAAGTTATCCATCATATAATCGGGCCATCTACCGTTATCCATTCGTTGCATGCTCTTGTGAAATTGCGCTACAATCTGAACGATCGGACCTCTTGCCTCAATCATTTCCCTGGCCTTAACGATCAGGGGATGAAACCTCCGATTCCACCCAACCATGCACTTTGCGCCGGATTTATCCGCTGCCGCTTTTAGTTGCCGAGTCTCGGCCGCATTCAGGCCCGGTGGTTTCTCCATCAAAGTGTGGATGCCGGCGTGCAGCAACGCTAAAGAAGATTTTGCGTTAAGGTGAGCGGGCGTCGCCACGAAGGCGAGATCGATTTCACACCTGTTTAACATCTCTTCAACGGTTTTAAACCGTCCGGGTATGTCATACTTGTCGCATACCCGCTTCAGAAGTCCCCGGTCCGGATCGCATGCCGCCGCAAAAACGACATCGTTTGAATTCTTCAACGATTCGACATGATTACAGCCCCGGGCCCCGCAACCAACTATAGCAGCCCTTAATTGTTTACCTGTCATGGCAGTCCTAGTCAAAATTTGCGTTCGATTCCAATAACACCGTGTCAATCATGGATGTGGTGGTGCAATAAACCCTTGCTTTTTGTTTACCTTCCACAAATAGAATATAGTAAAGTCAATCGTGAAATCAGAGAGAAAGGAAACGGCAATGCCGATGACAGACGAAGAAAAATTCCGTTTTGACCTATCAGGGTTTCTGGTAAGACCGGCGATCCTCAGTCAAAAAGAAGTCAATGAAATCGTGGCACAAATCGACCTGATAAAACATGATCCAAATTCACTACCCTTGGAACACCGGGACGTACCGGGTGGTCCTTCAAGCATCTTGATAAACCATCCCGAAGTTGTAGAGGTGTTGGAAGAATTAATCGGACCTGATATACGCTTGGAGAACTGTTCATGTATCTGGCGCAATAAAGGCGACGCCCACGGTGACCTGCATGGCGGCGGTCCCGTACAATGGAATCCAATATTTGGTTACAGGACGCAGGGTGAGAAGATTTACGCCGGTATGGTACGGGTGATTATTGAATTAACCGATATCGCCATGGATGATCAGTCCACCCACTTTATTGCCGGAAGCCATAAATCCAATTTTCCCATGCATCCGGACCACATGTCGCTGGAACCGGGGAAACGCAGCCCGTTTCTGATGAGTTACGCCTGCCCCGCGGGAAGCGCCGTGTTTTTCACGGAAAACCTGTGCCACGCCGGGCCGATATGGCAGAAAGATACCCCCCGCGTTGCCGTTCTGAATGCTTATTCACACCTTGCGACACATTGGCACAGGCTAAAAACACCGCCTGAAGTGATCGCAGGCCTGCCAAGGGAAAAGCAAGCATATTTCCGGGAGCCCTGGATCGCGGATTTCCGAACCAGCCCCGCCACTCACAACACGGTTGAACGATTTCTGAAGAACGATGAACCGCCTGTGAATTCGAACACTAAACCATAGGCACATTGTTACGGACGGACCACCGTGCCGTCTGCCCTCCTGTCCTCCGCGGCCGGCCGCGGAACGGCAAACTCATCCATATCGCACAGATCGGCCGCTTTCTCTTCGTCAATGTCGATACCCAGGCCTGGCGCATCATCGGTATACAAGTGGCCTCCTTCGAGGCGAGCGTGGCCAGGGAACGCCTCGTATTCCTGGTCCCTGAAATGATTTTCTTCCTGAATACCGAAACACCAGCTGGACATATCAAGATGAACCGCAGCCATCTGATTCACGGGGTCGTTGTCGCCCCCTTCTTGCCACGCTGTGTTAATGCCGAATGCCTCACAAAGGGCTACGATTTTCCGGCACGGTGTTATGCCGCCCGCTTTGGAGACTCTCACGCGGATGTAATCGACCAGACGATCTGTGATCAGGGGCATCCACTCATGCGGGTTGACAAACAATTCTCCCATGGCCTGCGGGGTTGTGCACTGTTCCCGTATGAGCCGGAACCATGCAATCTGTTCGGGCGGCAGCACGTCCTCAAGGAAGAAAAGGTCATAGGGTTCAAGGCGCTTGGAAAGGGTAACGGCGGATTGGGGTCTCAGGTGTTCATGCACATCGTGCGTCAGCTTAGGTTCCGGTCCGAGTCTTCTCCTCAATTCTTCGAACATCTCCGGAATCTTACGAACATATGATTCATCATCGAAAGTACTGGCGTTTCCCCATGCATTTTGGGGACGGATGGCCTTCTCCGCTGGGATGAAGCCGCCACCGCCGTACCCCCCCAGCTGGCACCTTACGACCGGATACCCTTCCTGGATATATCTTCGGATCTCCTCCTCCAGAGTATCGATGTCATGCCCCCCCGCATGGGCATAACAGGGCACGGCGGCACGGCAGGCGCCGCCGAGCAGCTCGTAGACCGGCATGCCGGCTTCCTTGCCTTTTATGTCCCACAACGCCACATCTATACCGCCGAGAGCGGTATTGGTTATCGCCCCGTTCCGCCAGTATCCCACGGAGTACATGGACTGCCAGATGTTCTCGATCTGCGACACCTCACGACCGATTAAACGGGGGGCAATAAGGTGGTCTATCACCTCTATTACCGCCTCTGGATGGTAATGGTCGCTGGCCGAGCCGATACCGTACAACCCGGGCTGGTCAGTGATCACCTTTACGATCGTCCATGTACCGTTGATACGGGTTCTTATGCATTTTATTTCTTTAATTCTCGCCATTCAGATCTCCCGGTTAATCCGTGAAAATCGGCCAATCATCTCTTTGTAATCTCTGCCACAATTTGTCGAATCGATCCGTACCATCATCCTCCCATTCGTGCAAGGTTATTCCAGGTGCGAATGCATCATCCACGCCCTGTTTCATAAGTCGTTCCGCCTGAGAAAGACTCCTGTAATAATGGTCTACGCCGCCAGGCAGGGTGACGACCGTGATATGTCTGAGCCATGTCATGTGGTGATCCTTACTAAAACGTTCTACTGCCTCTTCATCCAGTGTAATGCCCAGACCGGGACCTTCCGGGACCTTCATCAAACCCCGCTGGACCGGATGGTGGTCCAAGATGAGATCATCAACATAAGCATGACTCGCTGTCACGCCCGGCAGGGTGGCCGTAGGCATTACCGCACCCAATTGCAAAGCGAAGGCGGTCGTGATGCCCGTGCCGACATACTGGAGCAGTATCGGTGTGTTGGCTGCCGCGAACGTCCACGCTGCTGCCAGGGCATTGCCAATGGATTCGTGACTACAGAGCGCCCCGTCAAAATCGCCCGCCCTCAGGCCGGTCCAGGGGCCGGACGGTTCCCTTGATGCCGGAGGGCACAGTACCCTGACCCCGTGAAGATAGAATGGAATCCTGATCGCTTGATGCAGCCGTCGCCATCCTGTGATATCGGAGGCAAAAATCGGTTCCTCAACCCCTTTTATTACCGGGAAACCTTCTAATTGTTTTAGTATCGGCAACGCCTTGTCCACCGAAATAAGCGCGCCGTTAAAATCATATTCTATTCTGAAATCATCCGCTACCACATCCTGGATTGCCTCGGTCTGACCGATGACGTCATAGAACGCCCTGGCTTTGCATTTTAATCCCCGGTACCCTCTTTCGTAGGCCCACTGGACCTCTGCCACGGAATCCTCCACGGACATGGAGGGCATCCACCACCCCATAGCCACCCAGGGCCGAACCTGCTGACCCATGAGATGCCAGGATGGTTTATCGAGGTATTTCCCCATTAGGTCGTAACACCCCATATCCAGATTGAACGGCCCAGTGCCCATTACATGGTCAAAGGGATCTGTGCCAACGTACCGGGCAAGCTGATCTTCGGAAAAAGGTGGTCCTACATTTTCACACACACCTATGTGCTCGGTATCCGTATGGAATTTATAGAGGGTCAATTCCTCCGTCATACCGAAGTGATAAAACGCCTTGCGGATACGATCCTCATACGGTACCCGCAGTTGAATTACTTCGATGTCGGTAATTATCATTTTCCTGCCATCGGTTAATGAACCACGGGGGTAATCTGCTGGTTCTCTTTTACGAACTGCACTGCATTACCCCACAGCTTTGATCCATCCTGCGTGTAAATGGGACTGCCTGAATACTGCGTCAAGTAAACGCGGCGCATACGGTCTGTTCTATTTGTGCCGCTTCTATGGAATGATACACTCGTAAACACTGCAAGGCTTCCGGCGGGGGCGATAACCGGAATACCGAGGTCATCACCGAAATACCCCACCTTGTCGTTGGAGCCCTCCTCAACAACATGTTCCTGCCGTTTACGCGTGCCTGCTCTGGAAAAAGGCAGGATGTAAACCGTCCCGTTCTCCTCAGTCATATCGTCCAGAGCGCACCAGCAGCTCATATAGGGTGTGTGGTCATAGCCTACGTATCCAGAGTCCTGGTGCCATGAGAATTTCATTCCTACTTCGGCTCCTTTTACCACGAACTGTTCCCAGAACATATAGGCATTGATGCCGAGCGTTGCGCGGCACACCTCCGCCATGAGTCCGCTGTATATGTATGACCGAAGCCGTTCGTTCTCTGCCTGCTTTCCAGAGATAAAATACCTTTTGCCCTGGTGGGAAATACCGCGGGCAGGTTCTTTCCTGTTCGCCATTTCAGCATCCGCTTCATTGATATATCTTTGACATTCCCCCCGTAGCAATGCCAGGTCGTCTTTGGGCACCACGTCCTCAAGGATGAAATATCCTTCCTCCCTGTACTGCTCCCTCTGTGCGTCAGATATCAGCCCGGTAAAAGCTGTGGTCATTTTCATCTCCGTTTTTAATTGGAATACGGATCCGCCGCGTCCCGCAAGGCATCACCCAGGAAATTATAGGCAATAACAACGATTAAAATCGGAACTGCAGGATACAGCAGCCAGGGATAATGGAGCAGCACCGTCACCCGCTGGGCTTCTTCCAGCAACACGCCCCAGCTGGTCATGGGCGGTCGAATTCCGAGCCCCAAAAAACTCAAGGCGGTCTCGCCAAGGATCATTCCCGGTATGGCAAGTGTGGCGATAACGATGATATGGCTGTAGCATCCTGGAAGCAGATGTCTGGTAATTATATACCAGTGACCGGCTCCTGCGGACCGTGCCGCGAGGGCGAACTCCTGTTCACGGAATACCAGGACTTTGCCCCTGACCTCCCGTGCCAAACCACCCCAGCTGACAATAGAAAGGATGATGGTGATGCCGAAGTAAGTCTGTACACTGCTCCATCCCGCAGGCAGCGCCGCCCCCAGAGCCATCCACAACGGTATGGGAGGAAATGACGCCAGAAGTTCTACTATGCGTTGTATAATTTGATCAATCCAACCGCTGAAATATCCCGATACTGTTCCGAGAATCGAGCCCAACACCAGACTCAGAAACACCCCGACAAGTCCGATGGTCATCGAAACCCTCGCGCCAAAAATGATGCGGGACAATAGATCCCGCCCCATGCGGTCTGTACCCAGAAGAAAAAATGGCCCGTCCGACCCCAACAGATGTATCCCGTCATTTACGTCCGAATAAAATAAACACACAGGATAGATCTGGGTGGGATCGGGGACATATTCGGTTTCTAGTGTATTTGGATTCTGCGTGTCCTTAAGCCCGTACACATGCAACCCCTCATCCCAGGAAAAGTGAAGGGACTGGGGCGGCGTATGCCTCACTGTGATGTTGATATCGTTGTAATGATAAGGTGCAAAAAAGTCAGCACCTATGGCCACAAGATAACAGCCGACAAGCACCCCCGCGGCCAATTTTCCCATGCGGTTTCTCTTAAACCGACGCCAGATCAATTGCCTATAGCTCAGGATACCGGAATCACTCACCGTCATGGTCTCGTCACCCAGACTATCATCGATAAACCGTAACGACTTCCTCTCATTCATAACGGATCCTCGGATCGACCCAGGCCAGTGCGATATCCGCAAGCAGATTGCCGATCACCAGAAGAATACTGAACATCATCAACAGGGTACCGGCCAGATAAATATCCTCGTTCATAAGACTTCTCAGCAACAACGGGCCAACGGTCGGCAAACCGAGCACGATCGATACGATAGTGGATCCGGACAATATAGCCGGCAGACTCATTCCGAGTATGCTTATCAGTGGATTAATGGCGATCCTCACGGCGTGTTTTACCACGACCACCCGTTCATGTAGACCTTTAGCTCTTGCGGTCTGAACGAAGGGTTGCCCCAGAACATCAAGCAAGTTTCCCCGCATGATACGCATCAGCCCCGCTGTACCATTCAATCCGACTACGATGACGGGAATCCACAGATGTTTAAATAAATCCATGAATTTACCCCAGGTCCATGGGGCTCCCTCGTAATAAGAGGAAAACAGCCCGAACAACGGTATGCCGAATACCTCGAACACAAAAACCATCAAAGCCAGTGCCACAAGAAACGCGGGAATGGACATACCAACAAAACTGATAAAAGTAAGGGTATGGTCCGTCCAGTGATACTGATTCGATGCAGAATATATGCCCAGGGGTATCGCCACTACGTATGTGAAAAACAACGATCCTATCGAAATCAACAGTGTGAAACCCAGGCGGTCCCAGATCAATTCGTTCACTTCCCGTTCATGCTCAAAGGACTCACCGAAATCTCCAACGACAAATCCGGATATCCACTTTAGGTATTGCATATATACCGGCTGATGGAGCCCGTATCTGATACGTAATTCCTCTACCCGGGCCAGAGAACTGCTATCTCCGAACTGTTGCTCCAGCTCTTGTATTTTACGATCCAGAAAGTCACCCTCTGGCAACTGGATTATGAAAAACCCGATAATCGAGATGGCCAGAAGGGTCGGTATGGCCATTATAATTCGACGCACAATATAAGAGATCATTATTACGGATTGATTTCCCTAATCATTGGGTGATCGGATCCATATAGTATTGTTCCGGAAAACTTATGGCGGGGGCCACGATAGCCCAAGGGCCAAGAATGCCTGTTTCGGGGACGTTTTTAAAGTGCTCACCGACGATAACCACTTGGGGGGCACGGCCCACAGTTCCAAGGTGAAAGGGGCCTTGGTCTATATGAATCTGAACCGCGTCCCGGACATACTGGTGCCGTTTTCTAAGATCCGGCTCCATTTTTATAGCATCGTAAAGGTCGAGTAAATCTCTCAGCGGCCCCGTAGGGGCCTCTCCCTTCTCACCACCGGTTTCATACCATTTGCCGACTTTTGGGTGCCAGTACTTAGGTAAGGTCGGGAACACCCAATCGGGATAGGTAAACAGATCCATCTCACCCTCACCGTGGAGATGGATCGTAAATTCACCGAGATCCCTTCTGAGTTTCAACTCCGCACCGGGCGGCGTGTAAATAACAATCTCTATACCGAGTTGTTCCCATCCTTCCGCCACGATAAGACCTATATCATTTTCGTAAGGCACTGTTTTTGCCGTTGGCACGTCAAAAACCATAGTCAACCGCTTACCATCCGGTCTCAGTCGGTACCCTTCCGCATCACGGGTGGTGAGACCCATCTCGTCCAGCAATCTGTTGCCTTTATCGAGATCAAATTGCGCATCCGCCCGTTTCCATGCGGCAAACAACGCCTGCCCCTCGGGATCATCGAAATGCCATGATTCCTCGCTCACCGTGGCAGCCTGTGGCTGCAATAACCCTCTCCAAGCGATCTGGTTGCACTTTTCTCTGTCTATGCCGAGAGCGAGCGCTTTACGAAAACGCTGGTCCCTAATGAGCAATCTAAGAACCGGATCATTGTCCGACCAGTTCAGGTTAATCGCCGGTTCTGCGCCCGCGCTGCTTTTCCACATCTTAATGTTATAACCACCCCGTCCCTTACCCTTTAAAAACAGGGCCAGGTCTCTCAGCTGAAGTCCTCGAAATTGGGCATCCACCTCGCCTGACAGCACTTTTAGAACTCTAACCTGGGCTTCTGTGACAAAACTTGATTTTACACGATCGATATATGGCAGTTGTCTTCCGAGATCGTCAACTACGTGGTAATAGGGATTCCGTTCAAGGTATACCTGGTATCCGCCTTTCTCGATAGCTTTTATTTTCCAGGGCCACATGGTCGGAAGATCCGGATTCTGATGGGTAATTATACGGCGTTGAAACTCCACAAAACCAGAAAACGCGGGATTGTAATCAGGATGGAACTGTTTCATGTAGTGTTGTGGGATATTGTAGACATCACACCACCAGAACCCAGTGGCCAGCCAAAGCGGAACCAGCCAGTTGGGTCCGGCGAATTTCATCACGATGGTAAATGCATCCGGTGTCTCCACCGTCATCGGTTTTCCGTCGACCAGGCACCACACCGGGGGGGCGTACTGGTGTCGGTCATCAAGACACAGGTCATACCAGAAGGCGAAGGATGCGGAAGTGTAAGGAGCTCCATCCGACCACCGTAACCCTTTCCGTAGGTGTATCGTGAACTCCGTACCGTCTTCATTGAACTCCCAGGACTCCGCCAGGCCCGGTTCCAAATCGTTGCAAGCCCAGTTCCAACGCATAAAAGGCGCGTAGCCCCCGATCATCTTCCAATCTCCGAAATCCGCTGAATTGTGGAAGCGGAGCCACGTCCCGCCGTAAGTGCCGGGCCCTTCATAGCCTTCATACGGATGTTTGGCAACCAAAGGGTTTTCGGGTAATCGTTGTTCGAGAGCCGGTAACTGGCCATTCGCCACAAGGGCTGCCAGCATGGGGGCTTCTCTGGCATCGAGGCCCTTGGGATACCCGGTATCGGTCACTAATCGCACCGAATCTTCCGCACAGGCTCCGAAAATAAGCGATATCGCGAATAAATTGGGATATATTCTGAGGAACATAAAACTGCGGCTCCAAGGGCTGACAAATTTAGACATCCGGTATTGAACTCTTCCAATTATATCGATTTTGGATAGTCAGTGAAAGTGTTTTATCAGCGTAATGTCCGGAATCTGTTGAACTGCGCCCGTTCTTTAACATTCCATACGGCAGCATGTTAATCAAGATCAAAAGGGACAGAATTACAAGATGCGATATTTTGATGATATTCCAATTTGGGGGTTCCCTGTAGAGGATGGCGCTCTGCAGCAGATTAAACGATGTGCAGAGGAAGCGAGCAGGGTCGCCATGATGGCAGATCATCATAAGGGTTACGCCGTGCCGATCGGTGGTGTCCTGGCCTATCAGGAACACATATCACCATCCGGAGTGGGCTTTGACATTGCCTGCGGGAACAAGGCGGTAAAACTCGACATTCCGGCCCCAGAGGTAAAAAAGCATATTAAGAAAATAATGGATGACATATGGCATTCCCTGGAATTCGGCATCGGTCGCAAAAACAAGTCCAGGGTAGACCATGCTCTGTTCGATGACGATGCTTGGAAATCAAAGCCTTTAAAAGGTTTCAAGGATCTTGCGCATGATCAGCTTGGGACGATCGGTTCCGGTAACCATTATGTGGATCTTTTCGAAGATGAGGCCCGGAATATCTGGATCGGAGCACACTTCGGATCCAGGGGGTTCGGCCATAAAACCGCCGCTTATTTTTTGAATCAGGGCGGGGGCAGGGATGGGATGGATGTGGCGCCACTGCTGTTTCATGTCCATTCTGATCTCGGTACGGATTATTTGACCTCCATGTCGTTGGCGGGGCGTTATGCCTATGCAGGTAGGGATTGGGTGTGTGACAGGGTCTGCCGGCTCCTTGGCGCGAAGATAATCGATGAAGTACACAATCACCATAATTATGCCTGGCAGGAACAGCACGATGGCATCGATTACTGGGTTGTCCGAAAAGGCGCCACCCCCGCCTTTCCCGGTCAAAAAGGCTTCGTGGGTGGTTCAATGGGGGACATCTCTGTAATCCTGGAGGGTAGGGAATCTCCTGAATCCCGCATCGCGCTTTATTCCACGGTACACGGCGCAGGTCGGGTTATGAGCCGCACGGCCGCACGCGGTAAAATCCATCGCAGGAGCGGCCGAGTCATCAAGCCCGGGCGGATTTCCCGTCTGATGATGATGGACTGGATCGAGAAGAAAGGCGTCGAACTCCGTGGCGCGGGTACCGATGAGTCACCCCATTGCTACAAACGCCTGCCAGCCGTCTTGAGGCATCATGGTGATACGGTCCGGATACTGCACACTCTAAAACCACTGGGGGTAGCGATGGCCGGAGAAAATGAATTCGATCCGTACAGGGATTAGACGCCTTGAAGGGACAGGTCACCGCTGAAATGGCATGCGACCTGAACTCCGGCTTCCGATTTAAGCTTGGGCGGTTCTTCTTTACAGATGTCTTTAGCATATCTGCAACGGGGATGGAAACAACATCCCGTGGGGGGAGAAACCGGATTGGGTACATCACCGGTGAGGCGCACTCTGGTTCGATCACTCCTTGTATCCGGATCGGCGACCGGTACCGCTGATATCAAGGCTTCCGTATAGGGATGAAGTGGCTGATGAAACAAAGATCGGGTTGGGCCCAGTTCAACGATTCGTCCCAGGTACATTACTGCAACCCGATCACTTATGTGTTTGACAACGCCAAGGTCATGCGCGATAAAAATGTAAGTAAGGGAATAGGTGGCCCGCAATTCGGCCAGAAGATTTAAAACCTGGGCCTGCACAGAAACATCGAGCGCAGACACCGGCTCATCGGCAACGATCAATTCAGGGCGTAGGGATAACGCCCGTGCAATGCCGATACGCTGTCGCTGACCACCACTGAAGGCATGGGGATACCGTCTTCCATCCTGGGGCTTTAGACCTACGGAGACGATAAGTTCTGTCACTCTGTCCTGGAGCTCGTTGCCTTGCAAAAGGTGGTTGACTTTCAGGGGTTCTCCCACGATATCACCGACCGTCATTCGTGGATTCAGCGAGGAGTGAGGATCTTGAAATATCATCTGCATACGGGTTCTGTAGGGTTTCAGTTCTTTCTGAGACAGGCGCACCAAATCAGTCTTTGCCTCTCCGAAGAGTACTTTGCCACCTGTTGGTTCCAAAATCCTCAATATGCACCGCCCCGCGGTCGTTTTCCCACACCCGCTTTCACCCACGAGACCGAGGGTCTCGCCCCGTTCAACAGTAAACGACAGACCATCCACCGCCTTCGCATAACCGACTGTTTTTCTCAAAATTCCACGCTTTATCGGATAATATTTCTGTAGATTTTCTACTTCAATTATCGATGCCATGTGCCTGGTTACCAGTCCTGGACTGCCCCATCCTCCCTGCGAAGATGGGGTGGTTCCTGGGGACTATGGGGATGTTTCCTTGCAAGTTCCTCGTTGATGTCCACTCCGAGGCCGGGAGAGCCACCGCTCCTTATGTAGCCGCGTTCAATGTACCAGTCGTATGATATTATGTCGTTGATGACACCGTGTGGAGGATTGTGTTCCTGTACGGCACAATTCGGTATCGATAGATTGAGATGCATCATGGCCGCTGTGCTGACCGGACTGCCGGTATAATGCGTTGCCAGTTCCTGATAATGGACCTCACCCATAGTTGCTATTTTTTTGCCTTCTGTGATTCCCCCGCTGTGACAGATATCCACCCGGATGTAATCGATTAATTCCTGCTCAATCAACTCCCGAAACGCCCACTTAGTCGTCAATTGCTCTCCTGTCGCGATCGGACAGCTGGTCTGAGCCCGCAGTGTGGCGAACGAACCCGGGTTTTCTGATCTTATGGGATCCTCGACGAAAAACGGATTCAATGGTTCGATCGCTTTGCACAATTCAACCGCACGAATTGGAGTAAGCCTCGTGTGAACTTCGAAAATGATTTCGACCTCTTCTCCTACCTCTTTACGTAACGCCTCAAAATGCCGTATTCCGTTTTGAATGGCAACTTTCGGATTGAAACGCTGTTCGGGTACTACGGGTGATATTCTCAGCACCTTCCACCCGTCTTCGAGCATGCCCGTTCCCACTTCCATCAGGTGTTCCGGCGTCTTGCCCCCGCAATGCCTGTATACCAGCACTTTATCACGGGCCGCACCGCCCAGAAGTCTGTATGTAGGCACACCGAGCACCTTGCCGTTCAGATCCCAGAGGGCGATATCGATGCCAGCGAGTGCGGATTGCATCACCGGGCCGCCTCGCCAGAATGTACCCCTGAAGATATCCTGCCATATAAATTCGATGCGGGTGGGATCCTTGCCCATGATGAGTGGCTTAATGTGTTTGAGCGCCTCCACGACTGCAAGATTCCTACCACTGAGGGACGCCTCGCCGACACCGTAAACGCCTTCGTCGGTCACGATTTTCACATATACGAATTGAATGACCGGTATGATCCTTACCTCGGTAATTTTCATGTCTCAACATCTTCCTTATGAGACGGCGGCATAGATTTGGCGGGCCGTATCCCTGTCAGTGGGCTTAAGTAAAAATAAATTGACGTACATACAAAAGCGAAGTATACTATAAGGTTAAGGATAACGGGTGTGTCAAGATAAACATACATTAAGAGAAAAAGGTGCCGCACCTTCACTTTAAAAGACAACCGGATGACGTTTGCATGGGTCGTTGGAAAGAATAAACCCCGGTTTTCTGAAATCAACACGCTACCCACACAGGAGATTCTAATGAAACCATTGGATCAGATCGGATTATCCAGACGGGGCTTCATCAAAGGTACCATCGCCGGTGGTGCGGCGTTATCCATGAGCGCGAAGCTGGCCATGGCAGAACAGATAATGACCGGGCGGCAGCCTACCATCGAAAACATCAAAGGCTCCGGGGTCCGCCCGGGTCTCGTGCGCATGAACCTCAACGAAAACCCGCTGGGACCTTCTCCCAATGCAATTAAAGCCGTTGCCGACCACATGTTCGAGATGGGACGTTATGGCTCACAAAGCCGTGACCTAATGCAGGCAATCGCGGACTTCGATGGGATTACATTACCGAAACCGGACCGGAGTTCTCAGCAGAGCTTTTTCAGGTCAGCACCAGGACCGATTCTTATCAGCGCCAGTTCCAGCCAGTCTCTCGGCTTACTCACCCTGGCTTATTTAAGCCGCGAGGGCGGAGAGGTCATCGAGGCCGAATTCGGTTATGGCCAGATTTCCAGGTCCGGTCAGTTCTACAAGGATATTTTCGGCGTTGAGGTGAACGCGATCATGGCACCCATGACTCCGGGTTATAAGCATGACCTGGATGCCATGGCTTCCTTGATTACACCCAAGACCACCATGGTCGTTATCACTAACCCTAATAATCCCACAGGCACACTGCTATCTTACGATGAGCTCGAAAACTTTGTCGACAAAGTGCCGGAGAATGTCATCGTAGTCGTCGATGAGGCTTACATCCACTTTGCTGAACAGGATAAGCTGCCTTCGGCGATACCTCTTGCAACGTCCCGAAACAATGTGGCGGTCGTACGAACCTTCTCCAAGGTTCATGCTATGCCGGCGATGCGGTTGGGATACTGCGTGGCTAGTCAGGACATCCAGAGAGAAATGAAGAAGTACTTCACCGGTGGCACCAGCATGCTGACCAACGTAGCAGGGGCAGCGGCCGTACAGGACCTGGACCACATACAGCGTTCCCGGCAAGTCGTTTGGGATTTCAAGAATCGTGTCTATGAGGAATGTGAGAAAATGGGCTGGGAGTACTTACCTTCCCAGGGGACCTTCATCATGGTGAATCTCGGTAGGGAATCCCGCAAGATCGTGAGCGAGATGCGCAAGCGTAACGTCTGGATCACCTCCAGGCGCCGGGATGAATTCAAGAACTGGATCCGAATCTCGGCAGGTACAGAAGATGAAACCGAGGTATTCCTAGACACTCTGAAACAGGTGATGTCCAGCGCGATCTAAGTTGTGTTGTGTTGCCGGTCTGAACACCGCCCCGTTGTAACGGCAATAGATCGGATCAGACAGCACCTGCATGTTTTTGTCATTCGGCATCGGCAGCACACTGGGATTGTATGGAAGACAGCCCAGCGGAAAACATGTGTCTGGCTCCCGGATGCCAGACTGACCAGGAAGGTATGGCCCGGTATCGAGATTCATTCGATACCGGGTTTTTTGTGGGATGTTGCCAATGCATGTATTATCACAGTGACGTCGGGAACCGGCCGCAGTTTCCAGAACCCATCGGTTAAATCGTGTGGGCACCATACTCGTCGGTTATTCCGGCCTGCAGGGAGTCGCGTACTCTCAGTTGCTGGGAGCGTCAACCCGGAACCCTGGCGGTCTTTGTCAATCGCGGGCCTCAAAATGATGTATCAGGATTCCAGTCGCAATTCGCCTCACGGTGGGAGATTCATCGGATTTCATCTCTTGAATCCGGGCTAAAACGTCAGGCAGGTCTATGTGGTGTTTTAAACGCCTCGCGGCATATGTTCGGTTACTTACCAGGTAGCTTGAGGAAAGGGCTAACAGGTGCCCAATTGAATTGGATTCGTTGAACCATTCGTCATTTTTCAAACCGTGAAAAGAACCATCATTACCTGTTTTTTCTACCTCTGTCACTCGAGATACCAAACCGGCGAGTTCAACATTTCGCACCACTAGTAACTCTGAGGTAAAACGCCCTAGGCAACACCGCAGGACAGTCGCAATTTTGTCCAGTTGTTGATTTCCTCCGATATCTATGAATATTGCATCGGGATCAGGGATCAGTTTGCCGATTTGGGATAAATCCCGGGCGTCATGCAGGATCAGTTCGACATTCCCCGCCTGACCAATCGTCTTTCTTGCCTGGGAGATCATATCCGTAGCCATGTCAATCGCTACCACTCTCTTTGCCAGTCCGGCGAGGATATTTGTGGTTCCTCCATAGGAACATCCGATTTCCAGAACTTGATGTTGTGATGTAATGTTTGTCTGTGCCAATTTACGGTATTTTTCTATCGATGAAACAACGATGAATTCCATATATAATCGTATTCGGACGCGTCCTGTTGGAATAAAAAAAACCACGAGGCTGCGAAAATCGTGGTTTTAAATATGTATATGGAGATGCACAATTATACCTTAGCAGACTTTGATCTCTGGCCTTCCGCTACCTCCGCAACCGCATCTTCCGGAGCGGCGTCTTCATCCGGCTCCTGTTTCGGCACTTCTACGGCAATTTCTTCACCATTTTCAATCTTCGTGTCTGACGGGACAATAAGCTGTTGTACTTCTTCCCTGGTGAGCGTATCCTTTTCCAGCAGCGCTTTGGCCACGATATGTAGCTGGTCCATAAATTCCGTCAGGATTTTAGTCGCTCTTTCTTCAGCCACTTGGACGAACCCCCGGATTTCCTTGTCGATGATCTCAGCGGTATCTTCCCCGTAGTTGGGGCGGCGGGAAATATCCTTACCCAGGAAAACTTCACCCTCTTTTACTCCAAGCGCGGTCGCGCCTAGTTTTTCACTCATTCCCCATTCACAGACCATATGACGTCCTATGGCGGTAACCTTCTCGATATCGTTTGACGCGCCTGAGGTGAGCTCATCGTAGATCAGTTTCTCAGCGACCCGACCACCGAGCGTTACTGCCATTGTGGCTAGGCAGTATTGTTTTGACATAAGCCGACGTTCTTCAGGGAGCGGAATCGTCACGCCAAGCCCCCTACCCTGAGGCAATATCGAAACTTTTAATAGGAGGTCAAATTCTTCGATGTGTTCCATCAGTAATGCGTGACCCGCTTCATGATAGGCGATAATTTCGCGTTCTTCGTCACTGATAACCAAATGACGTTTCGCCCCCATAACCAGTTTGTCTTTTGCCTCATCAAAATCGGGATGGGACACTTTTTCATGGTTTTTGCGTGCTGCCAGTAAGGCGGCTTCATTCACCAGGTTAGCCAGGTCCGCACCGGACATACCCGGCACACTCTTCGAGATTTCATCGAGTTTTACCGAATCATCAAGTGGTATTTTCTGATTCCGAATGTGGATACCAAGAATTTTCTCCCTTCCCACCACATCCGGTTGATCCACAACAATATGACGATCGAATCGACCGGGTCTCAAGAGGGCTGGGTCGAGCACATCCGGCCTATTAGTGGCGCCTATGACAATTATAGCATCAGTCGGTTCAAAGCCGTCCAATCCAACCAGAAGCTGATTCAATGTCTGTTCACGTTCGTCGTGCCCCCCGCCGAGGCCTGCACCCCGATGTCTACCTATGGCATCAATTTCGTCTATGAAAATGATACAGGGCGAATTCTGCCGCGCTTGTTCAAACAGGTCTCGAACACGGGATGCACCAACGCCTACAAACATTTCGACAAAGTCGGAACCGCTCATGCTGAAGAAGGGTACTGCGGCTTCTCCTGCTACCGCCCGTGCCAACAAGGTTTTACCTGTACCGGGAGGCCCCAGCAACAGTGCGCCTTTAGGTATCCTGCCGCCCAATGAATGAAACTTATCGGGGGTTTTCAAAAACTCTACGATCTCTTCCAGATCCTGTTTGGCTTCGGGCACACCGGCCACGTCTTCGAAAGTAACAGTTGGACGGTCGCCCGTAACCAGCTTGTGCCGACTCTTACCGAATGAAAACATGCCCCGCTGACCGTTTTGCATCTGACGAAGGATAAAAATCCAGAATGCGATCAGCAACAACCACGGAAGCGCCGACAGGATATATCCCACCCAGCTAGGTGACTCCGGCTGTGCATCCACGATGACATTCCTAGCCATTAATTCCCCGACCAGACCAGGATCTTCAAACGGGATATAAAGCGTGAAATCAACATAATCAACAGTGCGGCCGTCGACTACTATTGATGCGAGGCTCTTCAATCGACCCGTAATCTGTTTTTCGGATATGGTCACCCGGTCGATGTTGTCGGTTTGGAGGTGATTCTGGAATTCGGAATAAGTGATTTCTACCGTATCATCAGTCTCACTGGAGAGGAAGTTAGATGCAAACATAGCCACGAGAATCAAGAGCAGCCAGATCGCCAGCGTTCTTGGTCGGTGTGGAACCTTCGGTTGTTGATTTTGCCCGTCCCTATCGTTCTTCGGGGTTTGGGAAGGCGGTTGGGACATCTGTTAAGAACTCCTAAATTAGTGGTCCAAGACCCACCCTGAACCAGGACCAGGGGTTTGATACCAGTCTTTTATCGCTGTTTTAAGCAGTTTCCGGGCGTCCGACAATCTGCGTTTAACTGTTCCAACCGGTACATTTAAACTGTTGCTGACCTCACCCGTCGTGTATCCAGCGACATAGTATAGGGTAACGGTCCGCCGCAGTATATGCGACAAGGAGGACACCGCATCCATAATTCGCCTTCTATTGACACGGCGCAGATGTTCATCGTCGGGATGTTCAACTTCCCCATGACTTTCGGACAACGCCACGGATGGCTTTTTGCGTTTGTAATACGACCGGCATGTGTTTTTAGCGATCGCAAACATCCAGGATCCGAACTGATCCGGTTTTTTCAGGGTTTTAAGGTGTTGATATACCGTCAGCCAGATATCCTGGGAGATGTCCTGTACATCCTGGGTATGGTCGATCCTGGATTGCAAAAATCGAATTAGATCTTTTTCGTACCGTGATACCAGCATCTCGAATGTCTCGGTCTCGCCCCGTATTGTCTGTGCAACAAGGTCGGCATCCGACAGCCACATAGTGAATCCCTTCCTGACGTCCATATCACTTCGCATTACACCATAACTTCGCATTACAGGATAAGTCTTAAATAAAGACTAACTACAATGTATAAAGGTTCGGTTTTTTTTCAATCGCTATTTATAAAATTATGTCTAATTTTTAAAAGTTTTTACCGATTTTCAGTTCTCGAAATAAAAATTGCAAAAACAGAATCCCGGTGGGAAGAGATTTTGCATAACTTTCACCACCTATTCTCTGACCTTCAACGGTAGGAATTTCAGCGACTCTCAACCCCTTCTTCAACGCCCTGATGGACAATTGATATTCTATTACATATCCGGGGCCATCAGGCTTCAATTTATTAAAAGCATCCTTTGTGATGGCCCGGAATCCGTTGATGCTGTCCGTGAGCCGTCCGCCCCACAAATAATTAGCAATAGCAGTAAATGCACGGTTCGCCCAGGCCCGCCAGGGGAATACCAGATCATCTTCTTCATTCGCGCCGTCGGGAAGAAAACGGGAACAGATGACCATGTCATAGCCTTCTTCCATCTTGTCTATAAGTTTAGGGATGTCTTCTGGATCCTCATTACCATCCGGGCTGTAAAAAATGACATAGTCACAGTCAGTAGATGCCATGGCTATACGAAATGCAGCTCCGCGACCTCGTTCGTCCTGACCTACGACGGTGATGTCACGTTCCTCAACAAACGCAACTGTGCCGTCCGTTGACCCACCATCTACTACAAAACATTCATCTGTCGCGTCAAATGGTATCTTCCCAAACAAAGAAGATATGCCTTCTATCTCATTCCGTGTGAGTATTACCAGGGCGGATTTAAAAGATAATTTCAAACTGATAGCTCCCTGTAGTTTAGGTACCAGTCAATCGTCTTTTTGAGGCCTTCTTCCAGAGGAACATCCGGTTTAAAACCAAGTAACCTATGGGCTTTTTGAAAATCGCCGTTTCTACGGGGTTGCCCCATGGGTTTTGTTGAATCGTACTTGATGGACACGTGGCTGTTGGCAATCCGTTTGATACTTTCAATGAGTTCGGAAATTGTGACTTCCTCATCGGTCCCGATGTTTACCGGATCGCATTCCGGGTATTTCTCAAGCCCGAGCATCAGTCCTTTGACAAAGTCCGATACGTAGAAAAAAGATCTCGATTGACTGCCATTCCCCCATACCTCTACCGGATCCATTCCTTCAACCACTTTACGTATCAACGCAGGAATCGCATGGCTGGTTTCCCATTCGAAGTCATCCCTGGGACCATAGCCGTTATATGGGCGTACGATCCCGATTTTCATAGGATATTCCTGGGCGTAACCCCGGGCCTGTGCTTCGAGTGTCCTTTTAGACCATCCATAACCAAAATTTGATGGATCGGGATCACCTAAAAACCCTTCATTTTCCGGGGTAGGCACGGTACAATGGCGCTGATAAACACAGGCTGAACTGACACATAAAAAACGTTCGACATCATTCTTGACAGCGCCATCAAGCATGTGAATGCCAAGTGCGAGATTTTGAGTGAGCATCGTGCCTGGATGCGCGGAATTCCATCCTGCCCCCGCAACCTGTGCCGCGAGGTGAAAAACCGTGTCCCGGCCTTTACAAGACGCCACAGCCGTGTCGGGATCTCGAATATCTCCGGTGTAAAAGTCCACATGGCTGATCCGTTTACCAATCTTTCTTTCAAGATGGTTCCTGTTTCTTCCTACAACGCGGACATCAGATCCCGCATCGAGCAGATGATCCACGAGGTGAGATCCGATGAAACCGGAACCACCTGTAATAAGTGATTTTCGCCCATTCCAAAAACTCATTCAATGCTCCCTGAACGACGCTATATTTACCAATAGGGATTCGTATCCAAGAGGAATCCGGTTGTCACGCGCATGGGATTCTCGTAAGCAAAATGCAGCCTGTATACTGATTTCCTGTGTCTATCATACGAACAGGTTACTGTTTCAGGGTTCGATATAACAATAGGCTAAGTCCGCAGCCTATTACAGTGGTGACAAGGAAAACCGGTGCTACGTGGGACCAGGTGCCGGACACTGTGAATATCCATGCCAGCAACATAGGTCCGATCAACACCCCCATACTTCGCCCGGTCATGATGATTCCGAAGGCATCTGATGTCGGACCATCTGGGCCGACTATGGTGGAAGGCATGGCAAACAGGCAGGTAGGTGTGACTCCCGCTCCGATACCATAAACAATCAGTAAGACGATCCCCCACATACCCTGACTGGCAACCGGAATTAGCCCCCATACAATAGCGATCAAAATCATTCCCGCAATCATGAGATGCTGTGGTTTAAATCCCTTACCGAACATCCATCCCGACAGTAAACTCGTAGGAATTACAATTGCGATCGGCACCATGTAACCCAGTGCTGATTCCGCGGTGGTCATATTCTGAGCCTCGACCAGATATTGGGGCAGCCAGGTCATAAATGCCAGATACTGAATGGAGAAGACCATGAACAGAGATGCTGAGATAATAAGACGACGTCGGTGTGTCGGCGAGAGGGACCTAGCCGAGTGCCGTTGGACGGTGCCAGCATCATGCTCATTCGAGGTCATGCCTTGCAGAACCGGTATCGAAATGATCCCCAGAATGACCGTTCCGGCGATTCCAATCCACCACAATCCGCCCCAATCGTACTGGGGTATAATCAACGGGGTGATTCCTGCCGCTATCAATTGACCGACCGGGATCCATATCGCTGTTAAACTGATGACAATCGGAAGCATAGCTCGCGATGCGTATCGATTGGCCATAACGGGCCCTACGATGGCGAAACCGGCGAAGCCGATCCCCTCCAGGCACCTGGCCAGGAGCATGGCGCCGCCGGAGGAAGCGTAAGTAAGGCCTGCTAAATTCCCTGCAATCATAAAAAGAATCGAGATGGTGACCACCGGCACAGGACCGCTTCGTGCCACCGTTCTTCCGAGAGGTACTGAAAGAAACAAGCCCACGGCCGCATACACAGACATGAATCCTCCTGCTAACGTTCGGTCGTATTGGTAGGATTCAAGCAATTCCGGCAGAACGGGTGGCAGTTTAAAAATCTGATAGGCCGCCAGGTACATCAGCCCGACACCGAGTATGAGACCAGTCGGGCGGCTGATGTATTGAGGATCGTCTGTGTTCATACCTCGCGAATCGATACGGCCCGGTCGCCTTCATCCGTTATAACCCGGATTTCTTTTACCAGATACAACAAACCTACAACATTCGGCGCCATCATCGACCAGATAAGAATGTCACCAATGTCCCAGATTACCTGGGCGCCGTATACCGCGCCGAAAACAGCACATATACACCAGATCACCCGGAATCCGGTTACGACATGACGCGATTTCCAAAGAAACCGTAACCCCTGCTCGCCATAATAAGCCCAGGTTACCATGGTGGTAAAACCGAACATAAGTGAGCAGAATGCGATGATCACACCACCGTATGGAATATTTGAATTAAACGCCGAGGCTACCATGGCCGTGCTGATCAGTCCGGTGTCCCACACCCCGGTGACGACTACCGTCAAGGCTGTCATCGAACAAACCACTATGGTATCTATGAAAACGCCAATCATGGCAAGATACCCTTGCTTAAGCGGCTCCGTTGTTGACGCGGCACCATGGGCTATGCCTGCGCTGCCTATACCGGCTTCACTCGAAATCACCCCTCGACGAACCCCATACTCTATCGTATGGGCGACTGTGGCGCCGGCAAATCCGCCCACAGGCGCCGCCGGTTGAAATGCACCGGTAACGATAAGGTTCACTGCCGCGGGAAGCATTTCAATATTAGAAATCAGGACTATCAAAACACCGATACCATAGAGAACAACCATTGCGGGCACAGCCTGCTCTGCAAAAGCGCCAATGCGCTTAATACCTCCAATGATTACAATTCCGAGCATTAACGCCAGACCGAGTCCCGTCGCCCAGAATGGGATGGAAAACTCGGTATTCATCACCAGGGCGATAGAATTCGCCTGTGAGATGTTACCACCCCCTATCCCACCGAGACAGGCACATAGTGCAAAAACACTCCCCAGAGCGGGGATAGCCGTTCCTTTTTTTATATACATCATGGGACCGCCCAACATGGTTCCGTCTTCGTTTGTCTCACGGTACCTGAGTGCCAGGACTGCCTCGGAAAATTTAGTCGCCATCCCCAGTGGCGCGATAACGATCATCCAGAATGCAGCGCCGGGGCCGCCAACAGCTATAGCTGTCGCAACACCGGCTATATTACCGTTGCCAACGGTAGCTGCCATTGCGGTCGTTAATGCCTGGAATGGTGATATGTCCCCACTGGCGTTCTCGACATTATGCTTACGCAATGCCCCTTGTAATACCAAGCGTAAAGACAATGTGAAACGCCTGAATTGTATCCCTTTGCTGCTGAGAGTCATAAGAACACCCAACAGCATCAATATTCCGATTGCCCAAATTCCCCAAAGGAAGTTGGAAACTTCAGATATTAGACCATCCATACATGCTCTCCTTACAGAGGTTTTGTGTTGCGTAGGTGAAAATATGTCAATAAAATCGATAAGTCACTAAAAAAGTATTCGTTTGACACAGAGCTTATGTATACTAATTACGTCCCCTGAACCACCGGCCCAAAAACAGATCAGGAAAATCACATGACGCAACGAACCTATGGCATACTGCTCTTGAGCTTCAGTAAACACAGCCATCAACGGAGTTTCGTTCCACTGTATCAGGCACATCCAAGGATCAGAATAGTAGCCGTAGCCGATGAACCCGATATAGACCCGTACCTTAAAAATTGGAACCGATCGGCTGCGGACGAATTAGACGTACCGTATATAGAAAGCGTCGATGATGCACTAAGTAGTCCAGATATAGATATTGTCAGTATCGGACATGAAATCGAGCGAAGATCCGAACTCATAATAAGATGTGCCGGTGCCGGAAAACATGTCTGGATAGACAAATTCCTCGGTGCGACTATCGAGGAATGTGATATGGTCGTTGATCAGATCGGTAGATCAGGGGTTAAGACCATCGTTCCGAGTTACACCTATGGCGAGCTGGTCCAAACAAGTCTAGCCTTGATAAATAGTGGTGCCCTGGGAAACCTGCTCGGTGTACACGCCGACCTTATGTTTGGTAAAGGAAATCCTAGGAAAATCACGGACGAGGATAGAAACACGCCGTTTTTACCCGCAGGTCAGTGGAAATTCCAAGACATCAAGCGGGAACTGTTAACGATTGGTGCTTATGCGGTAGGTTTGGTTCAGCGCTGCGTTGGTCCCATTAAACAAATCTGGGGACAAGGAGACGCCTATTTTTTTCCTGAACATGCCGCCCATGCCGCCGATGATTTCGGGACCTTGAGTATGGCGGACACCCATGGGCGAATCGCGACCATAAGCGGATCTAGAACCGGGGTCGCGAGCCACAATTCAGGCGGTATGAATAACGCATTTCTGGTAGGAACATCCGGTACGGCCCGCGTTGATTCCAACCGGCCTTCCATAGATACCTTTATTCGCGATGAAATCATAAACGCCGACTACCGGGTTCCCCCAAATGATCCGATGCAATGGGCGTCTCGGGCTCCCGGCCAGTGCGTCGGCCTATCTACCAACCCGCTCGCAAACGGTCTTGACGATTTAATTGATGCAATCGACAAGGACAGACCGACACGCTACACGGTTGAGGATGCAAGAGAAAATATGGAGATACTTTTAGCAGGATACCAATCGATAGTGACTGGCGAAATTGTGTCATTGCCCCTTCAGAGGGAGAGGGCACAATGAGAAATCACCGAATCCTGGCTGTAGCCAGCAAAAACGAAATCGAGGCTGTCAACCGCCTCTCACAATCGTTTAATGTAACCGGATTGTACATGATAGACGGCAGTCTATCGGGAGAACTCTCAATACCAACCGGCACAAATTTCGAGGATCTTTTCGAGGCAAGTCAACCCGATCATTGTGTCATCCTAGCAGCTTTACCATCACTGTGCGAGGACCTAAATCTCTTGTTTGCGCGGGAGGTGTCGACACTCACAGCCGGCCCCATAAACGGGATATCATGTGATGGCAATAATATCACCGTTGCACCCCCTTCGAAGTGGTCCCATCCCTATCAACAGATTGAGGCCGAGTGTCGGGAAGAAGCCTTCGGGGACCCGGTCTATCTTCGTTATCTCACCTCCGGAGGGCACAACCTCCATAGCGCCTGGTGGGCGATGTGTCAGGCGGTGGATGTGGCTGATGGGTTATTGCAGGCCCCCCTGAAGACCCTTCACATATCAGGCATATCCCATAATCAAGCGTGTCATATCAATGCGACCCTGTTAATGTCAAACAGAGCCAATGGGCAACTGTCCATCGTACCAAAATATCTTGAGGATGAAAGTCAGATTACGCTGCTGGGTACCGGCGGGCTCCTGAATTATGACCCTCAGGAGAATATTGCAGGCATCGTTACTGGTCAAAGATTGACAACTTACAAAAGAGGGGACCAATGTTCTTATACCAACTGGTTGGCCGCCTATCTGGAGGACCGAGAATCACTGACGGCGAGACACCAAACGGTTCTTTCCACCGGTCAGTCCCAAGTTATTTTAGATGCTATTAAGTGTGCGATCGATACCACTAAACCGGTAAGGGTGGAATTAAATTGAAGGGGACTTCATCGCCGTAGACGAATTTTACTCTACCTGGTTTAGTCTGAATGTTCCTTGCTGAATCTCGCGTGGGACTTTCTGTTTTGGCATCAATCGCGATATCTCTATCCACCGAGAAAAGACCCTGATCGGTTGGCTTCACCAAGGGTTGGCAGAGGAACATCGTGCTATCATTGGAAGAATAAATACATCCACGTGTTAATACAAAATCTGCTGAGGGATAATCCCTGTTATTGAAGAGATTTCTGAAGCAATGCCGTGGAATAGAATTCATACGATGCGGCCGTGTCTGGGACATCAACCAGGTGGACCGTAAAACGGCACGGCACCCCATTCTCTGGCAGATAATCCCTGAAGAACCCGCTGTACGCACGTGCATAAGCTTCACGCAGCCGCTTCTGTTCCTCCGCATAGCCAATGGGATCCACAAGAGGGTTGGGAGATTTCGGTTGGCAACCGAACGCATGAACTTCAATAAAATCAATTTGTTTAAGCGATTCACAGAGTCCTGCGTCCTGCAACCATTTCTCCCAGCTCTTGAACACAAGCGGAATTTCTTCATCGGGCTCCATAAATACCAGGTTTTCCCGTTCGAGAACACCCTTGGCAGAATAGCCGCCTGTTAATCCTGCAAAGTAAATTTTCAGATCCCCATCTCCCAGTTCCTCCGTCACAAGTGCAGATAAAACCGGGTTTTCACCGTTATAGTAGTACGTCAGTTTTCCACGCTTTTTGACATCAAACGCCATATTCCAGTCCCCTTTATATACTACGAATGCAGAATATACAATGGTCAATTAAACTAATGTTGCGACGGCTTTTGGCAAGGGGTTTTTGAGATAGCTAAAACACTGAAGCAATATCTTCAAGGAGTGTAAACCGCGGGTAAAATATCGTTCAACTGAAACGATCAACCCGAAAGTCAGAGAGCTCTATTTCCATAGTCTGGTCAAGCATAAGATCTGAGATTAATTTTCCGGTGAGGGGACCGAGTTGTAGCCCGGTTGGACCATGTCCCGTGGCCAGATAAATACCGTCAAACCCCGGTACCGCACCTAGAATAGGCATCCGGTCAGAAGTTAATGGGCGCAGTCCCACCCTTACCTCTTTAAATTCTGCATCCTCCAGGCCTGGCGCCACGCGCAGCGCCTCTCCCAATATCTCTTGAATTCCTCCGGCAGTGGTGACCGGCTCAAACCCCGAACCGGTCTCCCTTGTAGCGCCAACAACGATCCTGTTATCGGGCCAGGGGACCATATAATGATCATGAAATGCGGTCACAATGGGCCAGCTCGACGTGTCAGTATTTCCCGTATCCAGATGAACTATTTGACCCCGTTGTGGCGCTACAGGTATGTGGATGTTCAGCTGGTCACCCAGCGACGGTGACCAAGCTCCACCTGCGATCACCACTTGATGAGACTCTAAATGTTCGTTTGACGCCACTACCCCTATACATGTTTTATGTTCGATGATTAACCGTTTAACGGAGTCATTTCGGCAAAACAGTCCCGATCGTTGCGCTCTGGTTTTTATAGCCGCTGTCAGACGGCGGCCGTCCACTCTCGCCGCATCAGGAAAATGAATGGCGCCTCGGACGTCTGCGAGAGCTGGAAAAAGCTGTTTGGCATCTTCACTTGAGATAAGTCTGCCTCGCTCGTCATCCTCACCATTCTCCTGTGCGGTGACCGGATACTTGACGGCTTGGAAATCCTCCAGTTCGTCTTGCGTCACCGCTACCACCAGTTTTCCACATCTATCGAAACCGGTATCCCCCGCATTGGAAGTGGAGAGGTCGTCGATTAGGTCATCATAATATGCAAATGCGTCGGAGAGTAACCGGTGAACCGGATGGGCTTCGCCATTGTAGGCAATCGGTGATATGATGCCAGCCCCAGCGTCGGTTGCCCTTCCATGGTCAATCCGGTCGATTAAAAGGACACGCGCACCGGATAGCACAAGACTATAGGCAGTTGATACACCTACAATGCCACCACCGACTACAATCACATCGAACATGAACTACTCCTTATAGGAAATTAGAATACGCTTCATTGTCAATATTCTGTCATCCCATCAAAGGCATGTTTGATTTAAACCGGTGATTCCAGGTACAGAACCAATTTTCAGTATGTATTAAATTTGTCACGGAGAATTTGGTTTCACGTATGGGATCTTAGTGGATGTTGATCTATATGCCATGGCGAAAAGTGAGCGGGGTTGCCCCACCAGGTATTGATTCCCGGTTTTGAAAGGTCCCACCCTCTGCAGGGGTTTTATCCATGGGCGGCTTCTGCTGGTAACAAACTCTCATCTTTCAGTTCGGAGCCTGTCAAATCCACTTCATCACCAACGGATACCTCGTGATTTCGAGCATCTCCGGGCCCCAAGCCAGCCTTCCGGTTATTCTTGGTCTCTCTTCGAAGGGTAATATTTACCAAAGTATAGGAAACGGTGTTGATCTTGTCAAGACACCCTGGCAATTTATATAAAATGTCTGTCTTGACGAATCCTGTTAAACAATATTATATATCTTCATCGACATCTTCATCGACGTCTTTAAGATAATTTTAACACCTAAGAAAGGTATCATATTTGAGTCGGCTATATGCCAATGAACAGGGCAGGGTCATACCAACCCTTTGCGAAGAACTGACCCGGTTTCGTTATGCAAGGACCAGGATATCTCTTCCTACCATCGATACACATGCCACCCTTTATATCTTGGCCCGTCCCTACGATCGGCATTCACATCCTCTTCACGTACAGCTAAACAACAAGAGAATTGCAGATCTGTCTCCCGGTGATCATTCCTTTTATCGATGGCATGAGATCCCACTGAGTCCCGGTTTTTTAAAACGTGATGCGAATTGTATTCAATTGTGGACGGCATCCACAGCCATGGATGCCTGGTCCCTCGCCTTGGAGCCCGGCGTCAGCGATACCCATAGTGAGATATCCGATGATGAGGGAAAAACCTGGCGAAACATACATATGGGATATCTGAACGCCGTAACGGCTGAATATGTCGTCCGAATTCGGGGAGGAGACGAGCGCGATCCCCCTCCGCCGGCTGTCACTTACGAGTCAAAACATCATCCCAAATTGACTTCATTGCTAAATATAATCCCGGCTTACATTCGCAACACATCCGACAGCCTAGCGAAAGTGCAGGCACTGTCTACCTGGATTTCGATGAGTTGGGAGCACACAGGATCCGGACGGGCCTCCGTGTATACTCCCTGGGATGCAGAAACAATCCTGTCCTGGGGCGGCAGCCGCACCGGGCACAACGGCGATCGTCCGATTGTCATGTGTGTTCATTATGCCGCGGCGTTTGTCTCGGCCTGCCAAGCGCTTGATATCCCAGCCCGTTGTATCGTCCTGATGGGGACTCCAAACGGCACCAACGGTCATTTTGTCAGTGAGGTCTGGATCGATGGATTGGAGAAATGGGTGCTTGTTGATCCCAACGCCGATGCGATGTTCATTTTAGACGGCGTTCCACTTTCGGCACTGGAAGTGCAGGATGCCGGTGATGATCTCAGTGAGATCGTGTCATGGGGTGACGGAAGTGTGTTCCAGCAGACTTTTTCCCATATAAAAGAGTTCGTGAGAGACAACCTCTTAAAGGGTATATGTTTCAGGCATATCAGCATCTGGCCTCATGCGAACCTTCTGTCGCGACCTGACCTTTCGCCGCCAGGACATGGATCAGTGTCGTATTGTGAAACGGATCTGGTCTGGATGTGCAAAGATGAAATTTCAGGATTTGGCATGTTCAAGTACTTCGCGGACAGGACATATTTTTCCGAACCGCCCGGAAGGATGCAGTGACATGTTACCCCCCTTAGAATCAGAGACGGACCTGATTGACCAGATGACCACCCCTTCACCCGCTGTAAAGAAAGCAGTATCCGATCTAGACGGTGATATAATGATACTGGGTGTGGGAGGCAAAATGGGGCCGACACTGGCAGAGCTGCTCGTACGGGCCGGTGCCAAAAGGGTAATCGGAGTTTCCCGCTTTTCCGATGAAACTCAAAAAGCTTACCTGGAACAGGCGGGTGTGGAAACCATAAAAGCCGACCTTCTGAATGAAGAAGATTTGAAATCGTTGCCCCACGCGTCCAACATCATGCTGCTCGCAGGTTATAAATTCGGCGCCTCCGGGAACCAGCCTATGACATGGGCGATGAATGCCTGGGTTCCAGGCATGGTTATGGGACGCTTCCCTGGTTCCAAAGTTGTTTATGTCAGTTCTGGCAATGTTTATTCGTTTACCGAAACAGACTCGACCGGTTCCAGCGAGATATCAGAAATTGCTCCAGTCGGCGAGTATGCGGGGTCTCGACTGGGCGGCGAGCGTATATCCGAGTATCTGTCGGTTAAGAACAAAACGCCCCTTACCATCGTAAGATTGTTCTACGCCACGGAATTGCGATATGGTATTATCCATGACATCATTCAGAAGGTCCACCGCGGTAGAACAATCGATCTCACCATGGGCCACGTCAATCAAATTTGGCAGGGCGATGCGAACGGTTATCTGGCCAGGATGTTTCCTATGTGCGATTACCCCGCAAAGGTTGTCAACCTCACTGGCCCGGAAGTGTTAACCGTGAGAAGAATCGCGGAGAAGGCAGGTGAAATCCTCGGTAAGACGCCTGTATTTTCCGGCAAAGAAAACGAAACAGCACTATTGGGCAACACGAAAGAGCTCTACCAACATTTTGAGTCACCGGCTATTTCTTCCGATCAAATGATAGATTGGGTAGCCCACTGGGTTGCGATCGATGGGCGAAGCATCGGTAAACCGACAAAATATGAATCCAGAACGGGATCGTTTTAATACAGCCAGAGCAGCTTGTTCGACGAATCACCTTATCAAACAGTGGGATATCACCTGTGTCGGACCAGACGGCGATAAATGAAACCCGACGTGCCTTGCATCGCGGTTGTGTGATACCGGCACACCCTTTGGCATTGACTGCCTCCCGCCAGCTTGACGAAAGACGGCAGAGAGCGCTGTCGAGATATTATATCGCAGCCGGTGCAGGAGGATTGGCGGTGGGTGTTCATACGACACAGTTTGAAATTCGTGATCCATCGGTCGATTTATATAAGCCCGTCCTGGAACTCGCGATAGATGTAATGTCCCGGGAGGCGCCGGCGGACTTTGTTCGCATCGCGGGTATTTGCGGCCGCACCTCCCAGGCCGAGCGAGAAGCTTCGTTTGCCAATGCATGCGGGTACCATGCGGGTTTGCTCAGCCTGGCGGCATTACAGAATGCTACAGACGATGCGCTGATCGACCACTGCCAACGAATCGCTTCCATCATCCCTATTATTGGTTTTTATCTCCAGCCGTCGGTCGGCGGACGTATCCTTGGTTTTGATTTCTGGCGCAGATTTGTTGAGATCGAAAACGTGGTCGCCATAAAAATCGCACCCTTCAATAGATATCAAACGATCGATGTCGTCCGCGCCTTGCACGAGAGCGGACACGCCTCCAAGATCGCACTCTACACTGGAAATGACGATAACATCATCATCGACCTGCTCACGAAATTCAAATTGAGTGAATTATCGGAATCCATACAAATAAAAGGGGGATTGCTAGGACACTGGGCAGTCTGGACGCAAAAGGCAGTGTCACAATTAAAAAGCTGCCGTGCTCAAATGGATTATAAAGGTGGCGTCCCTCACGATATGATAACACTGGCTTTCCAGGTCACGGACAGTAATGCGGCCCTCTTCGATCCGTCTCATAATTTCGCAGGTTGTATCACGGGTATACATGAGGTACTCCGCAGGCAGGGCCTGCTTGACGGTATCTGGTGTCTGAATCCAGATGTATCCCTTTCCCCCGGCCAATCTGAAGAGATCGATCGCGTATACACCGCTTATCCTCATTTGAATGATGATTCGTTTGTATCGGAACATCGGGAGAAATGGTTGACCCCATGAAAATCACAGGTGTAGAACCCATACCGATAAACGTACCATTAAAAAAAGGGCTGACAACGAAGACCGCCCATGGGGAACATATTGATTCACCATATGTTCTCCTCCGGATTCATACCGACACCGATTTCCAAGGGCTAGGTGAGGCGACCGTAGCCCCGAGATGGAGTGGAGAAACGTCCAGGGGATGTGTTGCCGCCATAACCGAATTGATAGCGCCTGCTTTGGTGGGGCAAGATCCCCTGAACGTCAACCTTCTCATGCGTCGAATCAACCGGCTGATTACCGGTAATCCCTTTACCAAATCCGCGGTCGAGATGGCTTTGTGGGATCTCGCAGGGAAAGCGGCTGGCTTGCCGCTCTATCAGCTTCTAGGGGGTAAAGTACGGGAATCTGTACCCATGAAGATGGTAGTGGGGGCTTTCCCGGTAAAGGATGCCCTGAAACTCGCGGAGCGATTCTTGACGTGGGGCGTTCAGTGCTTAAAAGTAAAAGTGGGGCTCGATCCGATTGAGGATGTGGAAAGGGTACAAGCTGTTCGTGAACTGGCCGGCCCTGATATATCGATCGGAATAGACGCAAACTGTGGATGGTCATTGCCTGTCGCAAGAAAAATGCTCGCGATACTTGCCGAATACGACATGCTTTTTGCGGAACAGCCCATCGGGAGAGATTGTGTGGTTGACCTTGCATCGCTCAGATCTTTCACGACGATCCCCCTGATGGCCGATGAGAGTGTATTTACCGTAACGGATGCGTGGCATATCGGGGCCGCCCGGGCAGCGGATATCCTAAGTATATACCCTGGTAAGCACGGTGGAATTTCACCAACGATCGAGATAGCCAATGTGGCGAAAGCCTCCGGAATGGTCTGTCACATGGGAAGCAACCTTGAACTGGGCATCGCCACCGCAGCAATGTTGCACGTGGCTGCCTCCGTACCGGAAATCGACTGTGAGCGCTATCCCGGCGACCTGCTTGGACCTCTGTATCATGAAGCGGATATGATCTGTGATCCTCTAGACCTGGGACCGGTTGTAGCGAAAGTTCCTGATGGACCGGGACTGGGGGTAGCTCTCGATATGGCCCAGGTGGAAAGATGGCGTGAATGATAAACCAATCCTGAATGATATACCAGTGAGGAGTACTTCATGACGGCTCAGTATAAGACGTGTATTATTGGATTAACCGGCATAGGCGCCGGGGCGCCCCAGGACGAAGAAGGGCATGGGTTCGGTGTTAAAATGCCAACTTCCCATGCCAGGTCCTACGCGTTACTGCCGGAAACACATCTCGTCGGTGTGTGTGATTTAAAGGAAGAACTTGTCGATGAGTTCAAAACAGCATGGGCTGACGAACTGCCTGATGTGAAAGGCTTTTCGGATTTCAGGGAGATGATATCGGAATGTCGGCCGGATATCCTCAGTATTGTGACCTCGGACAACAGGCATGCTGATATCGTGGTGCATGCCGCAGAATCGGGTATTAAGGGGATGTTCTGCGAGAAACCGATCGCGACCAATCTGGCCGATGCCGATCGTATGATTAGGGCTATTGAAGCAAATGGGGTCGTGGTAAATGTCAACCACTCCAGGCGCTGGATACCCCATTTCCGGATCGTAAAGCAGTGTATTAAAGACGGAGCGATAGGTACACTCGGTAGAATCGTACTTCATTTCGGCGGCCCAAGAGCGATCATTTTCCGCAATGGAACCCATATGATCGATATGATCTGTTACCTGGCAGATTCCGATCCCGCATGGGTCTTTGCAGAGCTGGATGACGGCTATGAAGATTACTGGCCGTATCAGGGGGATGGCGGGCGCAATCCCGATCTTGAACCGGGTGCATCCGGTTACATTCACTTCAGGAACGGTGTCAGGGCCTTTTATAACGGCTCCAAAGGGTTTTCTCCGGAAACCGGACTTCAGCTCATAGGCACTGAGGGTATGATCTGGGTCGATGATGAAGGGGCATCATTAACGACCGAAAGTGGTTCGAAGAAACTTCGCTGTGACCCTGTGTCCATTTCGAACGCCGGTTCCGCCATCCGCGAGATTATCCGGGGCATGGAAGACGGATCTCCTGTGCTCTCCCCTCCCCGCGAGGCGAGAAAGACACTGGAGATCATACTCGGTTTCCTGGCCTCACAAAAGCTTGGTAATTCTAGGGTAAACTTCCCCTTCGATGAAACGAAAATTTAGAAAGGCCACCTGATTAAATGGGAATAAGGATTGCGATCGACACCGGAGGAACATTCACGGACCTGGTGTTGTTCGACAGCATATCAGGTACCATATTGACACACAAAGTTCAGAGTACACCTGAGGATCCGGGTGTGGCTATGGTGAAGGGCATTTTCGAAATATTAAATAATGCCGGTCAAAACGCTTCTTCCATCGAAATCCTCATTCACGGCACCACGGTAGCTACCAACACGGTGATTCAACGAACTGGAGCCAGGACAGCCTTTCTCACTACCAGCGGTTTCAGGGATATACTGCACATCCAGCGCCAGGACCGCCCGTTGCTCTATGATTTGAGAGCCAGGCGGGCCGAACCACTTGTACCACGGTCCCTCAGGTTTGAAATAACGGAAAGGCTTCTTTTTACCGGTGAAATAGAAACGCCTCTGGACCGGCAGCAGGTACATGACCTCTCAACAAGGCTTCACGAAGCCGGCATTGAAGCGGTGGCCGTGGGATACCTCCACAGTTATGCCAATCACAGTCACGAAAAGGTTACCGGCGAAATCCTGCAGGAACATCTACCGGATACAACAATCTGCCTCTCCCATGAACTGGTGCAGGAAGAGAGTGAATACGAACGGTTCAGCACCTGCGCTATGAACGCTTATGTACAGCCGGTAATGAGCCGCTATCTGTCTCACATCGATTCCGCACTCAGCGCATCCGGAATACATGCCCCTCTGTACGTTATGAAATCCAACGGCGGCGTGATGGACGCGAGCGAAGCCGCTTCACATTGTGTCCATACGATCCTGTCAGGACCGGCAGGCGGTGTGGTTGCAGGCCGCGAGATAGCCCACTCAAAAAAGCCGAATTTGATAACAGCGGACATGGGCGGCACCAGTTTCGATGTCGCAATTATACACAATGGGGAGATTTCTTTTTCTCGGGATTCAGAAATCGAACGGCTCGCTATTAAGGCCCCCATGCTCGATATTCATACCGTCGGAGCTGGAGGGGGCAGTATCGGATGGATCGATTCGGGCGGTTCATTGCGTGTCGGCCCTCATTCAGCAGGCGCCGTGCCCGGACCCGCATGTTATGGTAATGGAGGCGACCGGCCTACAGTAACGGATGCCAACCTTGTCCTGGGGCGGTTGTCAAAGGAATCACTCTTAGGCGGGGGTATGGCCCTCGATGAATCAGCAGGTCGAAATGCAATCCAAACCACGTTGGCTGACCCCTTGAATATGTCGGTCGAAGAAGCTGCGGAAGGCATCATTCGAATCGTTAATGCAACTATGACGGCGGCGATTCGCAAATTAACGGTGGAACGTGGGCATGATCCCAGATCTTTTGCCCTCTGCCCATTTGGAGGGGCGGGGCCCTTACACGGTACGGAGATAGCCAGAGAGATGGGCTTGCAAGAGGTAATTATCCCCGCGTCTCCCGGTGTCACATCTGCAGTTGGATTGTTGATGTCCGATCTGCGGGAGGATTATGTAATCACCGAGGTCGGGCTCCTCAACGATGTTTCGTTGGATCACCTTACCCATGTATTCGGTGAGATTATTAATTCGGCCAAGGAAAAACATAAAAACTCATCAGACGAATATCCATTTAACATAGTCCGAAAAATGGGATTACGATACTACGGGCAGGGTTATGACATTCCGGTAGAAATACCGGACCGGGGCATAGACATCCAGGATGTACAAGAATTATTCCATAAGACCCATGAACGCATCTATGGATTCAGGAGAGACGACCAACCTGTTGAGCTCGTAACGCTCTGGGTGTCAGTAACGAAGGAGATGGGGAGGCTGGCGCTCGGAGCATCAGAAAAATCGGCCATCCCCCCGAGTCCAGTAAACTCGCGACGTGTTTATTTCTCCGGACAGTGGTTTGACACACCGGTTTTTCGCCGTGATGATCTGAAATATGAAAACGCCGTCAGGGGGCCTGCTGTAATAGAACAGTTAGATTCAACAACTCTCATATGGCCCGGCCAGCATGGGACCGTGGACGGCTACAACCAGTTGAATTTAAAATGGACAGATTAAACATGGATTTCGACCCCGTAACTTTGGAAATCATGAGAAATAGGTGGAAAGGAATCGCTGAAGAGATGTGTGCCGCGCTCGTACGGACGAGCTATTCGACAAATATAAAGGATAGACGCGACTGTTCTGCAGCGATTGCGATGCCAAATGGTGAAATTCTTGCCCAGGCCGAAGTTGGCACACCACTTCATCTTGGCATCATGCCGGGCGTACTCGCGTCCATCCTGAAAGCATTTCCGGTGAACTCCATGAAACCGGGTGACATGTACATCACTAACCTGCCCTATCCCGAAGGCCCGGGACATCTGCCGGATGTGTCCATGGTGTCCGGGATATTTTACGATGGGATCCCTGTCGCCCTGGCGGCTTCAACCGCCCATCACGTGGATATGGGGGGATTTGCACCGGGCAGTATGCCATTCGGTGTAACCGAAATATACCAGGAAGGTCTCCAGATTCCACCGATACGGATCTTCTCCAACCATGAGATTGAAGGTCCGATCTATGAACTCATAAATCAAAACGTCCGAACGCAGAACGAGGTCCGCGGTGACCTGATGGCACAATATGCCTGTGCCCGAATAGGCCAAGCGCGGGTATCGGAATTGATGAAAAAGGAGCGAACGGATGAAATACAGCGATACATGCGGGAGATCATCGATTACTCAGAACGGAGAATGAGAGCCGGTATCCGGGCGCTCCCGGATGGGGCATACTCCTTTGAAGATTTCCTCGATGATGATGGGGTTTCCGACGATCCGGTACCAATTCGGGTCACCGTACATATAAATGGTGACCACCTGCTAGCAGATTTCGCAGGAACGGGAAACCAGGTACTCGGACCGTTAAATGCCCGGCTGTCAGCGGCGAGGGCCTGTGTTTACTACGTCTGTAAGGCCGTAGTGGACCCGGACCTTCCCCCCTCAGCCGGCGCCTATCGTCCTATCGACGTCATCGCTCCTGAAGGAAGCATTTTACACGCCAAATATCCCGCTGCAATAGGTAATGCGAATATACTCACCGATCAGCGGGTCGTCGACGTCCTCCTCGGAGCCTTGCATCAGGCCGCACCGGAACGAGTCTGCGCCGCATGCAGCGGAGAGATGAACCTACTGAATATCGGCGGCTTGCATCCACATACCGGTACGTACTATAACTATGTCGAGACTTACGCCGGCGGGCAGGGGGCCATGTACGATCTGGACGGTGAGGACGGCGTTCACACCCATCTTACCAACACACGTAATGCGCCAGTCGAAGTAATAGAGCGGACCTATCCCCTGCAGGTCGTTCAGTACGGGTTGGTACCCGACAGTTCCGGCGCAGGAAAGTTTCGTGGGGGAAGCGGGATGATGCGCGAGCTGCGTTGTCTTGGTGACCGGACCATAGTGACGATAGGTGCAGACCGCCGAAAATTCACTCCCTGGGGTCTTGAGGGAGGTCAGCATGGTAAAGGTGCCCATTGTTACGTCACAGAGCCCGATGGCAACGTAAGAGAGTTGCCGACAAAGATTTACACTGTACTTTCAAAGGGTGAAACATTGATGATTCAGACACCTGGAGGTGGTGGCTGGGGTTCGCCGGCAGAACGGGATGCCGGCCGCATAGAGAACGATCTGGTGAACGGCCTGATCAATAGTGATAACGACAATAGTGCCTGCCAAAACAACAAGGATTGATTATGTATGCAATCGTCGCCTTCGTCGGAATGACCGGCTCAGGTAAATCAACCGCTGCGGATTGTCTAATTGACCTGAACTGGACTTATATCCGGTTTGGCCAGGTAACGATCGATAAATTGCGGGAACGTGGGCTGGAAATAAATGAACGGAACGAAAAGATGGTACGAGAATCGTTACGGATAGAATCCGGCATGGGTGCTTTTGCGACATTATCATTACCCGCAATCCAAGAGGGGATTCGTTCAAACAATGTAGTGATAGACGGACTTTATTCCTGGACCGAGTACGACATTTTGCGCGATGCGTTCGGGGATACACTGTCAGTCGTCGCTGTATACTCTTCACCTGCGACCCGGTATGCCAGGTTGCAGAATCGGACAAGCGACGCTTTTGACACCGCTCACAAGATGAGGCCATTATCCGCTGAGGATGCCAGGAAACGGGATTACGCAGAGATTGAAAACATTGAAAAAGGCGGCCCCATTGCGATGGCTGACTATACTATCGTCAACGAGCAATCAGCCGGTGATTTAAAGAGCCAGGTACTGGCCATCATCGAGGATATTACTGAAAAATAAACAATGACAGGAGAGCACCATGGGCGACAATGGATACGCGCGACCCAGTTGGGATGAATATTTTCTGGGATTGATGGATGAGATCTCGAAAAGAGCCACCTGCGATAGAGGCCGCAGTGGGTGTATCATTGTAAAGGACAAGCGGATCCTGTCCACAGGCTATGTGGGTTCTCCACCCGGTTTACCGCACTGTGATGATGCCGGCCACCTGATGAAACAGATGATAGATGAGGACGGCACGATTCGCCAACATTGTGTACGCACCATCCACGCGGAACAGAATGCTATCTGCCAGGCAGCCCGATACGGTACACCACTCGAAGGCACGACACTATATTGCCGCATGGAGCCCTGCCGCACCTGCGCCATGCTGATCATCAGTACAGGCATAACAAAGGTAATAGCGCAACGTCGTTACCATGCCGCCCAGGATACTCGGGTGATGTTTCAGGAGGCGGGTGTGGAGCTTGTTATTGTAGAAAATGAAACCCAGACTTATGAAAATCAGTAGGCGTTAACGGGGATTTCCCAGATCAGGGATCTCCAACAGATCCCCGTTCCTCATGGATGAGTCGTGGGCTATTATACCCGGGATGGCGTAGCGCGCTGCCTCCCACACGTTATTCGAGGGCGTTACACCTGAAACGCATGCCTTTACGAAATCATCTACGAGGAATTGATGGGCACCGGCGTGGCCATTGGAGAGTCCTATATATTCTTTTGGCAACCGTTCCACCGGGTGCACCGAAGATGCACCAAGATGGGTGCCGTCCGACGCGGTGACTACGTCCATCGCCTCACCTGGTTTCTGTTTTATCGAAACCCCCTGACAGGCCAGTGCATCATCCAGGTCGACCATGTCATCTCGACGTTTGGTGACCCACCGGGCACCGGCCGTATTCTGCTCGAAACTCCCTTCCGTGCCGAACATGGCCATTCGAACCGTTCCGGGATGCCCGATCCGTCTGAACTCGTTGATCCGGCACATGCTTCCGTCCGACATTTTGAACAGGGCCGTTTCGTTGCTGTATTCATTCTGCCAGGGATTTGCATCCGCCACGTAAATTCCATCGTCCGCCTGATCCACATACCCCTGACAGGAGACATGGGTCATCCATGCCCCGGTTACTGATACAATCTGGCTAGTGGAATGGGTGGGATAATACATTGGCGGTTTTCCGGCAAACTCCCGCCATCGCTCTCCGCCGCGCCATTTAGCGACCTCATATAGGCCGTGATCCCAGTCGTGGTAATATTCTGCCTCACCATAAACTACATGACCAAAGGCTCCCTGTTTGTACTGATTGCGGCAATAGATGACGCCCGGATAATAATAACTTGTCTCTCCTATCATATATATTCGACCAGTATCTTCGACCGTTCGCACCAACTCAGATATTTCATCGACGTTTATTCCGGTCGGAACAGCAGAATATACATGTTTTCCTGACTTCAACGCCTGAACGGCCTGGGGCGCATGAAGCCAATTCTGAGTGATTATAACAGCTGCGTCAACATCTGTTCTTGCGCAAACCTCATCCAGAGACGATGCGGTAGAGGAAATGTTGTGCTTTTCAACGTTATGCCGCAGTTTATCTGCATCGAGATCACATAGGATCAGTTCGTCCACCAGCGGATGCGCGTTGAACAATGGAATAAAGCTCTGAGCGAATGCTCCGGTTCCGATCATCGCGGCTTTAATGCCCATGGTCAACTCCAGGACTATGGATCGGAATCATTTAACGGCATCGCATAATGAATTTGACGGGCTACTTCTTTGAAACCGGTTTTCGGATAAAACACCGATCCGATATCATTTTGATCCAATGTTTCGATCTTCGCGTATGCCATTCCTTCAGCACGAAAATAGTCGAGGGCGGTCTGCATTAAATTTTGACCGATCTTTTGACCTCGGTATCCCGGCAAAACCCCGAGGTTCGGTATACTTCCGATTTTGGTTGCGTGGTCTATTCTCGTTGTAATGTAACCGATGACAAGACCTTCGATTGCTTCCACGAATATACCGTCTGCGTTAGCCGCCACGTCTGCATCAATATGACGGACCTTACGCCATTGCCAGGATTTGCCATCGATCAAACCATATGTTTTTTCGATATTCTGATCGATGTTTACGCCGTCAAAACAAATCGCCGTGATATCTTTAACCGCTTGGAGATCCGATTCTCTAAATTTCCTGATTGCCATAACAGGTCGAAATTACCGACTCAAAATCTCCTCATAATATGACTCGTACTGTGGAACCACCCGTTCCTCTCCGAAGCAGTTGAGGACTCGCTGCCGGGCATTCTGCCCTATATTCTTCCGAAGCACATCGTCCGAGAGGATCTCTATAGCGTGCTCCGCCATTTTTTCCACATCCCCGACTTCAGTGATAAACCCGTTGATCCCATGCTCGACCAGTTCCGGTACACCGCCGACGTTCGTTCCTATGACCGGCACCTCGCAGCTCATCGCTTCAAGCGCTGAAAGGCCGAAACTCTCCTGTTCACTCGGCAACAGATATAGGTCCGCACAGGAAAGTATATCATCGATCCCCTCCTGCTGACCTAGAAAGACGACGCTGTCTCTGAGTCCAAGCTCAGACGCCAGCTCCTGGGCAGGAACACGATCGGGACCTTCGCCTACAATAAGCAACTTGGATTTTATTTTAGGTTTAACTTTAACATACATTCTGATAACATCCGTAACCCGCTTCACGGGCCGCAGGTTTGATACATGCAGTATGATTTTTTCATCGTGCCCTACGATGTTCTTGATGTCACACCGGCCGGCCTGTCTTTGAAAACGGCGGGTGTCGACAAAGTTGGGTATCACTCGGATGTTATTTTCTATTCCGAAAAGCGAGATCGTATCCTTTTTTAACGATTCAGATACCGCAGTTACGCCATGGCTTTCTTCTATACTGAATTTGGTGATCTGATAGAATGATTTATCACTACCTACAAGGGTAATATCGGTTCCGTGCAAAGTGGTGATGACTTTCACGTCCCGGCTTTTGATCATATTCCGTGCCAGGTACGCACAGGTGGCGTGTGGAATCGCGTAATGGACATGTAGAATATCCAGTTCCGCATCTTCTGCCACGGCCGCCATTTTAGCAGCGAGTGCGAGGGTGTATGGTGGATATTTAAATAGCGGGTAGGGCATGACTTCTACGTCATGAAATGATATATTCTGGTTGTATTCCTGCAATCGGAAGGGAATTGAGTAGCTGATAAAATGAATCTTATGCCCGTTTCGCGCCAGTGCCTGCCCCAGTTCCGTCGCGATGGCGCCACTTCCCCCATACGTAGGATAGCAAGTGATACCGATGTTCATCATTACTCCTCTTCAACATTCACTGCGATGCCTGAAATATTCCACGGGGTCATCCATTTCAAGATATTCTCTTACTATAAACGGCTCACCGTATTTTTTACCAATCAAAGTGCCATAATAGCGGTTCTGAATTTCGATTTCTTCGAGAAATTCCGGCCGACTAATAAAAGTGGCGGGTGCGGTCGAATCAGGATCATGAAATTGTGTTTCATAGGCCTTAACAGCTTCAAGTTTACGATCGTATTGATCGGTAATGTCCACAATAAACGAGGGCGGATTCTGCCTGTAAGTATAATGTGTGTAATAGTAAATAAGTTGTTGTGGCCTATGGGGAGCCTGCCCGGTTTCTATCTTAGCCAGTCCGGCGAGGAATGAAGCATCCTGCGCAAGGATACTGGTGAGCCGATGATCCGGATGCCGCGCATCTTTCGTGGGAATCAATACCGTTTGAGGGCGAAAGGTCCTGATCGCCTGAATAATGGCATTCCGGTGCGCCTGGCACTGGTCCAAGTGAGCGTCCGGAAGGTTCAGATTCTGACGTTCGGTGACACCGAGTATCACGGCCGCGTCGGAAGCTTCCTGTGTTCGTGTCTCCACCGTTCCCCGGGTGCCCATTTCTCCTGCCGTTAAGTCAACAATTCCGCAGGAATGACCAAGGTCAGCCATTTTACGAAGTACTCCGCCGCAGTGTAACTCAGCGTCGTCCGGATGGGGTGAAATAGCAAGGATATCAAGGATCATAACGAAACGATGCGGTGGCTGAAATCGGCGTCGTCGACAGACTCCAGCAGTTTGTTCATGAAATCAAAACCGTGTACTGAAATAAAGGGCCAAATGTTCAACACGCGTTCCTGAGGTTGATTTCGCGGGTATAATTGGTATTCGGCTTTTTCAATTTGCTGCCGCATGGTCTTATGGGTGCGTTTTACCGCCTGAAGCGTCTTATCTTCTAATTTAGACAATTCGAATTCAGCCTTCCGCTGCGCGCTTTCCGCCACCTTCCGAAGATTAACATCTATGTGCGAAACTTTTTCCGTCAAGCGACCGTAATACGAATCAGCGGACGCTCTCGCTTCTTGCAATGTCGAAATGAGGTCATCCGGGATCTCGTCCTGCATACGTTGGCTGATCACGTGGTGAACGTTGCCGAAAAAATCCTCCACCGAAAGTTCATAATTATCCATTACTTTTTGAATCCGGCGATCAACAATGGTCATACTCGATCTGGGATAGACGATGGGAAACGGCAGACCAAACTGACTGTAGACGTCTTTTAACTGTGCAAAATAGGCTATTTCAGACGGTCCTCCCACATAGGCCAGCGCAGGAAACAGTGAATCCTGGACTATGGGTCTCGTGATTACATTATGACTGAAAGATTCGGGCCTTTCTCCCACGAGTGCCAGGGCGGCGTCCACCGTGTAACGGACTCCCGTATTAACGGTCCGTATCTCACCACCCTGGTACATCAAAGCCGCCCGCCGGTTATCTTTACACAAAAACAGGTTCAATGATTCAGGATCTCGATCAACCTGGGGTTGAAATCCTGCACTTTTCAGTTTTTCACCGGCTTCAAGTACCGAACGGGTCGTCCGGAGGGGATACCGAAGTTCCCTTGTAAACACCGGCTTCATCAAGGGTTTCAGCTGAGGATCCGTAGGATCGACCAGGACCAGGCCCGTCCCGCGAAACAGCCTGGTCAGCAGGCGGGCAAAGCCATGGGACAAGGTGTTTTCAGGTGTACAGCACTCCCTTATGATCGATACGGTTTCATGTTTAAATTCGGATTCGTTAAGTGTGTCGGCGAATCTATCGATTAATTCCGTAATACCTGATCCAAAAGGTATATGCGCAGCTGAACGACGTTCGATCGGGCTGTCAGGAGAGAGGGTCAGTTTAACGATCTCATTACCGGAGGGACAGCTGAACACATGATTAATCTCATCAAAATCATGATCATCCGATGCCATCCAGAATATCGGAACAACGCGCCGTTGGAGCGACTTCTCAAGACGATGGGCCAATTTTACGGCGGTCAACGCCTTGTATATCGTATATAACGGTCCGGTAAACAGACCTACCTGCTGTCCGGTCATAACCGTGTAGGTATTAGCTGTTCCGATATCAGTCGCGGCCGCAATTGTTTTTTCATCCGCACCAAAACGCTGGTTCTGATCGACGAGGGTTGAGGAAAGTGCGGCTCGAGGAAGATCCGAGTCACGCCCGTCCACCAGCTTCATCATTCTCCTCCATATCTGGTCATCTTTTGGATTGAAGACGTAAAAAGGAGATACATTTGCGAATGAATCCAAGTAGGCATTAAACAGGTGGGAAGAGGAAAGCACTGTACCGAAGGGGATCGATTTTACGGTCATGTGGTTTGTATCAGTTCCCTGTTTAAACTTCATGAACAGTATCAGATTTTTCGGCGCGCCGTTCCACTATTAAAAGATAGGCCGGCAGTACAAACAGTGCTGTCAAGAGAGTTGTGATTTCCCCTATGTTTGCCATGAGACCAAACGACTGAAGCGCCCGATTGCTCGTGAGCATAAGGGATGTATAGCCAATCAATGTGGTCGAAGAACATAGTGCAAGGGCACCACCCGTGTTTTTTACAATGTTAGCAACAGAGCCTTTACCGTCTAACTTGTATCTTTGATAGAGATTCACACTGTAATCCACTCCGATGCCTAGTGTCGTGGGAATAACGATAAAATTGAAAAAATTGACCTTGATATCGAATATAACCATAACGCCGACCATCAACAGCATGCCGCCCAAAAGTGAGGCCAGAATCACAACCGTGGCCCGGCCACTGCGGAAAGCTATTATCAGGAGAAGTATTACAGCTGCAAATGAGCCGATAGTAGCTATGGGTCCGTCCTTCGCTACAGCGGTAAGCATATCAGAGAAGATGACAGCATCGCCGGAGGAGTAGATGACGTCGCCGTCGGGTAATTCGTTGGATCGAATGGCGCTGGCGAAGCGAATCAGGTTCCGTCCGTTCCACAGGCCAGCATCCGGTCGGGGATAGACGAATACAAGCCTCCCTATTGTTCCGTCTTTTTCTTCAATTGCCCGCTTTAGTTGGCCGGGTACATCATCGACGGTGATTTCATCGAGAGTGATATTCTGCCTGAAGTCATTTACTTTCGCCACCTGCTCTGGGCCAATGCCCAGGGAATCCGGCGGATTGAGATCAAGCAGCCTTTTGATATCGCCGAGGACCTCGAGTTTATCATCCTGCTCCGTCGGCAAAACATCAAAGATCGTCCGAACCCGGTCTATCGTAGGATTGGGTAATGCTGCTTCTGCGGCGATTTTCTCCACTATTTTGTTTTTTATTGCCTCCACCTGCTCCAGTTTATCGGCCAGAATAACAGCAGGAGTCTGTGAGATGCCAAATAAGCGGTTTACCCGACCATTGAGGATCCTTGCTTCAGATTCCTCTCTGGGATCGTTTCGGAGTTTTGAGAAGTCATACTCAAATGAATTCGGAAGCCACCAAATGAGTAATGCCAATGAGACAACTACCAACGACGCACTGATGCCCACCATTTTCTGAGGCATTCGGATAACGAGATCTGCGACAGGAGAGAAAATCCTGGCTTTGGTCTCATGCCTGGTCCACGACTGCCTTCCATAACTGTTTCGATCCCAGAGGATCAAAAGGGCCGGAAGAATGGTAAATGTGGCAGTCCAGCAAAGGAGCATACCAAGACCGCCGATGAACCCGAATTGATTGAAGCCTTTAAAGTCGGTAATCATCAACATTCCGTAAGCTATCCCGGTAGAGACAGAAGACGTAACAGTTGCCGTTATGGTATTCTTAAAAGCTACCATGGTGCCATCGAATGCGTCGCGTCCCGACAATCGCTCTTCTTTATATCTGGCCATTAAAATCAGACCATAGTTAATCCCATTCCCAACGATGATTGCACCAAGAAATGCAGTCTGGGTGTTTAGGTATCCTATGCGAAAATAGGTAATACAGAAGGTCCAGAGAATACCAATTCCTATGGCTATACTGATGTTCACCACGGGAATCAGTGTTCTGTAATATACATAGATTGCAAGACATACAAGGAGAACAGTGAAAAGTGCCGTACCGAATATTTCCTCCCTGACGGATGCATACTCATCGAGAACCAGCCTGTACTTGCCCGTGAGACCCACTTTCATATCACTGCTGTAGGACGTTGGATTCAGGTCGTCGATGACAGCCTGCACCCTGTTACAGAGATCTTCCGAGAATGAAACGCCTGAGGAAGTGCCGTACGGCTTTAATCTCATTACCAGAAACTGGCCATGGTCATCATTGCCTACAAAATAATCATCGGTCCATTTCTCGAGTTTTTCACTGGCTTTACCGGCATACTTCTCCTCTATATCCGAAAGGTCGAACGGCTCCTCTTCCTCGTCACCGTCATCGAGTCCGAGAGCAGCCTCTGAAACGAACAGAGGATTGGCCTCCAGTTTTCCCCGCTGGATCTGTCGCCTCAATCGGTCATACACTTCTTCCAGATCTTCCAATTCCGCATAAAGGTACTGGCTCTTTTCGTAATACGCCCGTTCTTCATCTAACTTATATTGGATGAACCTTATATAATCATCCGGCAAATCGGTGCGTAACCTTACGGCAAGATCGTCTGCAAACCTCTGGCCTGACTTTAGGTCTTCCGTTTCAATAACAACCGTCAAATCACCGATCCCTCCGATTCGATCCGTCAGACGTTTAAGATCCTGGACGCTCCGATAACCTTCAGGCAGTAATTCTGCGAAGTCACTTTTTATCGAAAGTTTGGTTGTGTAATTAAATGCGACGAGCGTGAGAATAAGCGCAGTGAGAACGATTTTCCACGGGTGGCCGCAAATAAATGTCACATAGGCGGTCATGAGCCGGTCGAGTGTCTGGTTAGTTGTTTGCTTCTTCATGTAAAACCTCGATCTGAACTGTAAATACGGGGCGTAACGATCGATCTACAACTGTGGTGTCCTTACTTTTTCGGTATAGCGACAATTAAACCATCCCTCGTATTTCATGCGAAACATTTACCCTACTGACATGGAATATAAATTCCCTCTCCTATGAGCCCTTGACAGCAGTGCCGGTAATAAGGATGCAAAACACTCGGAAATCCAAAAATGAATCGGCCGCCGCCTCCGAGACCTTTAGCCAAATCCGGCGGGGTAATGTCACGGAACCGGGTAACATCGGACACGGATCATTGTCCGGCCAGACACACCGCATCGTTTAGACTGATTCGCCAATCCCTTGTTCCGACCTTCTTGGACCAGCATTTAAAAGAGACCTCACAAATCTACAGAACGACAGTATAACGAAAATAGTTTCAGCAGAGAATCATCGTAAACACAAAAAGCGCCCGGCAGCGATTAATATAGTGCACCGGGCGCTTTTTGTCACAGGATATTGATTGTTCCAGCCATTACTCATCTAATTGGGTCGGATCCATCTCAGAGGTTGCGTATTCCTGGCAGACGCCTTCATCAAGGAAAAGATCAACGATATCCTGGTCCAACTCCTCATCTTTAACGAAAAAGCCCATAATCTGCTTGGCTTTGGACAGCGGCATCGGTCTTTTATACGGTCGGTCGTGCGCTGTGAGTGCCTCGAAGATATCAGCTACGGCCATAATTCTCGTCTGGAGCGCCAACTCATCCGCGGTCAGCCCGAATGGATATCCCTTGCCGTTCAGTTTCTCATGGTGGCCGCCCGCATACTCCGGGACTTTAGCCAGTTTCTTCGGGAACGGTAGTTCACGAAGCATCTCGATACTGACCAGTGCATGCTCCTCGATCTTCTTGCGATCTTCGTTGTTGAGTGTACCCTTTTTAATACCAAGATTATAGACTTCATTTTCCGTCAAATATGGTTGTGCTTCGCCATTTACGACAAAGGTATGCTGGGCGATCTTATGAAGGCGATCAATCTTTTCGTCTTCCATAAACTCTCCGCCCTGGTTTACGAGTACGAGGAAATCCAAATCATCGCTGATCTGCGCCAGGTCCTTCTGTAGCGCAGCATCGATGGCCTGTAATTTATCCTGGTCGACCCCACCGTTAGACAAAAAGTCCACTTTTTCCTGCAGCGCCTCTTTTTCACGCTCCCGATAGATGACATCGAATCGGGTCCTGATCAATTCAATCCTGTCGAAGATCGCTTCCAGCTTCGTAGCTTAATCCACGACGAGCACTGGTGTTGTGATTTTCCCGAGGTCGTGCATCCAAGCCGCGATGCGCAATTCTTCGAGTTCATCATCACTGAAATGAACATCAGCATACGGTCCCTCGGACATTTCGTTGACCTTGTGCGCAATCATCATTGTCAGCATAGCGACACGCCGGATATGACCGCCGGTGTACGGAGATTTACGTTCAATCGCACCAGCAGTTGATTTAATGAAGCTGTCGAAAAGATCTTTTAAGTCGTTAATCAGTTTCGCATTGGTCAACGCCACTGCTGCCTGCGAGGCAAGCGATTCACTCAACGTTACATATTCGTCGGTAAACGGAATCAATTCACCCGATTCTTGATCCTTGGCATTAATTAATTGCAGGACGCCGATAATCTCATCCTCATGATTTTTCATAGGAACGCTGAGCATGGATTTTGTATGGTAACCGAAAAATTTGTCGTAGTTCCTGGGCCCTACGAAATCAAATCCCGTAGATTCATCATCCTCATAAACATCAGAAATGTTTACCAGCTTGCTCGTGTTCGCGGCGTATGCGGAAACGTTAGAATGGTTGGGTTTACCATCATTATCCAGGGGAACAGGTGGCACGTTCGGTTCAACACCACTCGTCCCGCCTACTCTCGTCCCCAGGGTATCATTATGAGCAATCTTAAAATCCAGAACTTTATTCACCTCATCAACCAGATACAGGGTCCCGGCATCCGCAATCGTAAGTTCGCGGGCGAGATCCAGGATCATCTCAAGTAATTTATCTAGGTTGCGCTCACTGGATAATGCCGTTCCGATCGTTAGCAGTTTATCCAGATTCTCTGCATAACTACCAGCCATTGTTTACTCCTCTGGGGTGCTGTACTACCGTGGTAACGGCCGCCGGTGACACAGGTACAACACCTTTCTGCGTTATGATCAACGATTTGTAATGCACTCAAGAGTGGCTCATTAGTCAAAGTAAATAATGACAATTTAAACGATGCTGTCAACCGCTTTCTCATCTTATGATATCAGCGGGCACCAACGTTTTAAGAGGCTACGGGGTTTATTCAGACCTGGGGTGAACCATCGATAATCGATGCGATGGTTTGCTAGCGTTTCGAATGTTCAGGGAACATTAAAGAGAGCCTACATCTAAAGTATTCAGGGACCGGCCGCCATCAGGATTGATGCCATCGGCTCCCATATATACTAGCGGATAGCGATAAGCTGGTGTCTGGGACCGCAGGTTGTCAAAACGATGAAGGTTACGAGATTGCACCTTTCAGGAATGGATTGGTCAGCCGTTCCCGTTCAATCGTAGTCGATGGACCATGGCCAGGGTATACAACGGTTTCAGGGGAGAGTGTCACAAGCTTTTTTGAAATCGAATTTATGAGAGTCTGGTAATCACCACCGGGTAAATCCGTTCGACCGACACTCCCTGCGAATAATGCATCACCGCTGAAGACCACGTCCGGGGTATCGTTGATTAACAATGATACTCCACCGGGGGAATGTCCCGGTGTATGCAGAACAGACAATTGAATATCATCGAGAATGAAGGTGTCAGTTTCGGTTATAAACCTGTCCACAGGCAAGGGAGGTTCCACACTCCAGCCGAAATCTGCAGCCCGTTCGACCATCTGTTCGTAGATAAACAGATCATCCTTATGTAAAAAAATATCAACGTTAAAAGACTCTTTGATGCGTCGAACGCCCATTATATGGTCAAGATGCGCGTGTGTAAGAATAATACCGTCAATGGAGACCCCCATATGATCTACCCAATCGAGTAATCGATCGGGTTCATCACCTGGGTCGATAATAAAAGCACTCCTGTTTCTATCTTCGATCAGGAGATAGCAATTTGATTGAAAAGCCCCCACCGTAAGACATTCTATCTGCATCCGTCCCCCACATATCTCATTGATTTCGCGATTCGTGATAAGAGGTTATAAATCAGTTTCAACCATGTCAACCGTAAAGTGATATCAGACCAATCCACAAAAGAGCACCTATGCGTTCGATTAAGCTGGCTGCCGCGAGCAAGGCAGGAAACATTTAAAGTTGACTTTTAGTCCCATACTTTCTATAGCTGAATGGCGCCATTGAAATTCCGATTGATCCCTGTACTCGAAAAATTCTCACGAGGGACACCCTGCTGTATGGATGAACAGGAAACCCGTACCACGAGTTTGATCACTCTCAAATCCCTGGTCCTGGGACTGATAAGTGTGATAACAATTTCGTTCTTGGTACCATATTTCCAGTATACGATGGCCTCATCTATGCTGGGCGCCGACCACTTTCACATTGGCGCGCTTTTCCTCGTTTTTTTCTATCTCATTTTCTTCAACGTAATTCTGAAACGCTGGCGACCGTCGTGGGTTCTTACACCACAGGAATTTTTGCTGCCCCTGATGATGGGAATGGCGGCGTCCGGGTTGACAACCAATGGAATGGGCGCACCTTTTATCTCGACATTGATGGCGCCGTATCTACTGGCTACCCCCGAAAATCAGTGGGCAGAATATTTTTACGACCACTTCAAACCATGGGCGACTGTAACCGACCAGGGCAACGCTTTAACGTGGTTTGTGGATGGTATCCCCCCGGGTGAGTCGATTCCATGGAGTGTCTGGGGCATCCCGTTGTTCTGGTGGCTTACCCTCATCATACCGATCGTTTTTATGGGGTTGTGTGTGGCCGTCATCTTAAGGCGACAATGGGTAGAACATGAAAAACTCGTATTTCCCATGATGCAGATACCGCTCGCGTTCGCCCGGGGCATGGACTCGCCGAGCGGATTGCCATCCTTTTTAACCGATAAGCGCTTCTGGATCGGGTTCTCCGTTCCTTTTTGCGTCATGATGTACAACCTGATCGGGTTTTTTACTCCGGTGGTCCCCCAGTTCCCTTATTTTGGTTCGGCGCCCCCCATCTTTTTCGGTGAAGGCTTTCCGCCGATCGAGGTTAATTTCCGCCCGGAGATCCTCGGCATATCATATTTTGTAAATCTGGATGTACTGGCCGGTTTCTGGATATTCTACATGATCGGCATCATACAGGTAGGAATCGCTAACCGGATTGGATATGTGATACCCGGAGCGGACAACTATACCTCCATAAACCCCATGCTTGACTGGCAGAATATGGGAGCGTTCCTGATGTTTGTAGCATGGGGTTTATGGCGAGCGAGGCAACACGTTGCCAATGTGCTGGGAAAGGCCTTCGGCACACGTCCCGACGTTAATGACGCGGATGAAATGCTGCCTTATAAAGTTGCAGTATTTGGTTTTTTAGCTGGTTTCATATATTCCGTCGTCTGGTTAAACCAGCTGGGCATGAGTATTCCCATCGCGTGTTTTTTGTTAGCCGGTGTATTCGCCATCTATGTCGGCGTATCACGCATCGTTGCTGAAGCGGGATTACCGTTCGTTCGCGCACCGATGACCTCTCAGGTGCTGGTCTATTATTCGATCGGGTCCGTTAACATGTCCTTGCCGACTATGACGGCAATCGCCCAGACGTACGGACCCCTCAGTGAGATAAAATCAACCTTTACACCGGCATTTGTTCAGGCAGGAAAACTCGCAGAAGTTTTCAGAAGCTGGCACCGGGGACTGGGGTGGTCGATCATGGCGGCAGCGGTTGTCGGCGTGGTGATTTCCCTTGTGTACACCATTTACCTGGGATTTGATGTTGGTACACGCCAATTTACGAACGGATGGTGGTTTGGCCGGATCGGATCGACGATTCCATACAACGAAACCATGGTAAAAATACGAAATCCCTTTGGCCCGGACCCCGAAAGACTAACGTTCTTCGTTATCGGTAGTGCCTTGATGTTTTTATTTATGACTCTCCGTTCCAAACTACCCTGGTGGCCGGTCCACCCCCTGGGATTCATGCTCTCCTATTCGTGGCCGGCCAGGGCTATCGTATGTTCCATGTTTATCGTGTGGGTCATTAAAAGTGTCATGATGTGGGTGGGTGGTAGCGAGTTGTATCGGAAAGGCCAACCATTTTTCCTCGGTATGATTATGGGCGTGGCCACGGGCGTTGTGATCGCAATGGTTGTGGATTTTATATGGTTCCCCTACGCGGGGCATCATATTTACGGCATCGATTAAGGAATCGCGGCATGAGAGCCTTACAGAATCTGGCTGTTGGTTTCATTCTTTTAATTGCTGTCCTTCTCTTCACGGGAGTAGGTGTTCTGGGTCCGCAATGGGTAACGGACAACCTTATACTGAAGATCGTCACACTCCCAGACGATATACCGGAACCGGTATTCGACAAAACACCTGTTTCACGGGAGATGGCAGATTCTCTCATCACCGGGGAAGGAATTCGAAAGCATGTGTCCAGGTTGGCCGCTCTGCCCTCTCGGGTAGCCGGATATCCCGGCAATCGGACCGCTATGGAATATGTTCGCGATCAATTTGCGTCTGTGGGTCTCGATGACGTCACCGTTGAGCCATTTAACGTTATGTCACCGGTAGACAATGGTTTCACGTTGGCGATTCAATCCGTGGATACCACCACGATAAAGGTGTATCAACTCTGGCCGAACTTGATTCGATTAAACTCATTTCCTGACGGCATTTCCGGTCCGCTTTTATATGGAGGTAAAGGAGCGTTCAGTGCCCTGAACGGAAAGCAGGTCGATGGTAGTATCGTCCTGATGGATTTTGACTGCCAGGATCAGTATCTCAACGCCCGCATGCTCGGTGCACAAGCGATAATTTTTTATAACAGCGGTCCCAGTTCGGTGATGCAATATCAGAGTATCCACAAGCATCTTGATGTGCCGGCAAATGTCCCCCGGTTCTGGGTGGAAGATGATCAAGCGCAGATGCTGCTGGCAATGGCAAAAAGTGGTGATGCAACGGTGATGCTCCGGGGTACAATGAGTTGGGAGAACGCCGAAACCTGGAATGTAATGGCTAAACTCGAGGGTTCTGACGAATTAAAACCTGGCGGTGAGGCGGGGGAACGGTGGAAGGATAACATCGTGGTGCTTTCTTCATTCTACGACGCCATGTCGGTAGTACCCGCCATTGCACCAGGTGCCGAGAGCGCCGCAGGAATCAGCGCGCTGCTTGAAATAGCAGAGGCAATGAAAACCATCAGACCCAAATACACCATACTGTTTCTCGCCACGTCGGCACATTTCAACGGCCTTCAGGGGATCAACGAATTTCTCGATGCGCACAACAGGGCGGAAAAGGTGTTTCTAGACAGGATTCCGGAAGCAGATCGTATTCCCTTTAAGCTCTTTCTGGGCATAGACCTCTCATCGCAGGTGAATCAGGTGGGTCTCTTTAGCTATGGATCACTGGGTGAATTCGGCCCGGGTCTGAAAAACCTCTTCGCCCCTCATGCAAAACGGTTCATTAACTATGCGCAGGCGGCGGATCTTGATGGTGATGGCGTTGAAAGTAAGGCCAAATATCTAAACAGCCTATTACCGTCCACACGCTCTCAATTCAGCTACATGCCCGGAGGTCCGGCATACGACAGCGAGCTCGTTCTGCTTGCCGGACTGCACGGCTTAACATTCGCGACACCGAACGACAACAGGGTTCGGGTCGACACTCCAGTCGACCGAATAGAAATGGTAAATTTCAATAACCTTACGGTTCAGTCGCGAACCATCACGCAGCTCTTGGGTGCCATGTTGAGTGATCCTAACGCATTTACCTACGACGAATCTATTCGTCATGTCGACGAGGGACGAGACCTGAAGGGTAAGGTTGTGGAATTCGATCGCACGGTGGATTTCTTTACACCAAAAAAACCGATCTCCAATGCCCTGGTCGTTTATCAGGCAGGCTACCAGAGTCATGCCGGCGTCCGCGGTTTCATGATCACCCAGGCTGATTCCGCCGGGCAATTTGAGATGCCCATGATCCGGGAGCACAGGGCGCCGTTAACATTGGAATTAAGAAGCTACGGTGTAGACCGTACGGGAAATGTCGTTTATGCGCCTGACCTGGGTGAAGAAGGCGATAAAATGTTCCCGTTAGAGGTACCGGTATCGGCCAAAGTCAATGAGACCACGCAGGTACTGTTTCCATGTAAAACACTCAACCTGTTTGACATCGTAGATCCGGGTGTATTCACCGGACTGGATAATCTTACGGTACTCGGCAGAGACAATAGCGTTCTACGGAAATACGGTGCGGCGTATGAGGAAAGGCAGAGCCAGTTCAGCAAATGGATAACGAACGCGGCGGTGGTTTTCACAAAACCGGAAGAACGTCCAAAAATGTTCATGACCACCGGTCCCCTGGGACTGAAGTACCTACTCACGAATACACCGGAATCCTGGTTAGATGAGACAGACAGGCCGATCACGTCGAAAAGATTGGAAGAGGCCAGAGGCAGAGGTTTTGCGGTCGCATCAGACCTCATTCCTTATCCGTTTTACCAGAGCGCAAGAGACCTCTGGGTGCTGAACGGTGCACGGCTGGATAACTTGGAGGCCCACGGCGTCACCAACGCAAGGGCTGCAACACTTCATGAAATGGCAACAAACGCTTTGTTAGACGCCCGAACCGCCCTGGCTGAATTACGGTATGACGCGTTCGTATCCCTGGCGAGGGAAGCTTGGGGATTTGAAGCAAGAGCATATCCCGATGTCCGATATGCCGCTGATGACACTGTGGACGGCATTGTGTTTTATTTCATGCTCCTCTTACCATTCTGCTTTTTCATGGAACGTTTGTTTTTCGGCTATCCGGATATCAGGAAGCAGCTCCTCACTGTTGGCGTCATTTTTGTCGGTGTATTCCTGCTGCTGCAACAGGTGCATCCAGCCTTTCAGTTGAGCCTGACGCCTTATATGGTGTTCCTGGCCTTTATCATTCTGGCGCTGGGCATAATAATCATCCTTCTTCTCGTGGCAAAATTTGATAGTGCCATGAAAAACGCGACCAGGGCGTCCGCAGGTTTGCACGAGGCGGATATAGGGCGTCTCAGCGCCACAGCCGTGGCCATCTCCCTTGGGATTTCCAACCTTCGAAAACGGAGGTTGCGCACGGCACTTACGGCGGTCACCCTTACCTTATTAACTTTTACGGTCTTATCGTTCACTTCCTTTAAAACAGGCATCCAGTTTTACACGATCGACTGGCCGAACAAGCCGCCATATCAGGGGGCGTTGCTGCGAAGTTTGAGCTGGCGATCGTTATCACCAGCCTATCTTCCTTACATAGAAAATGCATTCGCCAATAAGGCGAAGGTCATTCCCAGGTCATGGTATCAACCGGAGGATCTGGAAAGCCCGTATATAGATCTTCTTATTCCAGACAAAAACACGAACAGTACAGTGCAGATCATCCTGGGTTTACATACGGATGAACCGTTAGTTTCCCGGTTGGATGATTATTTACTGCCAGGCGGGAGATGGTTTGAACCGGGCGAACGACTGGCCTGCCTGGTACCGTCTGAGCTGGCACAAAGATTGAAGATCACAAGCGGGGACATAGGCACGACCGTACTGGAGATCCTGGGCACAGCCTATACTGTAGTCGGCATAATCGATTCTGAAAGATTGGACGCCTACCGGGATCTCGATGATGAAAGCATACTTCCTACAAGTTTTGCCATGACACAGCAAATGGCAAATTCCATGGAAGAAGAGATGTTCATGTCAACCATGAAGTCTACCGAGCATATCCTATCGCGTAATGTCCTGATCTTACCATATCAACAAACGATCGACCTGAATGGATCTGCCAGGTCAATCGCCATTACCGGCTTCGAGACCATCGAAGGTTTTGAGCAGAATATCGAATCATTCATGTCACGTGTGGTACTGGCGATGTTTGTTGGTATGGGCGACAACGTCAAGGTATACAGTTCTCTCGGAACCACCTCCGTATCCGGTATTTCTAATCTCATCATCCCCATCCTTATAGCGGCTATGCTGGTCCTGAACACTATGATGGGGGCGGTATTCGAGCGGTTTCGTGAGATCGGTGTTTACAGTGCTGTCGGATTGGCCCCAAACCATGTGGCTGCTCTCTTCATCGCCGAAGCGGCTGTTTTTGCCACTGTGGGGGCGGTGATGGGATATCTGATGGGACAAATATTAACGATGGTGTTATCTTCCTATGATTTCCTCGGTGGTCTGTCCCTGAATTATTCGTCGGTGTCCGCCGTTTATTCAACCCTTGTTGTTATGGCTGTGGTCTTTCTATCCACCATTTATCCTGCCAAGAAAGCAGCGGACATGACGGTCGAGGATGTAACCCGCAGATGGGAACCGCCTCAACCGGACGGCGATGAATGGTCATTCGAATTCCCTTTCACGGTTAGCGCCCAGGAGGCTTTACCTTTATCATCTTATCTGGCCCATATTTTTAGAACACATGAAGATAGTTCATCGGAAGATTTCGTAACCGACAATACCACTCTAAAACCGTTTTCCGCCCAAGATCCCAACATTTTCGCGGTATCCGCCACAGTGTGGCTTGCTCCTTACGATCTGGCCATCAGTCAAGATGTCATCCTGTCGCTTGAAAATGCCGGGGAAGAGGATTTAAATCTTTACAAAATCATAATCGCGATTGGCCGTCGGAGTGGCGACTGGGCACAGTGGCAGACCATAAATAGACGATTTTTCGGAGTACTCAGAAAACGATTTCTTGTTTGGAGGACCCTGCCTCATCAGATGAAGGAATCCTACAGGGAAACGGGGCATGAAGAAACGGAATCGTTGACGATAGTTTAATTACAGTCATTTCACCACATGTTACGTTCGAACCATTGGGAGAATACAATGCACGACATGCTGCTGAAGGGTGGACGCGTTATCGATCCGGCCAACAATATAGATGGTCCAATGGACGTGGCAGTAACAGCAGATCGAATCTCCGCGGTAGCGGTTGACATTCCCGAACAAGATGCCACCCGAGTGGTGCCGGTGAATGGATTATTCGTGGTACCGGGACTCGTAGACATTCATGTGCATGCTTATGGAGGCTACGAAGGGTGGCTCGTACCGGATGCCCATATGCTGCCAAACGGAGTAACAACCGTTGTAGACACTGGAGGCGCCGGGTGGAAGAAGTTCGAAAATTTTAAAGAAACCATCATCAATACCTCAAAAACCAGGGTCCTGGCCTTCGTCAATATTGTCGGGGCCGGCATGGAGGGGGCAGTAGAACAGGATGTATCAGAGATGCTGGCAGAACCTTGTGCGGCGATGATCAGTGAACATCCCGATGTTGTGGTGGGCAGTAAAACAGCACATTTCGGCGGCCCGGGATGGGAAGCGGTGGATGGTGCGGTTGAAGCGGCGCGCCTTAGCGGAACGATAGCCATGATAGATTTCGCACCCAAGCCCACAAGGAGTTATCGAGATCTGCTTCTGGATAAATTGAGTCCTGGTGACATCCACACCCATATGTACGCACAGCATATTCCCCTTTTAGACGGGGACAACAAAGTGAATGATTATGTTTCAGAAGCCAGGAACCGGGGAATAATATTCGACCTCGGTCACGGCGGAGGAAGCTTCTGGTTTCGCATAGCGGTACCGGCCATCAAACAGGGATTTTGGCCGGATTCCATAAGCACCGATCTACACAAACACAGTGCACTGGTACCTAATGCTCAGATGCCGGAAACCATGTCGAAATGTCTAAATATGGGAATACCTCTATCGGATGTTGTACGACTCTCAACGGTCGAACCTGCAAAGGAGATTCGCAGGGAAAAACTGGGGACGCTCAGCGTTGGATCAGAGGCGGATGTCGCTGTTCTTGAGCTTTTGGAGGGCGATTTTGGCTTTGTGGATTCCGGTCGCGCCCGTCTTAAAGGCAGCCAGAGACTGCAATGCGCCCTGACACTGCGGGCGGGTGAACTGGTTTGGGATCGAAACGGCCTGAGCCGCCCTGACTGGTATACAGTCGGCGACTATAAACGAGCTGACTAAAGGATTAAGAATGGCCACCCAATCCGAAGAGATCGATCGTGACGATGAACTAAAAATTGTACCGGATGATCTGGCATATGAAGACGGTTTTAATTTAAAAACTATCTGGGCCGCGTTCTTCGTAGGTCTCATCATGCTTCCCGGCTCTATTTATCTCGAGTTGGTAACCGGTAAGAGCTTTGCAGGTGCTGCGGAGTGGGTGACCATCATCATGTTCATCGAGATTTCCAAGCGGCTCTTCGTAAAGCTCAAACCACAGGAAACCATTATACTCTACTGGTTGGCAAGTGGTCTTGCAGCCAGCGGTCTCGCCGCCGGTTCAGCGGCCAGTGGTGGACCGTTCGCCCGTATGATCTGGCTTCAGTACTTAATCCAATCTCCGCAGGCGGATGGACTTGCTGAGTATATCCCCGGCTGGGTGGTACCGCCCCGTGGCACCGAGTCTCTGATAGACCGCTCCTTCTGGGCCGCGGAATGGTTCGAACCGATCGGAATCTCGCTACTCGTCGCTGCCCTGGGCATGGTAAACTCGCTCACCATCGGGTACGTCCTGTTCCGGGTGACGGCGGATGTGGAACGTCTTCCGTTCCCAATGGCACCGGTGCAAGCCTCTGGAGCTACGGCCCTCGCGGAGTCTTCATCCGGTGCGGAAACGTGGCGCTGGAAAGTATTTACCGTCGGAGCGATGATCGGGTTGGGATGGGGCGTCATTTATGTGGTGGTTCCAACTGTTTCGGGTATTGTTCTGACAGAAGCCGTTGAAATCGTTCCGATCCCATTCGCTGATTTCACCCCCAGGGTGCGATCCGTCCTCCCTGCAAGTCCCATTGGTATCGGCACCGACCTGGCGACTTTACTCGTTGGTTTCGTCTTGCCATTCTGGATCGTTGCGGGAACCTTCATCTCATCCATGGTCGTCACATTCGTAGCGAATCCATACCTCTATCATGCTGGAATCCTGACGAGTTGGACCCCCGGTATGAGCACCATACCCACGAGCATAAACAATATGATCGACTTCTGGCTGAGTTTTTCATCCATTGGCACCTCGGTAGTCATCGGTGTTATTGGTATCGTGGCAGCCGTGCGATCCTTCACGAAATCCCCGAAAACAGGAGGGGCAGGTCCACAGAAGCCGCCTGAGGGAAGAGGGGACATAAGGTTGCCTATTCCCCTCGCATTATGGGTGGCATCTACGGTTTGTCACATCGGACTGGTTTACTACCTCGTTCCTGATTTCCCTGTCTGGATATCAGCAGTATTTGGATTTCTTTGGACACCATTTTTCTCGTACATCGGGGCGCGTATGATAGGGATAACCGGCGCCCCCTACGGGTCATCATTTCCCTACGCCAGAGAAGGCTCTTTTTATCTATCAGGATACAAAGGAGCGGCGATCTGGTTCGCTCCAGTCCCGATCTTCGACCACAGCGGCATGGTAGCAACATTCAGACAGTTGGAACTGACAAAGACTAAATTCGGCAGCCTGGTGAAGCTTTCAGTCGTAAGTCTTTTTCTATTGATTCTCTTTAGTGCCATCTTTTATTCCTTAATTTGGAAGCTGGCTCCCATCCCGTCGGGCGCCTACCCCTTCGTAGAAAAAATGTGGCCGCTTCAAGCCACAATGGAGACACTCTGGGTTAAATCGACCCTCCCGGGCGGATCAGATATGATATCACAGATAATCAAATGGGAATATATTGGTGCCGGCATACTCACGGCTGGGGCCTTGTTCGGCATCCTTACACTTTTAAATGCCCCGCCCCTCTTGTTTTATGGCTTAATTGCCGGTTTGGGGACCGGTGCATGGCCTCATTACACGATCGTTACTTTCCTCGGCGCGATCATGGGACGTTTTTACTTCGCGAAACGGTTTGGCGTGGCGCGCTGGCGGGCTTATGCACCGGTGTTGCTTGCCGGTTACGGCTGTGGACTTGGATTGATAGGCATGGCCTCTGTATCCCTTGTGCTCATCGCAAAATCGACCTCACAAATACTATTTTAAGGTTTTGTCCATATGGTGAATAATCTTTTTACAGTAGGGCTTGTAGCTGATTTAAAAAACACCAACGGGGAGATGGTTTTCGAGGATTTCGGCCTCGAAGGTTTGGATATCCCCGGCATTGACTACCATTTTTTCGATGAGGACAGGCATCCGGTAACTCCGGAGCAGTTGAGACCTGTCGACGCAGTGATCTCCATGGGGCAACCGTATGGTCCGTCTTCGTTTCAAGGCATTAATCGCCTGGCGCTCATCGCCCGAACCGGCGTAGGTTATGAAATGGTTGACCTTGATGCCGCCACCGAGGCGGATGTGATGGTGACCATCACCCCAGACGCCACCAGGAAACCTGTTGCCAGTGCCACATTGGCACTCATGCTCGGGTTATGCCACCGTGTGGTGATTAAAGACCGAATCGTCCGCGAGGGTAGGTGGGGCGAGAGATTCGGACACATGGGTTGCGAAATCCGAGATCGGGTGGTCGGCTTAATCGGCCTCGGCAACATCGCACGGGAATTAGTTAAACTATTACCCCCCTTTCAACCATCTGGGATTCTGGCAGCCGATCCCCAGGTATCTCGAAAGACTGCCAATGAGATGGGGGTTGAACTTGTGGATCTCCAAACGTTGATCTCAACAAGCGATTTTATATCTGTCCACTGTCCTCTGACCTCTCAGACAAAGGGCTTGCTCGGCGAACGCGAATTCAGATTAATGAAAAATACAGCCTTCGTCATTAACACGGCCCGGGGACCCGTAATAGACCAGAAAGCTATCACAAAAGCATTACGGAACAACTGGATTCAAGGCGCGGCATTGGATGTTTTCGAAGAGGAACCTACATCTATTGAAGAACCGTTGCACAAGATGGAAAACGTAATTTTGGGTCCTCACGCTTCTGCATGGACATACGAACTGTTTCGCGATATTGGCCATGATTGTGTGGACGCCACACTGGCTGTGGCCAGAGGTGAAATACCCGACCATGTTGTAAACAACAATGTATTGGAACGCCAGGGGCTTAGGGACAAATTAGAATCGAATCGTAAACGCTGGGAATCACTAGAATAAACCGAATGGTTCCACCGCGAACCCACTTGAAATGAAAGGATTACTATGCCCGTATTTTCTGCTGAAACACTTCATACCATCGGTGTTGAATTGTTTAAAGCCGCTGGCGTTCCGGACAAACAAACCAGGATGGTTATCGATCACCTGGTGGAATCGAACCTTTTCGGTCACGATTCACACGGGGCTATCCGATTTCCCGAGTATGTCAAAGCTATCGTCCAGGAAGGTCGCTTCAATGCTGCCGCATCTACGCAGGTTCAAGAAAACAGTCCATGTACAGCCGTGGTTGACAACGGTGGCGGGCTGGGTCAGGTCGGCGGCACCTTCGCCATCGATCTGGCCATTAAAAAAGCGAAAGCTTATGGTACGGCAACCGTTACCCTGAGAAACACGAGTCACGTCGGTCGTGCCGGTGCCTATCCGCTCAAAGCCGCAAGAGAGGGTATGATAGCCTTCGCAACGGTTAATGCCGGGAAATTCGGAGTCCAGATAGCACCCTTTGGAGGCATAGACGGCCGGTTGAGCACAAATCCCATCGCCTTTGCTGCACCACGGAGAGATGCAGAACCGATAATGGTTGATATGACGACTTCCGTGGTAGCCGAAGGGAAAGTACGGGTGGCTGCTAATAAAGGGGTCATTGTCCCTGACGGATGGTTGCTTGATTCCAACGGAGTCCCAACCAATGACCCTACCAAGCTTAAATCGGATCCAAGGGGGGCGATTCTACCACTCGGAGGAATCGTGGCACACAAGGGGTTCGGGCTCAGTTTGATGGTCGAAATATTAGGAGGAGCCCTTAGCGGACAGGGCTGCGCGGCAGGCGAAAGCACGATGGAGAGCAACGGCGTTCTGTTTTCTGTGTTCAATATCGAGCATTTTTCACCATTGGAAGCATACTATGAAAATGTTGAAACCATGATATCACATGTTAAATCGAGTCGGCTTGCCTCCGGATTCACTGAAATACTTGCACCGGGGGAACCCGAATTCCGAACGGCGGACCAACGTCGGAAAAATGGTATCGAAATCGATGAGAAAACCTGGTCCGATATAAAGGATGCCGCGGCGTTGGTGGGAATAGATCCCGAGAGGTGGTTGTAGGTGTTTATCCCGCACCCATAAAAAATGCCGGGCGGTTTAACACAACCGCCCGGCATTTTGTTTTGAGAAATATCCAGCCTTCATCAGTTTGATTTAAACGTCGTTTCAAGGCGGTGAGCGCCCCAGGTAACAAGCATGTGTCCGTTGTTCCCTCCATGATTCATGATATCCACGGTAAACCGCTCGACGGACTTGCTCCCTTTAGAATACATCAATGGCACTTCCAATACATCATTTTCACGCTTTGCGACATTGGCACCCGCTCCCCATCCGCCCACTTCGGAATTGAAGATTAACGCCCAACGGTCGCCACCAACATGTTTAAGCCAGGTGCTGTATTTGCCTTTGGGTAGTTTCTTTTCACCGAACTGGAGGCCCGCAGTCGTTTCAACGGTTGTTGCGGCGTTTGAGCCAAAGCGCCAGACATAACCATCAGGTGCCTGGGCGAGCATGTCCCTACCCTTTAGCTGCGGACGTCCGTAATCGATCGAGACGCTCTGGCTTCCGTAGGCTACCTCAACTACGCCACGATCGGAATCTTGATCGTTGGTGGAAGTCTTACCCGTTGAGGCAGGCTGACTGCTCTGTGCAAGAGCCGTCACAGAACTCAAAACCAGTATGGAAAATGCTATTGCGAACACGCGTAATGATACCGCAGTTTTATGCATGGTAATGTCTCCTTATTCGCCGATAAATCGATCGGGGAACCTGATAAATATTTCTGAATTGAATATTAACCAATCCAGAATTGAACCTTTCTGAAATTTAAAACCTCTGGGTTGAATAGGGTGATGCTTTAACAAAATAACCGCCTCAAAGATGCATAACGCGCTTGCGGTTGACACGGTTCCCACAAATTTCAAACGGGCTCCGTTTTTGCTTGATTGATAAATCCGAACACATTAAAGTCACGGCACGCTGTCAATTTCTACTCGGTGGTAATTCTAAATCCATTTCGAATCGATGTACACCCCACTGGATAGCTAATGTCCCCTCTTCTCCTGAGCCTGTTAGATTGATGGAAAGGTCCTCGACAGCAACGGGATCCTTGCTATATCTCAAAGGCAGTATGGTGTCATTATAATCTTGGTTGTACTCGGTTGATTCGGTGTTTCTGTTAAATAGGAGATACCAATGATCGTGATCTTTTAATCCGCGCCTCAACCACATGGTATGAGCGCCCCCGTATACATAACCGGCGCCTGACAAGAGATTTGTATCTGAAGTGAAAATAGGTGGTTTTTCATTGCCGATTTTTATGGTGCGCCCCTCATAGAGATCTGCAATTCGATCTGTATCACCATAATTTGCTGGTTCATACTCAATAGACACGGTGTACTCATCTAAAATAATCTCGGTGGAACCGGTGCCTGACATAATGCCACAAGCCCCTATCAATAGAGCTCCGAATAGGAAAAATAAAATTGTATATGTCTTCATGTAACCGCTCCAAAATCAGCGTGGATCATTAACTCATTGACATTTTAACCTTCTATCTATCTCTTACAGATTGGTTGCAATAATAACAGTTACAATGAGCCCCCGTCAAGGAATTTAATATACAAATTTTCGAGGAGATATTATGAACCAGATCGATGTAGAAACACTAAATCGTTTAAAAACACTTGATTCCGCCACGGTCTTTAACGCGACCGCAGAGGTACAGGGTAAGGCGAATGAGGATTACACCGGCCCGGAGATCAAGTGCCTGTTGCCGGAACTAGGTACTATCGTAGGTTACGCGATCACTGCCGAGGCCACCCCATTGGACCCCACTCCACCTGATCTTTCATGGGATGATTTTTACGATCACCTTAACGACACGCCTGGTCCCATGATCACCGTGATGAAAGACTCGGACGATCGTCCCAACAGGGCGGCAATCTTCGGTGACGGCATGGCCCATTCGCAGAAAGCATTAGGAGTGGTAGGCGCCGTGGTTGATGGATGCGTCCGGGATCTAACGGGAATCAGGTCAGCCGGTTTTCCAATTTTCGGCACCGGATTAGTACCGGGGCATGGCCCATTCCACCTCCGCAGTTTCAGAGAAACAATCATCGTTGGACAGGTATCCATTAGCAACGGGGACCTCCTTTTTGGAGATATGGACGGAGTGGTAAAAATCCCCACTGATATCGTAGAAGATGTTTTGAAGGTTGCCGGTGAAATCAGAGCCCGGGAGAGCAAATTTTTCCATATCTGCGATGCACCCGATTTTGACTATGAAAATGTTAAGGCCTGGAAAGAGAGCCTGAAGTGACGTCCGGAAGTGACGTCCGGAGGATAAATGACATCACCTTATCGAATAGGTATCATCGGAACGGGCGGCATAGCGCACGCACATGGAAAAGCGTACAAGTCAGTCGACAAAGCAGACATTGTGGCGGTGTGTGACATAAATCAGGAATCAGCCATTCACTTCGGTGACATGTTTAATATTTCCTCCCGATATACATCGCTCGAGGCCATGTTGTTGGAGGAATCACTGGATGTGGCCATTGTATGCACATGGGGTCACACCCACGCCGAAATCGCCAATACCCTTTCGCGATCCGGAAGGGTAAAAGCTATTCTGTGTGAAAAGCCGTTATGCAAGAATGCCGCAGAAGCAGAAGAAATGGTAGCGGTGGCGAAAACCAACGGCGTGTACCTAACGGAAGCGTTTAAATTCAGGCACCACCCCCAGCACCTCAAGATGAAAGCGGTTCTAGATTCCGGCCGGCTTGGCAAGGTGCAAGCCATTCGGAGTACATTCCTAGCGGGTCCGGTGCCGAGAGAAAATCTACATCCGGATAACAACTGGCGATTCAATAAGTCAAAAGGCGGAGGGGCGTTTTACGATCTGGGCTGCTACTGTATACACCATGCCCGTTTTATCGTGGACGCCGAACCGGTCAAGGTATTTGCATTCGGCTATGTCGGACCTGTTTCGGAAATAGATGAAATGGCGTCAGCCGTACTGGAATTCCCAGGTGATGTAACCGCATCCATAAACATAGGGTTCAGATCCTACGGATCACAGGCGGTCGAGATCTATGGCGAAAATGGGGTATTGACTTGCGACAAGGCCTGGAACAATGAGAATCAGCCTGTTTCGGTAGAGGCGGTTTTTGCATCAGGTGAGCGGGAAACCTACAACTTTTCTCCAGTCGATCAGTTTGCCTTACAGCTCCAGCATCTCTTGGCCTGTTTGGAAGACGGTATCCCTCCTCGTATCTCGCCGCAGAACAGTATCGATCAGATGCGGGTAATAGATGCAATGTTTAAATCGATGGCAACAGGCAAAGCCGTTTCGCCATAACATCCCTGGAGAACCCCATGTCAATAAAATTTGATTATGCTGAAATGATCTGGTATGAAATCAAGGAAGCCATTGATCAGGAGCGCGTGGCGCTTTTACCCGTCGCGACCTACGAAGATCACGGCCCCCACCTTCCCGTGGATGTGGATGTGGTTCTATGTAACGAGATCTGTCGGCGTGCCGCTGCCAGAATTCCTTCAGAAGTGGTTCTCGTACCGCCCGTAAACCATGGTTATAGTCCGCATCACATGGATTTCCACGGCACCATAACCATACGTTGGGACACTTTTATCAACTACGTCAAAGATGTCTGCTGCAGCCTCGCCTACCACGGGTTTAAACGCATCCTTATCATCAATGGCCACGGCAGCAACACCTCGCCCCTGGACATGGCGGCCCGGCTCAGTATAATCGAATATGAAGGCAAGATCCTTACCGCAAGCGCAAATCATTGGGGTTTGTATAAAACCCGAGTGCTCGGAAAGGAGCTAAGGGACTCCGATCATGGCGGGACATCCCATGCCGGCGAATTTGAGACCGCGCTCTATCTGGCTTTGAAACCTGATCTGGTAGACATGGATAGGGCTGTGGATGAACGAAGCCCATTGCCAAACAGTTTCAGAACCGACCTGCTGGCGGGAGGACACCCAGATGGTGCGGATGCCCGCCTGGTGCCATACTGGAGCTCCGTAACCGCCAGTGGCGTAATGGGTGATGCGACAAAAGCCACAGTGGAGAAGGGCGAGAAATTTCTGGAGGCAGGTATTAACGGCGTTATCGATCTTGTAAGGGAATTGCGCAACACTCCAAT